>JBAXAI010000076.1:0-1929 GCA_037142615.1 Spirochaetales bacterium | reverse complement strand
CTGGGAGCCCGAGCATCAGGACCTAGAACAGTTTGCCTTTTTGCAGAAGTTGGCCCGGCTCCGGGTGACCGAAGTCGAGCTGATCAACCGCGGGCATCGCGAATGGGTACTCGACGACGCCGAGCCCGATGTTCTGGGTCTGCGGATAGGGGGACAGACCCCGACGCAGAGAAGCCTCACCCTGACGATCAACCGGAGTGCCCAGCCCCGCCGAGGTCTGACCCCGTGGGGCTTCAAGCTCGACTTGGGTCCGACTCCACCAAACGGTTGATGGCGGAACTCCCGGTTCGGTGCGAAACTGACCCCAGGAGGACTCACCATGGTTCGTTTTGTCGTGGGTGTGGTGCTGGCTGTTGCCGTTCTGGTGGGAGCGTACGTCATCGAAGGCGGCAATCCCTTGCAGTTGCTGGGTTTTTCGGCGTTTCTGATCTCGGCGCTGATGCCACTGTTCGGAGTGTTGGCCATTTGGAAGTGGAAGGACTGGCTGCGGGCTTGGAGGCACGCGTTTACCAAGTCCGAGGTGGCGGCCGAAGTCGCAGTGTCGGTGGCCCTTTGGCGCTTCAGCGAGTTCGCCTGCTATCTGACCGGTCTACTGGCCTGGCTGGCCGGAGCCATCATCATCTTGAACTACCTGTCAGTGGTCGAAGCCCGCTGGAACCTCGCGTTGGCAGCCTCGGTGATAGGCCCGGTGTATGGTCTGCTGTTCGGCCTGGTTAGCCGCATCCTGCGGGTAAGGGTAGAGGAATTGCACCGCTGACCGTGCTACGATAGGGCGTGGCTCGACTCCTCTTCTTTCTGCAACTGATCACCGCCCTGGTCGTGCTGCCGCTTTGGCCGGGGCTGGACGCCAACTACCTCGCCTGGGGCTTGGTTTCACTGGGCTCCGTTCTGTTCGTCTCGGCCGGCGCGGTGGTCGCGGTGTTTGGACCGCGTGCCGGAGCTCAAGCTCTGGCCGACGCATGGTCGCACGAACCGCTCGGGCCAAGCCGCTCGACGTCGTTGGCCGTGTGGGACCTGGTGTCGAGGAGCTTCCCCATCGCCGGGGCGCTCGGTGCGCTGCTGGGCCTCATTGGCCCGCTCACCAACTGGAGCGCCCAGCGAGGGCAGTTGGCGGGCACCTTCACCCTGCTTTTTTTCGCGCTCGTTTGGGCCTTCCTAGGATTGCTGATCAGCCGCATTCTTCGCAGCGTGGTCAGCAATTTGGGCCGTTCGGTTGCCGGACCGTCTGGGAACCCTGTGGCCTCGGCGGCCCCGGGCGCGAGTGCACCGCTGGAACTCTCGGCTACCGTGGCGCAGCGCTTCGGGCTTACCCCCCGAGAGGCCGAAGCGGCCCGCAGCCTGCTCGACGGCCTCACCTATTCTGACGCGGCCGCGACTCTGGGGATCAGCCCGTCGACCCTCAAGACCCACATTTTGAGCGTCTACCAGAAGACCGGAACCGGGAACAAGGTCGAACTCCTCCGATTGGTGGAGGCCGAAACCGCGCGTTTGATGCAGGGTGACGCCGGGCTCCACCAAAAGGCCGATGGCGCGACCGCGGGTTCCGGGCGAAGTTGAGATCAGGAGGAATCATCATGATTCGTTTTGTTGTGGGTTTGGTCTTGTCTTTGGCAGCTCTCTTGGGTGCCTTCATTCTCGAGGGAGGAGCACCGCTGTCGCTTCTCGGACTCTCGGCGCTGCTGATCACTCTCTTCATGCCGTTCTTTGGGGTGCTGGCCGTGTGGAAGTTCAGCGACTGGACGCGCGCCTGGAGTCACGCCTTCCGAGCGGGGCCGGCGGCCGAAGTCAAAGTGTCGCTCGACCTGTGGAAGTTCAGCGAGTTCGCCTGCTACCTGTCGGGGCTCGTGGCCTTCCTGATCGGTTTGGTGCTGATCCTGGGCAACTTGAACGTGCCGCAAGAGCAGATTGCGCACGCCTTCGGTGCTGGTC
>JBAXAI010000075.1:0-2634 GCA_037142615.1 Spirochaetales bacterium | reverse complement strand
GGGCACCGGCTGCGTACCGCGTAGCAGCCGGAACCGTGCCCGAAGCCCCGTATAGCCCGGCCCGGTCCGAACTCGCTTCGGGCCGGGTTTGCCAAACAGAAGAACTGGTGCAAAAGGCCGAAACCTCCCCCTACAACCCCCGCAGCCCCTACAGCGCCAGCAAGGCCAGCAGCGACCACCTGGTGATGGCCTGGCACCACACTTACAGCCCCTATCAGTTCCCTGAAAAGTTCATCCCCCTGATGATTCTGAACATGACGGGTGGCAAGCCGCTCCCCGTGTACGGCGACGGCAAGAACATCCGCGACTGGCTGTACGTCGAAGACCACAACTGCGCTGTCTGGGCCATCATGAACAAAGGGCGGGTCGGCGAGTGTTACAACATCGGCGGCGAAAACGAGTGGGAGAACATCAAGCTCCTCGACGTGCTCATCGAAACCGTCGCCCGCCTGTCGGGCCGCAACCCCGCCGACTTTCGCAAGCTCATCACTTGCTGAACGACGTTCAGCACGGGAACGACCGCCCCGGCCACGACCGCCGCTACGCCATCAACTGCGACAAGCTCAAAACCGAACTCGGCTGGCGCCAGTCCGGCACCTTCGAGCAAGGCCTCGAAAAAACCGTGCAGTGGTACCTCGACAACCCCACCTGGATCGCCCGAGTCCGCAGCGGGGTGTACCGGGAGTGGATGGAGGTGAACTATGGGGCGAGGTAGCAAGGAGGAAGACCAATGGAGCGTGAGCCGCCACTTTCCAGCCTCTTGAGCCCTGAGCGAGCCTTGGTCTTCCGTGTCGCTCATCGGAAGAACATCCCATGGATACTTGCAAACGGCCTTCATTGTGCAAACAGCACAACCAAGTCTGCCGATTGGGTGTCGATCGGCAACTCAGAACTCATCGACAAGCGTTCCCGTCGGCAGGTGCCGATAGCGCCTTTTGGTGTACTCAACGACTACGTTCCCTTCTACTTTACGCCTAGGACACCAATGTTGGGTAACCTTCACAAAGGACAAGGGGGTGTTGTTCGCCGCTCGAACTCCGATCTGGTCTTCCTCGTGGCAAGTCTGCGGACGATTCTTGGCAATCAAGCCGCCGTGTTCACAGACGCCCATGCAGTGTCCTCGTTCGCAAACCACTACAACCAGATCGAGCAGTTGGGGCAACTATCCTGGGAAGTCTTTCGTAGCGGCGACTTCAGGCGTGACCCGGAGCATCCCGAGCAGTTCGAACGTTACCAAGCCGAAGCCCTTGTCCACCGGCGGTGCCCCGCCAGCCTGCTGTTGGGTCTTGCGTGTTTCAGCAATGCGGTCAAGAATGAGTTGGAGGACAACGTGAGGGCTGCCGAGCTCACGATGCCTGTCTCAGTTCGAACCGGGTGGTACTTCTCATGATCACATTCACCAAAGGGAATCTCTTGGAGGCCGACGTCGACGCGCTGGTCAACACGGTGAATACCGTCGGGGTGATGGGCAAGGGAATCGCGCTCATGTTTAAGGATCATTTCAAGGAGAACTTTGACCTCTATACCAAAGCTTGCAAAGCGGGGCAGGTCCGTGTCGGTCACATGTTTGTCACTCGAACCAACGAGCTTCAGCCCAAGTGGATCGTCAATTTTCCAACCAAGCAGGATTGGCGCAACCCGTCCAAAATCGAGTGGATCCACGCAGGACTTGCCGACCTCCGTCACTGGATGAGCGAGACCAAGGTGAAGTCAATTGCACTTCCCCCGTTGGGCTCCGGCAATGGCGGTCTTGATTGGGACGTGGTTCGCCTTTTAGTTGAAGACACCCTTGCTGACGTTGACGCGGAAGTTCTGGTCTACGAACCCACGGTGGCGTACCAAAACATCCGCAAGCGTGAAGGAATACAGAAATTGACCACGGCTAGGGCGTTGATCAGTGAGTTGGTACGGCGGTACTGGGTGGCCGGTACAGATTGCAGCGTCCTTGAGATTCAGAAATTGGCTTGGTTCTTGGACCGTTCCATCAAGAAAGTCGGTCTGCCAGATCAGCTGAAACTCGAGTTCTTGCCTAATCGCTTTGGACCGTATTCCGATCAACTTCGTCATTTATTGGACAAGTTGGACGGAAGCTACCTTCACTGTGAAAAACGTCTGAGCGACGCCCAACCAAGTGACTCAATCTGGTTTGAGGACAGGAAGAAAGAAGAACTGGCCGTCTTCCTGCGAGCAGAAGGCTCAGAATACTTGCATGCACTAGACCAAGCCACTGCCATGATCGACGGCTTTGAGTCTCCCTTCGGGATGGAATTGCTGGCGACTGTAGATTGGCTACTTCTTCATGGGGTCAAGCCCGAGATCGGCGCGCTACGCCGGGGGATGAAAGCCTGGCCCGTGGGTGAAGATGCTGCCGAGCGGAAATACCGACTATTCGACGACAGGGTCGTTGGTATTGCGCTCGAACGACTGAAGGCAATCGCAAACTAGGCACTCTGCCGCCTGCGAACGAAGTACCCCCCTCTCTGTCATCGATACAGCTTTACTGACGATGCGCTCTACTGGCCTGAGACAGTCGGGCTTGCATTTCTTGGATTGGCAGAACCCAGACACCTGGCTTGAGGGGGTAGGCTTCCGAAACGGGAGCGCAAACCCAAGTCTCCGTTGGTTTCAGGTCAT
>JBAXAI010000074.1:0-3205 GCA_037142615.1 Spirochaetales bacterium | reverse complement strand
GGTCGAAACTGCACCGGCGACTTCTGGGACAAAAGGGCGGAGCCCCGCCCTACGCTCTGGTGTCATCCATTCGGATGACACCGCCGCTACCCACCCTGCGGGGCGCGGTCCATGCGGATCGCCCCGCAACGCCCAAGAGCGGTCATTGAGGAGGTCTGTCCCCCGGTGGATTCAGAACCCGAGGAATCCAAAGGGTTACGCCTTCACGAGTGCAAGCACTACTGTTTTGACACTCTCGGCGTCTGCAAGTGCTTTTGTAGCGTCCATCTCTTCAAGCATCACGTGTGCCGGGTAGCGAACAACCACAGAAAAGTCGTTGAGGTCGGTCAATGGGGCCTCAAGAATCTTGAACTTCGGGTCAACCTCACAAACAAGATCGAGCAAGACTAACAGGTCGTGGGTCTTGGGGATCGAAGCGGTTGCTTTGGCGAGAACTGCTTTCAGGAGCTTCTCGGCGGCTTGCTGGCAATGAAAACAGATCACCTCGACGGGACTTGGCCTCATGCCGAGAAGAAATTGGGCGCTCGACAGATCTTGATGCGCCAAGGCGAGCCATTCGGCAACGGGGTCGACGATCACAGGGCCACAGCTTCCCGGTTGAGTTTGGTTTCAAAGCTCGACTGGGCATTCAAGTAGGCATGCCATTCAGCGGTTGAATAGGTGACAAAATCAATGGCCCCACGAAACACGGGCAACGCCGCGCGCCGGGCCTGGCGAAGAATCTCGATCTTGCGAAGCGGAAGTGTGTCGAACACGAGGCAGAAGTCGAGGTCGCTGTCTGCTGTCGCCGTCCCTCGGGCGGCAGAACCGAACAGCAAGATCTGTGACGGGTGGAGCGATTCCCTGACGGCACCTGCAATCCGGGTTGCCTGTTCTCTCGGTGTGGTGACCATGAGTCCATGGTAAGCAATTCGTTGGCAGATTTCAACGGTGTCGACTCAGAGGTCTGTCCCCTGGTGGTATCAAAAATCGATGAGTTAGCGAAAACGAACTCGCCACGGTTGACGTCGCCCGCAACCACCGTGCCCGTAAATTGGAGGTTAAAACCATACGAAAGCGATGTTTTCGGTGTGGTCGTGCTTGCATACCAATCCTGAGGTTGATTCACGATCCAATAACCAACCGATGTAATCTTGAGCGGAACAAGCGGCATCCCGATAATCTCGGTTGAACCGGAAGACTCACCAAGAGTACCGACCGACGTGACGATGAGGTAGTAGGGTGTCCCGTTGGTAAGCCCCGTAATCACATTGGGGCTGGTGGCTCCAGTGATCTTGGTTCCATTTGCCTTGATTACCCCTGTCGTTGTTGACCAGTACACGTTGTAGCTGGTTGCCCCGAAATAGCCGTCCAACTCACCGAAACCTGTCCGTCCCCGCTGGTGGCCGTGACTAAGGTCGGATTAGCCTGGACGGTTGTACCGACACCCATCGGGTTTGAACAGGCCACGATTGCAAGCATTGCGAGAATCGAGAGAACTACTTTCAACAACTGACCACCAACCTTGCCGTCACTTTGACGTATACGATAAACTTCAATATGAAACAACGCAACACCTGTCAGTTGCTGGACGTGAAAACTGGGGGAAAAAATGACCTTTTGGGCAGAGTTTACAGGAATCCGCCTTGGCACTGACGAAACCGAATCGAGCCAGGCTACCAGCATCCAAGCCAAGGATGAAATGGACGCCGAGCAGAGGTTGGGCGAAAAGTGCGTGATCAAGGGCAAGATCAAACTGACCCGACAGACGGAATGGGACAGACCCGGGCATCGCGGTTAGGTGATCCAGGTTGCGAGGCTCTCGAGTTTGTGACGACAGACCTCGAAGGGTTTCTCCGTGCCGGGGCTGCGCAGAGTGGAGTCGACTCTCACCCCAGCGGAAGGAGTCGCATCCGGGACTTGGCGGGGCCAATGGTCAGAAGTGCCCCACGTTCCAACTCGGGGGCCATCTGAAGAATGGAGGCAAGAACTTCGCGGCCTGCCGCCTCTGGACTGACATCGGCAGTCCGAAGCTGGATCACACTGGGCTTGGCACCGCCTGTGGCTGCAAGAATCGTCCCAAAGTCCAAGTCATGTGTGAGCACCGCAAAGTCATTGGTGTGCGCGTAGCTCATGATTTCGGAATCTTCGGAGTCGATGGGGCCCACGCGCGACCAATGGGTCGCCTCGAGGCCGCCTGAGACCAAGACTCCAACCCACTTCGGCGAGAGGTTCATATCGATCAGAATCTTCATGCGTGAACGAGATCCACTTCGCGCTCCTCGGCGCGCCAGGAAGCGTAACGCAGTGCCTGCAAAATATCGTCCCGTTCCAAATAGGGGTAGTCATCGAGGACGGCTTCGATCGAATGACCCGCACCGATTTGGCCGACGATCATGCCGACAGTGACTCGCATTCCGCGAATGCAGGCCCGCCCGCCCATGACGAGTGGATCCATTGTGATACGTTCAAACGTGGGCATGTTGATCCTCCACTAGAAGAGAATACCACGCGGAAGAACCCGGGGCAACATTCTCGCGTCAGGGATGCGGAGGGTGGCCGAAGGCCAGCTCTTTTTGCAAAGCAAAAAAGCGGAACCCCGTAGCAAGCCCGCCGCCGCAGGCGGGACGCCCGGTGTCAGCTATGCACGATTTCACGAGGTTTTGATCCCTGTTGTGGACCCGGCGACACCGCTTCGCGGTTTACGCCTGGACCTCACGGCCGCCCCCAACCATTAGCTATGTACGATTTCCCTAGGCTTGCTCCCCTGTTGCGGACCGACAATCCCCATCTCTTCCATCAGCTCCACCATCCGCGCCGCCCGGTTGTACCCTACCCCCAACCGCCGCTGCAGGAAGCTGGCGCTGGCCTTCTTGAACGTTCGAACAATTTCGACGGCCTTGTCGAACAGGGGGTCCATTTCCTCGGCGTCGCCCAGGCCGCTCATGGCTTCTTCTTCGGCATCCTCGTCGAAGAAGATCTCGTCGCTGATGTACTCGGGTTCGCCCAGGGTCTTCACGTGGGCCACCACGCGCTCGACGTCGTCTTCGCTGAGGAAGGCACCCTGCACGCGGCTCGGGAAGGGGTTCCAGCTGCTGGTGAACAGCATGTCGCCGCGGCCGAGGAGCTTTTCGGCGCCCATTTGGTCGATGATGATGCGGCTGTCGGTCTTGCTGGCCACCTGGAAGGCGATGCGGCTGGGGAAGTTGGCCTTGATGAGGCCGGT
>JBAXAI010000073.1:0-3396 GCA_037142615.1 Spirochaetales bacterium | reverse complement strand
GGACATCAGACCAAATTGCTTAGGTCACTGTCCAGCCTCTGGGGGCCATCATAAAGTCGGGCGGAACCAGCACCTCGGACGTATTGATGGCGCTTCCTCGGCAGATTTCGGGCTATCCCACGCAAATCGGTCCGATCGAGAGCCACACAGTCCAAATAGCCGAACTCAACCTCGACAGTCGCTTCTACCTGTCGTCGAACGCCAAACTCAGCGCTGTATCGGCGCTCCCGTTCGCCTATGACGGTATGGCCTTTGCGTGGAACAAGACAATGCTGCAAGCCCTCGGGTACAGCACCGAGGCGGATGCCGACGACTTGCCGGTCGCCTTCAACACCTGGGAAGAGATTTTCGCCCTGTCGAACACATGGAGCCCCAATCGACCCACCTACAAGGGAAGTCCCATCAACATCGTCTTTCCTATGTCAGTCGGTGAACCTTGGTCCGGCTACTCCTCGGTTACGGCGGCGGGCTGGAGCATCTTCGCAACAGGGCAAGCCACACAACCTGGTTTCGACGACCCGGCGTTTCTTCACGGGCTCGAGTTCATCAAAGCGGCCCACGACGCCAAGATTTCGGTCGAGGCAGACGGAACAACTACGCCGGGGCTTACCGCAGGCTGGCGGTGGGACCCGGTGCTGAACGCTCAATCCGCACCGTTTGGATTGGTGGGAACCTGGATGGACATCATAGGAGCGACGACCAAAGGCAAGTACGATCTGCAGATCTCGCCCATGCCCACCTGGCAGGGTAACCGATTAAGGCCCTTCGTCAAGGTCAAAGTGTTCGTCGTCAACAAGAGTTCGCCGTACCCTTCAGCCGCTGCCGAGCTGCTGCGGCTTTTGTACACCACGAGCGGAATGCAGGCAATGGTCGACAACTCCACCTATGTTCCGTCTCTCCGGTCTGGTGCAACAATCGCCCCGGACTATTCCGCGGCCCCTGTGACGCAGCAATTGGGTAAAGCCTTTCTTCAGGGTAATCCAGAACCTGTAATGCTGACTTTTCCGAACAATCCCGGCAAGTCCGGGATCGACGTATACACCAACATTGGCCTGAACCTGTTCTACCAGGACGTGTGGGACGGAGTAAAGACCCCGGCGCAAGCTCAAATGGAAATTGTGGCTGCTGCCGAACAGTACATTCTGACCAACAATCAGTGAAACCCGCCGTGGAAAAACCTCGGTGGCACTTACTGAATGATCGTTCGATTTGGCACCACTTTTGAACAGAGCCGACCTTTCGCCCGTCTCCTGCTGGAAAGGTACCCGATGCGTTAGGGCCGTGTGAAACTACCCTGCGGAATCGGGTTTCCAGGTAAGCCGGGACAGCAAAGAGGTCCTCATCCTCGTCACCGGCCACAACAAAGCCCGCGCCCTGCACCATGCCATCGAACAAGGCGTCAACCACATGTGGACCGTCAGCTGTTTGCAACTGACCTCAACGGGGGACAGACCTCCACGGAAAACCCAGAGGGGGTAGCGGAAGACCCCGCAGGCAGGCGATCCGCCGATCGCCTGCCGAGGAGTCTGGAGCGAGGGGCAGGCGCCCCTACTTGCGCCACCGCGCCTACCGTCGGCGTCGGCACCATCATGGACGCCAAAGAAGTGATCATCCTGGTCACCGGCCACAACAAAGCCCGCGCCCTACACCACGCCATCGAACAGGGTGTGAACCACATGTGGACCGTCAGCTGCCTGCAGCTGCACCATGCTGACCACGGGTCAGCATTGCCCTCATCGTGTGCGACGAAGACGCCACCGACGAGCTCAAAGTCGGCACCGTGCGGTACTTCCGCGACATCGAAAGCCGCAACTTCGACAACGGGTTGTAGGGGGCTAAGGAAGGGGAAAAGGGGGACGACCCCCTTGGGGTGGTACGCGGTACCACCCCAACCCCCGTACGGGGTTCCACCCCGTAACGCCCCGGTGCGACGAGCACCCGCTACGCTGACCCCGCCTAAACAATTCCGCAAGATTCCCGCAGTTTTCTGACCCCAAATGAAAGCAAAACGCCGCTTTCCCCGGTCTTGTACCACGAGGTACACAACATGCCATATTCTCCGCTCACCCACGATTCCGTCTTTCTGCACGTCTTCGGCGAGCCAGAAGGTCTTCCATTACTGGAAAGCCTGGTAAATGCCCACTTTGAGGCTGTCGGCCTTCCGCTGGTCCACAAAATGCAACTTCAGCCCCGCGATTTGCCACCCGAACATAGCGGCGAGAAGTTAGCCATCCTCGATATTCTGGCGGAAGACGAGACCGGGCGCATGATCAACGTCGAGGTTCAGACGACACGAAAGCCGGCGTACTTCGAACGAGCGCTTTTCTACTGGGCTCGTTTGTTTGTGCGGCAGTTACCGAAAGGCGAGGATTACACCACGCTGAGGCCCGTCATTTCCTTGAACTTCCTCGAATATGAGATCTCGAGGAAAAGCCCTTGGTTGCATTTCATCCGCTTGCCACATACGGGGCATTTCGGGTTTATCTTCGTTGAACTTCCCAAGCTGCTCCGCTCGACCTCAAGCCGCTCGCTGTTGAAAAATGCGGCACTTTGGGGCAGATTCTTGGAACAGCCCGAGATTGAGCCGCCTAGCGGCTCTCTTGAACTCGTGGCCATGCTGGATGCCGCCAAAAAGCGGATGGAGGCGTATATGCAACTTACTCCCGAAGTCTACAACGAGATCCGACAGTCCATGGAGCACCATGACTATGCAAGTGTAAGAGGTGAGGCGCTTCGCGAGGGTGAAGCCATCGGCGTCAGCAAAGGAAAGACGGAAGGAAAAGTCGAAGTCGCTGTTGCACTTCTTGCTGATGGTATGGGCGTTGCAAAGGTCGCCGCGATTACTGGGCTTCCGTTGTCTGAGGTGGCGAAGCTGTAGTTGACTTCTGTCGGGTCGGTCCTCCACCGCGAACCCGGAGGGGGTTAGCGGAAGACCCCGGGGGCTAGTGATCAGCGGGTCACTAGCCGAGGCGGATGCAGCGAGGGGCCGGCGCCCCATCTGCCCAAATCTTGCCCGGCGTGGTGAAGCGCTGGAAAAAATCGCTCCGCTCCAGTAGATTCGAGGCATGATTCATCACGTGGTGGAAGTGAAACCCATGCCAGAACACAGCCTCTGGCTCAAGTTCGACACACAGGAAACCAAGATTTTCGACGTGACGCCATTCCTGACGAGGGGACGGTTCGCCCAGTTGCAGGACTGGTCCGTGTTTTCCCAGACGGCGATTGCCTATGGCACAGTGGAATGGGCAAACGGACTCGATCTCGACCCCGAGGATTTGTACGAACTGTCGGTGCCCGCCACGTAATCGGGCGCAACGGACTGCCATTCGTTAATGCCTGCACGTTAGCCATCGAGGCTCTGCGGCTTAGCCCGGGATTGTCATGGTCGGCGGGCGG
>JBAXAI010000072.1:0-3783 GCA_037142615.1 Spirochaetales bacterium | reverse complement strand
CTAGGCGGGCAAAGGCCTGAGCGCGAACTTCGGGCACCCCCAGAAACAGTCTCGACCAGTCTTGGCACTGTTGGGCGCCGGCCGGAGCCGGTTCTCTGGGCACGACGGCCACAAGACCGGTCAACGAGTCACCCCGCAACACCACCGTCTTCCCGTCTGTAGTTGCGAAACTCAGCTCGGCCTGCCGCTCGCCCTTGTCAATCCACTGTGTGGTTTCAGCGGCAAAGGTCACGGTTGTTCCGCGCCCAAACCATTGGTCGGCCTCACGCCCAGTGACCGTGTAGGACACGCCGACAATCAGGGGTGGATTCATCGCCATCGGACCATGGTTTGGAACAACCTCGCGAACCGATGGGCTCTCACCATGAGTCTTGCTCCTGTAGCCAAGGGGCATACTGGCCAAGGGAGTCGCGAAGGGCCTGGATTTCCTTTCCCTTCAGCCCATCGCACCGGGTGAGAACCGAGACACTCGCAACCCCGAACGTGCACGCGGAAGTCATTTACTGCGGTTCGCATGGTTGCCATTTTTGGCTGGAATTGAAAGGCGGTCAAGGAGGAAGTCTGTCCCCTGGTGAGAACAACGCCCCGCGCTCCAGTTCTGTGGCCAACTGACGGATGGAGGCAACAACTTCGCCTCCTACCGCCTCTGGACTGACATCACCGGTTCGAAGCTGGATCACGCTCGGCTTGCCACCGCATGGCTGTAGTGAACGAGATCCACTTCGCGCTCCTCGGCGCGCCAGGAAGCGTAGCGCAGTGCCTGCAAAATATCGTCCCGTTCCAAATAGGGGTAGTCATCGAGGACGGCTTCGATCGAATGACCCGCACCGATTTGGCCGACGATCATGCCGACAGTGACTCGCATTCCGCGAATGCATGCCCGACCGTCGTCGGCGACGCCGCTTTTCGGCTTGCGCCCGCAGCTCTCGACAAACGTCGACAACTGCAAGCCACTGTGGCGTTGAAAATGGCGGCGACCCGCCCTCCGCTCCCGCTACTACCACCCAGCGGGGCAATCAAAACACGCGGGCAGTTTGCTACGCTAACTGCAGGCCTAAGCCTCCGTTGGAGGCGTGGCCGGGCCCCGCAACGCCCGAGGTCGGTCAAAGGGGGTCTGTAACCCGTGACTTCAGAAAGAATTGACACGTACTAAAGTACGTGCCACACTGATCTTGTGAAGACTTTTCTCTACCCTGCCTATTTCCATCGCGACGAAGCCGGACTCTACGGCATTGAGTTTCCCGATCTCCCAGGGTGCTTTTCCGCTGGGGACGACCTAGAGGATGCGCTTTCGATGGCGCGCGAAGCGTTGTCGCTCCACCTCTATGGACTCCTCGACGACGGCGACTTGCCTCCTGCAGCGACCGATCCTGAGCGCGTACCCCAGAAGGAAGGTGCCTTCGTTGTCCCCATCGAGGGTCGGCCCGAAATGGTTCGCGATGCGATCCGCAATCGATCCGTCAAGAAGACGCTCACAATTCCCAACTGGCTCAATGAGGAGGCAGAGCGGAATCACGTCAACTTCTCTCAGGTGCTTCAGGAGGCCCTGAAGGCCCGGATGGGGGTTTAAGCATGCGGACCAAGAGGGCGGCGACCCGCCCTTCGCTCCGGAAAAACCGGCGGGCCGGTTTGTTCCTCCGCTACCCACCCAGCGGGGCACGGACTTTACGAATCGCCCCGCAACGCCCAGGGTCGGTCAATCCTTCACTGTCACCGAAGGGCCATTACCACTTCGCGTACCGCATCCTTCTCAAGCAAAGCCCCACGGTCGTACTTCTGGAGCACCATCGAAGCAAGGGTCTGGTAGGGGATTCCATCAGCCTCGGCACGTGCCTTAAGTCCGTTGATCACCGATTCAGAGAGGCGCATAGTGACGGACTTCTTTGCCGTATCGGACGCCACGCGGCGAAAGTCTTCAATCGCGGCGAGTTTTTCGGCCTCAGGAAGTGCCTTGCTGAAATCCAGATTGTCTTCAATCTCTTGCTCTTCGTCGTCCAAGACGATGGCTGCGGACGCACTCACTTTTCACCTCCATAGAATTGCTGACCAGAACGCGGCCGGCTTCAATCTCGGCGACAGCCATCTCGAAAGTCACTCCGCGTTCGGCAAGCAGAGCCTGATTCTTTTCGTCGTTCCAGTCGATCACCCATTAAACGTAACGCATATTTAATACAAACGTCAATCGAGGGGCAGTCTCAGCCTGGCCCGGACGGCACTTCGTCGCCGATCGCCCCGCAGCGCCCAAGGTTGGTCGATGAGGAGGTCTGTCCCCTGGTGAGTTCATTTTGCGGTGTCAATGCGACCGCAGTATTTCAGAACGGTGAGAATTGTCGCAGGCTTCTCGTTGTGGTAACCTGTGTCACGAAGAGGTTGCAATGGACGAGACTCCCTACACCTTCAAGGTCCGAATCGAGCACTTACCCGAAGGACCTTATCTGGCAACTTCCGACGACCTGCCTGGACTGGTGGCACAGGGCCGGACGGTCGACGAAGCGCTTGAACTTGCCCATGACGTCGCTCGCAAACTCATTGAGTCATACCGCGAACATGGTGATCCGATCCCGGCGTCGTTGAAGCCTTTGGACTCGTTCACGCTGCTAGATGTTGCCGTCGGGGTCTGATGGGCAGGCTATCGGGGTTCAGTTATCGCACCGTCGTGCAAAGGCTGAAGCAGTTTGGCTTCGAGTTTGACCGTCAGGCGCGGGGGAGCCACGAAATCTGGTGGAACCCAACAAATCGCAATCGTACGGTAATTCCACACCACCCAGGGGACATTCCTGAAGGAACTTTGCGCGCTATTCTCAAACAGGCGGGTATTCCGGAAGACGATTTCTTGGCCAATTAGCCCTTCTTCCTGGCGTCAGGGATGCGGAGGGTGGCCGCAGGCCAGTTCCTCGGCTTCGCCGAGAACGGTACCCCGGAGCACGGCGACGCGGCTTCGCCACTTACGCCCTCAGTTTCCGGCATACGCCAGAAACTGGCCGACAACCCAGGTTACGAATGAACGATCTCCCGTGGCTTCGACCCCTGTTGAGGTCCTACAATCCCCATCTCTTCCATCAGTTCCACCATGCGGGCCGCTCGGTTGTACCCTACCCCCAGCCGACGCTGCAGGAAGCTCGCTGACGCCTTCTTGAAGGTCCGCACTATCTCGACGGCCTTGTCGAACAGGGGGTCCAGGGCACGGCACTTCGTGCCTTAGCCCCGCAGTTTTCGACAGTCGTCGAAAACTGCCCAGTGCCAATGCGGTGGTCCTCGGCGTCTTCATCGAAGAAGATCTCGTCGCTGATGTACTCGGGCTCGCCGAGGGTTTTCACCTGGGCCACCACGCGCTCGACGTCGTCTTCGCTGAGGAAGGCGCCTTGAACGCGGCTGGGGAAGGGGTGTTCCTGGCCACGTCACTTCGTTCCTTAGGCCCGCAGTTTGTGAACGCTGCTCACAAACTGCAAGCTGCTGGTGAACAGCATGTCGCCGCGGCCGAGCAGCTTTTCGGCGCCCATTTGGTCAATGCTGGGCGACGTCGCGTTGCTCCTTACGCCTGCAGATTCGACAGTCGTCGAATCTGCAATGGGTCTCTGTTTCTGCTGGCCACCTGGAAGGCGATGCGGCTGGGGAAGTTGGCCTTGATGAGGCCGGTAATGACATCGACCGAGGGGCGCTGGGTGGCGAGCACGAGGTGGATGCCCGGCCACGGCACCTGTGGTGCCTTAGGCCCGCAGTTTCGACGAGGTCGAAACTGCACCGGCGACTTCTGGGACAAAAGGGCGGAGCCCCGCCCTACGC
>JBAXAI010000071.1:0-4189 GCA_037142615.1 Spirochaetales bacterium | reverse complement strand
TAAGTCTGAGTTCTAGGCGAGGTGCGGGCAAGTCGAAGAAGACGGGGGTGCTGACGCCGGAAGAGATGAAGGCGCTGTTTGCTTTGAACTGGGCCAATCCGAAGTTCAAACTGGCAAACTTGGTAGCGGCAACCACCGGGCTCCGTGCGGGCGAAATTGTGGGGCTCAAGACCAGCGACATAGGAGCAGACTCCATCATCGTTCGGTGCAGTTGGCTCGAGGGCTTCGGAGAGAAACTGCCCAAAAGTGGTGAGGTTCGCCAGGTTCCCATTCTGCCGATGATCCGCGGCCTGCTAATTGAACTGGCGTCGCTCAATCCTCACGGAAACGGGTTTGTCTTTTGGGGGCAAGGCAAGGACGCCCCGCTCGCCCCCCAACACTTCTCTGCTCGCCTAAAGGACATGTTGACGGAAATGACTCTCGATGGAAAAAAGGGTGCCGAAGCTCGCAACGAGGCGCTCGACCACTGGAAGGCCCGCAACATCAAGTTCCATTCCTGGAGGCACTTCTTTGCGGCCCGCATGAGTGACACCCTGCCCGACGAGAAGGTGATGCGGGCGACGGGTCACACCACCAGGGCCGTTTACCTCGAGTATGCGGACCATGCGCTCGACAAGGAAATGCTCGAGATCAAAAAGGTCGCGGAAGCAACGTTTGGGAAGTTGATCGGTGATGAGCGGAGTCTGCTTAGCAAGGGCTCCGATTTCGCAAGCAAGCAGGCGCTTCTCGGAACCGCCTGCCCGGTCTTCTCACCACCTGGTACAGGGTAGTGCTTCGACAGTTTCAGCGAAGAACCATGAACTCCTTACTTCAGCAACCCAAACTAGCTCTGCCGCCGGAGTTTAACACAAGCAAGAAGGACATGGCGTGCTCCAAACCTTCGAAATCGAAGCGCTGGGAACAATCTGGAATGGGGTGGAATGACGATGCCAACAAAGGCGGGCAATTCCAGATACGAGACGCAACACCCCAACTGGGGTACCTGGTGGCCGGAGTATAATCCTGCATCTAGGGGAGTCGGGTTAGGAGCGTAGTCTTGCTCCCGGTTCCTGACTTCACGTTGGTGACAAAGGTGAGCGATGGCAAGAGTCAACATAACCTGCAATCTCCGGCATGACGCTCACCTACCCTATGACCGGTGTAGAATGTTGGAGAGAGGGCCGAACGGCGTCGGCAGATGCCGGACTGGGTCACGGGGACCCAAGCGATCGATCAGACGAAAGTCGGCAGAACAACGCCTCTCCCCGTTACTTGAGCAACGAAAAGAGCCACCGGTGAGCGGTGTAGAATGGACATGAAGGAGGAACGGCTATGACTTAGCGAACAACGAGACCACGAGACCACGAGACGGACGACGCACAAAAAAGAAACGACCAAGCCGGCCAGCTTGGTCCCTTCATGGAGAAAAGCACAGTATCACGACAGACTGAGCTTACTTCTCCTGTGACCCGGCGTCAAGCTCGAAGGATCTCCCGTCAAGGACAGAAACTACTCCTGATCGACTTGCCAATCCACCTAGGGATTTTTGGCGCGCCGTGAGAGGTCTGCCCAGACGGGAGTCACCCCGGCTGCCTGAGTTCCTCGGGCAATCAAAAAAGGAGAAGACGATGACGAATCATCAACAACCACTTCCAAGGCTGCTCACGCCAAGGCAGGTGTGTGAGGCCTACCAAGTATCGGTTTCGACTCTGGTACGCCTTCGAAAGCAGGGCTTACCAACCATCCTGTTCGGATCTCGCCCCCGTTTTGACGAAGAAGAAGTCAAGCGATGGCTGCTCGGCCGGCCACCCACCCAAGGAGGCGACGCATGACCGTCTCCGAGGTTGAGGGCTGCCTTGAAGCCTTCAAGAGAGTCCTGGCTGCAGCGCCGCAGTTTGGACAGGTCGGAGTCGTCGCGGTTATCAACGCCGGGAAACTGGTACGCCTGAAGAACGTCCTAGAGTCCTCAGAGCTTCCGCCCACCGGTAAGAGATCCGCGATCTGAACCAAGAACCTAGCAATCAGCCCGTCCCGCACCTTCTCCTAGAGAGGACAGCGGGTTGGGTTGATCAACCTACGATGTCCTGCAAACAAGAGGGAAGAGAGGAAAACCATGATTACACCATTTGACCAACCCCCTGGGGGGCACCCGATTTCGCCAGTCCAGCCTGTCGCGCCATCTGTCGCCACAATGACTCGCTTGCCCTTGTCGGAAACTGCGCCAACTTCGATCTGGCATCCCGAACATGTCGTCACAAGAGGCAAGAAGAAGGATTTCGCTCGCCCGATACCCACAGTCGAGAACCTTCAACGCTTGAACGCAGCCTACGGCGTTACTGTTCGATACAACATGATGTCTCACAAGGTAGAGACCGTCGTCCCTGGCGTCAGTGGGGAAGGGCAGGTAGAGAACGCGTCCCTCGGGGAACTCGAGAGCGTCTGCAGTCTCAACAAGTTCCCTGTGACGAGACTTCAACCGCTCCTTCTGCCAATTGCACAGAAGAACCGCTATCACCCGGTTCGCGACTGGATTACCTCGCTTACATGGGACGGGGTGTCGCGGATATCCGCCCTTGCCTCGACTCTTGTGACCCCATCGGACTTCGACGAGCGTTTCAAAGAAGTTCTCGTGCGTCGCTGGGTCATCTCAGCCGTCGCCGCAGTCATGGCCCAAGTCTACCGGGGGCGAGGCGTCCTCACCCTTCAAGGGAAGCAGGGCATCGGGAAGACCAAGTGGTTTACCAGCCTAGTACCGAGCCTCGATTGGATCATCGCCGGTCAGGTGGTTGACCCCAGAATCAAGGACACCCTTGAACAGGCTACCATGCATTGGGTTGTCGAACTTGGCGAACTCGAAGGACTGCTGAGGAAGGCCGACATCGCAATGCTCAAGGCCTTCCTGACGCAGGAAGTCGACACCATCCGATACCCTTACCTGCGTCGATCCGAAAAGTATCCAAGGAGGACTGTTTACGCCGCAACCGTGAACGAGGCGGCGTTCCTTACCGACACCACTGGGTCTTCTCGGTTCTGGGTGATACCTGTCGTCGCAGTAAAGCCCATGGTGCTGCCTCTCGAGCAGGTCTGGGCCGAAGCCAGGGTCCTCTACGAGAACGGCGAGAACTGGTGGCTTTCACCAGACGAAGAGGCGCTGCTCAGTGCTTCCAACGAGAACTACCAGGAGCTGGAGGAGTTCGAAGAACAAGTCCTCGACTGGTATGATCCTCTGCAAGTAGATCGTCCACTTCGCATGACTACTACGGACGTGCTGGTGAGCCTAGAGATCAGCAACCCCACCAAGGCCCAGCTGAACAAGATGGGGAAGGTTCTTCACAAGCACTTCCCCATGAAGCTAACTAGCGGTCGGAAGACCTTCGCGCTTCCAAAGCCGGAGTTGAAGCTGGATCGACGCTGACCCAGGTGGCCACTTACTGGCTAGTAAGTGGCCACCTGGAGTTTCTGGGGCCGTCGCCGGATGCCCAAGCGTGCAGCCAGTTTCGAGAACTAACAGTCGGTGATACCCGGTCAGGGTAACCAAGTACCCAACTTTTGTCACTCTGGAAAGTGAATTGGGTAAACGAGGTAAATTCGTTAGGCATTAATCGAGATTTCTTCCCTAGGTAGGAGTAAAGTTGGGTACCATGGATACCTTCCGCGGCCTCAGGCCTTCCGCCTGCCTTTTCGGTGGCGATCCAATGCTTTAATCCTCAGAACAGATTCCTCCAGCTCCGCCGGCTAGATTCCCAGAGAGGAATAGAAATGGAAAAGACCTGCAAAGTGTGCGCCACCATGTTGCCTCTAAGTGAGTTCTATCAGAACAGGAAAACTGCGGATGGATACCTGAGCGCATGTAAGTCGTGTCAGGATGAGGCAAACCGCCGTATTCGAGCGACGCCGAGTGGTCGTCTGAACCAGTACGTCTCAAACCTTTGTTCGCGTCGGTTTCGAACGACCCCAGCTGCCGCGGAAGCGAGAAATGCCATCGCCAAGGCTGCAGAGGAACTCTTCGAAATGCTTGGGGTCGAAGACCCCCGTCCAGTCGACAGACGCAGAACGAGGGCTCCCGAGGCGAACAGATAGCTTCTTTGACTGACTGCCCTCGAATGATGGTGTATATGGGCGTCGCCCTGTTCATGCTTCCTGGCTTTCAGCCCGGAGTATGATGGCCCCCAGAGGCTGGACAGTGACCTAAGCAATTTGGTCTGATGTC
>JBAXAI010000070.1:0-4902 GCA_037142615.1 Spirochaetales bacterium | reverse complement strand
TCACGGAAACGACGGCAAAGTCCATCGGAACAGCGGCGAACGCATCCCAGTCAGTAACGGCTCTCAGGCCGCTGGCGGCCAGCTCAGCTGCCTTTTCCGACGTGCGTGTGTACACGGCGGCAAGTACAAACCTGTCCGGTACCAGGCGCGCGATCCGGATGAAAAACTCGGCCCTCCAGCCGGTTCCGACCAGTCCGAAGACGACCGGCTTCACTTCGACGCCGCGACGCCCAGCAGGGCCTCGAGCTCGTCGAGCATGCGCGAGAAGACCCGCACGGCGCTCTCAACCGGCTCAGGGTTCGCCATGTCCACACCGGCGAGCTTGAGCGATTCCAACGGAAACCTCGACCCCCCTGACTTGAGAAAGGCCAGATACTGGTCGCGCTCAGCCGCGCCGCCGTTCAGCACCCGGTCGCTGAGCGCCAACGAGGCCGAAAGCCCGGTGGCGTACTTGTACACGTAAAAAGCACCGTAAAAGTGAGGAATCCGCAAGCATTCCAGCGCCGAAAAGGGCTCGAGCTGCACCTCGGGGCCGAAATACTGCTCGAGCAACGACCGGTAGATGTCTTTGAACACCTCGAGCGTCAAACCTTCGCCCGCTTCGGCCCGCTCGTGTACCAGATGCTCGAACTCCGCGAACATCGTCTGGCGGAACAACGTCGCCACGGTGTCTTCGATGAGCTTGCCCAGCACGGCAGCACGGGCCTTTTTGTCGGTCGACCGCTCCAGGAGTACCTTTGCCAGCAACTGCTCGTTGAACGTCGAGGCGACTTCTGCCTCGAAGATCGTGTACCCGTAATGCTGAAACGGATTGGCCCGAACCGAATGCCAACTATGCATGGAATGCCCGGCCTCGTGCGCCAGCGTGAACACATCGCGCAGGCTGTCTTCCTTGAAGTTCATCAAAATGTAGGGTTGGGTGTCGAAGCCGCCGGCCGAGAAGGCACCGGAGCGCTTGCCCTTGTTCTCGTAGCGGTCGGCCCACCCGCCGCGCAGACCCTTTGCCAGCACCTGGCCGTAGTTTTCGCCCAGCGGTTTGACGGCGTCGATCACGACCTCAACGGCCTGGTCCCAAGTGTGCCGGGTCTCGGCGGCAGCCACCATCGGGGCGTAGGCATCACTGTGGTGTAACTTCTCCACCCCCAGCAATCGACGCCGAAGATCGTAGTACCGGTGAAGCGCAGGAAAGGCCCGGTGCACCGAAGCAATCAGGTTGTCGTACACGGATGCCGGCACGTCGTCGGCAAACAGCGCGCGGGCCCGCGCACTCGAGAATCCGCGGGCTCGGGCCAGGTACACGTCCTGCTGAACGCTGGCAGCATACAACGACGCCAGAGTGTTCTCGTGCGCTTGGAACTCGGCGTAGAACTGGTCGTAGGCTTGGCGGCGGACGGACCGGTCGGGGCTCTGCAGGAACACCGAGTACGACGACTGCGTGAGGCTCTGGGCCTCGCCCCCCACTTCGATGGTCCCGAAATCGAGGTCGGCGTTTGTCAGGCTCGAGAACGCCTTCTGCACACCGCCGCGTGCCTCCGAACCGAGGGCCAGCACGCGCTCCGCCTCGGTGCCGAGCACATGCGGTTTGTAGCGGCGTATTTTGTGAAGCGCAATGCGGTCGTCGGCAAACAACGGGTCGGCCACCCACGAGGCCCACGTCGCGTCGTCGATCGCCTGGATCTCAGGGGTCAAAAAGGCGAACGCCGCGCCCAGTTGAGTTGCCACACTCATGAACCGGCCCATCCGCTCGCCGCTGACGTTGTCGGCGACATCTTCGGCCGTCTTCAAGTGGGCGTACTCGCCCAGCTTCTCCCCAAGGCGGTCGATCCGGGTGTTCAGGTCGAGCACCAGTTTCAGGGCACCTTTGGACGAAGCCAAGCTACCTTGCAATGGCGCGACTTTCGGCAGCAGGGACTTGAGCGCATCAAGGTCAGCGTCCCAGTCTTCCGTCTTCCGGTAGATCAGCGACAGGTCCCACTGGTCAGACACGGGGACATCCTTTCGGTCACGGGGTGCGTTCATGCGAAATCCTCCAAGGTAGCAATAACCGCGGCCAGCCTTCGACTTGCGCGGGCACGGTGAGACAGGTTGTTCTTTTGAGCGCTGGAAAGGTCGGCCGAGGTGCAGCCTAACTCCGGAAGCCAGAAAACAGGGTCGTAGCCAAAGCCGGCCGTTCCACTCGGGGTGTGAGCCACCTCGCCTTCCCACGTTTCTTCGACGACGAACTCGCGGTGGGGGCCCAGCACCAGCACCAGGGCGCAGACAAAACGGGCACTGCGGTCGGCGCGGGCTCCCAACCGCTCCAGCAGCAAACGGTACCGGCCAACGTCATCGAGCTTCCGGCCTTCGTCGGCGCCGTAGCGGGCCGAGAAAATTCCCGGGGCCCCCCCCAGCGCATCCACGCAGATTCCCGAATCGTCGGCCATGACGGGCCAGCGCCGGCCGGCCTGCTCAAACAGCGAGCGGGCTTTGCCGAGGGCATTGCCTGCGAAGCTGTCGGCCGTTTCGTTATGGTCCCACCCGGCAAGACCTACCTCAGAAGGAAGAGCGAGCACGACGCCGGGAAACAGGAGCTCGAGCTCGCCTTTTTTGTGGCCATTGTTGGTCGCCAGCAGGATCATGGCCGTCAGTATACAGGCACGCCAGCTCTTTCTTCAAATGGTAAATGCCAGAATCGACCGTGCCCTTGGGTATGCCCAGCAGGCGCGACAGGTCCAGATGCGTCGGAACAACGGTCATCGCCGTCCGCCGGGTCTGGAGGTTCGCCAGCCGTTCCCGGTACATCGCGGCCCTCTTTTCCCAAAGGGCCCGTCTGTCGGGGTCTGGCTCCCGCCGAGCGCGGGCTTCAGCGACCAAGCGCTGCCAATAGACTTCACTCTGCCGTTCGGTCAAGTGCTGCTTGCGCTCCTGCTGCGGTTCCACCAACTGCCGCACTTCCTGAACCAAGGCCTGAAGCCACGAAAGGTCCACCGAAGCCAGGCGACAGATTTCCTCGATCTGAGACTCCTCCAGAAGCGTTGCCTGCTTCAATGCCAGCATAAGCAGACGTGACTGAAGGGTCGGATCCTCCAAAGGAGCCATGGCAGCTCCGACCGCCTGGGCAGCGTTGTCGGGATTCAGACCCTGCTCCGGCGTCCCGTAGTCCAGGTTGTCTGGCTCAGCCAACAGCATCCCCTGCGCTGTCTCGTGGTCGCGACGGGCCTTGTAGCTCGTCCACTGCCAGCGCATCGAACGCATCAGGTAGTGTTGAAAGGGAATGCCTCGGTCTTCAAACCTATCGACCAGACCGCCGATCCGTCCTGCAAACTCGAGCAGAAAACCCGAGACGTCGTCTTCGTCGTTGCGATGGTAGTTCCTCAGGTGTTGAAACACCATCAACAGGATGGAATCTTCCACGTCCTTCCTGGGTTGCAAGCCGGCCTGCACAGCCAGCACCCGTTGCGTCAGTTCGTCGTTCACTTCGGCCTCCTGCGGGTTGTTAGCAGGAGCTATGCCAAAGTCCAAACTTGACGGAATCTTCACCTGACGGGACTCCAAGGGACCCATCGGTTCACAACCGTTCACATTGGCGCAACAAACCAACTGAGCGAGGCGGGAAACTACACGCTATTGGCGTGTCAAAGAAACTGGGGGGCGACGGTTTGGCGCAAGCGTTCCCACACCTCGGCGACCGTTCCGGTGCACGAAAAACCAGAGGCCCGCACGTGGCCGCCACCACCGAACTGCTGAGCCAGAACCCCGACATCAACGTAACTGCGTGACCGCAAGCCCCCGGTGACCTTGGAGGCCGTATCCTGGCGCAAAAGGACAATGAGCTCACAGGTTGAGACGCCCTGAAGGGTCTGGTAGATAATGTCGGACTCGCGATTCTCCGCACCGAGCTTCTCGCGGTCGGTTAACTCTTCCCACGAATACAGCAATCGACCGTCGAAATGGCTCTCGGTTCGGCTGAGCATCAAGCCCATCAGCTTCTGGTTGGGCAACAACTTGCCCCCGTTAATCTGGGCAAACACGGCCTTCGGTGAGGCTCCCGCTTCGGCGAGAAACGCGGCAACCTGAAACGTCTCCTGGCTGCTGGCTTCGAGATGCCGGAAGAAGCCGGTATCCGTGCACAGACCCAGCATCAGCCAGTGGGCTTCTTCGACGCTGGGTTTTTGCCCCATGGCTCGAATCAGGTGGCTGATCAACCAGGTGGTCGAAGGCCGGTGCGACGCGACCCATCGAACCTCACCAAACTCCACGCCCGACGAGTGGTGGTCGATCACGGCAACGGGCAGACCGGCAAGATCGTCCTTGAGGTCACCGATGCGATCGAGGGTCGAGCAGTCCAGAATAACGACGGCCGGCTGATCCACCTTGGCAAAACCGTCGATGCGAGGCTCAAACAGCGGCTGGTAGCGGTTGATCTCGGGGCGTTTGAACGGGCCGTGGTTGTACAGCCTCACGTGCTTTCCCTGCCGCTGCAGAAAAGACCCCAAGGCCAACTGCGAACCGATGCAGTCTGCATCGGGTTCCTGATGGCCCAAGACGAGAAAGGTTTTGTGGTCGTGGAAGAACTGCAGCAGCGATTCCGGTACTGCAGTCGCGGTAAGAGGATTCTCGGTCAAAACTGAAAGTCGGGGTCTTTCTTGGGGTCGAACATGGCACCAAGAGCCTTCGGATCGGCCACAACTCCCCACGAACGGTCGCTGTAGTTATCGACGACAAACAGGCGCAGGTGATGGAACTTGCCTTCCTTCCAGAAAATCTGCATGTAAGGGTACTGTTCGCCCATGCCACGAATGACTTCGGCCTTCATAAACCCATCGTCGGTCCGGTTCGCCCCGGTCTGGTAGAACCAGTCCATGGGAATGTAGATGGAACGCCCTTCAAACTTGTTGGTCAGGTAAGTAACCCTGTAGCCGG
>JBAXAI010000069.1:0-4915 GCA_037142615.1 Spirochaetales bacterium | reverse complement strand
GGATAAGCTCCCACCGCTCGTCCTCGTCCCATTGGCGGTAGTCGCGGTAGGTGTAGTGCTGGTCAGTCTTTCGTACAGGGATTCCCATGTTCCTCATGCCTCCATTGTAACTTCCCTAACAGAGGTTGGCGACGTTTTGCTTGAGGTTATGGTTGGAATTCTGGTTCTCCGGGAGGGGGGCGTCAGGTTTTTGGTGTCAACTTTGTGGTCAGGTAGACTGCCGTAGCGGTGACAATCCTGGCCAACCTTGACAGCCAGCCCCATCGAGCACACAATAACGCGCATGAGAACTTCCCTTCTTGCTGCGGTTGTTGGCTTTGTATTGTCGACCGTGCCCCTCGCCGGAGTCGCGGCGGAGACCGCCGAAGCGGGCCGCGTGGCGCTGGTCATTGGCAACGCCAACTACACCGGCGGCATCGAGTCGCTTGCCAACCCGACCAACGACGCGCAAGACGTCGCCGAAAGGCTGACGGCCAACGGGTGGAGGGTCCTGCTGGTCAAAGACGCCGACCGCCGCGAAATGATCCGCAAGCTGGCCGACTTCAAAGACGTGCTCAAGTCGACCACCAAACCCACGGCCCTGTTCTTTTACGCTGGTCACGCCGTGCAGCTCGACGGCAAAAACTACCTGCTGCCAATCAACGAAACCTTTCAGGACAAAACCGACGTCACCGAATCGGCCTTTGTGGTCGACCGCGTGGTCGATGCGCTCGACGAGGCCAAGGTTCTGCAGTCGGTCATCTTCCTGGACAGTTGCCGCGATAACCCGTTCAAGAGCAAAACGCGGTCCATCGGGACCAGCCGGGGCTTGGCCGCTGTGCCTGCCCAGGAAGCCGCAGAGGAAGGTTCGGCGGTCATTTTCAGCACGGCTCCCAACGATGTTGCCAGCGACGGCTCGGGCCGCAATGGACTGTTCACCGAAGTGCTGCTGCCCTACCTCGACACCGACCTGGAACTCACCGCGATGTTCAAGAAGGTGCGCGACGACGTGCGCAAAAAGTCTGGCGGAGCGCAGACGCCCAGCATCGTCACCTCGGGCCTTCTGACTGGGCTGTATTTGGGCAAGCCGAATGTCGCGCCTGCGGCTGTCGCCCCGGTTCGTCCTGCCGAGCGTTCGGCTGCTGACCTTACCAGTCACCGCCAAACGCTTGTCGACAAGTTGGGCCTCGCCGAAGAGGCCAAGGCCCTGTGGGGCACCGTCGCAACCTCCAGTTGGATTGGCGGCGGGTTGGGCGTACTGGCCACCGTGGGTGGTTACGTCTACGGGGCGTCGCTGCGGACGGCTTACGATGCTGCGACTCCGGACACCGTCGTCGCCGTCAAAGCGCAAATTGCCAGCGCTACGCTTCTCTATCAAGTTGGTCTTGTGGTTTCGGGAACCGGTGTGTTGGCGGCACTGACCTCGATGTTCCTGCAGCCCGATGTGGCCGCGATCCAAAAGCAGATCAAGACCGACGACTTGCGCCTTAGTTTGCTGGAGGCCAACCCATGATCCGGGCCACCTTCGCGGGGCTCGCTCTGCTGCTGATCACCTCGTGCGATCTTTTTACCCCGAGCTTCGCCAAGAACCTCGACAACCCTGTCGACCCCACCGCGCCCAGCTACGTGGCGCAGGCTCCCACGGGCGTCACCGCGTCGGCAAGTGACGGTTCGGTCGTCGGCCAAACGTCCTTGAGGAAGACGGGCTTGCCGTCGCTTCCGGTTCCCAGGGGCTCGGTCGTCAGGTCGGTGTCGACCCGGCCGGCGAGCGCGAAGGTGACGACGAGCAACGGCGAGGCAAGGAAACTGGCCTTGACGTTCGGGTGGATGCGACCCTCGAAGTTGCGGTTGCCGGAAATGACGGAAGAAAGGCAGAGTTTGTGGTCCAGCTGGGCTTTCTCAATCGCGGGGTGGAGGGGCCCGAATTGCCGATGCACGTGACGCAACCGAAGGCCGCGATCTGGAATCCGAGAGCGTCGAGACTCGGGAGCAACCCTGAAGCTTCGAGGTAATCCTGAACGGCCCGAGAGCCGGGCGCGAGGCTGGTCTTCACCCACGCGGGGACCCAGAGGCCTTTCTGGCGAAGCCGCAGTTTCTTGACACTTTTCTGGCAGCCACAAAAGTCTTCACAGCAGGACCGCAGGCCCCAGAGGATCATCCGCCGGAGACTTGAGCCGACACACATAGGACCGATGTCGTGCCCACGTTGGCCTCACCGGGCAACCACCCCTCCCAATTCCGCGTCAGGGATGCGGAGGGTGGCCGAGGCTGCGCCCCGGCCAGCTCTTTTGCGCCAGCAAAAAGCGGAACCCCGCAGCGAGCCCGGCCCCGGCACCAGCCGGGGAGACGCCCTTCCAGCGCCAACCACCCCCTCCGAAAGTTCCCCCAGATTCCGGTACTTCCATAGAAGCAGAACGCCCTATTCCCCCGTCTGGTACCTCGAGGCACCAATATGCCGTGCTGACCAAAGTTCAGTACTATCCGCTGAATGCCAAAAGGCACAGAAGGACAGTTTTCGGGCTTGCCCGGAAACTGTGGGCCTAAGGCGCAGCGCGCCGTGGCCATGCCCTATTCGCCACTAACGCACGATTCTGTATTTCTACATGTCTTTGGAGAGCCCGAGGGCCTGCCGCTGCTCGAAAGTCTGGTCAATGCCAATTTTGAGGCCGTCGGCCTGCCACTCGTCCACAATTTGCAGCTCCAGCCGCGGGAACTGCCGCCAGCGCATAACGGAGAAAAACTGGCCCTTGTCGACATCCTAGCTGAAGACGAAACGGGCCGGATCGTCAACGTAGAGGTTCAAACTACCCGCAAGCCCGCGTACTTTGAGCGAGCGCTGTTCTACTGGGCCCGGCTGTTTTCCCGACAGTTGCCCGCAGGCGACGACTATGCCAAGTTGCGGCCCGTTATCTCGCTCAACTTTCTTGAGTACGAGATCTCAAAGAAAGGCCCCTGGCTGCATCACATCCGGTTGCCACATACCTCCCATCTCGGGTTTATTTTCGTGGAACTTCCTAAACTCCTGCGTTCGCCTGGTCGAGCGTCCTTGTTGAAGAAAGCGGCGATTTGGGGCAGATTCTTGGAAGAACCTGAAATGAGCCAGACCGGCGGCCCTTTTGAACTGGTGGCCATGCTGGGTGCCGCTCGCCAGCGGATGGAGGCCTACATGCGGATTGCACCTGAAGTCTACAACGAGATCCGCCGTTCGATGGCGCTTCACGATATCGCCAGCTACAAGGGTGAGGGCTACCGCGAGGGCGAAGCTGTCGGTGAAGCCCGCGGCGTAGCGATAGGGGAAGCCCAGGGCATCGAAAAGGGCACGGTCAAGGTCGCGGTCGCGCTACTTGATGAAGGTATGAGCATAGAAAAAGTTGCCGAGTTGACCGGCCTCGCCTTGGCGACAGTTGAGGCGCTCTCAAAATCCCGTTGAATCCAATCGGGTACAGACCTCGCTGTACTATGCAAACGGCCGTGCCCACTCCTGGGGGTGGATCCGTCGCCGCGCACCAACGGATGGAGGCGTGGATAACGCCGAAGTCGCCGACATCATTGGACTACCGTTGGCCGAGGCAGCGCCCCGGCCGCGGATTCAACCCCGAGCGACCCAAGCCGCCACCTCGTCGGCCCGCGTCTTCCACAGACTGACGAGTTCGGGCGGCGACAGCGGTTGCACCAGAGCACCCCATTGGCCGATGAGCTGCAGCGCGTCAAACAGGTCGTTCACGCGCAGGGTCAGGTCACAGCTGCCATCGTCGTTGCGCTGCGATTCCTGCCCGGTATGGAACCAGCTTTCCTGCACATGCGCTACGGCCTCGCCAAAGAAGCGCAGGACGACCGTTTTCGGCTCCGCTCCCGTCAGGATGGTGTGAGAACCAAACGTGGACCGCAGCCGGTGGTTCACCTGCGCCAGCGCGAAACGGTTACGGAAGGGTTGGTCGGTGGGCGTACAGCGTACGATCCGCTGAAGTTTGATTTGCGTCGGGTGGTCGGCCAGTCCGGGCCGGTGCGCGTACTCGCCATCGCCGATGAGGTACCAGACCCCGTTGTGGTTCAAGAACGTCATTGGCTCCATCAAGAGGTCGCGCTGCACACCTTCGCGGTTCTTGTAGAGGATTTTCACCAACTTCTGTTCCACCAGCGACTGCACCAAAATGTGAAAATGCTCGGGCTTGTGTTTGTCGGGGTGCGGGGTGCTCGTGTACAGGACCCGCTGGTCGAGGGCCTTGAGTCCGCTCTGGTTGTACCGGGCCTCGAGGTGCTGCATCCAGCTCGTCACGGGGTACGGGAACAGGTTGGTGGTGCCAGCCAACGCCTTGAGGAACGGCAGGAACTCCGCCTCCGCCAGCGCCTTGGTTCCCTGGCGCCGCACCAGTTTCCAACGGCCCTCGCCGTCACTTTCGAGGCTCGCGCCGGGGTCCGATTCCGGAAGAAGATCACGCAGATACGCCATGTCGTCGTAGAACTGGCGGAGCTTGATTTTGTCGGCCACCAGACCATGGTGCAAGGACTTACCTGCATTCAAAGTTCCCAGGTAAAAGAAGAAACGCTGGACGTTGTCGGGCTTTGCCATGAGCCCCATTATACGGTATAACGGTGGCACCATGCTCGTTCAGAAGTTTGGCGGAAGCTCCGTCGAAGACGCGGGAAAACTAAGGCAAGTTGCCGAAATTGTCCTGTCGCACCGGCTGGGGGGACGCATCGCCATTGTCCTCTCGGCCATGAAAGGTATCACCGACCTGCTGCTCGGCGCGGCGCGCGACGCCGAGGCAGGCAAAGCCACCTACAAGGCGTCGCTGGCCACCGTGGCGCGTCGCCACCTGGACGCTGCCGCCGACCTGACCAGCGGCCCAACCCGCACCGCGCTCGAAGCCGATCTCAACGCCGTTCTGGCCGACCTCGGCGACATCCTCCATGGCGTCGAACTCGTCAAGGAATG
>JBAXAI010000068.1:0-5346 GCA_037142615.1 Spirochaetales bacterium | reverse complement strand
CAATTATATCAGACGGCTCGCACCCCGTTTCTATCGTCGTGAGAAGATCGGGCTAAGGAGGGAGTACGGACGAACAAAGATAAGCAATGTATTTCCCGATTGAAGAAGCAGTTGAGGCAAGCACATTGGCTTGGGAATAAGTGATTCGACTCCAGGAGTCGAATCCTCAATCTTAGTAGGAGGAATCAAAATGGGAATGGTCATTTTGGCATGGGCACTAATTGTTGCTGGATTAGCGGATATCGGACAGTGGCTTGTGGAAGGAGGGGGCTGGACAAACTATCTCTTCGGGGACAACGAACTGACCAAGTACGGCTGGAGTATTTTCATCATTGTTGGCATCACAATTCTTGTGATTCGCGCGAGAAAAAGCAAGGCCATGAAGTCAGCCCAACTGGATGACGTGGACCTGGAAGAGGGAGAAGCCGTCGTCCACCGGCAGTTCAGCAATTCCTCATTGATTACCGTGACGAACAGGAAGGTCAGGTACCACATCTACATGGGAATTGATGACCTGAGGAAGTCGATCAACGACATTCCCGACGACGAAAAGTCGCAGGTTTTGTTTTCGGACTTGGTGTCTGCCAAGGTTGTGAAGTCGTCGGATGTTTCCAGGATAGCCCTTGGAAAAATGATGAAGAACATCTGGGGCGTGCAACTGATACTAAAATCAGGCAAGATCTGGAATATCCCCACCACTGACGCTGAACTTGTGGCGAAGCACATCGTGAAACTTCAATCTGCGGCAGGCGAGATGAATACTGCTACAAGTTGACGGTGACTTCAGGCGCTCTCTCTGATTTCCGCAAGATGATTCGCAAGAACAGCGTGCCGTAGAGATCGCATCAACGAACTACCGAGGAGCAAAAATGGAACAGCATAGGGGCTTGAGAAGTTTGCGGATCGCTGTGATCGGGACGACATTGTTTTCATTCATGTTGGTCGGATGTGCTGCCTCTTCCGCCGGTCAGGTCAGTGCCGCACATACCATCTTCAAGGGATTTGTGGCGAGCGATCCGGGAATCTCCAACCAAGTGTCTTGGGGAGAACTCCATGTGGTCGGCAAGAACATCGGGCTAGTCTTCAACGCGCTAGCTGAGGATCAAAGAAACGACTTCAAGGCGAGTTTCCTTACAAGCTTTGGAAAGTCTTTTGGGGATTCGGGTGCCACCTTTGACTCCATGAAAAACTGGAGGCTGACTGGTACAGACAAAACAAATGTTGTTGTGTCAGCGGATACTCCGAGCGGCGGCAGACTCAACATTGTCCTGAAGCAGTCGGGGCCGTCGTTTGTCCTGACGGAAATTGGGCTAGCCGCGCCGTAAAGAAGTCGATTGCGTAACGTCGATATTGATCGGTCTCAAGACAATGATCTCTGGCAAATTTCTGAACCGCTATATGCGCAATTGGGATCCTGATTAGCGCCATGTTTCAGAAAAGAGACCAAAACGGTCGCTTGACATGCCGACATGCTGGTACTAGAGTAGTGACAGAGGTGTTCCGACATGGTCTGCCCAAACTGCAAATCTGACCTTTCGCTTGAAGAACTGAAGAAACATCTTACCGACGATGACATTAAGCGCCTGTGGGCATCGGTGAACGGGAAGAAGATGACGGAAGCCCGCCGCCAGGCAAATATTGACCGGGCAAACAACCGGTGGGCGAAGGTTCGCGGCGAGGGGGCTCCCGGTGCCTCAGAATAGAGTGCAATTTCAGAAAAGCCTCAAAATGACGGACTTTCTTGACCGTTTTGGTACCGAAGCAAAGTGTGAAACGGAGCTGGAACGAATTCGCTTTCCGAATGGTTTCAGGTGTCCCAAGTGCGACCACGACAAATGCTACACGTATCTCCACGGCGACAACAGGACTTTTCAGTGCAAATCGTGCCGCAGAGAAACAACGCTAACAAGCGGAACGATTTTTCAAGGCTCGCGACTTCCTTTGTTCACATGGTTCTACGCGATGTATCTGCTAACCCAATCCAAGAACAACGTCTCGGCACTTGAATTAACCCGAACTCTTGGCATTTGTTATCGCAGCGCCTGGCGCTTGAAGCACAAGATCATCCAGGTCATGACTGAACGTGAAGATACCCGCAAACTGTCCGGAAGGGTGGAGGTCGACGACGCCTATCTGGGTGGCGAACGGCGCGGTGGCACCGTAGGACGAGGATCAGAGAACAAGATCCCCTTTGTCGCGGCAGTCCAAACGGACTCTGGAGGTCGGCCAGAATACGCATTGTTCAACTACGTTCCTGGATTCACCACTTATGGAATCGAGCTGTGGGCAAAGAAGCGCATGGTACCAGGAACGCTGGTCGTTTCAGACGGCCTCGCCTGTTTTGGTGGGGTCAGAGAGGCTGGTTGCGAGCACGAAGTTCATGTTGTCGGCAGAGGAAACCGGGGAACCGATCTACAGTGTTTTCGCTGGGTCAACACGCTGCTTGGAAACCTCAAGATGTCAATGAAGGGCACCTATCATTCGATCAAATATGCCAAGTACGCGAAACGCTATCTAGCCGAGGCTCAGTATCGGTTCAATCGACGAACCGACATGAAGGCTATGTTCATTCGGCTTTCGTTCGCATGCGTACAGAACAAGCCACGGCCCGAACGCTGGTTGCGAGAGGTTTCCCCGCAAGAACTACGTGACCGGCGGAATCTATTGACAGATATCGACACAGTAAGGAGCAACATGATGATCGCAGTCGTACAGTTCACCCATCCCGGGCAAGAGCATGGGCCCGACAACGCAGCCAGAAATGAGAGGTCTTGGAATACAAGTCGCCACAAGCGCAAGTTCCTGACAACCACAGGCCGATACCTCGATGCCAATGGGCGGCTGCACGAGGATAGGGTTGGCTTCTGGGGCGAATGGGAAGCACCTTCTGCAGTGCAAGAGATCGCACACAGAGTGCCTGATGGCCCCCGGTGGCTCCATACGCCGATTCCCATAGCTAACTTGGGCGCACATCAAGTACCGGATGGCGCCCAGAACACCGACCCGTGCGTTTTTGGCCACTGTTTCAAGTACTTTGTCTGCAAGCAACCCACCTTCACTTCACTCCGGGCACTGGAAGCGGGCTCCGTGATCCTATTTGGATCGACAATAGATCCTCGCGGTAACGCGGTATTCCAGTTGGATACCGTTTTTGTTGTGAACAACTGGATCGACTACCAAGTGGGACACCCTATTGGCGCTAACGACCCACGAATCGACGCGACGTACCGCGAGGTCTCCCTCGACCGGGACTGTGCCGACATCGCGGTTGGCGAATACCTGCGATTGTACTTCGGCGCAACGCCGGAAGACCCCGTCGAAGGAATGTACTCGTTTTCGCCCTGCAAGCGACTTTCGGCGTCACCAAACGGATTTGCCCGAGTCATTCTCCAGGACATTCCCGGGTTCATCACCAACAACCTGTTTGCAGCACCTCGTATCACGAAACTACAGGAAGCTGTCAAGGCCAAATCCTTGTGGAACAGAGTCGTAGCGGCAACTCGCGAACAAGGTGCAGAAATCGGCGTGTCGTTCCCTTCTCCTTAGTCAGGAGGTGTCACTGCAACGAGTTCCTGTCTTCCAAGAGGGTGAGGTAGACCACGAACTGCGATGCGACTATTTGCCGTGTTTCCTGAGCGAAAAGCTAAACGGACGTTAGATCTCGCCGTTTTTTGGTCCATATTTTTCAGACCACGAGGGGTTCAACTGGACCGAGAAACCGCTAGTTGAAGTTGCACTTTTGGTAGGCGCGTGGACTATTCTCGTTCCTAACGCGATTTTCCGCAACCTGGCGAGTCGACGCGACAGTGCCCATCCACAAGCCCGAGCCCCAAGAGGGGGTAGCGCAAGACCCCGTAGGTCCGAACGTCCTGCGGACGTTCGGCATCTTTGCCGAGGAGGCTGGAGCGAGGGGCAGGCGCCCCTTCCTCGCACTTTCTTGAAGCAACCCGCCCAACCCCCGTGTCTTGTACCTCAGAGGCACCGAGGGTATGTTGGAATGAGTCACCGGTCGCAGAAGAATCGAATTGCAGGTCTTTCACGCCAGGTCCGCATCCATGAGGCGAAGATTCGCGAGGAAATGGCCAAGGATGAGCCCTCGTGGGGTGGTATCCACCACTCGAGGGCCGAGATCGCGGCGTTCCAGACCACGCTGAACCGGGTCAGAAGGAGGCTCAATCAATGACACTCGAAGCACGGTCGTTGTACCTCTTCCTCGACGAGCTCGAAGCGCAATGTGCCGAGACCATCGCAACCCTGAAGGCCTTCAAGGCGCCGAACCTGTCGCAGGAACGCAAAGAAGAGCTGTTGGGCGATGTGTCGGTGTGCATCACGGCCCTGCGCATCAAGAGCGAACTGCTCGAGCAGGACCTCGACGACCTGGAAGATATCCAGTTGTAGTCGAGCGCAGTCGTCTTCGGCTCGATGGCGTGGTCGTGGCAAGTTGCCCGATTTCGTGAAGCAAAACTCCTATGCCCCCTGTCTGACCGGGCAGAGGTTCCCATGCCGCTTTCTCCGCTCACTCACAGTCGGGTCTTTCAGTACGTGTTTGGCGAGCCTGAAGGTTTACCCATCCTAGAGTCGCTGGTCAACGCGCACTTCGAGGCCGCCGGCCTCCCGTCTGTCCACAGCCTGCAGTTTTTGCCCCGCGAATTAGGTCCGGAGCATGTTGACGAGAAACTTGCTATCGTCGACCTTGTTGCCGTCGACGAGACCGGTCGGCAAGTGAACATCGAAGTACAGACAACTCGCAAGCCAGCCTACTTCGAGCGCACGCTGTTTTACTGGGCCAGGCTCTACTCGCGGCAATTGCCCAAGGGCGAGGACTACACGGGGTTGCGTCCCGTGGTTTCGATCAACCTCCTGGAATACGACTATTCGCCTGACACATCTTGGCTGCACTACCACCGCCTGCCACACACCGACCATCTGGGCTTTATATTCGTGGAACTACCGAAGCTAGTGCGCGCCGCTGCGCCATCACCGGACTTGAAAAACGCCGCCATTTGGGGCAAATTCCTCGAAAGACCCGAGGCACAAGCCACCGGCGCGACGCCCGAAATGGCCCAGGCGTTGCAGGCTGCCTTCGGTCGCATGGAGGACTTCATGGCGCTCACCCCCGAAGTATTGGGCGAAATCAAGGCCGAGATGGAACACCTGGACTGGCTGTCGGTGCGCAACGAGGCGAAACGTGAAGACGCTGCGGCGATGTTGGCTGAAGGTCTGCCCGTTGAGCAGGTGTCCCGGATCACCGGCCTGCCGTTGGAGGATGTGCAGGCTTTGAGGGCCTAAGGATCGTAACCGTCAATTCTACCCATCTTCCTGCGTAGGTTAGGCTTTTCCGCAAGG
>JBAXAI010000067.1:0-5427 GCA_037142615.1 Spirochaetales bacterium | reverse complement strand
TCAGGTCCGAAAACGTCAGCATCGAACGCCTCGTGAGAAGATCGGGCTAACGCTGATTTAACCTGCGTTTTGGCTGGCGCGAGCCTTGCTTTGCAAGGGTCGTGACTGCCAAATAAGTCAGGTTGAAATCATTGTTAGGTTTCCGAGTTCAACAAACTTCGAATGACGTCTTTCATTTCTGGTGAAAAATCTGCATCGGGAATCGAACCAAGAATTTCTTCATCATCCATATGATGATCTTTACGAGTATCTACATGACCATGCAAAATGTTCCATTTCTTTCTGATTGTTGATTCTTGGGCCAATGCAACCGCCAGAACAAATGGGCTGAACTTTGCCAGTGATTGCTTTAGTGCGTATTCTTCTGCATTCTTCTCTTCTGACCTGACGAGTTCCTCTTCAGTCTGGGTAAGTGTTGTGGACTCCTTAAGACTGAGATCAATAGCAATCGAGTTCTTCGAGGAAAAGTGGAACAACTCATGCGAAAGAATGTGGGTGTACATCGCGACAGCAATTTCATTCGCCGTCAGTGAAACTGAACCGAGACAAATTGAGCTGATCTTTGCCAGGCGCTCACGCAAGAGCTTTTTGCTAATTATGATGCTACCTACGTCCATTTCCTCATAGTACACGTAGCCATCGGTCAGACTTCGTCAATGGTAAGTATCTTGAACTGGCTGATGTAACCGTCTTTTGAGTGAGATTCGATGTTCAATAAGAATTCACGGACTTCTTGTTCCAGCAACTGTAGATCGCTAATGGTCTGCTCCTTCTATAAGTCGGAATGTGCCTTCATTACTCCTCATTGTCTCTCGGCTCATCCTCCTCCAGCAACTGTGAGAACTTATAGCTGACGAAAGGACCGATTGTGTACGATTCCAGAATCCCAGAAGCTGGTACCGAGAACCCCAAAGATGTCAGGAACTTGATTTCCTTGCCGGAAAGTTGGGCTTTTGAGCCGTCATGTGGCGACCCATCTCGGTTGATTGCGTAGAGCTCGTTTCGATTCCGGCTGAACAAGTGAAGATGATCCTGGGTTGAGCTACTCGTGTTACCCGGATCATATCGGGCAAACAGTGTTGTTCGGGGAACATCGAGGAACTTTGCCTCCTGAAGAGAATTGTCCTCAAATGCAAGGAAAAGCTTTCGCATGGTGGTCTCTCCTCCGAAAATTTCAGTGGTCTGGTCTGCAATCACCCATCTTTCTTGTCTGCCGTCGCGCGTCGGTGTAAAACCAGTTCTCGGGCTTCCTTGCCTGCGTCCACAGGAGTACCACACGGGAACTGGCGCTCTTTTCGGCTTGTGGTCGGTCCATTCCAACGGGAATCCACCCGGTTTGGATTGGGCTGGGAGCGAACAACACGGAAGCCAAGGTTGTTGTTCCTGTTGTCCGGGTTGTTGTTGTTGCGGTTCGAAATGCGCACGTTGTCTGCATTATTGTTCCAACTACCGCCCCGATTCGCCCGGTTCGAGCCGGAGACCACTCGCCTGTAACAAAGTATTCCGTACAAAGCGGCTTCGAGCAAGACTCAGATGGGCGCAAACGGGAAGTACCCGGCTTTCGATATCTTTGGTTGAAGGGCCGCTGATCCGGATTTTCTCGCGGAGCAATCGGAACTTGCGGTTGGTTCGACGAGTTGTTCTGTGAGTCAGATAAATGCCCTTGGGTTTCACGAGGAACCCCAAGAAGGCGACGCCGATTTCGGATGCGCCGATTTCGGCTGGCTTCAAAGTGAGTTCGAGGTTCCGTGCCGCCCATGCCTCGACTCTTTCGCCCCAAACCCGCACCTGGGTCTCCGATTCTCCCCAGAGTACGAAATCGTCCATATAGCGGACGTAGCCGCGTGGTTTCAGTTCTTGGCAAATCCATGTGTCCAGAAAGGACAGATAGAAATTGGCAAAGTGCTGGCTGGTGAGGTTACCGATTGGAAGCCCACGTCCGGGGTCAACTTCGTAGGAGTCGAGGAGCTTCTTGAACAGCTGGATTACCGCAGGCTCCTTGAAGACCCTTTGGAGTTTTGCGAGCAGAATCTCGTGCGAAATCGAATCGAAGTACTTCCTCACGTCGAGTTTCAGGTACCATGACCAATACCGAGAATGAGCAAGCGCCTTCAGGACTGCACCATGGGTCCCTCGATTCTTTCGACAGGCAAAAGAGTCGTGGATGTAACGCGCTTCGAAAGTTGGTTCAAGGACGTTCATGATCGCATGGTGGGCAACCCGCTCGTGAAAGCTGGTCGCGCAGATCAACCTGGTCTTGGGGTCATTGATCGTAAAGTAGTGGTAGTTCCCGAAGGTCAGGGACCCGTTTGTAAATCCGTCAGCAATTTTACCCAGTTCAAGGTCGAGGTTCGCTGTGAACCTCTGGACATCCGCGCGACCTCGCTTACCTCGGATGGCCTTCCAGAAAGCGAGTTCAAGATTTGAACGTTCCGCGATTCGGGCATACAGAAAATTAGCTCGGTGCACTTTTCAGCCTTTCCAGGAATATCGGTGCCCAGGTTTCGATGCGGGACTTGGGCGTGTCTGGCATCGCAGTGAAGCTGGCTTGGTCAAGTGGGTTTCTTCCGGCCAGCCAGGCCAGTTGTTCGTTGGTGAACACTGCATAGGGAGGAACTCCTTTTTCCTCGGCACAGGCCTTTCGGATTTCACGCAGGCGCGAAAAACGCTCGAAATCGTCTGCTGAGAGGATGGCCTTGTAGTCGACCTTAGAAATACCTTCTTGGCGACCTTTCTGAGCGTCACTCGAAACGAAATCGACCAAAATTGCCCAAAAACTCGATTCGCCTGCGGCGACAAACTCCTTCCGGATTCCCGTCACACGGTGTCCCGAAGTGAAACTGTTGACCACGTTCTCAGCCGACTCGGGAGAAGTTACCGGAACGACGAAGGTTTTAAGCGGCACTTTAACTCCCTATTGCGCTGGCAGACCGCCAATCTGAGCCTGGGGCTCCGCCCCTCGCCGGTCCCCGGCGAACGGCACAGACCGACAGTCCGCCAGCGCACTTTACTTGGTGGACTGGGAGAGAACAACACGGAAGCCAAGGATGTCGTACCTGCTGTAGTCCCGGTAGTAGTAGTCGCGGTCCGAAATGCGCACGCTGTCCGCATTATCGTACCAACTACCGCCCCGACTCGCCCGGTACGAGCCGGAGACCACATCGTTGCACCATTCCCAAACGTTTCCGCTCAGGTCGAACAGGCCGAGCTCATTGGGCTTCTTGGTGGCCACTGGATGCGTCTTGCTGTCGCTGTTGTCGGAGTACCAGGCCACTTCTTCGATGTTGTTGGAACCAGAGTAGGTGTAGCTGTTGCCAGAGTTGCCACCGCCGGCCGCAAACTGCCATTCTGCTTCGGTGGGTAAACGCCAACCGTTGGCAGAGCGATCGGCCTCAAACTTGTCGTCGTAGACTGGTGTCAGGCCGTCCTGAAGGCTGAGTTGGTTGCAGAACTTTACCGCGTCGTACCAACTGACCTGTTCGACCGGTAGGCTGTCGCCCTGACGGTTGCTCGGGTTAGTGCCGGTGGTCTGACGATATTGCGCCTGGGTCACTTCGGTCGTCGCCATGTAGAACGAGCCATTTCCTTCAACCAGAACCACCGGAATGGAAGAGCTGAAGTCGCTCTTCAGTTCCCCCTTCCACAACGGGTGGTTGCCCTCACCGCCCGTCAACAGGGCATACTCTCCAGTCTCCACAACAGGGAAACTGAAGTGTGAACCCTTAGCCTGCAGCACGGTCGCACCGTTATCGGTACGTGCCATGGTCAAGGGCTTGTCAGCCAAATAGTTGTCAATTTCTAGAGTGATATTCGAGGTCGCCGTTTTCTGGGGCAGCACCCGGAAAGCCCACAGGTTGTCTGTAACGGGGCCATCGGAGGTTTTCACCCTTAGTCCTTTGAGCGAATAGCTACCCGGACTCTGTGCTTGTATGGTCCCGCTCGCGGCCCAAGTGCCAAAAGTCTTGTCTTTGAAAAACTGGGCGTTCATGCGTGGCACGTAAAAACGCACATCAGACCGCGCAAGCGCTGAAGTGGAAATCCGGTTGTCATCGTTGTAATTCCGCTGTTCGAGCAGGCGCGTGTCGCCTACCCCAACGCCGATTGGGAAGTACTGTTCGTCCGTGTTGTAGGCCGAGAGCGTCAGTTTGATTGGGAGTGCAATCTCGGTGGTGAAAATCACCGAGTTCAGCCTGGCGACTTCCACCTTGCGGGCCGCGAACTCTCCGTCGGTCTCGAACTCGTTCTTTTTCGAAGGATCGGTAATTTGAGTGTAGAAGTCAAAGGCCGAAACCTCGCGTTGCCAGTCACTGAGGGGCAGTGTCTTGGGCAGACTGGAGGGGAAGGGAATACCGACGTGAAACAGGTACTGTAGAATGTCTAGGGCCTGTTTCGAGAACTTCGCATTCAGGGCTTCCATCGCATTCTGCGTGCTCGAAGCTGTGTCGTCGCCCGTGCCCGTATACGCGATCAAAGCCAGAGCCATTCCTACCTGCAACTGCTGGTCCGGTGGCATGTTCTGCATCAGTACCTGAACTTGGTTACCCAAATCATCAATTTGGCCTTTCAGCTTCGCCTGTGTTGCCGGGTCGGTGGATTTTTGCCACGCGGCGTAGGCCTGTTGGAGATCCCAGTACACGTACTGCCATGTGCCCTTTTTGTTAGGGTTTTTAGTCACGGGCTTCGCGGGTGGAGGTGTCGGCTTCTGCTGAGAAGCCTTGGTTTCGACATACTTGAAGATCACTCCACTGACGAAATCCGAAGGGAAATACTTCACGTCGAACACGTCCGGCGCGGCTTCTCGAACTTTGTCGAGCCCAGCAAAGTCGGCGTCCATTGCCATGGTTTGAACCAAAGCGGCAACGTCCTTGTCCTTCTTGGCCTTGAATGCTGCCAAAGCCTTGTCGGCGTTGTCGGCAAACAGTGGCGAGGTAAGCAACAACACAGCTGCCAGCCCAACGATTCTTGATACGATCTTTCTCATATGGTCTCCTTTTGCAAACTGAACGTAAACTTCGGTGTTCACAGAAACAAATTCCAAACTTGTGTCCAAGGGCCTGCAATAGCCAAACTTGGATCAGTGGTGCATAACCTCGAATACTTCGTCGGTGAACTCAACTGGAAATGGAACGCTCTCACCGTACTTAACGACAACAAGCCGAGGCTCGTCGTATTCCGACTTAAGCGCACTAATGACCTGGAACTCTTCCCCACGCTTCACGTTGAATACTCTTGGCTCAACCCCACTCTGTCCCAGGCTGTAGACTTCGAAATTGAAGTCTTTCTTTGCCCGTATCCACTGACCGGGCAGCGATAAAACATCCATAAGATCCCCCTTTTGAATACTCAAAACTTTCCTCGGCGCGAAGCGTCAACCTAACCCGATCTTCTCACGACGATAGAAACGGGGTGCGAGCCGTCTGATATAAT
>JBAXAI010000066.1:0-5470 GCA_037142615.1 Spirochaetales bacterium | reverse complement strand
TCTGCACGGGCTCATAACCCGAAGGTCACAGGTTCGAGTCCTGTCCCTGCTAAAGAATAAAAAAGAGGCTGACCCAGAAGTTTGGGTTAGCCTCTTTTTTTATGTCCTGGGGAATTTACAGACAGAGTTTGCGGGGGTAGAATTTCCCATGCCCCGAGGAAAAAGCGACCGACCAACGTTCAAGCCCTACGACCAGTACCAAGCGGACTTGATTCCCCCGACCGCCATCGAGCTTGTCCCTGAAAACCACCTGGTCAGAGTGGTGGATGACGTTCTAAACCAGTTGGACCTCAGTTCACTGATGGCTCGTTACGACAAAGGCGGTGGTGCCAGCCGCTACCATCCTACGATGCTGCTGCGTGTCTGGGTGTACGCCTACATCAGCAAAGTTTACTCAGGAAGGCAGATCGCGAAGCAACTGCGTGAGAACCTGCCGATGCGTTGGCTTGCCGGTGCCCAGACTCCCGACTTCCGAACCCTGAACACCTTCCGCAGTTCGAAGCTGGCCCCGGTGATCGAGGAAGTCTTCGTCTCGAGTGTCAGGCTGCTGGAAGCCAAAGGGTACGTGACGTTGAAGACCTACTTTGTTGACGGAACCAAGATCGAAGCCAATGCGAACAAGTACAGTTTTGTGTGGGGGAACGCCGTGGACACGTTCGACAACAAAATGGACCAGCAACTGCGGGCCTACGTGAAGGCCGCCCAGGAGATCGCCCGAGCCGAAGACGAGGCCTACGGCGACCGGGATCTGGAAGAGATGGAGAAGCCAAGATGGACAAAGGACGACATCCAGAAACTGGGTGTGGAGTTGAACCGCAAGCTGGCAACGCTAGAGAACAAGCCCTTGGATCCAAGCCGGGAAGAACGTAAAAAAAAACTCCGGGCCATGGCCAAGAAGGTCAGCGGGGACTTTTTGGACCGCAAGACGAAGTATGAGCAGTCCAAGGCGATTCTGGCCGGTCGCAAGAGCTACTCCAAGACCGATACCGACGCCACCTTCATGAGGATGAAGGAAGACCCGATGCGCAACGGTCAACTCAAGCCCGGGTACAATGTCCAGATCGGGACCGAGAACGGCTTCGTCCTCGACTTTGCCCTGTTCCCCAATCCTACCGACACCAGGACCTTGAAGCCACACCTTGATCAGTTTGAGCGCCACCACGGACGACTGCCTCATACCGTGGTCGCCGATGCCGGTTATGGCGGCGAAGAGAACTACCAGTATCTTGAGGACAACAAGGTCCGTGCGGTGGTGAAGTACAACTGGTTCCACAAAGAACAAAGAAAGGCCTTCAAGAAGCAGATCTACAGGCAGGAAAACTGGCCCTATGACCTGGCCAGCGACAGCTTCGAATGTCCGAAGAAGCACAAGGCAGCCTACGTCAGGACGAAGGACGAAGTCTCTGAAAGCGGCTACAAGCAACTTCTCAAACTCTATCGGGTAGATGAGTGCGGGGGGTGCTCGGTGAAGGCGCTGTGCACCAAAGGCGAGGCAAACCGGACCCTCGGCGTCAATTGGACTCTCCGAAGGCTAAAGGAACAAGCAAAGAAACTGCTCACCAGCGACGAAGGCATCCACCTGCGGAAACGGCGATGCGTCGAGGTCGAGCCCGTGTTCGCAAAAATCAAGCACAACGGCCACTTCCGGCGCTTCCACCTGAGGGGCCTCGGCAAGGTCAAAACCGAGTGGGGACTTCTGAGCCTGAGCGAAAACCTACAAAGGATGGCGCTCCGGAGGACATGAAAAAGGCCCCAGAAGGGGCCAATCTCACGGGCAACTCCCCACAAGGAGTCCCCCAACCAGCCGACCGTGTTGTTCCTTCGAACTTAACGGTCAGCCTCTTTTGCATTTCAGGCCGTCAGGGACAGGACTCGAAAACAGGGGCGCGCCGAGCGTGAGGCGGCCGAAGGCTGCCGTCGAGGAAGAGCACGGCGTTCGGCAGAGCCCAGCGCCAGGATGCGTGCGTCAGCGCCCCGGCCTGCCCGGCTGTCCGCACACGAAGTGCGGACATGAAGGGCGAGTCCTGTCCCTGTTAACTGCACAAACCGTGGCCAATATCTTACATCTGCGCCTTGACTTCACCTGTTGACCGTGCTGGAATGGTCACGATGTCCATCCCTTTTTTTGACCATCCCATCCTCAACTCACCGTATCAACCACCATCGCGGCATTGGGAGCTGGACGACACGGGGCAACCCACCCAACGAGTCGAAACGACACGACGTCCAGCCAAGTTCGTCACACCGATCCCCAAGCCAAAGAAACGCGGCAGCAAGAAGAAAGGCCCCGCCAACGAGGAAATGCTCTTTGACGAGGTCGGTGCCGACATTTCCACCGAAGAGCTGAACTACGACCTCACCCAAACCATCAATTCGCTGCGGCATCAGGTGGGCGAGTGGAGGGCTTTGGAGAACCCCACAGACTGGAAGGTGACTCCCGAAACGGCCCGGCTTCTGCAACACTGGCGCACCCACCCGTTCCACAACCAGCGGCCGTTCTTTGCCCAAATCGAGGCCGTCGAGACCATTATCTGGCTGACCGAAGTGGCACCACAGGTTGGTAAACGTGGCGAAGTGTTCCTTGACCACCTGCACGCCGCCAACGAACAGGCCAACCCCGGCTTGGCTCGGTTGGCACTCAAGCTGGCAACCGGCGCGGGCAAGACCACCGTGATGGCCATGGTCATCGCCTGGCAGACTATCAACGCGATCCGCTACCGGGGCAGCAAGAAGTTTACGCGGGGTTTTCTGATTGTCACGCCCGGCATCACGATCAAAGACCGGCTGAGGGTGCTTCAGCCGAACGACCCCGACAGTTATTACCTGAGCCGCGAGCTTGTCCCGACCGAGCTGTTGGCCGATTTGGGCAAGGCCAAGATCGTGATCACCAACTACCACGCCTTCAAATTGCGTGAAACGTTGGAAGTCTCGAAAGGAACCCGCTCGCTCCTCAAGGGGCGAGGGGATGACCTGCTCACCACAGAGACCGAGGGCCAGATGTTGCAGCGCGTCGTGCCCGATCTGATGGGCATCAAAAACATCATGGTGCTCAACGACGAAGCCCACCACTGTTACCAGGAACGACCCCTTACGGCCGAAGAGGAATCCCTCAAGGGCGACGATAGGAAAGAGGCCGACGAGAACAATGAAGCTGCGCGGCTGTGGATCAACGGCCTTGCCGTGGTTGGCCGCCAGCTGGGGCTGACTCGCATCGTCGACCTGTCTGCCACTCCGTTTTTTCTGAAGGGTTCAGGTTACCGCGAGGGAACGCTGTTTCCTTGGACCATGTCGGACTTCTCGCTCATGGACGCCATCGAGTGCGGAATCGTCAAACTGCCCCGCGTTCCCGTTTCGGACAACATCGTCGGCAACGAGATGCCCATGTTCCGCAACCTGTGGGAGCACATCCGCGACAAGATGCCCAAAAAGGGCCGTGGCCAAACGAGCGACCTCAACCCCGACGACCTGCCGCCTCCGCTCATGACGGCTCTCGAAGCTCTCTACGGACACTACAAGCTCTCGTTTGACGTTTGGCAGGACGCCAAGATGGGCGTAGACCCGTGCTTCATTGTGGTCTGCAACAATACGTCGGCGTCGAAGCTGGTCTACGACTACATCTCCGGGTACGTCCGCACCGATGAAAACGGTGCTGAAACAACGGTTTTTGGCCGTTTCGACCTGTTTCGAAACCACGACGAACACGGCAACCCGTTACCTCGCCCCCGGACCTTGCTCATCGACAGCGAGCAGCTGGAATCGGGCGATGCTCTCGACGATCAGTTCCGGAAGTTCGCTGCCCCCGAAATCGAACAATATCGCCGCGACGTGATCGAGCGCACCGGCGACTCACAAAAGGCGGATTCGCTGACCGACGCCGATATTCTGCGCGAGGTGATGAACACCGTAGGCAAGAAGGGCAAGCTCGGCGAGTCGATCCGCTGTGTGGTGTCGGTGTCGATGTTGACCGAAGGTTGGGATACCAACACCGTGACCCACGTGCTCGGTGTGCGCGCCTTTGGTACCCAACTGCTGTGCGAACAGGTCATTGGGCGAGCGTTGCGGCGCCAGTCTTACGAATTGAACGAGGAAGGGTTGTTCAACGTCGAGTACGCCGACGTGCTGGGCATTCCCTTTGACTTCACAGCCAAACCTGTCATTTCCAAGCCTGTGAAGCCGCGCGAGACCATCCACGTGAAGGCGGTAAACCCCGAGCGGCAGGCTCTCGAAATCCGCTTCCCCAATGTGAAGGGCTACCGGGTCGAGCTTCCCAACGAAGAGCTGCGCTATCGATTTTCCGACGCGTCTGTACTCAATCTGACGCCGGCCGAAGTCGGTGCCACCAGCACGCAAAACTCCGGTATCATCGGCGAAATGGCCAATCTGACGCTGGAACACACCGGTGACGTCCGGCCATCGCAGGTGATCTTCGCCCTGACCGCTTACATTGTGCAGCACCACTGGCGCGATACCGACGACAACCCCCGAGTGAACCTCTTTGGCAAGCTGAAGCCCGTTGTCCGCCAATGGATCGAAACGTGCCTCAAATGCAGCGGTGGAACTCATCCGGCACAGCTGAGGTACAAATACCTCGCCAACCAAGCGGCCGAGAAGATCATCGCTGCCATAACCTTGGCTGAAATGGCACAAGAACGCCCCGTGCTTGCCGTGGTTGACCCCTACAATCCCGAAGGCTCCACCAACCACGTGAACTTCACCACGTCCAAGACTTTGCGCTGGGAGGCCGATTCGACCAAGTGTCCCATCAACTGGGCCATTCTCGACAGCGAGTGGGAAGGCGAGTTCTGCCGGGTGGTCGAACAGCACCCCCGCGTCCGCGCGTACGTGAAGAACCAGGGCTTGGGCTTTGAAGTCCCCTACGTGATGGGCGGTGAGTCGCACCGCTATCTTCCAGACTTCATCGTTCTCGTCGAAGACGGCCATGGCGAAGACGACCTGCTGCACCTCGTTGTCGAGATCAAGGGCTATCGTGGCGAGGACGCCGTGGTCAAACGGCAGACGATGGACACCTACTGGATCCCAGGGGTGAACAACTTGAAGCGTTACGGCCGATGGGCCTTTGTGGAACTGAAGGACCTGTACGACATCGGTGCCGATTTCGCTGCCGTTGTCGGGCCAAGCACGACCAAGGTGCTCGACTCGCTGGGTGGTCCGGCATGAGCCTTGACATCGTCGACCTCGACGCCCTCCTTGCACAGCCCGAGAGTGAGCACCTCGAGTTCAAGAAGGCCACCAACACCTTTCATCTCGATGACGTCTACAGTTACACCGTAGCTCTGGCCAATGAATTGGGGGGAAAACTGATTCTCGGTGTCGACGACACGGTACCGCGGAAGGTTGTGGGAACCAAGGCCTTTGTCGGTGAGATTGAGAAGCTCAAGCAGCAGATTCTTCAGATCCGTCGCGAGGAAGTGCTTTAATAGCAATCTAGTACCCTTGAGGAATGAAACTA
>JBAXAI010000065.1:0-6001 GCA_037142615.1 Spirochaetales bacterium | reverse complement strand
CAATTATATCAGACGGCTCGCACCCCGTTTCTATCGTCGTGAGAAGATCGGGTTAAACGCGTTTCGGTGTTGATCCGTCCTGCCTCCGGTCCCCTGCACCAAAAGTCCACGCTCGCTGTACTCCCACACTTGCGTACCGGAATGCAGAACAAAGTAGTACTTGGTGCGTTTCCACTTCGGCGCCACCTCGGCCTCCCAGTATTGGTGGAGTGCGGTCTGCCCGCACCGGCGCAAATCGTGGGTGTCGCACGTCCATTTGCCCTCGTGCCAGTCGAAAGGATCACCGGTAACAATCTCGACGGAATCAACGTCGAGAGCGGTCTGAAGCCGGATGTGAAGGCGCTTGTTGTCCAGCGGATAGCACCAGTTGTCCTGTGTCCGGTGAAAGATGGCGGCAGTGTTCATAGGGCGTCCTTTCATGAAAAGTCACGTAAAATCAGGCTTGACGGCGTTACAAAACCGGTTTAACGTACTATGGAATTGAATTTTCCTTTGATCAAGTGGAGGTAAAAGGATGAAGAGAACTCTGTTTGTACTTCTTGCGCTCTCTCTGGTGGCCGGCGCTGCCGTGGGCCAAGCGAAGAGCAAGGCAAAATGGGATGCCAAGAAAGGCCAGTACACCATTGAAGCCGATGCCAAAATCGTGCTCGGGATCGACAATGACAAGTACGGTACGGCCCTTGTTGAACTCTGGAACAAGGTGCACCCCGACCAGGCTGGCGCTGTTGAGTACCTCAACACCCCGTCTGACTCGTCCGCCAAGAAGCTTTCCGACCTGCAGGGCGATGCTCCTGACGTTGTGATGGCCCTCACCTCGGACATCACCACCTACGCCAGCGCCTTGGCTCCGATCGACGTGAACACCACCAAGATCGCCGACGCCAATGCCGACGCCCAGTTCTACAAGGCCTCGAACCTTGGCTTCAAGACCCCCTTGGCCCTGCCCTTTGCCTACGACGGCATGGCGTTTGCCTGGAACAAGACCATGCTCACCAAACTGGGCCTGATCAGCGGCAAGGTCACCAAGGACAATCTCCCCATCGAGTTTGACACCTGGGAGAAGATCTTCGCCCTGGCCAAGAAGTGGGACGCCAAGCGCCCTGTTTACAACGACAAGCCTGTTCAGATCGTGTTCCCCTTCTCGTTGGGTGAAACTTGGTCTGGCTACTCGTCCGCGACCGCCGGTGGCTGGCAGCAGTACGCCGAAGGCAAGGCCGACAAGCCTGGCTTCGAAAAGGCTACCTTCCTCAAGGGTCTTGAGTTCATCAAGGCCGCTCACGATGCCAAGACTTCGGTCGAGGCTGACGGTTCCATCACCCCCGGTGCTTCGGCCGGCTGGCGCTGGGACGCCGTCTTGAACGACCAGTCCGCTCCTTTCGGCTTGGTCGGTACCTGGATGGACATCTACGGTGCGACCGCCAAGGGTGGCCACGACATGCAGTTCTCGACCATGCCCACCTGGGGCGGTAAGGTTCTTACCCCTCTGTTGAAGGTCAAGGTCTACGTGCTCAACGCTTACTCGGCTTACCCGTCGGCTGCCGCCGAAATGCTCCGCATCATCTTCACCAAGGAAGGTATGCAGGCCATGATCGACACGTCGAGCTACGTTCCCGCCCTCAAGGCTGGTGCGAAGATTGCTCCCGACTTCAGCAAGGACGTCGTGAAGGGCCAGATGCTCGCAGCCTTCGCCAAGAGCTACGTCGAGCCCGTCTCGGTGGTTCTGCCGAACGTTCCTTCGAAGCAGGGTGTGTCGTTCTGGAACGGTGCCAACATCGTGAACCAGTTCTACCAGGATGTCTGGGACGGAAAGAAGACCCCCGCTGAAGCCCAGAAGGGACTCGTCGAGGCTTACACCGCCTGGTACGCCGAAAACAACAAGAAGTAGTTCTTGTAGCCAAGTGATCTGGGAGTTCCCTGTGGACTACTGTCCGCGGGGGACTCCCGTTTTTTGTCAAACCACGGGAAGAGCGGCCTGTACAGGCCGCTCTTCCGGTCGATTGAGCCCCAATGTTTCAGGAGGATTCACGGATGTCCCAACCCAAGAACATGACCACCATCGCTTCCAGCACCACCAAGAGCCCCTCACTTTGGTTGGTAGCCCTCGCGTCTGTCTTCTTGATGGGCCTGGGGCAGTTTATCAACCGGCAGTGGGCCAAAGGCGTGCTTTTCCTGTTGATTTTCGTGGCCTTCTTGGGCATCGAGTTTGGCACCGGTGCGTGGCAAAAAATGGATTTGGAGTACAAGTCCGACTACGTGCAATACTTCGGCCAAGTCGCCAACGAAACCGTCGAGGGGCAAAGCGCAACGCTCACCGAGGCCGTGGGCAAACCTTCGACCATTTCCGACCCGCTTACTTCCCTGCTCCCGCTCAAGAATGCCCCTGATATCTTCGAAGCCGGCTTCGTGCAGGTGTCGCAGGATTTCGGAAGCGGCAATCTTCACGGCTTCCTTCTTCCCACCGCGTTGGCTCAGGGTCTTATCTTGGCCAAGACCGGCACCGAACCCGCTGAAATCGGCCCCGACCAGTTGAAGATCCTGGACGAGATCACGAAGAACTGGAGCACCACCGCGACCGAAAAGCTGGGACCGCTGGTCGGCCAGACCCTAACGGTCACTCCCCGCATGCCTCAGGCCTTCACCGGGACGACATTGGGGGATTCCACCGACCCTGTCGTACGGGTCCGCTACAACATCACCGTCGATGACGTCGACTACGCCTATTTCGCTGAGTATTTCCCCCCCGCGCTGGCACAACAGGCTGTGGGCCCGGTTCCGCGCGAAGGCGAAGTCCGCTACCCGGTCCGCGACTACGGCGGCTACATCACCCGCAGCATCTGGGGCATGATCACCTTGGGCGCGCTCGTGATCAACGACGAGTACCGTGGCGTCAGCGCCGAAGCACGGAATGCCGAACGTCCTTGGGCGCAGGCGGACGACTCGTCGAAACTGCTGGCTCGAGGACTGATCGCCTCGGTGCTGGTACTATTCCTTGTCCTTGCTTGGTTCATGAACGTGCTGGACGCCTACAATTCCCGTAAGACCTACTTGGCCACCGGCAAGGTACAGGGCTTTGTCTCCTACCTCAAGGAGCTCTGGGAGCGCGCGTATGTGTGGATTCTTATCGCACCGTCGCTCGTGCTCATCTCGTTCTTCACCGTCATTCCGTTTCTCTATACCTTCCTGTGTAGCTTCACCAACTGGACCTACAAGGTTCTGCTGAGCCAACAACTCATTACCTGGCAAGGGATTCACGAGTACCTCGTCGTGTTTGCCGAGCCCGCTTGGCTCAGCGTCTTCTTCCAGGTTTTCCTGTGGACTATCCTTTGGGCACTGGCCAGTTCCGTTACGGTGTACGTGATGGGCTTTGCCCACGCCCTCGTGATCGAGTCGCCGCTCATCAAGGGCAAAAAAATCTGGCGCACGATTCTCATCATCCCGTGGGCCATGCCCGCTCTCATTTCGTTGCTGGCCTTCCGCAACGTGTTCGACAAGGACGGCCTGATGAACCAGGTGCTCCTTGCCACCAACCTGATGAAACCGGTGTCGGACCTGCTGTACGGCATAGGGCTGGAAGGGAAGCCCGACAACATCATCTTCTGGTTCGATCCACCGTATAACGCCAACTTGGCCAAGTTCGTGGCTATCATGGTCAACCTGTGGCTGGGGGCACCGTACTTCATGATGTTGATGACGGGCATCATGTCGACCATTCCGGCTGATCGCTACGAGGCGGCCATGATTGACGGCGCGAGCGCCTTCCAGAAGTTCCGCTACATCACCTTGCCGTTGGTACTCACCGCGACCATTCCGGCGATGGTGATGACGGTGACGTTCAACTTCAATAACTTCGGCGCAGTTTACTTCCTCACCGGAGGCGGGCCGACTTGGCTGCTGGAGAACTTGCCTCAAAGTCTCAAGACGTGGTCAAGCTCTCTCCCTGGCCAAACAGACATCCTCATTTCGTGGATCTACAAAATCTCGTTCAACGCGAACTCGCAGCTGTACAACAAGGCGGCCGTGTACACCGTGTTCATCTTCCTGATTCTGGGCATCTTCTCGGTGGTCAACATGCGAATGACCAAGGCCTTTGACGACGAAGGGGAGGAATAAGCCATGACCAAGACTCAACCCCGTGCTATGCCCGGGACCAGAAATGTGGTGGCCCAGATCTTCTTGTACTTGTGGCTGATTGTCGCCTGCCTTGTCACCCTGGTTCCGCTCGCTTGGATGATTTGGGCCTCGTTCTCCAAGGGCAAGCTGGTGACCGGGGTCTCGCTGTGGCCCAAGATCGAGAACTTCTCGTGGGAACACTACCAATATCTGTTTACGTACGCCAGCACCCAGAAGGTCGGGGACATGCCTGACTTCGTCGCGGCCTTCGGTCGCACGTTGTTTGTAGCACTCCTCAACACCGTCGTCGTGGTGGCGTTGAGCGTGATGTTCGGCTACGCCGTGTCCCGCTTTAAGTTTCACGGAAAGAAGTTCGTCATGTACGCACTTCTGGTTCTGCAGCTTTTCCCGGCGTTCATGGGAATGGTTGCCATCCAAATGATCTTCCGGGACTTTGACTGGCTCAAGAACGCGAACTACTTCGTTCTGGTCTACGCGGCCGGCATGATTCCTTTGAATGTGTTTATGTTCCGCGGTTTCATGTCGTCGATCCCGATTTCGCTCGACGAGGCGGCCATGATCGATGGTGCCTCGCGGACCGCCACCTTTATCAAAATCCTGTTGCCGGTGACCTTGCCCATGGTGGGTTTCATGGCGGTGAATGCGTTCATGGCGCCGTGGATGGACTTCATTTTGCCTTCGCAGTTCCTCGACAAGAAGAGCGAGACCCTCGCCGTCCTGCTGTATCGCTGGACCGACAAGTTCACGACGCTGACCTACAGTCCGCTGAACTTCATGGCGGGTGGACTCATCGTTGGGATTCCGATCATGCTCGTGCAGTTCTACATGCAGCGCTTTGTCGTGTACGGTTTGACCGCAGGTGCCGACAAGGGCTGACCCGGCCGACTTGGGTACTCGAGGACCGGCAAAGGCCGGTCCTTTTTTTTGGAGAGACACAGATGAGCGAAGAGAAGAAGACCGGTTGGATGGTTACCCTGCTGCGCGCCCAGTTTCGCAACGCCGAGGCCGAGGTCATGGGCAAGAGCCCGTGGGTGCTCTTTGGGGTAGTACTCCTGCTGACAGCGCTGCTGACGGCGTTTCCTTTTGTCAACGACAAGCAGCGGACCGCCATCGAGTCGACCAACCCAGGCCTTTACCCCGGTATCAGCAGCGTGTTCAAGGCTGTGGCCGACGCCGGCTGGGACCTTCATGTGGAAAAAAATCTGCTGGTCGCGGGCAAGGATGCGGCGGGCCAAGCTGTTCCTGCCCAGACCCGCTTTGGAACCTGGCTCATCATCGTCGAGCCGGCGGGCGGATCGCAAGAGGTGCTCAAAGCCGCGCTCGGTTCCACCAGCGGTACCACGGTTCAACGCATCGTGTTTTTCGGCATCAGCCATTTCGGCATCCTCGACCAGACAACAGAGCGCCAGTTTGACGGCACCTACGACCTTTTGCAGTGGTTCGGCCCCGACAGCCTCAACAAGCTCCCCGCCGCTGACCTGACCAAACGCTTTCTGTACATGTCGGCCACCGCGACGCTGCCGCAAGTGCAGGCGGGCGTATCGATGCTTATGTTCGTGCAGATCGTCTTCCTGGTGTTCCTGTTGGGCTTTCTGCTCTCGTTGAGCAAGGTGCAGGTCCGAGGACTGGGCGTGAACCGCTTGCGTGGGGTGGGCTTCACCTCGAGTCTGCGCACGGCAGGCGCGGTTGCCCTCGGGCCGGCGTTGCTGATTTGCGTCGCGTTGTGGCCCTTCACCGGGGCCGGCTCGCTGAGTTGGGCCGCCTTTACGCTGATCTACGGCTTTCGCATCGTGTTGGTGTACATGGGCCGTTTCCGCGACAAGAAGAAGAAAGGCCCCAGCCGGGAATAGGGAAGACCCGGCCGCCGGGA
>JBAXAI010000064.1:0-6469 GCA_037142615.1 Spirochaetales bacterium | reverse complement strand
TGCCTGTTTTGGCCGTTGGGGGGCGCCTGGCTGTGCCTACACCTGTGGGAACATTGGTTGTTCACCCGTGACGAGACTTTTTTGCGCGACACGGCGTACCCGCTTCTCAAAGGTGCTGCGGAGTTCTGCCTTGACTGGCTCACCGAAGGCCCGGGGGGAACCCTGACCACGATGCCGTCGACGTCGCCCGAGAACAGCTACCTCGATGCGTCGGGACACCGCCGGAGCGTCGATGTCGGCACCACTTGCGATATCGCGAGCATCCGCGAGCTGTTTCAAGCCTGCTTGGGTACCGCCAAGGAACTCAAGGTCGACGACGCGTTCGCGCAGACTGTCGAAAACGCCCTATCGCGGCTGCCGCCGTTCCGCGTGGGCCAGCATGGCGAGCTGGCAGAATGGTCGCAAGACTTCGGCGAGTTTGAACCGAGCCACCGCCACCATTCGCACCTGTATGGCCTTCACCCGGGCAGCCAGATTTCGGCCACACGAAACCCAGAGTTACTGGCCACGTGCCGCCAGTCGCTGGAGCGTCGCTCGCTGGCGGGTGTTGGCCACGGTTGGGGCCTTGCGTGGAAAATCAACCAGTACGCCCGCCTGAAAGACCCCCAAACGGCGGGCGAGTTGGCCGCCACCTGGCTTGCTACCTCGATTTACCCCAATCTGTTTGACCTTCATCCACCGCTCTCCGAAAGCGAAACCGAGGTGTTCCAAATCGATGGCAACTTCGGCTTTACGGCGGCCGTGGCCGAAATGCTGCTGCAAAGCCATGAAGGGTTCATCGAGCTGCTTCCTGCGTTGCCGCCCCTGTGGCAAACCGGCCAAGTCCACGGCTTGCGGGCACGCGGTGGGCTCGAGGTGAGTTTGACCTGGGATGGCGGCGAACTGGTGGAAGCGGTTCTGGTGCCCGACCGCGACGCCGAGGTGACGGTGGTTTATCGCGGGCAGTGTCAGATTGTCAGGTGTTCGGCAGGTCGAAAAAGCCTTGTGAATTGGTTCGACTAAGGCACCGATAAGTCCAGACCTGAAGCATCACTCCAGGATTGCCCGTTATCAAAAACTTTCTGGATCGACGAAGAACTCCCTGTTGTAACCGAATCTTTCATGGTAATATCATTAAGATTCTGGTAAGACAGAATCTTTTGGAGTTCTTCATGCAGGATATTCGTCGCGAAGTCTATCTCTCCCGCATCGCTCCTTTCATGAACAAGCCCGTCATCAAGGTAATTACCGGAATGCGCCGGGTGGGAAAGAGCAGTCTTGTACGGCTGCTAATCCAGAACCTCAGGGATTCGGGGGTCCCCGATTCGTCCATTCTTTACCTCAACCTCGAGTCGCTCGAGTGGGATTCTCTCCGGTCGTATCAGGATCTGAACGGTAAAATCCGAACCTACTTCGAAACGGTGGCCAGTCCACGCTACGTGTTTCTTGACGAGGTCCAGGAAATTCCCGGGTGGGAACGGGTGGTCAACTCCCTGTTGACCCAAGAGTTTGCCGATGTGACGATTACCGGATCCAACGCGCACCTGTTGGCCTCGGAACTGGCTACCTACCTTTCGGGACGAACAGTCGAGTTCCCCATCTACCCGCTTGGTTTTTCCGAGTTCCTGGCGTTTCGTGGAACGAAGGCACGGGGGGTCAGGGAAGAATTCCAGCTCTTCCTTCGCTATGGAGGACTTCCTGGTCTCCACCATTTTGACTTCGACGACTCAACGGTTTTTGCGTATCTCCATGGGATCTACAACACTTTGATTTTGAAGGATGTTGTGAACCGGAATGCCGTGCGAGATCCGGGACAACTCGACCTCATCACTCGCTTTGCTTTCGATAACTGTGGAAATATCCTCACAGCCAAAAGAATCGCGGACTATCTGAAGAATCAGCGGATACCGGCCGGGGTAGAGAAAGTCATGAACTACCTGGGGTTTCTGGAGCAGGCTTTTTTGCTGCACAAGGTCAGGCGTTTCGACATCAAAGGGTTAAAGAACCTCGAGCTGTACGAGAAATACTACATGGGCGACATCGGTCTTCGCCACGGACTTCTTGGCTATCGGGACAACGACATCAGCGGCCTTTTGGAAAACATCGTCTATCTCGAACTGAGACGACGGGGATTCGAGGTCTTCGTCGGTAAGTTTGATGTCCGCGAAGTCGATTTCGTCGCCGAACGCCGGGGCAAACGCCTCTATGTCCAGGTTTGCTGGCAGTTGAGCTCGCACGAGACCATCGAGCGTGAGTTCTCGGTGCTTGAACGGATCAAAGACAATCACGAGAAAATCGTCGTCAGCATGGAACAGTTCCAGACGATCGACCGGGGTGGAATCCGCCACGTTTACTTGCTCGATTTCCTCCTTGAACATGAAGCCGAGAATTAGCCTTTACAACAGATCCACCACCTTCACCCGAAACTCGACCCGCTCCGGCATGCCCGGAAAACTGCCTTGACGCTCTCCGGTGTGGAGTTGGCCAGCTTTGTCGTCCCAGCGCAGGGTTATCCGCGTCGCTTCGCCCTTCTCCCAGCCGTGCCCGTCGCCGGCGTCTTGGTACAACGTGAACTCGCCGTCGGCACCGGGGTACACCTGCACGGTGAACCGGTCTTGCCGAACAGCACCGGTGTGTTGGGCCACTTCGGCCATCGGGATGACCGAGCCGGCTCGCACGTAAAGCGGCATCCTTGAGAGCGGAGCATCGGCGATGAGGGTTTGCCCGCCGGAATACCGCCGTTCGGTCCAAAAGTCGTACCAGTTGGCCCCTTCGGGCAGATAGACCGGACGTGTGGGCGGCGAGCCGTCCTGGGGCGCGGTCGAGGTGACTGGGCACACCAAAAAGGCCGGCCCGAGCATAAACTGGTCCTTGAGGTCGAGCACGGCGGGGTCGTCCGGGAAGTCAAAGGCCAGCACCCGCATCATTGTCGAACCCTCGAGTGCCGCCTGGGCCGCGAGGCTGTAGATGTAGGGCATCAGCGTCATCCGCAGCTCGACAAACTTGACCAGCGTGTCGTACACGATCTCGCCAGGTTGGCCGAAGCGCCAGATTTCGCGGCGGGTGTCGGTGCCATGGGCGCGAAAAATCGGCAGGAATGCGCCGAGCTGGAACCAACGCACGTACAATTCACGGTAAGCCGGGTCGTCGCAGCCCTGCTCATGGTCGCCGTCCCAGAACCACATGTGCCCCTGTTTGACAAAGAAGCCACCGATATCGAGCGTCCAGTAGGGAAACCCGGACGCGCAGAAGGACAGGCCAGCGGCAATCTGCCGTCGCAAGGTGGTCCAATTGGCACTGGTATCGCCCGACCACACGATGGTCCCGTACTTCTGCTGGCCCGTCGAAGCACTGCGCGTCAGGTTGACCACACGCTTGGGGCTTCCCGTTCCACGCTGGCCTTCAAAAATGGCACGCGAGTGCAGCAAGGCATACGCGTTGGTGTGTTCCTCCGCCAAATAGTTGCGCGCCTCGTGGTGGAACTGCAGGTAGTTCTTTTCGGGTTCGGGCTTCAGCGGACTGTTCCACTCGGGGGTGAAGGGCTCACTGCTGTCGCACCACCACGCGTCGATGCCCTGCGAGAACAGCCCTTCATTGGCCTGCTTCCAGTACAAGGCGCGGGCCTCGGCACGAAAGGGATCGTAGAGCTCGGAACCCGGCAACAAACAACCGGCGGCGACCATTTCGGCGTGGTTTTCGCTGCTCGCGTGCATGTTGGGCCAGATGGAGAGCATCAGGTGGGCCCCGGCGCGGTGCAACCGATCCGTCATAGCTGGCACGTCGGGAAACCGGGTCTTGTCGAAAGTTTTCTGGCCCCACTTCTCGCCCTCCCACGAGCGCCAGTCGAGCACCACCGAGTCGAGGGGAATGCCGCGCCGCCGGTGTTCTGCCACGATGCCGAGGATCTCCTGCTGGGTTTCGTAGCGCTCTTGCGACTGCATGTACCCGAACGCCCACAAGGGCAACATCGTGGCTTGGCCCGAAAGAAGGCGGTAGCCCCGGATCAGGTCGTCGAGGCATGTCCCGTGGATGAAGTAAAAGTCGAGTTCGGTGACGGCTTCGGCGTAGAGGTACGAGCCATGCTCGTTGTCGCTGAAGATCAAGGGAGCGTAGGTGTCGAGCAATACGGCATAGTTCCGGGTCGACACCACGAACGGCACCGCCACCTTCATGTTGGCCTGGTGGATGTACTGACGGGTCCCCCGCAGGTTCAGATTTCCATCGGGGTGCTGCCCCAGTCCGTAGAGCGCTTCACCGGGCACCCATTCCAGCTCCAGTTTGGCGTGGTACAGCTTTTTGACGAACACCTTTTTGGCGTCCCGGACCACGGTCTTCACGCCGTCGGGGGTTACTACCTTGTCAACGACGCTCTCAGCATCGAGCACCGAACGATAGGAGTCAAACACCTCGAGCGACTTTCCGCCGCGCGCTGGTTCACGCGTCAGTAACTTCCCTTTGGCGTCAAAATACGCCAGCGCGCCGGTCTCGCGGCTCACCTCGAGGCGAAGCTGCTGCGTTAACAACACGAGCGCGTCGGGGGATTCTTCGAGGTGCCATATCGCCGGGGGCGATTTCGCCGAAGGCGTCACGGGCACCAACCCCAGGCTTGGCTCGTGCGAAAAGCTCTCCTCCAGCGTGTAGGTGACCCGCACGATCGTGTCGGTGAGGGGGATGAGCCGCAGCTGCCCCTTCAGGGTGCGCAAGACCACTTGGTGGGGCGATTGTTCCCAGCTGACAACCTGGGAGCGGACGGGCTTAACGGCTTCGAGCATGCAACACCTCCTCGGCAAGCAGACTATTAACGCACGCACCCCAGCCATGGGCGGTGTTGTACAGCGACGGTCGGAAATGTTCGCCCCAGGTGACGCATCCGAGGTCGAGCCAGGGCTGGTAGAGTTCGTGCAGGATGGCCAAGCCTTCGTCGGAAAACCCCTCGCGGAACACCGGGCCAAGCAGGAGTTGCGTCCAGCCGTTGCCCAGCAGGGGACCGTAACCCAGTTCGTTCTTTCGCGAGGCCTCGAAGAGGGCCAGGATTTTCCGCACCCCACCCCGGCGTTGCGCCTTGGTGCCAAGCCCCGTCCACCACGCCAGCGCGTTGCTGTGCAGGTCGAACTCGACCGGGTAGGTGGTCTCCTCGGGGTGCATGGTGTTGATGGAGTTCCACGGCTCGTCGATTTCGCAGGCAAGGCGCGAGCGGAACGCCTGCGCCTGGGGGTCCCAGAACCGGAGCAGCGAGGTTCTCAGAGTTCGTGCCAGTTTGGTCGCTGACGTTTGTTGGGTGCCAGAAACCGTACCAAGGACCAGCGCGGCCTGGGCTGCCCACAGGAGCAAACCGTTCACCGGGAACGAATAGGGCCGTTTGTCGAGCTTGGCCCAATCGACCCAGTGCCAAGCGTATCCCGGTGGAACAAACAGCCCGTCGGCGGTCACGTGCCGGCGGCACTGGTCCAAAAACCGGGCGATGGCGGGTGCCACCAACGCGGCCAACGACCTGTCGCCGGTGAGCTCAACGTACTCGCGGCACGAGACGACCCACAGCAGGGTTTGGTCGAACAGGATCATGAAACTGTCGCTGGCGGGTACCACCGCGTGGGGAGTCCCGTCGGCGTCGATGCCGTCGGCAATCAACAGCAGGCAGTGGCGCCACAGCGCGGCCTCGCCAAAGGTGTACCAGGCGGCTTTGCCGGCGACGCAGGCGTCGAGCGTCCAGAGCACGTTTTCGCGGGCTGGCTCACCGATCTGGTCGGTGGTGGAACACACCAAGGTGGTCTTGGAGACCTCCCACACCTTCGCGAAAAAGCTGTCGGCGGCAAACGGCGTCGGCTTGTCCGGGTAGCGGTATTCCACGACGTCGTGCTGGTAGCCCAGCGTGGCGGTTCCTTCGCCGACAAGGCGGACGGTCAGAAAGCGCATTCCCCGGGGGACGGCGCCGCGCCAGCAAAAACCCTTGCCGCCCAGTTCCACGGTGTCGCAGCACCCTTCCTCGGGGTTGCCAAACCCCAGCGAGGCGGCCGGTGACCCCGACCACGCGATGTCGGCGTGGAACTCCAGACGCACCGCACCGGTGAGCTCGAGCACGTCCAACCCCAGGGAGACGGAGCAGGTCTGCCCGAAGTCGTACACCCACACGTTGGCGGCGGAAGCCTCGCCAGCGATGAACTCCAGCGCGCCCAAGGCCGCCGCTGGATTCACGAGGCGCAGGTCGCAACGCTCCCGCGAGGTGGTGCCGCTCCAGATAAGTTCAGGTTGAACGCGGCGACGGACGGACTGGGGCAACTCCGACGTCACCAGCGACTTCCACGGTGGCGTCCCTGCCCCGCCCAGCACAAAGGCGTCCGCCCAGCCCTCTCCAGCGGGTTCGGTCTTCCAGCCACGGGGCTCTTTGGTCCCGTCAAAATGTTCCTGCGGACCAAGGGGAAGCGTGTAGAGCCAGCTGGTGCGTGTGTACCAGTCGGCAAAACGCACCTTCCACGCGGCATCGGTGACCAGC
>JBAXAI010000063.1:0-7099 GCA_037142615.1 Spirochaetales bacterium | reverse complement strand
CTCGAAATGCTCGCCCAAGGCGTTCCCGAGGCGGAGATTCTCGGGGACTTTCCCGACCTCGAGACTGAAGACATTCGCGAGTGTCTGCACTTTGCGGCGAGCCGACTCGATTCGGCCCTCGTTCTGGCATGACCCTCTGGCTTGACGCCCAACTGCCCCCAAGTCTCGCCGTTTGGTTCCGCGAACAGTTTGGTGTTGCCGCCTACTCCATGAAACACCTCGGGCTGAATGAGGCCGCCGACCTCGAAATCTTCCAACGAGCCAAAGCCGAGAGCGTCTTTTTCAGAGTCGGCAATTCGACGAACTCCTACCTGCGTGAACTTCTCAATCGAAAGTGGCCGGAGATTCGTTTGTTCCTGGATCAAGGTTTGGCCCTCGTAACGGTCGGCCGAGGGTAAGTGTCGCCATGAAGGATCATTACGACTTTTCCAAGGCAAAACGCGGTCTGTTGTATGCCGGTAAAGGCCCGCTCAACGTGCGGGTTTTTGACTCGGCGGCCGAGGCTGCACCATCGCACTTCGAGGTGATCGCCGAAGGCACGACCTCTTTCCGGTTTCGGCTCGTGGAGAATGACCGCGTCGTGTTCACGAGCGAGCCCATGCCGAGCCGGGAAGCGTGTTTGGGAGCCATTGAGGCTCTGCGGTTGGCTTTTGCGGCGCCAGTCCTAACCTAGACGGCACCAGAGACCCACGTTATACTCATCAACATGCTTGATATCGTTCGCAATTTAGCGAATCCTTTCCCTCCCTCCCTCACTCACGTAACTGAATCTCGGAGTTCCCTATGAAAATCTCATCGTTGGCGCCCTTTGGGGCGCTTTTTTTGTTGCTCGTGGGTGCCGTGCCATCCCTGCATGCAGCTGACAACAACCGGTTTGCCCTGGTGATGGGCAATTCCAGGTATGAAGGCGACGCCGCGTTGGCCAACCCCGTCAACGATGCCAGCGATGTGGCCAAGGTTCTCAAAACGCTGGGGTGGCAAGTCACCACGGTGCTCGATGGCGACCTGCGGGCCATGAACTCGGCGGTCGACTCGTTTCACGAGGAACTCGTGGCCACCAAGGACCCCACAGCGCTTCTATTCTATGCAGGCCACGGTGCTCAGATCGGCGGCGTCAATTACCTGATTCCAGTCAGTGGTGAGTTCCGCACGGCCAACGATGTCACGCACTATGCGGTGTCAGTCCAGTCGATTCTCGACGGGTTCGGCGACGCCGAAGTGGCCACCAACATCATCATTCTGGATGCTTGCCGTGACAATCCTTTCGGAAAAGCCGGTGCACGCGGTCTGGGAGGCAACAAGGGGCTGAGCGTGATCAATCCCAGCGCGAATGTGATCGGCTCTGTGGTCATGTTCTCGACGGCACCAGGCCAGACAGCAGGCGATGGTAACGGCCGCAACGGCATTTTTACTCAAGCTTTGCTCAAGTACCTTGATTCCGACCTGAAGCTGCAGGACCTGACCACGAGGGTCACCGCTGAGGTTCGGCAGGTCACCGACGGACAGCAGGTTCCCTACACCAGCATCAGCCTGAGCAACGATTTCTTCTTTGCCCCCACCGAACTCCGGACCTCTGTCAGCCCTGCAATCGTCGCGACACCGGCACCGAAAATTGTCGTTTCCAGCCCTCGCGAAAAAACAAGGTTGCCAACATGGCTCCAGTGGGGCGGGTTGACTGCAGCCGCGGTGGGCGCTTCGGTGGCGGGGTACACTTGGGTTTCCGTGCCCGGAGCCGTGGCCAACTACAACGCCTCTACCGACCCAACGCAAGCCTTGGGGCTCCACAACCAAATCGATACCTTGAACGTTCTGTTCAAACTGTCCCTCGGCGTTGCCTCCACCGGAGTCCTCTCCGGTGTCTTGGGTCTAATTCTCGCGGGCGGAGACAAATGACCATGAAAAACACAATGAATGCCTTGGCCCTTCTGGGTTTTCTGATTCTGACTGGCTGTGACTTACCGGGAGTGGTAGGCCTCGACAATCCGGTCGACCCATCTTCCCCTTCGGGGCAGGTGCTCGCCAATACAGTGGCGGCACCCATTTTCAATCCACCCGCTGGTACCTATGGCAATGATCAGGGCATCACTATCACCAGCTCGACGGCCAATGCCAAGATTTATTATACGACTGACGGCACTACACCCACCGTGGAGTCGACCCTCGTGTCTGGGTTGGTGCTGGTCGCGGGCGACCAGACCAACGTCACGATCAAAGCCATCGCGGTGAAGGCGGGCATGACGAGCTCAACGGTTACATCGGCGGGATATAGGATCAAGTATCCGAATTTCTCGGCGAGTACCGGCGACGGCACGGTGAGTTTGTCATGGCCGGCGGTTCTTGGTGCAACGGGTTACAACCTCTATTTTTCAGAAGGAACAACCGCAACGACCTCTAGTACCAAGTGGTCCGGGGCCACCCTCACGACTACCGACGCCACAATTACCGGCCTGAACAATGGTGTCCAATACGCCTTCGTGTATGCGGCAGTCGTAGGCTCAACCATCGGGACGCCGAGCGCCGTGGCCACCGCGACGCCTGGAACCACTCCAACACAAGTCACAGCTGAGGCTTCCGGGACATCGGTTACGGTCAGCTGGACCCCGGTGACGGGAGCGACGGGCTATAATATCTACTGGGCCACCGGAACAACCGCCACCACCTCGTCGACGAAAGCCTCGACAGTCGGAAACGCCACTTCTGCCACGATTACCGGTCTCTCGCCCGGAACCCAATACTCCTTCGTCGTCACCGACATCAATGGCATCGAGAGCGCCGCGAGTGGCGTTGTGACGGTTCTGCTGGTGCCAGCACGACCATCGAGCCTAAGTGCCGCTTCAACGGCGAGTTCCCTTACGATGACGTGGCCTTCCATGCCCGGTGTCACGAGCTACAATCTGTACTGGTCCACTTCTCCTACAATGACGACTGCAACAGGAACGAAGGTGCCTGGTGTTCAGAGCGGCTACGTTCTCAGTGGACTCTCGGCCGCTACCACCTATTACCTTCTGACGACTTCTCAGAACGGTGCTGGAGAGTCCGAAGGGACCCCGCTGACTTGTTTGACTACACCTATTGCGCCGACGGTTTCGGTCGCTAGCACCGGGTCCACGTCCGTTGGCTTGAACTGGCCAGCAGTGACCGGTGCAACGAGCTACAACGTTTACTGGTCAACCACGAACGGAGTGACTTCGTCGACTGGAACAAAAGTCGCAAGCGTGACAACTTCATGCACCGTTACTGGACTCACCAGTTCTACTAGTTACTACTTTGTGGTAACTGCTACGAACGCCGGTGGTGAATCGGTAGCCTCGAATCAGGCTGGGTCCACCACGGTAGCCCAGTACTCACTAACCGTGAATGCTGGTCCCGGTGGAACTGTATCGCCCGCTTCAGGTACCACTGTTGACAGCGGAGCTACTACAAACATCGTCGCTACACCTCGGAACGGTTACAGGTTCGTCAACTGGACCGTGAATTCTGGATCTGCCACGTTAGGAAGTTCAGGAAGTCCAAGCACGACTGCGATGCTTACAAGCGGAGGAGCAACGATCAGGGCGACCTTCGAAGCTCTCATCACAACTGTCGCAGGAAATGGCAGTTACGGGTTCGGCGGCGATGGCGGATCGGCTACGTCAGCCAACCTAAATTACCCGGTTGGCATTGCAGTCGATTCCGTGGGTAACCTGTACATAGCTGACATGGTCAACTCGCGTATTCGAAGAGTCTCGCCCTCAGGGATCATCACAACAGTCGCAGGCAACGGATCTTTCGGTTACAGCGGTGACGGCGGGCCAGCAACATCGGCCCAACTGAACTATCCTTATGGTGTCGCAGTCGACCTTGAAGGCAACATATTCATAGCGGACCACGGAAATCACCGAGTCCGCAAGGTCATTGCCTCCTCGGGAATCATAGAGACAATCGCTGGCAACGGAACCGCCACATTCGGAGGCGATGGAGGAGCAGCTGTATCGGCCTCCCTATTCTACCCCATTGGTGTTGCCGTCAGTGCTTCAGGAGAACTGTACATTGCCGACTCGGGCAACTACCGCATCCGAAGAGTCGCCGCTTCTGGAATAATCACAACCGTCGCGGGCGATGGCACCAATGGTTACAGCGGCGACGCTGGACCGGCAACCTCGGCCCAGATCTTCGGTACCTGCGCGATTGCCGTCGACTCTGCAGGGAATTTGTACATTTCTGACGTCGGCCACCGTGTTCGAAAGGTCGTGGCGTCAACGGGGATCATTGCGACGATCGCTGGCAACGGTACTGCTTCCTTTAGCGGCGATGGCGGAGCTGCCTCGTTGGCGAGCCTGAACTTACCATATGGTGTCGCGGTCGATATGTCGGGCAACCTTTACATTGCCGATACATACAACGACCGCATTCGGAGGGTGAACTCCCTCGGAACGATTACTTCGGTAGCAGGCAATGGGGCCCATGCGTACAGCGGTGATGGCGGGGCTGCCATTACGGCGTCGTTAGCCTATCCTATGGGCTTCGCCATCGATTCCGTGGGGAACCTGTATTTCACCGACTACGTCGGCAATGCGATACGAATGGTTGCCGGGCTTGGTGCAGGGAAGGGGCCGTGATGCTCCCATCGAGCAAGACTTCGATCGTTTTGGAATTATTGTCTGCCGATAAGTCTGAAAACCTTGTCTTTCATTACACCTCGGCCCTTTGTACTGTGACAGAACTACTCCAGTCCGGACAGTTCCGAATGGGTCGCCTCAAGCAGATGAATGATCCCCTTGAGTTCCTCGACAAACTGAGGTTCTTTTCGGGTGGCGTCACTTTCGACCTCAATGAGTCCCGCAGGATAACAAAGCAACTGGAAATCGCAGACAGGCATCGCATCGAGCGTGTCCGGTTGGACTCATTTGCCCAAGATCGATCTGCCGGCCCTCAAGGCCGTGAAGACCTATTTCACAAAGGGTGGGCCGGTTCAAGAATGTGGGCACAGTACGCCGGGTCTCACAGCGGTGTTTGCCTTGTCTTCGACAGGCTTCAGATCTACAAAGCAATTCGCGGCAAGCTCGGCCACACAGATTCGAAGAACTCCCCACTGATACAGCATCGAGTGCGCTACACGGATCACCTTCCGACGCTAATCAAGCACCTGTACCCGAACGTCGAGTCGCAGTTCTCTGACGAAGAGTTTACGAACTGGTACCTCGAAAAATGTCAGCCACTTCGCTTTCTGAAACATCGGGATTTCCGAGACGAACACGAGTACCGCTACCTCCTGATTCGAGAAGACTTCGACCCAAGGGAACCCAACTTTGAGTTTCCCATTTCGGGTTGCATCAAGGCCGTCATCTTGGGGTGCCGATTCCCTGAGGCCTACCGGATCAACATGGAACACAATGCATCGAAATTCGATCTTGAGCTGTTTGACATTGACTGGAAATCCGGAAGGCCCGAGTTGGGTCTCTGCAACCCTGCCTAGTTCACGAACCAACAAGGAGCCCCAATGGAACCCTATGCATCAATCATCCAACTCGTAGCCAACGCAGCTACCGCAATCAGCATCGTACTCGCTGTCGTTCAGCTTTACCGCGATGCCACGACCCGGAAGTCCGAATTCATCGAGAGCGTGGAGCGCGATTACCGCGACCTCATCAAGGAAATTCCCTATCAGGTCTTTCTCGGCAAACTGCTCACAGTTGATGAGCAGGCCAAGACCATGGACGACTTCTACCGCTACTTTGACCTCACCAACAATCAGGTCATGTTGCGACAGCACAAGAAGATCAGCCGCGACACCTGGGAAAACTGGAGTGCTGGTGCCAAAAACAACCTGAGTCTGCCGGCATTCCGCGCTGCCTACAAGGAAATTGTTGAGCCTTGGCCAACTCAGTTTACTGAGATGCAACAGTTGGTTCGTGAGGATTTTGTGCGTGACCCGGCGGAAAAAGGGTGGAAAGGGCAACCCCAAATAGCACTGCCCACCGGAGGCATAGCGCTCCGCCATGGCAATTAGTTCAGCGACTTTGTTCCATTTCATGAAGGAAAAAGACTTTCTCTTGAATATCTTGGCAAATGGCTTCAGCCCAAGGTACGTCGAGGAGTCCTACGCCGAACTTGGAGACATCCTGATGAACTTTGGCCCCGTCGTAAAGATTCCGATGGTCTGCTTCTGTGACATCCCCCTGTCACAAATCGCGGAGCACATTCAGAAGTATGGTGGCTACGGAATCGGAATGACCAAGTCTTGGGGGATCACAAATGGTCTCAATCCAGTCCTCTACGCCTCTGCGAAGACCAACCTTAGCAAGATGATTGGTCGAATCGGGGAGACGTATTGGTTCGGTCCCATCACTAAAGGGCAGATCGCGATGAACAGCCTTGTGGATTTCTGGAACTTGGCGATGTATATGAAACCCTACGAAGGAACAAGCCGGAACACGGGAGAGCACACCGTGTTCTATGACGAGAGGGAATGGCGCTACATCCCCAGTTCAGATCATTTCGGATTTGAGGATTCCCCCGGCTTCTTCCTGCAACCCGGGGTCGATGACGTTGCCAGGACAATTGACTGGCACAACAAGCGCATGGCCGAGAGCCCCTTCCAACTGCCCTTCTCGCCAGCTGGTGTTCGGTACCTCATCCTAAAGAGTGAAGATGAAGTCGTTCCGTTTCTGCGAGAAATCGATTGTGTTCTGAGTTCCTGGCCGCCCGAAACGGTTGAAGTTCTCAAAACGAAGATCATCACCACAGACAGGATCACAAAGGACATGTAAATGCGTTCTTTGACTCCACTTGGGGACACACCTCCACCGTGACTTCACAGGGGGACAGACTTCCAACCTTGCAGCAAAGGCCCCCGGAAACACGTCAGGACGGCCAATCGGAGGAAAGGGACTCCCCTTCGCAAACTCGTCCTTTGGCGGTATCATGAATGAAAAGGTCGGAAGCCGTGGCACTTTTGTTCGAGTGGGATGACGAAAAGGCGCAGAACAACATCCTGAAACATGGTGTCAGTTTCGACGAAGCCGGGTCGGCCTTCGAGGATCCACTTTCCATGCCGAACACGGATGTAACCGTCAATTCTACCCATCTTCCTGCGTAGGTTAGGCTTTTCCGCAAGGAG
>JBAXAI010000062.1:0-8069 GCA_037142615.1 Spirochaetales bacterium | reverse complement strand
GCGCGGTCGAGTTGGACCAACAGGCCATTGCGGGCGAGGTCCGACCCAGTGGAACGAAACGCCGTACCCGCATTGTCGAGGCGAACTTCGTAGGTCCGCGAGGGGTCGAGACCCCGGGGCCGGAACACGAAATCCTGCCCGTGCGGGCTAAGCTGAAACACTCCCGCGTAGGCCCGGCTCCGGTCGGGACTGGCGTACTCCAGAACACAACGCTCGGCGGGCGAGTAGATTCCGATGTCGGGGGTATGGTGGTACACCACGGGTCCTGCTACCATCACCTTCCTGCAGAAGGACTTGTTGAGCTCGATATAGCGGCGTGTCTTCTGGAAATACTCTGTCGACCGGTCGGCATCCTGAGCGCCGAAACCGACGAAGATGGGCAGGGCGAAGAGCGTCACCCGAAGGTGGGTGTCGAGGTCAGCCACCTGGTGGGCATGGGGAATGTGGTTGTGGTAGTAGCAAAGGGCTTCGGGTGGAATGAACCGGCTCAGGGCGTTGAGGGTCCGGATCGCGTAGGGATGCACACTCCAGTCGCTCTCGGTGGCGTAGTGGAACCGGGAAAGCATTCCCAGGTCCAGGCGCCCGCCACCCCCGGCGCAGTCTTCGAGGTTGACGTTGGGAAACTCCTTGCGGACGCGGTCGAAGAGGCCGTAGATCCGCTCGTAGTGTCGGTAGGTTTCGTTTTCGGAATAGCCGTCCCTCAGGGACTGCCCACCCTCGCCAACCTGCACGTTGTAGTCGATCTTGTAGAAGTCGAGCTTGTTCTGGCGCAACACGCCCAGCACCGAGTCCTCAAGGTACTTGGCGGCAGCGGGGTTGGAGAGGTCGAGCATTTCGCCGCACTCCCTGCCCTCGTCGCTGTGGAGGGTCCAGTCCGGATGCTCGGCGTAGAGGCGGCTGTTCTTGGAGATGGCTTCGGGTTCCTGCCAGAGTCCGAAAAGCAACCCCTTCTTGTGGACGTGGGCCTCGATGCCCTTGAGGCCACCAGGTAGCCACGTTCCCTCATTCCAGTCGCCCCGGCGTTCCCACCAACTGGCGAAGGAATCGCCGTACCAGCCAGCATCCACCATGAACGCCTCAACCCCCATTTCGGCGGCGATGTCGATTTCCCGCAGAATCCACTCATCCGGTTCCTCCACCACCCGGCCGGCCACCGTATACATTTCCCTGCCCTTGGGGCTGCGGGGGACAACGCTGGTTCGCATGTGGGCGTACCAAGCGGCAACGGCGCCGTCGGTCGAGCCGTGATAGATTCCCAGGTGCACTTCCGGACTTTTGAGCGTCTCGTTGGGCGCTATCACCCTCAAGGGCGCCGCGGCCAGCGGGCCCAAACGGAAGGTCAACAGGGGGTCGAACTCGGCCGAGAAATCGGCCGCGTAGTTGCCGCTCCAGGCCAGCCCCATGATGAAGCACTCGCCGGTCTCGTTGTTCTCTACCACGTAGTAGGGCGGTCCGTGAGGACGTCCCAAGGAGCCCCGCTCGATTCTCAGCGTGTCGCGGGTGAGCCCCTGCCGGACAAAGTCGCCTTCCTGCCCCCAGTGTTCCGCCGAGAAATAGCCGACGGAAAAGCGAGGTGCCGAGGTGTCGAAGGAAGGGTTGGCCGCCTGGCTGTGAATGAAGGGCCGGAACTCCTTCACCGTCGTGTTCCATAGGGCCCCGCTCCACGGCGAGACCTTCGAAAGAGCAGCTGGCGCTTTGCCCGTGTTGGTGATTTCCAGCCAGCGGGCCATGATGGCGGTTCCGTCGAGGCGGGTGACCACCTTCACCGAAACCGGGCGAACACCGTGAACGAGTTCGATCACCGCCTCTACCGTGCCCGCTCTCTCGCCCGGTCGGTGGTAGGCACCTTTCCAGGTCCAGAGGTTGTGCAGGGACTGCCCATCGAGCTCAAGCTCGAAGCTCTGCAACGGCCTCTTGAGCGAGTCCAGGCCGGGAAGCTTCTTCGTCACGTTTTCCCGCTGTACCTGGCCCGAGGCCGACCAATACAGTCCAATCAGACGACCGTGTTCGAGGGCCTCCTCGTACACGGTCGTCGAGGAGACGTAACGGGCCATCGGCCTGTCGCCTTTCGGGAAGGCGATGTCGGTATTGGCCACGAGGGTTGGCGTGGGGTTCATAGTTTGTCCTCCGAAAAATGGATGAGCTCCGAACTCATGGTTCCGAGTCTCACGGCCAGACCAGTATTGCTAAGCTCTTGTCCGGTAGCTAAATAACTATCTCCGCTATTGTCTCTCGTCACCCGGTATCGGGTGCCGAGCTTGAGCCCGCGGGGCTTGAAGAGATACTCCGAGGCGCCTTCGTCGCTGGTGCGGAACAAGCCGGCCACCGCGCTGAGCCCATTGGGCGAGGCGTACTCGAGAACAGTCCAAGGGCTGTGCGCGTAAATGGGCTGGTAGGGAGTGTGGTGAAACACCTTTCCCTCGAGGAGCACAGGCCGGATGACCTTCTGGTAGAGGCCGAGATGGTGCAAGATCCGTTCTTTCAGGTAAGGAGAGAGTTCGGCAACCGAGGGAGCGATTCCCCGGAAGATGGGCCGGCAAAGGCAAACCATACGCAGTTGCGAATCCAGGTCGGCGTCCAGATCAAGCTCACCGACCTCGGTACCGAAGGTCCGTAGCAGGACTTCCGGCGGCAGCGACATCGTGACGTTGTTCAGGATACGCAATCCCCGGGGCATCCGCATCCAGTCGCTGAGCTCGGTGTTGTGGAAGAGGCCCAGGGTTCCCCAATCCAGCCTTCCTCCGCCCCCGGCGCAGTTCTGGAAGACGACTTCGGGGAACTTGAGGCGAAGCCTGCGGAACATGCCGAACAGGCCGTCGTAGTACCTCCATGTGAGGTCTTCCGTGAAGCCTTCGAACTTCCGGTTGCCCGAGGGATTGATGAGGTGGTTGTGGTCGATCCGGTACATGTCGAGGTCGTACCGGCGGATGATGCGCTCGAGCTCGCCTTCGGCCCAACTCACGAGCGCCGGGTTGCTGAAGTCGAGCGCGCGACCGTTGTTGACCGGCCTACCGTCGCGTCGCAGCAGCCATTCCGGATGGTCTTTCTTGAGCGTGCTGCTGGCCCCAGCCGCCTCGATCTCGACCCACAGGCCGAAACGCATTCCCAGCTTCTTGGCGTGCGCGATGACCGGCTCGATCCCGTTGGGAAGCCAAGACCCCGCTTCCCAGTCTCCCGCGTTGTTCCACCACTGGTTGGGGTCGTTTCCGTACCAACCGGCGTCGATCACGTACATTTCTGCCCCGATGGCCGCCGCGACTTCCACATCGCGCAGCAAATCGACCTCGTTCTCACGGTCGCAGAGGTAACCCCGGTGGTTGGCTTCAATTTCCACATGCCGACCGGGCAACTGGGCAGGCATCACGACCTGGCGAACGTGATGATGGGTGGCTTGGACGATCTGGTCGTTGTCGGTTTGGAAGAGTGCCAAGTGGACTGCGGGCGTCGTGACTACCTCACCCGACTGAGCGATCCGCAGGGCTTTGTCCTGCCCGGAAAGGCCGAGACGGAAGAACAGCTTGGCCTGACTTGGCGACACACCCAAGCGGCAGTCGAGTTGGAACTCGTAGTTGCCGCCCCAGGCGAGCTCGCAGACGAACGTTTGGCCGCTGACGTTATCCCGCGCCCAGAAGGCTGGCCGACCCCAGCCGCTTCGACCGACTTTGCCCCCGTTGACAACCTTGACGCCATCAGCAAGCGGCTCAAACCAAAAATCCCCTTCCTGCCCCCATTGGAACAGATGATTGTGCGCCAGGGCGAACGGGCTCGGGCGGGCCTCTCCGGGAACCGTGGTCGGCAGATGCTCGTCCGTCCGACGCGTCCAGAGCAGACCCCCAAAGGGGTTCGCCGTTGTGATCGACACCGGTTTCGAAGACGTGTTGACGATTTCCAGCCAGCGGACCAGAAAAGGTCCCCCGTCGAGCCGGGTATGGACCCTGACCTCGACCCCCGTGGCTGCATGACGCAGGACGATCACGGCGACAAGACTCTTGGATCCCGTGGTCCGCAGGTTCGACGTATCGGGTTCCAGCGAAGCACCGACCCACTCGTAGCCGCCGGCGAGATCCTGGCCGTCGATAGCCACTGAGAAGCTGTCCGCGGGTTCGTCGGTTCCCCAGACCGCCTTCTCAAGGTACATTTCAGGAACAATCTGGCCTGCTGCCGACCAAAAACGAGTACACAAACGGCCGTCTTTGAAGCCCTCGTCGAGGACGACCTGCGCCGACGAATAGCAGGCTCCGAGGCCGGCGGAGGCCGAGGTGTCTCGAAGCTTCACCCAAGGTTCATGCATGGACTTCACCAGCTACCTGACGGAGCAGCAGGATGTCTGAGCCAAACTCGAGCTGACTGTCGTAGTCACTCCCCGGAAAGCCGTCGCCCTTGGCCAGCCAGGCGTGCGGCAGGTCAAACTCGAGGCCCTTGGTGGCAAGTTCCGAGCCCGAAACGATGCGTTCCCGCCCGGGCCGTTCATTAAGGCTCGAGAGCACGTACTTCCGGTTCTTGGGGAACTGGAAAAGCTTCACCGAGTTGGTTGGCTTTCCTCCTCGGTGCCGGAAGGCAAAGAGGACCGCCTCCGAAAGGTCTTCCGACGTGTAGAGCAAGGCTTGCCAGTCCCCGCTGTCGGCCAACTCTGGATGCCAGACGTTCTGCAGGAGCAGGTGCCGGTAGCCCTTGAAGTGGTGCAGGTTGCGCTTGAAGGCCTCGATGTACCCTGAAGGCGCACGGGACAGCAGTTGCGAGAATTGACCGTTGATGTTTCCAAAGGCAATTCCGTTCTTCAGATGCTGGCGGATGCTGTAATCGAGGGTGGAAGCCGTGCACCAACCGCCGGTGATTTCGCGAATCTCCGAGGCGTCGGTGGTGCGCACCGTGGCCATCGAGCCCCAAACGTAGGGACCTACCATCGGCCCGGTCATGAACTCGTTCTGGTACCCGCCCGGTAGCAACGTGCGCGGGCCAGGGTTAGTTCGACAATACCGCAGAGAAGGATCACACTCAAAGCCGATCAGGTCGGGATACTTCGCCAACAGGGCGCTGAGGATTTCGAGTCGTCCTTCCCAAGCGGCCCAACTGCCGCCCTGGGTTCCATGGCCATGATCGGCACGGTCGCAGGCGTGGGTGACGGTGCCCGAGGGGTCCCACTTGATCCAGTCCAAGCCATAGCGCTCGACAATTCCGGCGACGTTCTTGATGACCCAGGCCACGACGTCCGGGTTTCCGAGGCACAACTGCGTCATCACCGACAACGAGGGATGGTGGCATTCCAAGTTCTTGCCGCCCCGCTTGGCCAGCCAGGCCTCAGGAATCTCCCCCGAAAGGACCCGTGCGCGGTCGACGTTTCCCGGGTCGACCCAAAGGCCAAACTTCATGCCCGTGGCGCGAACCTTCTCTGAAAAGCGAGCCAATCCGTTGGGGAACTTCTGGTGGTGTTCCTCGTAGCTGCCAGCGCCGAGGGCCCAGTCGTTCATGCCCGGAACCAGGGAGCTTCCCTCGTACCAGCCGGCGTCGTGGTAGAACACATCGAAACCGATCCGCTTGGCGAAAGCCAGCTCCGACTCGAGCAATTCCTCGACGTCGGGATCCGTGAGCCACACGCAACACGCCGCCAGGGGGGTTCCCTCGACGGGCTCGAGCATCACGTACCGTCGCAGGTAACGGAAGGCTTCGTTTCCCACGTAGTCGGCTCCGCCTTCAGCAAGAGCCAGGAACTGCAGGGGCAACTGGGCGGTTTGGCCGGGCATTACCTGGAAAGCCTGGGCCTTGCCTTCCTTCATTTCGGGGAAGTTGGTACCCGCCCGGAGGGTCAAGCCACCACCTTCGACCGCCGTGTCGGCCCCGAACTTGAGAATGCCGTTTCCGAGCTCCCCACCGACAAGCAAAGACTCCTTGGCAGTGATGTCGTCCAGGACGAGCCAGTTGTCAAAACTCCGGGTTCCCACCAGCGGACCCGCGTCGTAGAAGCCGTGGCGACCCTTGGGATCGGCACTCAGGGCCCGAAGGTTCTTGGGCTGCTGGCCGAGAACCAGCCCGAGCGGCCAGATTCCGAGAACCAGCGGCAAGGGAACGCTTCCCCGGTTTTCCAAGGCACCCGTCCATTCCAAAGCCGCGGTGTCGGGAAAACAACGGATGCTCAACGACAAGACGGCGCGGCTGGTCTGGTTGCGCCACACCACCACGAGCTCGGCCGCCCCGGCAGCACTGGTCCCCGCTTGACCGGACTCGAAGACGAAGCCGGCGTCTTCGGGGCGCACGGGCTCCTTGGCGCCTTCCACGAGAACCAGCGGTCCTGCGGGGCTTCCGCGGAGCGCCCACTCAAAAGGAGCGCGACTGGTTTCTGAGGAAAGACGACATAGGGACGCCAGGGCGAGACCTCCCGTCTTGTTTTCAAACTCGAGCAAGATCTGGCTGTTTCCGATGGACCAGCCCCTTTGCGTTGTTTCCGACCAAGCCATTTTCATTTCGAACTCCTTGCTGTCGCCCAGTAAAAAAGAAGACGGCTTCCCGGCGCCGCATCGATGCGTATTTCCAACCCTTCCTTCAACAGACCCCCGCCTTGATGGACCACGCGTTCCCGCGAGTCCGCGTCTTCCACCAGGTACTCGCTGGTCTCACCGAGGCCCCTGAGTACGAAATTTCCGGCCACGAGAGCCGACCCCGGCCGCCGAAGCAGCAAGACGAACCCTTCTTGGAGATCGGGCCGGTGCATCTGGTACCCAAACCAGTGGGTCGTGTCGAGGCCGCCGGAGGTCAGGGGGTAGAAGTCCCCGTACATGGCCGGCCGAGCCCGCTTGAGCTGTTCGACCATCTTGCGGGCCCAGTCCAGCGGAAAATCGGCGGCGGTGAAGTTGCCAATCTGATCGCGCGTACCGGCCACGTTGAAGGGCGAAAACGACAGGCCGGGGCAGAAGGCGCTTCGAAAGTGGTAACTGTCCCCGGCCCGAGTCTGTATCATGGTGCCGCAGTGGGGCCGCCAGTGCGCCAAGCCCATCGTGGCGGCCTGGTTTCCCATCGGGTCTGACTCCGGAGCGATGTTGTAGTCCGACCGGGTCAGATCAAAACCCCGGGTGATGGTCTCCAGGTCGCCGCGCTGAGTCAGATCGAGAAGAAGTCCTGGATGGCGGCGCCTCAGGTCATCCCAAAACTCCAGCAGACCTTCCACGTAGCGGATTTCCGCGATCCCTCGGCGCTTGGGTGTGTCGACCGCGTCCCAAAACGGCGCCAGCGAGAAATTGCAGTCTTGCCGGTAAATGTCGATTCCCAGTTCCTCGACCCGCTGGGAAATCAGGTCCGTCATCCACAAACGCGCTTCCGGGTTTCCGAAGTTGAACAACCGGTAGCGCACGTAGGGTCGGCTCGAATGCCCCAGGAACTCGGTGGCGGCCTCGCCGATAAACCAGTCCGGGTGTTCCTGAGTCAGTGGGGTGCCCACAACGGCCCGCTCCGGTTCAAACCACAGCAGGTACTTGAGGCCGTTCTCGTGCGCGGCCCGGCTGATCGGTGCCAGACCGTCGGGGTGGGGAACCCGGTTGACCCTCCAGTTTCCGGCGTGCAGAAACCAGTCTTCCTCGTTGAACACCTGAAACTCATCGACCGCTCGGTCGGCTCCATACCAGCCCGCGTCCATCCAGAAGTTCTCATAGCCCAAGTTCTGCTGTGTGATTTGCCGCACGAGCTCCAAGGCGGTCGAGGTCTTCATGCCTCCCCACCCTGCGTGGGAAATCGGGACCGTCGCCGGTTTGCCGTCGAGTTTCGGGGTGTGGTGCGCGAGCACGTGACGGCGCAACCGGTTGTGGGCGTCCGCAAGGTCGCCTTGCCAAGGCAGCAGGAGCACGAGCGGGGTACGGATTTCCTCGCCGGCATGAAGCGACAGGTGCAAAGACTCCAGTCCCGCGGTGATGACGACGGCGTCGTCGGCGGGGCGCGAAAGCGTCAAGAGGTAACGGCCCGGCCAGCCCAGCGCCCCGATCAGGCCGCCAGAGCCCTCGACCAAGTTGAAGAAGGGAATGTTGAAGATCGTCTTTCCGCCGCCGGGGTTGTCGAGCCTTATCGAGGTCCCCGTTTGCAGGGGG
>JBAXAI010000061.1:0-9026 GCA_037142615.1 Spirochaetales bacterium | reverse complement strand
TCGTCAGGTCCGAAAACGTCAGCATCGAACGCCTCGTGAGAAGATCGGGCTAGGCTCACGCCTCTCATGGGGCCGCCGTTGTCAGCATGGACAAATTGTGGTCTTGCCCCGAGTCTGCTGATGATCCGCTCGAAAAGCTTCTGGGCATGTTCAGGACTCTCACAGTCTTCAACCGACCAGCCGACGATCGCCCTGGAAAAAACATCGATGACGACGTAGGCGTAGTGGAAAATGCCTTTGACATCGGTGCGCAGCCAGGTGATGTCCCAGCTCCAGACCTGATTCGGCCCGGTCGCGGTAAGTTCCGGTGGCTTCCTGCTCGGACCGGGTTTGCGGCTCTCGGTGCGCGACGCCAGGGCTTTCTTCTCCCGGAGAATGCGGTACAGCGTCCGCTCGCTGCCATGGTAGGTCCCTTCCTCACAAAGAATTGCGACAATCTGCTCAGGGGTCATATCTCGGAACCGCTCCGAGTTGGACTGGCTGTAGAACTTCGCCCGTTCCGCCTCCGAAAGCTTGCGGGGAATCGTTTTGACGGCTCCTTTGCGCTTGTCCTCTAGCCTTCCGGCTTTCCAGCGGAGATAAGAACGGAACGAGATTTCCACAGTGGCGCAGGCTTTCTTGACCCGTGCCCCATCGATGACCGCTTCGCCGATGATCTGCACAAACTGGGTCTTTACTTCGGTCGGGATCAGGTTTCCTCGTCCAGCCCCAGCAGCCGGTCCGCTTTTTTTTTGAGCGTCAACAGCGCCAGGGCCTCGGCCATCGCGGCTTGGCTTCGGGCCAGTTCCCGCTTCAGATCCTTGTTCTCTTTCTTGAGTTCCGAGACCTCTTGCTTCAGGTTCTCCTGTTTGTCCGCCACGATGCCCTCCAGTTCTTGTTCCCAGAGGGTCAGGTGCTCGCTGTGCATTCCATGACGACGGAGCCAGTCACCTTTCTGGTCTTCGGTCAGGTCTTTGCTTTCCAGCAACAACCGCAGCTTCTCCGACGCACCACGTCCGGAAGGCGTCGGCTCAGTACCCTCGGGGCCGAGGGATATCTTACCATCGTTCACCTTTGCCAGCCAGTTCTGGAGTGTCATGGGACTGACTCCCACTTCCCTGGCCACCACATAAACATTCCGGCTCTCAGGCGGCAGAACCTTCCTCAAAGCCGAATTTCGGAACCCTTCGCTGTATCTCAAAATCACCTCCTCTCAGGTGACTTCTATGTTGACAGAGGGGGTGCCCCCCCAAAAAGACTGATCTTCGTCATGCCCGGCGCGACGTGGACCGATGTTCTCGACGTGCCACCGCCTCGAAAACGTTTGGTCGCTGGTCAGCTCTCAAGCTGGACTGGTAATGCCCGAAACTGGGACGCAATGTGGGTTTCAAGCGGTTTCGCCCATGGCTTCTAGGCGCTCTAGGACGACACGGAAATCGTTTACCAGTGCAACCAAAAGTATAGTCCGGAGTTTGAAGCCGGAGTTCTGTGGAACGATCCACCATTCCCGTCAGAACGTGGTCGTGCGAGAGCGTCCACGTGGCCGGTACCTGGCTGTTTTCGACCCAGATGTTGTGGTGCTCGGTTGTCCACGTTTGGCAAATCAACGAGTTCTGCACAAACAGGCTGGGGGTAGGCTTGATGCGATGGTGCCACACAAAGCGTTGGTCCTGCACCAAGTCCTGAACCTTGCACATGCTCGAGATCAGTTCACGGCTGGGCCCAAAGTGGTAGAAGCCTCCCCCTTCCAAGGGAACAATCGCGACCGACAGCCCATTGAGGTCCTTGTCCGCGACCGTCGGCTTGCTGCCCAAAGCCGGGCCAAAGGCCGAGTAGAGATCGTAGAAGCTTGGGTTCCCACCCGAAAAGGATTCGCCCGACCACCCCGACTTCTGCATGAGCAGCGCCACGGCGCGGTCGCTGAGAATCCAAAGTCCGATGTCCATCTGGTACAAATACTTCGTCGCCAGAGTTTCGAGCGTTTCGTGCGACGGCTTCTGGAGCATGAACTCCAGCGTGGTCTGCGATTCGCGTGGCGTGAAAAACACCCCATGCCGCGACGCCAGTTTTGGCTCCACCCAAACCCCAAAACACAACACGTCGACGTCCGGCAGAACCGAAGGCAATTGAGGTGCCAGAATCAACACATCGCCACTGGCGATCAACGTGTTCTGGCTGCCGCCAACGCGTTCCAAGACCTTCTGATACAAAGGAATCTGCAGATCAATCAGCGTCTGGTCAATTTTTTGACCACGGCTCCAGCGGAACACCGGTATGGGTGTCAGCACCTTTCCTACCGGGGCATACGCCGGCAAGCGGCGGCTCTGCCCGCCAGCATGGATAATGATCTTTTTGGTCCGCGCCAAGTAATCTGTGAACTTGAGGCTCGCCGCGTTCCGTCGCCAATCCTGGGCGAGCAAATGGGCGGTTCCCCCACCCGAACCGACCTTCAAACCGGACGGGTCCGAGTCGACAAACCACTCAGCCGGGTCAGCCTTTTCAATCTCGTGAAACACAGGGACAAGCCCCTCGGGCAGAGACAACAGTTTACGCATACCAACCCAGTATAGACCAACGAGGAATCCATTAGCAAATCACTTCAAAGCCTGTTTCCGGGGTTATTCCGCACGCAAGGCCGACCGTTCCAAGATCCCCGCGGGCTCTTCGTGGAACTATCAAAAACGACCAGCCTTGGTCATTCCGGAGTTGACTGTGCGTTCCGGCAGCTCAACCTCTCACGTTCCGCCAAAGGAACGATTCGCGGGCTCCACTTTCAGCTACCACCGCACGACCAAGGAAAACTGATCTTCGTCACCCACGGGGCGACATGGACGGTTGCCCTCGACGTGCGTCCGGCCTCGGCGACGTTCGGCCGGTGGTCGGCACTCAGGCTCGATTCCCAGACCTTCGACGCGCTTTGGATCCCCGGCGGTTTCGCTCACGGCTTTCAAGCGCTCCAAGACGACACGGAACTCGTCTACCACAATGCACCCAAGAGTACAACCCAGAGTCGGAAAGCGGAGTGCTGTGGAACGACCCCGACTTGCGCATCGAGTGGCCCGAACCTGTTGCCGAAATCAGCGCGAAAGACCTGGCTCTGCCGCGCCTGAAGGATGCGAAAGTCTTTCCCCACGACTATGCATTCAAGACGGCGAAGCCATGATGGATTACATCTTGGTCACCGGTGGCGCTGGCTTCCTCGGAAGCAACTTCATCCGCTTTCTTTCATCCCGAGTTCGCGGAACCATCATCAATCTCGACCTGCTCACCTACGCCGGCAACGCCGAGGCCCTCGTTGACGTCGCCCAAGCGTTGGGCGATCGCTATGTATTCGAGCGCGCCGACATCACCGACCGCTCTGCTGTCGAAGCCCTCTTCGCCAAGTACAACATCGACACCGTGGTCCATTTTGCGGCCGAAAGCCACGTGGACCGTTCCATCCTCGGTCCCGAAGCCTTCATCAGGACCAACGTGATGGGCACCTTCACCCTGCTTGATGTCGCTCGCCACGCTTGGAAGGGCTGCACCGACGTCTTGTTCCACCACGTCAGCACGGACGAAGTCTACGGTTCACTGGGCGACACCGGCTCCTTTTCTGACCATGCCCCCTATAATCCCCGCAGCCCCTACAGCGCCAGCAAAGCCAGTAGCGACCACTTGGTGATGGCCTGGCACCACACCTACGGCCTGCCCATCACCATGAGCAACTGCAGCAACAACTACGGCCCCTACCAGTTCCCCGAAAAGCTCATCCCCCTGATGATTCTCAACATGCTGGAAGGCAAGCCGCTCCCCGTGTACGGCGATGGCAAAAACATCCGCGACTGGTTGTTCGTCGAAGACCACAACCGTGCCGTGTGGGCCATCATGACCAAAGGCCGCGTCGGCGAACGCTACAACATCGGCGGCGAAAACGAGTGGCAGAATATCAAGCTTCTCGAAGTGCTCATCGAAACCGTCGCGCGCCTGACGGGCCGAAACCCCGCCGACTACCGTAAGCTCATCACGTACGTCAAAGACCGTCCCGGCCACGACCGTCGCTATGCCATCAACTGCGACAAGCTCAAAACCGAACTCGGCTGGCGCCAGTCCGGCACCTTCGAACAAGGCCTCGAAAAAACCGCGCAGTGGTACCTCGACAACCCCACCTGGATCGCCCGAGTCCGCAGCGGTGCCTACCGTGAGTGGATGGCGGTGAATTATGGGGGGAGGTGAACACGCTTGGACGAAGCGACCTTTTCAGTGGTAAAATGATTCGATGAAAGAGCTGTTTGCCGTCAATCCCAGCCGACTCACTTGGTGCCTTCACGATTTCGGGCTGGCAATAGACGAGCTGTGTCATTCCGTTGGTATTTCAGAAAGAACGATCAAGATTGCACTGGCCGGCCAAGCCGCGATTTCCTTTAGCCAGCTCGAGAAACTTGCGGCCTTCTTTGGCCGAGGCGTGCTGTTCTTTATCGATCCGAGTGCTGTGGCGGAAGACCGAATCCATACGCCTCAGTTTCGCACGATCCAGAACAGAAAGCCCCACATCATCCCTGAGTTGCGGAAGTTGATCGAACGGGCTGAATGGCAACGCGAAGTGTACCTCAGCATTCTCAACGAAGCCCATGACCTTGAATCGGCCTCCTTTGAGCTGCCGAACTACCAGGGAATGTCAGCGAAGCAAGCTGGCATAAGGGCAAGAACGTGGCTCGGTTTGGAAGGTCGTCAGGCTCAAACCATTGATTCCTACCGCGATGCCTTGGAAAGAAAGGGGATCCTTGTCTTTCGCGCCCAAGGTTATGCCGGTAATTGGCACTGGGGCGCGGAAAGTCCTGTCCTCGGATTCTCCCTATTCTTTGATCAGTTTCCGGTCATTGTTCTCAGACGGGCTGCTTGGGAAACACAGCAGGCATTCACGCTCATGCATGAGTTAGGTCACCTCATTCTTCACCGGGTTGGTTCCATCGATGGAGCCGAGGACTTCCGTTCTCATGAAAAGTACGAAGCCGAGGCAAATCAGTTCGCCGGTCATCTCCTCGTTCCAGACGAGTTCCTGGAACGGATTGATGAGGCCCAACATCCTGCCCAAGTCTCGGGTCTTGAACGCTGGGTCAGTGTCGTTAGCCGGGACTGCGGAGTCAGTACCGACGTTGTCCTGATTCGACTCATTGATGCCGGGCGCCTTGCTCAAAGCGAATATGAGGATTATCGCGAATGGCGTGAACAAACCGGCAACCACCCTGTGCCCAGCGGTGGCAACCGGCAATACAGGCACCGAGAACCCATCCACATTCTTGGTGACCGCTACGTTCGCACCGTTCTTGGAGCCTTGAGCGAACGGCGAATAACAATTCCCAAAGCCAGCTCTTTCCTTGATAACCTCAAGCTCAAAGATCTCCATGAGCTGGAGCGCTTCTTTGTTGGCGTTTGACACCTCCTCGATCATCTACGCATGGGACAACTACCCCATCGGCATGTGCGCAATGGCTTGAATCGTGTGGTACCAAATACATGGAATCGTCGGCAGTGATTCTGATTAAGGCCCTGGAGATCAAAGGACTTCTCGGGATCCTTGAAGACAAATATGGCGCGGGTGTCAGCGAAAACGATTTGATCATTATTGCATCTGCGCAGGTTCATGGAGTTTCGCTTGTCTCACAAGAGGCAAGGCAGCCGAATCTCCCGCAAACAAAGAGGGTCAACTACAAGATTCCCGCCGTCTGTTCACTCCCTCAGGTGAATGTCCGTTGCCTCAGCTTTCTGGATTATCTGAGAACAGCGAATCAGGTGTTCCAGTCCTGACGGATTTCTGCTTCCAGCCTGCCGTTGATTCATATCTTGGGTAGGCTGAGTCCATTGTATGGAATGCGGTGCCCAGGATTGGTCGGAAGATTCTGCTCAAGGGCAAATTGATGACGCCGTGGAACGGGCCACGAGACAAGCTGCGGTCAATAGCCTAAAGGACCCACAGTCGATTTGACTACTCCCGCCAGGCCAGCAGCGAGCACCTGACTCCCCAAGCGAAAGAACTGAGTCGCAAGGAGAAAGCCATGGCATAGGTCGTGGCCGTTAATTTGAAAGATTGCAAATTTCCCGGTTTGGGACTAGGTTATTCGTGAGGGCGAGAACAAGTCCGCAGGAGGCAGATTTTGGGTGACAAGGAAAGAGAGGATTACTTGAAGTCCCTTCGGGAGTACGCCACCCAACTTCAGAAGGACAGCGTTGCCCGGAGAAAGCTCCTATCAGACGCCGGTATTGTTGAGAAGAGTTCCGGCAAGCTGACCTCAGAATACCGAAAGAAAAGCAAGACTCCGGTCCATAACTAGACGTGTATTCACGAAGATCGGGCCTCCTTCTTGGGTTCCACGGCACTGACGAGGCGGCCAGGAACGCCATTGTGACAGCCCAAGACCAGATGGTCGTGAGTCGGAACGACTACGATTGGCTTGGTCACGGCTACTACTTTTGGGAAAACAACGATAAACGAGCACTGAGCTTCGCCGAGGAGAACAAGGGCAAACCAAGAAAGGGAAAGATCACGATCGTTGCGCCTTCGGTTCTTGGTGCGGTCCTTGACCTGGGGAACTGTCTGGATCTCCTTGATTCGAGGAACATCGATTTGTTGCGGGTAGCCCACAGTGTGCTGCTGGCTGAACTTGGCGACGGAGAGGAGATACCGACGAACGACAAGTTTGTTGCTGGCCACCCAATGCGCCGAAGGCTTGACTGCGCGGTTGTCGAGACCCTGCACCAAATGAACCAAGGGTTGGGTAGACCTGGCTTCGACAGCGTTCGCGCCATGTTTCCCGAGGGCAATCCCCTGTACCCTGAGGCGGGTTTCCAAGAAAAGAATCACATCCAGATCTGCGTCAGAAACCCGGATTGCATCAAGGGTTTCTTAATCCCGAGGAAGGCGACCGGAACGGCGACTTGAGCCTTGGCCATTTCGGAGCCCGCTCTGTCAACATAGATGTCGCAGGGAGAAAAGCGATATTCTTGGGCGTTCCGCAACGGTTGGTACTGGCCTTCAAGTTTCTTCATCTTTGCGGCTCTGTCTATGCCTTGAGTCCATCTGTTCGATCCGAGTCTTACTCCCACCTCGCCCATTGGCGCCTTTCCAGAACCTCCTTCTGGCGGCTTTGAGCCAGTCGAGTTCGTCGTACCCTACGGTACGTTGCTGGAGCCGAGCCCATTTGGCATCGTTCATCCGTTCTTTGGCGCGTGAGCACGGTATGCTCGGCGGGCTACCGGCCGCTTCCTCAGTGATCGACGAACTGATAGCGCTCAACCTGGCTCAAAGGGTCGATATTACTCCGTCGGGCTCGCGACCATCGCGACAGTTTGTCGTTGTCGACTTCGCCAGCGCCACCAGCTATGACCTTGACCCACTCGAACTGGCCCAAGCTTTTGTTCCCGACGGAGTCCTCTGTTACTTCAGCGCATTGTGTTTTCACGAGCTGACCACACAGGCACCGTCCTTTTACCACGTTGCAGAGCTCGACCATTCCATTGCCACTCCCCGCGTCAACGTCCGACAACAAGGCGCGGCGGTCTCCGACTCACGCCAACCTCTGGGAACTCGGGCATTCGAGTACCAGGGCGTGCCCATCTACTCGACAAAACGTTTGGCAAGAACTCTGGTGGGGCTCAAGACCTACGTTGTTGGACCGCGTACCAGCTATCGAATGACCTCGGTCGAACAGACACTGGTTGACTGCCTTCATCGACCGGGAGCCTGCGGTGGTCCTTCTGTCGTCTTCGAGGCCTGGAAAAAAGGAGTCGAAAGAATCAGCCAGTCCAGGCTGGCCGCGGTCCTCGAAGCCTCCGCGCCGGTCTTGCGGAGACGTACGGCAACGATGCTGGAAAGCTTCGGCACGAAATTGGAGCAGGAACTGTTGAACTTGCTGGACATCCCGCCAAAGCCTGTCGTACCGCTTCTGAATGGCTACCCTGCGGGAGAAACCGAGACTCGCTGGGGAGTGAGTCTTTGAACCAGACCGACCAGGGACTCGCGTGACATCGATACCAACCTTTCCAGTCAGTTCGCATTCTTGCACCCCGAGGTGGATGACCAGCGCCAATACTTGGAGAGCTGGATCAAGTCAGCCGTTGAAGGCTATTTCGAGAATCGGCCAGTAGTCCGCTTCCGCCTCTCGGGGCTTGCGATCGATTACCACGATCACCCCTTGGGGTGGAGCAGTTTTGACGTACGACTGAGGATTTCGGATGCTGCAAAAGCAAACGTTCGGGGACTTCCCAGTTTGGAAATCGACATCGCCGCGCCCGAGGAGTTGTCAGAAATTTCAATCACGGCCGGTGCGCTGGGGTCGAAACTGGCCCAAGCCTACAGCCTGGAACGGATTGCAGGCGAGAAGATGCGGGCGTACCTCAGTTCCTTGCCCGCCTACTGCCAAAAAGTGAAGAAACCGCATAGCGAGATTCGGGTCAAAGACCTTTACGACATGGTTCGAATCAGCCGCGAACGAAACTTGTCAGACTTGGTGTTCTGGTCGAACGCTGCCCAGGAATTCGAACGGGCGTGCCGGTCCCGATTCGTTGATTGCCATGGTTGGACTTCGTTTTCGGAACGGTGGCACGATACCGAACTGCTATTTGACAGCGATCCAACACTGCCCAAGGATGTCACTTTCCTTGAAGTGAACGAGTTACTTCCCAAGATCGTTCAGCTGTGGGAGCGACTTGGGGTCATTCCCAAGAAATATGAAATCACTGGGAAATGAATCGCTTCGCAAGGTCAGTAGAACCTTGGGCCTATCGCGACACCTTATTCGAAAAACTTCCCGCCGTACGAGTTACCGGCGACCGGGACCGTGCCCGATGCGTCCGCAGCGGTGCCTAACGTGAGTGGATGGAGGTGAATCATGGGGGGAGGCGAGTCGCGTCCAGCAGGCATCAGAATTCGATGGGATCGCGGGGAGCTTTCCTGGCCTGATACAGGCGGGCTTGGATTTCTTGGATTGGCAGTACCCAGACACCAGACTTGAGCGGGTAGGCTTCCGAAACGGGAGCGCAAACCCAAGTCTCCGTTGGTTTCAGGTCAT
>JBAXAI010000060.1:0-10380 GCA_037142615.1 Spirochaetales bacterium | reverse complement strand
CCCAAGATTCTGAGGCCGTACTTCAAGAACGACAAGCGCCTATTCGGCGAGGTCTGCAGGCTGATTTTCGAGTTGCTGTCGGGGTTCTTCAGCCTGGCGGCTCAGCGGGAGCTTCTGTGCGGGTGTGTCTCCTCTTACCAATCGTTCGGAGAGTTTGCACGGTTCCACCCTCATTGGCACGTTCTGGTCCTGGAGGGAGGTTTCGACGAGTGGGGCCGATTTGTCTATCTACCCTTGGGTTGCGACGCTGGCCTGCTCAAGCTTTGGCAGGAATCCATCTTGGCCTTGTTCTTGAAGCACAAACTGATCGACCAAGACCGGGTGTCGATGATCCGGTCATGGGTCCACTCTGGTTTCAGCGTTGAGAGCGAAACCCGAATGCTGGACAAACCAACCAAGGAGGCATTGGGGCAGTATGCCGTTCGGGGTGCCGTCAGTGAACAACGCATCAGCTACGATTCCACTGCCGACGTTGTCACTTGGTCGGCCCGTGCCAACGGGTTCTTTGACGGAAAGGTCGAGACCTTCAAGGGGTTCGAGTTCGTCGACCAGCTTGTCGCCCACCTCCCGCCCCGCAGAGCGCAACTGGTTCGTCGGTATGGAATCTATTCCAGCCGAGTCCGGTCGAAGTGGACCGAACTGCCAAAAATATCTCGCTTTGCCCCGGAGGGCTGGACCAAGGCCCACGAAACTGGACTCGAACTTGCCGAGGTCGGGCCCGAGAGTAGCGAACTCCCCGAAGTTCCCGACTCCTGGTCCCGGCAACGCAAGAAGAACTGGGCTCGGCTGCTCAAGAAGGTTTATGAGGTCGACCCGTTCCTCTGCCCTAAGTGCGGCGGAACCATGGTCGTGGTGGGGGTGATCGAGGACCCGGTCAAGCTCAAGGCCATCATCGAATGGGCGGCCCAGCAACAGCCGGCCTTGCCCGAGGTACGTGGACCGCCGATTCCCCAAGCTTGAACTGCCATTTCCCGTTGTGCCTGCGACTTTTCAACTCGTGAGTTCTGCAACCCTCGCGCGAGCTATGCCTCGAGCCTCTCGGGCTATCTGACCCAATTCTGGTTTGGGATTGACATCCGCCGTGGTTCGCACCCAAAATTGGTTCAGTTCGGCGTTGCCGAGGTTGCAGGAACAGATTCGGGAACTGCGGGTGGCAAGTTCGCCGATGTCCGGGGCAATTTCGGCTCCGGTCGGCCCAAAACCACGGCTTGCGCCGGGATCACTGTTCCTATCAGTTTGCCGAACTGCAAGGGGCCCATGATGCGGCCGTGGTTGTTCGTCAGAAACGCCTCGGCGTTCGAAAAAGCAGTTCCGTCCTTGGGGGGAATCTGCGGGAAGAGCTTTTGCCCGATGAACGCATGGTAGCCACACGAATGACCGATCTCGAGCCCGTAGCCAGCGCGGTCGACAGCCCGAAACAGCTTGGCCTGGGCCTCTTCGGCGGTGGACGAAAACGAGTCGATAAATACCACATTGATGGGCTCGAAAAGTTTCTTGCCCTGAAAGCTGTGCCCCAGCCAGTGGGCCGGCTCGCCCTTTTTGTCGAGCAGCCAGGGGCCGATGGAAGGCATTGCTGAACCGGGGACCTCGGATGCCGTCAAGGCGGGTGGGCTGAGCGAGGCCAAAAAAGTCAGGCTCAAGATTGAAACCATACGCATTAACTCAGGATATCAAGAAGGCTCGGCAGGGGCAAGACGGTCCGGCAAACGCCAGGACGGGAATAAACCGCTCACCCGAGAGACCACGCGGGCAAATTCTTCCCGCGCTACTTTTTCTTTTTGCTGCTGGCCCACAGCACCAGCACGACCGCCACGCCGATGAAAACCAGCGTCCACAACCAGTTCAGGGGGTCCGTGCCGCCCCGGCCCGCCGCCGAAGTGGCCGCCCCCATGACATCATAACCGCGTCCCATCGCCTCGCCTCCTATTTCATTCCACGATTGCCGTCCCTGACAAAGCAAGGATCGTGCCAAGATCAAACCAGAGTTGGCACGCGTTTGTCGGTTCAACTTCATGCCAGCTTCATGTTGGCTGCCGAGGCTGTAAACGAAGGGAGTATTCCCTTCAAGGAGTTCTTATGACCATCTCTTCTGATCTGCCCACGCCGCCCCTCGCAAGGCCGGCCGCACCTCCCTCCGGTCCGGAAGCCGGAGAGTCCAAGGCGGTTGCCGATCGTGACGGTGATTCCGACGACGCCGGCTCCCGGGTGTCGCTGAAGTCGTACCAAGGCACCAAGGTCAACACGACCGCCTAGCGCCTACGAAGTTGTCTCCGCGGAGTCTTCGCGGGGGCCGCTTTGTGGTCCATACTGTTGTCATGAAGATCTTCGTCGTCGAAGACAACGTGAAACTCGCCCTCTCGATCAAGAAGGGCCTCATGGCCGACGGAGCCGTCGTCGAGGTGTGCCAAGACGGGGAAGAAGCTCTCGACGTCTTGCTCCGCGCGCAGCGCACGTCGGGTGAGGGGTTCGACGCCATCGTCCTCGACCTGATGCTTCCCCACTTGGACGGCTTGGAGCTGTGCCGCCGCTGGCGCAAGGCCGATGTCCGCCTTCCCATTCTGATGCTCACGGCCCGCGACGAGGTGTCCGACCGCGTAAAAGGCCTCGACGCCGGTGCCGACGACTACCTGGCCAAGCCTTTCGCCTTTGACGAGCTTTCGGCGCGCCTGCGGGCTCTGCTCCGTCGTCCTCCGCTGGAGGCTCCCACGGGAGTGCTCAGGCTTGCCGACGTCGAACTCAACGCGGTGACCCTCACGGCCACGGTTTCGGGCCGCGATGCCGGCCTCACCCTCAAGGAATTCCGTCTGCTGGAATTGCTCATGCGCCACCCCGGCCAAGTGTTCTCGCGGGTGCAGATTGTCAACAACCTGTGGGACTTTGAGTTCGATGGGGCCAGCAACGTGGTCGATGTGCACGTGAAGAACCTGCGCAAGAAAGTGGAGCGGCTGCGGCCGGCGGGGGGCAAGCAAAATGAGTTCATCGAAACGGTTCGCGGCGTGGGTTACTGCCTTAAGGGCTGATCCGTTTGTCATTGCCCGCCTGAGGCTCACCTCGGTGTACTTGATCATCCTGACCATCGTGGTGGTCTTTTTGAGCTCGACGCTCTACACCGTGCACGGGCAGGAAGTGCGCGAGCTCGGCACCAGGGAACCGGCCACGGCCCAAGACACGGTGCTGGAACACTACCTGGAGCGGCTGGCGCGGTCGATTGTGCTGACCGACCTCTTGACTATTTTGGGGGCGGGGCTGCTGAGCTACTACTTGGCCGGACGAACTTTGCGCCCCATCCGTCAGGCCGTCGAGGCCCGTCAGCAGTTTTTTGCCAACGCCGCTCACGACCTCCGGACGCCTTTGGCAGTGCTGCGCACCGAAGCCGAAGTCGCTTTGCGCCAGGCTGAGCTTCCCCCGGAGGAGGCGCGCCAGGTGCTGCTCAGTTCGCTCGAGGAAGTCGACCGGATGTCGAGGATGGTCGAGGACCTGCTGCTGCTCGCACTCGAAGGAAAGCAGGAGCTGCGGCGCGAGCCCCACGACTTGGCCGACCTGGTGGGAACCGTTGTGCAGCGGCTCGACGGCCCCGCTCGCGAAAAAAGTTTGACCCTCCAGTGGGCTCCCTCGCCACCGGTGCTGGTGCCGCTGGATGCTCCGGCCGTGGAGCGGGCCCTGGTCAACGTTCTGGGCAATTCGCTGCGCTACACACTGGCCGGTGGCCGGGTTGAGGTGTCGCTGACGGTGAGCCGGGACGCCGCTCAGGTGCTGGTCGTTGACGACGGCATGGGAATTTCACCCGAGGACTTGCCTCATGTGCTGGACCCGCTCTACCGGGCCGACCAGGCGCGCAGCAGCAGCCCCGACGGGGCGGGGTTGGGCCTGGCCATCGTGCAGCGCATTGTCACCGAGCACGGTGGAACTGTCGAAATCGAAAGTCCTGCCGGCAAGGGAACCCGCGTCAAACTGCGCTTTCCGCTTCGCTGAAACAGATTTTTCGATTTTTCCACCGACTTCATCGGCCCTTCATCTTGAGCTCCGATCCTGAAATCAGAGCGACAGAAAAGGAGTTTGCGATGAAGAAATATCAGAAGATCTTGGTGGGAACCGCCCTCTTGCTGGCGGTCACGGTGACTTCGGCGTTTGCGTACAGCTTGGGCAACGGCGTGTTCGTCGGCCTTCGGGCCAACGCGCTGTGGGGCTACGTGCAGGTACAGGCAACCATCGCCGGAGGAAAGATCACCCGTATCCAGGTGTTGGAATATCCCAACCACACCAACCGATCGAACAGCATCAGCAACTACGCGCTGCCCACGCTGGCACGCCAGGCCATGGATTCCAACAGCAGCTCGGTCGACGTGATCTCGGGTGCGACCCTCACCAGCGAGGCCTTTGCCAAGTCGCTGACTTCGGCCCTCAAAAAAGCCGCCCAGTAGAGGAACGTGCCATGCTGAACCGCCTGCTCGACCGAATCACCATGTTCCGGCTCACAGCCTACTATCTGGGGGGCCTGCTTCTTGCCGCTTTGGCGGCAGGCGTCCTGGGGTGGTTGCCCGCCGATGGAGCGGGGCCGCTCGCGCTTGTGCAGACCACCAGCGTGTTGATCGCGGTGGCGCTGCTGGCGAACTGGGCTTTTTCGAAGGTGTTTCGCACCGGCGGCAACTGGGAGTCGACGCTCATCACGGCGCTCATTTTGGCCTTGGTTCTTTCACCGGCTTCGACGACCGAGCCGCTGCGTCTGGGTTTCATGGGCGCCGCAGCCTTTCTGGCGATTGCCTCGAAATACCTGCTGGTTTGGGGCCGGCGCCACGTCTTCAACCCCGTGATTGTGGGCGTGCTGCTCACAGGACTGCTGTTCCAGGAGTACGCCAGCTGGTGGGTGGGGCAAACGCTTCTGCTGCCGCTGGTGGCCCTGGGGGGTCTTCTGGTGGTTATCAAGACGCGACGGGGGTTTCTGGTCGGGTTTTTCCTCGTGGTCTACTCCGTTCTGGCAGTTGGCAACGGCTTGGTGCAGGGACTGGCCCTTCCCGAAGCACTGCAAAACCTCGTGTTGCTGTTTGGCAGCACCGAAAAGGTGTTCCTTGCCGTGGTGATGCTCACTGAGCCCATCACCTCGCCACGCACCAAAGGTCGGCAGATGGTGTACGCCGTGATCGTGGCCTTTTTCGCGCTGCCGCAACTGTCGCTCTTTGGCTTCAACTTTTCGCCCGAGTGGGCGCTGGCCCTCGGCAACGTGGCGTCGTGGTTCATGAATCCCCAGACTCGGCACCGGGTGACCCTGACGCGCAAGACAGAGCTCGCTCCCGGCCTGTGGGAGTTTGCTTTTCGCACCACAGGAGCCCTCAACTACCGTCCTGGCCAGTCCATGGAATGGACCCTGCCAGGTGCCAGCGACCAGCGCGGCAACCGCCGGGTGTTCAGCCTCTCGTCGGCTCCGGGCGAGGCAGTCGTGGCCTTCGGGGTAAGAATCCCGGCGCGACCCAGCGCCTTTAAGGCCCGCCTGCTCGAGCTGGCCCCGGGCGACACGATGTGGGCTTCGGAGCTGGGGGGAGACTTCGTGCTGCCCCGCAAGTTGCAGCGGCCGCTCGTCCTCATCGGAGGAGGGGTCGGAGTCACCCCGTTCCGGAGCATGGTTCAGGACATGCTGGATCGTCAGGAACGGCGTCCCTTGACGTTGTTGCTGTCGTATCGAAACAAGAGCGACCAGCTGTATGCCGACGTGTTTGGCGAGGCGGCGTCGACCTTGGGGGCCCAGACGTTCACCACCATCACCAGCGAGCAAGGGCGGCTGGGCGCGAGCCAAATCGTCGCACAGGTTGACCAACCTCGCCAGGCCGTCTACTACCTTTCGGGGACCAGCGGCTTTGTCGCCCACCTGCGACGCGAGCTGGCACGACTCGGCGTACCGCGCTGGCGCATCCGTTCGGACCTCTTCTCGGGGTATTCGGCACCCTCGTAGCCACCAAACTCTCCCTTTCTTTTCAATCTGCCCTTGACCGCCGCCGACAGACCCGGAATGATGAACGGATAGCCGGTCCTGTGGTCGATCGGAAAGTTTCGAAAATAAAGGGGAACGAAGATGGCAGAAAAAGAGACTCTGGTGATTGCTTCGAAGGTGAAGGCCTACATCAGGAGGCTTCGGACCTGAAGTGCTCGGCGGCCGTGATTGATGTGCTTTCAGACAAAGTGCGCGAGCTGTGTGACGCGGCGATCAAGAGCGCCAAGGCCGACGCCCGCAAGACGTTGCTCGAGAAAGACTTCTAGGACACAGTTGTCCAGGCCTTCCCCTGCACAGCCCGCAGGGGAAGGCCGAGCACCCGGCGGTGTTTCCTTTTGCAGTACCGGGTGTTTTGTCTTCGAGGTGTGCCATGCTCATCCTGGTTGTCGAAGACGAAGAGAAAATCGCCCAGTTCGTAAAGCGCGGTCTGAATGAGGCCGGCTACGAGGTAGAATGCCTGACCGACGGGCGCGAGGCGCTGGCAGCGGCCCGCCAGAAGGACTACGACGTGGTGGTTCTCGACGTGGTGTTGCCCGGTCTCGACGGCCTGGGCGTCTGCCGCGCACTCAGGAAGCACCGGCGCTCCATGCCCGTGCTGATGCTCTCGGCGCTGGGAACGGTTCCCGACAAAATCGCAGGGCTCGACGCTGGTGCCGACGACTACCTGTCCAAGCCCTTTGACTTCGAGGAGTTCTTGGCCCGCATCCGCGCTCTGCTGCGCAAAAAAGACTCCGAACAGGCGACGGTGCTTTCGTGCGGCGACTTGAACCTCGACCTGCTCAGCCGCAAGGTCGAGAGGGCAGGGCGGCAGATTGACCTGTCCAACAAAGAGTTTGCCCTGCTGGAGTATCTGCTGAGGTGCCAAGGTAGGGTCGTCACCCGCAACATGATCAGCGAGCACGTTTGGAACCTCGACTTTCACACCGCGACCAACATCATCGAGGTGTACATCAACTACCTGCGCAAGAAGATCGACGCCGACTCGCCGGTCAAGCTCATCCGTACGCTGCGGGGGCGAGGCTACCAGATCGGGGGCGAGGCGTGAACTTCGGCCTGCGCCTGCGGGTGACGCTGTGGTCGGTGGCGGCCAACGCGTTGGTGCTGTTGGCGGGGACGGTCCTGCTGTTCTGGCTGCTCGACCAGCAGCTCACCGGTGCCTTGGACGGGGCGCTTTCGGCGCAAGCCACCGCCACCGCTGTGGCCGTCGAGTCTTGGTTGTCGTCGCAGAAGCCCAAGGTCAGCCTTGTGCTCACCGGGGCCCTCACCGAAGGCCTCAAAGACCTCTTCACCGAACCCAAGGACGTCCCGGCGTCGCTGCCCACGATGACCAGCCTGCTCGATACCAACGGCCAGGTGCTGCTGTCGACCCACGTGCCCAATGCCGTGGATGTTCCCGACGCCGAGGTGCTCAAGGTGGCCCGTTCCGGCAGCGTGCACCGCTCGCTGGCAACGGTCATCGACGCCTCCGATCAGAAGAACACCTTCCGTGTCGCAACGGTCCCTGTCCACCTCGACGGGGAGGTTCAAGGATTTGTTCAGGTGCTGAGCCCCGTCGAAGCGCTGCGGGGCACCCTGTCACAGGTGCAGGGCCTGCTGATGGCGGCGGTCGCCGTTCTCCTGGTGGCCGGGGCCTGGCTGGTGAGTTTGGCGCTCAAGCGGGCGTTGCTGCCAGTTGACCGCTTGGTCGCCGACATCCGGCGCATCACGGCAAAGAATTTGTCAGTTCGGGTGCCCGTTCCAGCGACCCCCGACGAAATCCAACGGCTGTCGGTCACTTTCAACGCCATGCTCGACCGGTTGGACCGCGGCTTCCAGTTTCAAACGCGGCTGTTCCAGGACCTTTCTCACCAGCTCAAGACGCCGCTAGCCATCTTGACCGGCACGCTGGAGACTGCCCTGACCCAGGTGCGCACCGGGGACGTATACCAAACGATCCTCGAGAGTAACCTCGACGAGGTGAGCCGCATGTCGCACCTGATCGAGAACCTGCTGTTGCTGGCCCGTCTGGATTCCCAGCAGTTGATTCTGCAGACCCGCGTGGTCGACTTGGGGCACTTCTGCCGTCAGTGGGTTGAGGATTTTTCGCTGTTGCTGTCGTCGAAAGACCTCGCTCCGGTGTGGCAGGTTTCGGGCCCGCTGCCCGTCGCCCTGGACGCCGACAGGTTGGGGCAGGCCTTGCTCAATCTGCTCGACAACGCCGTCAAGTACAGCCCGTCCGGCGGGTTTGTCACCTTCCGGCTTCACGAACAGGCGGGCTTCGCGCTGCTGGAGGTCGAGAACCAGGGGCCGGAGCTAGAGCCTGGGACCGAGGAGACCATCTTCGAGAGGTTCACGAAAATGGCCGATGGCCGACCCGGTTACGGTTTAGGTCTGCCGATCGCCCGGGCTGCCGTCGAACTCCACGGAGGACGTCTGGTGGCCTACAACCCCGCTAGCGGAGGGGCGGGATTCCGCCTGTCGCTGCCGATCGACCGCGGTTCTTCCTCAAATAAGAACAATCTCATCGGCAACTAAGGGTCCTCTCAGGTGGCGCAGTTATGTTGGAGACAGACCTCTTGGAGGTCGTATCCACGTTCTGTTCAGGAGATTTTCATGCGCAAGTTCGCTTTGTTCGCCGCTCTGGTTTCGTTCGTTCTGGGGGGAGCCGCGTTCGCCGCCGACGCCAAAGCCGCCGTCAAGACCGTCACGGGTACGGTTGTTTCGTTCAAGGCCGCCGACCCCGCCAAGAAGACCCCCGATGAACTCGTCGTCAAGGTCGGCACCAAGGACGAGACCTTTGTTCTCGACGCCAAAACGGTATTCACCGGCAAGGACAAGAAGGCCTTCCTTCCTGCCACACTGAAAAAAGGCGAAAAGGTCGAGGTGGCCTACACCGAGGACGCCAAGAAAGTCCTGGCCGCTGTCACCGTCACGCTGAAGTAAGAGGAACCCCACCCCGGTACACTACGCGCCGGGGTGGGCCTTGAACGCCTGCGGGCTGACGCCGACGTGGGCCTTGAACTGGTGACTGAAGTGGAACTCGTCGTGGAAGCCGAGGTCGAGTGCGATGGTGCGCAGGCTTTCGTCGCCGCCCATCAGACGGTGCTTGGCCGAGTCGAGCCGCAGATCGAGGAAGTACCGCATCGGTGGCACCCCCACGTGGCGCTTGAACAAGCGCACGAAGTAGGCCTTGTCGATGCCCAGGTGCGCCGACAGCGCCCGCAGGTCGACTGGCTCGTGAAGCGTGGCCTGCATCATTCCCATGGCTTCTTCTATGTAGTGCACCGGAACGTTGGTACCCCCCCGTGGGCCAGCCACCAGGTCGCACAGCAGCGTCGCGAAGCGGTAGTCCGCCGATCGCCGCGAAAGGGGGTCAGAACTGGTCCAGCGGCGGCGGATGTCTTCAAACGTCGTGGACTGACCCTTGCCGATGGTGATTTTTGCACCGCCGTCGAAACGACTGCGCAGCCGGGGCAACAAACCATCTGGGTCGTCGCTGGCAGAAAATAGCAGCCAGTACAGCTGGAATCGCCCTTCGGGCCGCGCCGCGCCGTGGGTCGCCGTTCCATGAGCCGCCGCGCCGTGGGCTTCTCCCGGAGCCGACAGAAAGAGGGCCCCCGGTTCCACCGCCATTTCGACCCCGTCGTTCCAAAACGTTCCCCGGCCTTCCACATAGTAGTGGAACTCGTGCTTGTCGCTGTCGTTGTGGGAATGGATCTGGATGCCTGTCGCTGAATTGAAGCCGGTTCCGAGCACTTGCATGTCAAGATTTTACATGCCCGGGTCAACGACCGCAATAGTCGAGTCGGCCCCCGAGGCCGTACCATAGGCCGTGGAGGAGCCCATGTACCGCTGGTTCTGGAGCTTTTTGAGACCTTACCGTTTTGTCATGGCCGGGGCACTGGTCCTGACGGTGTTTGCCAGCGCGTTGGGCATGGTCAACCCGTCGCTCACCGGCGTGCTGGTCGACAAGGTGATTCTGGGGCGCGACTTCGGCCTGCTTTGGACGCTGCTGGGCCTGCTCATGGGGGCCACCATCGTGCGTATGACGCTGCGCTGGGTCTTCGTGATGGCCTTTGAGAACGTCAGCCAGCGCATTGTGAAGGCGATGCGCGAAAGCCTGTTTGTGAAGATCCAGCACCTCGACTTCGCTTACTTCGACCGCACCCGGACCGGCGACCTCATGGCGCTGATGACCGGCGACCTCGACACCTGCCGCCACCTGGTGGCGTGGGTGATTTACCAGAGTTTTGAGAACAGCCTGATCTTTCTGTTCTCGGTGTCGGTGCTGATGAGCATCCACGCCGGGCTGACCGCGATTCTGCTGCTCGTGACGCCGTTCATCGCGGTGTCGACCGTTCTTTCTATACCCCGCACGGGGAGTCTATCGTCCAAACGATATTCCGCAAGTCCCGCAC
>JBAXAI010000059.1:0-10435 GCA_037142615.1 Spirochaetales bacterium | reverse complement strand
CCTTCGGGCTCGCCAAAGACGTGCAAAAAGACGGAATCATGGGTAAGCGGGGAATACGGCATGTTTTGTACCTCGAGGTACCAGACGGGGGAATTGGGCGGTTTGCTTGCGGTTGGGGCAAGAAATCGTGCGTAACGGAGGTCTGTCCCCCGGTGGACCCAACGCGCTGGCGACGTCGCGCGCGCGACGTCGCCCGGCCCGCGATTCCCGCTCTCCGCTCCGGCTTGCCCCGCGTGAGCGGGGCCGCAGTCGCTACGGCGGGCCTCGTGGGCCGACTCGAAATACAGGTGATCAGGGACGAACAACCCGGAAGCCGTAGCTGTAGTTCTGGTAGTACGGGTTGCTGCCGTACCGGTTCGACACGGTCGCGTAGGACGCATTGCTGAACCAACTGCCGCCGCGTAACACGCGGGACGAGCCCGAGGCCGCTCCGGTCGGGTTGGTTGTCGGCAACGAATCGTAGGTTTCGTACCAGTCCCAGTTCCATTCCCAGACGTTGCCGCTCAAGTCGTAGATTCCCAACTCGTTGGGTGCCTTTGTGCCGACTGGCTGCGTACCGCTGGGGCTGTTCTCGTAGATCCAGGCGTAGCTGGCAATCGCGTTGCTCCCGTTGTCGCCCGCGAAGGCTTTGTTGTAGCCCCCGGTGTTGACGGTCGAGACGTTGTCGCCGACTTTGGCATCGCTGGCACCGCCCATGGCGGCCCACATCCACTCTGCCTCGGTAGGCAGGCGGTAACCGGTCTTAGCCATGTCCATGGTCACCGTTGCTGACGTGATGGGGTACCCGGTGGAGGGAGTGCGACCGGTGATGGTGTAGGCGGGTTGCAGCCCGGCCAGGTCGCTGAGCTTGTTGCAGAACTCGACGGCGTCGTACCAGGTGACGCTCTCGACAGGGTTCTGGACTTTGCCGCCTCCCATCATGCTGGGCCTGCTACCCGTCAGGGACTGATACAGTCCCGAGGTCACCTCGTAAGTCGACATCTGGAAGCTGCTGACTGTCACATTGGCGGTCCCATTGAAGAAGGTTCCTCCGGCGACCGGGACGGTTTCGACTACAAAGCCCCCTGCTGAGTACCCCTTGCCCGCGATAAAGGCCTTGACGGCAAACTGGTCACCGGGTGAATAACTAATACCGGTGCGGCTCGTTGCCGTGGTTCCAGCCGCATCGACCGCGACGCCGTTCTTGTACACAAAGTACTTCTCGGCTCCCGCTGCCGCGTTCCAACTGAGGCTTGTGGTGCTTCCGCTCACGCTCAGGGTTGGCAAGCCGGCGGGAGCGACGACGGTTGCCGCACCAATGGCGAAGAAGTCCATGTCGTCGACAGCCAAGTACCCCAAGAGAGGTGCGGCATCGTTGACATACAACCCGGTCGCTGCGGCTCGGGTATTGTTGGGCTCAAACGACCCGGGGGCAATGTAGGCCGTGAGATCCGGTGAGTAGAGGGTCGAGGCACCAATCCACAACGCGTACTTGGTTTCGCTCGCAGCGGTCGCACCAGACATCGCTACCGAATACCCTGAGTCGGTACGTGGAACCACCAACTCGGTGCCCATGATGTTGCTCGAGAAAGGAATGGCCCGGCGGTCGGGTGTCAGCAACGTGGCATGGTCGAAGCCCGTTCCTGTCGCACGCAGGTTCACCGTCAGTTTGTCATCCTTGTAGAACCGCACCGTGGTCCGATCATGCCAACTCGGCCCGTTGTAAATGTCGAGAGTCACGCCAATGGTGACATCGATGAACGGCGTGGTGATCGCGGTCACGGTGACTGGCACGGTCAAGGTCTGCGTGGTTCCCGCTTCGAACGTGCTCAGGTTATTGACCAAGGTTCCGCCCAACGTCGCCTTGCCGTTGAGGGAGACCAAAGTATAGGTGGGTGCCAGCGATCGGGCCGAGCCCACGTTCTTGAAGGTGAGCGTGACGTTCTGGGCGGTGCCATCGGCGAACAAATAGGGGTTATCCGACGGCGCGGCGCTCACCTTGAAGTTGTACTTCACCGTCGGGTCGGGGATGGTCACCGTGCCCACATCCTGACCGTCGTCGCCGGCCACCACTTCGATGGTCGGGCCGTCGCTGAGGGCACTAGTCACCGCGTCGACGAGTTTGGGCGTGATCTTGTACACGGCGCCCGCGATGGCGTTGACGATCTTGTAGGTGCCATCGATGGCGGTGGTCACCGTCTGCATATCTGATGGATTGTCCTTGCTCTGCACCGCAAGTTGCAGGGCCGACATAAAGCTGCGCGGCTCGGCCGAGCGTGCCAGACTCTTGGCCACCACCTGCTGCTCCACGGTGCCGTTGAAGGTGGCGCTGCGGTCGGCCTGCCGGTAGAGGTAGAAGGTGTCGTTGCCCTGGGTGACCTGAATCATGTCGGCCGAATCAGCGGTCACTTCGAGGGTGGCACCCTCAGTCACGAGCTTGGTCAGCGTGGCCGAGGTGTAGAAATTGCTTCCCATCGGGCTGGTCAACTTGTCGGCGGCCAGATACCAGTTTTCAACCCTGTCCATTCGCACCCACGGACCCCACAACGACTGGTCGATGGTGATGCCGGTTGGCGTTGTTCCACCAGGTGTGGTTCCGCCTGGGGTTGACGGTGACCGGCGAGGCACAGCCGAAAAGCGCCAGCAAGACAAAAAGCGCCCCCAAGGGCGCAATCGATGAGATCTTCATAGAGGACTCCTTTCTTTCGCCTAAAGGAACCCTAAGGCATATTAATGCCTATGTCAAATATCTCTGGAAACTCTAAAATGACTAATCCGTTCTGCGGGACGAGGGAGGGAGGGAGGGAGGGAGGGAAAGGATTCGATAATTGCTGAACGATTTCAAGCATCTTGCCAATTATAACGCGGGTTCGCAAAGGCGTCTACCCTCGCTGACAGCCAACGCGCCCGGGTGTACACTAGGCACGGGAGGGGACACCAATGGCGTTCCACAAGGCCGGTTCCGGAGAAATCTCGGTGCTCACGCTCAACTTGCACTGTTTTCAGGAGGACCAGCCGTTTGAAAAGCTGGGAATCATCGCCGAAGCGCTCCTGGAGCTCGAACCCGATGTTGTCGCGCTGCAAGAGTGCGCGCAGGACCGCTGGGCGCCCGAACGCCTGAGGGTCACGCCAGGGGTGTCGATCCGCGAGGGCAACGCGGCCCTGTGGCTGGTCGAGCGGTTGCGCGCCGGGGGCCAGGCCTCGCACGGGGTGTGGGACTGGGCCCATTACGGCTGGGACCGCTGGGAAGAAGGTTGCGCCGTCCTGAGTCCCCACCGCCTCCGCTACGCCGATTCCCGCTACGTCAGCCAGTCCACGGGCCCAGGAGCCTGGAAGAGCCGCAAGCCCGTCGGGGCGTTCGTCGAAGTCGCAGGCTTTGGTCCCGTGGCCGTGTTTTCGACCCATTTGGGCTGGTGGGGCGACAAAGAAGAGCCGTTCGAAGACTCGCTGGACCGCCTGGTCACCTGGCAAGCGGAGTTTCTGTCGTCGGTTCCGAGGTCTGTCCCCGTCCCGCTGCTGACTGTCGGCGACTTCAACCAGCAGGCCGGGGGCGAAGGCTACCGCTTTATCAAGGACTGGACAGGTTGGGACGACGCGTGGCTCACGGCCCACCCTGAGGGGACCTCCGGCGCCACCATCGGCCCGAACACCGACGGGTGGGAAGGTACGGCCGAGGCCCAGCGCATCGACTACGTGTTCACGCGTCCCGAAGACGGCCTGAAGGTGGTGCAATGCGAGCGGGTGTTCACCGAAGATGACTTTGGCCGGGTTAGCGACCATGTAGGTTTGTGGACGGTGCTCGGGCGCTAGCCCTGCTGGCGGCGCACTTCGTACATCAGAATCCCTGCCGACACCGACACATTCAGGCTGTCGAGCTGGCCGGTGGTGGGAATGCTCACGATCTGGTCGCACAGCTCGCGCGTGAGCCGGCTGATGCCCTTGCCTTCGCTGCCAAGCACCAGCGCCACCTTGCCGGTGAGTTTGGTCTTGGCGGCCGAAGTGCCGTTCATGTCGGCGCCGTAGATCCAGAAGCCGGCGTCCTTGAGTTGCTTGACGGCGCGGTTGAGGTTGGTCACCACGGCGTGGGGCACCCAGGCGGCGGCACCGGCGCTGGCGGCAAACACGGCCGGGGTATCGCTGGCCGAGCGGCGGGCGGGAATCAGCACCAACTCGGCGCTGAACTGGTCGGCCGAGCGCAGGATGGCCCCGTAGTTCTGCGGGTCGGTGACGCCATCGAGCAGCACCACCAGCGCTTGGTCGGCCTCGAAGCCGTCCAGAAACTCTTCCAGCGAAGTCTCACGCAGTTTGCGGCCCTCGGGCAACACCAGCAGAGCGCCCCGCTGTTCCCGGCCGTTCGAAAGGCGCACCAGCTCGGCCTCGCCCGCTTCGGTGACGGGAACCTTCTTGGCCCGCGCCAGTTCGACCAGTGCGGTGATGCGAGGGTTCTTTTTGCCCACGTACAGGTTCGCCCCCGGGGGAGGATCCTTCAGGGTCTCTTCGATGCCGTGAAAGTTGCTGATGGTTTCGGTCACAGTTAGTCCTCCTGGATGCGCAGCACGACCGGAGTACCCCACCCCTCACCCGACAGCGCCTCGAGCACGTTGTCGAGTTGGGCCCGCAGGCTGGAATGGGTGGTCAGAATGAGGGCGACGGTCCCGGGGGTTTCGGCGGAATGGGCTTCGGGCTGCAGTACCGACGCGATGCTCAACCCCTGCTCGGCAAAACGGCCGGCCACCTGCGCCAGAATGCCTGGGCGGTCGGGCACCGAAAAGCGCAGGTAGTAGCGCGACAGCGTCTGGCCGTGCACCTCCATCTCGAAGGGCTTGCCCACAAACGGATGCCGGTCGTCGGGCACGCGCTGGCGACCCTCGGCGATGTCGAGCAGGTCGGCCAGCAGCGACACCGAGGTCGGCGAGGGACCGGCCCCCTTGCCCGAAGCCAGCGTCATGCCCAAGCCTTCACTCTCGATCAGCACGGCGTTGTTCTCGTGGCGGATGCTGGCCAGCGGGTGCGTGAGCGGCAAGAGCACCGGGGCCACCGAGGCGTCGAGGCGGTCGCTGCCCGACGACCTGCGGGCTGTTGCCACCAGCTTGATGGTGTAGCCCATGCGCTCGGCTTGGCGCAGGTCTTCCAGCTGCAGGCTTTCGATGCCCGAAGTGGGTATGCGGCGAAAATCGACGTAACCGCCAAAGGCCAGCGTCGCCAAAATGCCGGCCTTGCACACGGCGTCTTTGCCCGAAACGTCGTAGTCGGGGTCCGGCTCGGCGAAACCCAGGCGCTGGGCCTCGGCCAAGGCGTCGGCGTAGCTGGTCTTCTCTTCGCTCATTCGGGTGAGCAGGTAGTTCGTGGTGCCGTTGACAATTCCTTCCAGCGCCGTGATATGGTCGGCACGCAGCGCTTCCTGGATCAGGCGGATCACGGGGATTCCACCGCACACGCTGGCCTCGAGCCCGAGGTTGACGCGGTGTTTGGCGGCCAGGGCGAAGAGCGCGGGTCCGTGCTGGGCCAGTAGATTCTTGTTGGCGCTGACCACCGACTTGCCGTGCTCGAGCGCGCGGGTAACCACGCGCAGGGGGGCGTCGACCCCGCCCATCAGCTCGACGACGATCTGGATTTCGGGGTCGTCGGTGAGGTCTTCCAGGCGGGTTGTCACCTGAACCCCGGCGGGGAGCCCGTTGCGGACGCGGGCGGCATCGCGCACAAGCAGGGTCTTGATTCTGAGTTTTTTGGCGGCAGGGGAGCGGCCGATGAGCGCGATCAAGCCGCTTCCGATGGTGCCGGCGCCCGCCAGTCCGATGGTCGTCATGGGTTACCTCAACGCCCGCAGGATACCGTTTTTTTCTCGACAGGACAATGAGGACGGGCTACACTCAGGCTATGATTTCTATCCCGAAGCAGTACGGCTCCATCATCCAAAAGATGATGCAGAACTCCCAGAAGCAGCACGTGATCGACGAAACCAACGTCTGGCAGGAAGGCAACACCGTCAACCGCCATCTCTTTTACGAGATCGTCGACGACCTGTTGTTGCCGGGTTCCCAGGTCGTGGGCATGGAGCACGTGGTCGAGCTCTACCGGCAGGCTCAGGCCGGCAAAGCCTGCCTTCTGCTATGCGAGCACTACTCCAACTTCGACCTGCCGTCGCTGTTCACGCTCATCGAGCGCGGCCACGCCGAGGGCAAGCAGATCGCCGAGTCTCTGGTCGCCATCGCGGGCTTCAAGCTCAACGAATCCAGCCCGGTCGTCCTGGCGTTTGCCGAGGCCTTCAGCCGCATCATCATTTACCCGTCGCGCTCCATCGAGGCACTGCCCGACGGCGACGAAAAAGAAGCCGAGCTCAAACGGGCCCAGAAAATCAACCTCGCGTCGATGAAGGCCCTTTCGAAGGCCAAAACCACCGGCAAAATCGTGCTGGTGTTCCCGTCGGGCACGCGTTACCGGCCGGGCAAACCCGAGACCAAGAAGGGTGTGCGCGAGATCGACAGCTACATCAAGAGCTTCGACAGCATGGTGATGCTGAGCATCAACGGCAACACGCTCACCATCAGCAGCGACGCCAGTGCCGAAATGACCGACGACATGGCCCGCCGTGACGTCATCCTTTACGGAGCCAGTCCGGTGCTTGACTGCAATGAGTTCCGCAAGCAGGCGCAAGAAGCTTGCCCGCCCGACCAGGACCCCAAGCAGTTCACCGTGGACCGCGTGATGGCCGAGCTCGACCGCCTGCACGAAGTCCACGAGCCCATCCGCCAGTCGTTGTTGCCTAAGGAATAAGAGACCAGAGTTTGCCATGGGAGGTAAACCCCGCCCGGGTCAGCACACTGTCCATGCGCTGACCGCCCTGGGGTGACGACAAGAAGACCGGCTGGCCCACCTCGGCGGCACAAACGGCCTCTTGGAGCAACAGCGCCCCGAGCCCCAGCCCGCGGTAGACCGGGTCGACAAACCACAGCAGAATCTCGAGAACACGGGCTTGGCCCTCGGGGATCCAGGGACGTACCCACACCACCCCGGCCCATTCGCCTTCGGGGTTGACAGCGACCCAGTACCGGTCGCCGTCCTTCCAGCCTCGGCCCCGCCGCAGGAACCCGATGTAGCGCTCCGAAGCCTGCGCCCCGAACAGCTCCACCGAGGCTTCGCGACTGGCCTCCTGGTCCCAGACTTCAAGATGATTCAGATCGGCCGAATCACCGGGGTGGGTTGTAAAATCGGTGGCCAACAACGAGGAGGGCTCGAGCGCCCTCGCCCGGTTTCGTCCGTCGGGACCAAACTCGTCGGGGTGGGCATCGAGCCACTCCAACACAACGTCTTCCATGAAACGCCGCTTGAAGCGCAACCACTGGCGGTACAAAAAGTCACGCGGTTTCAGGATTTGCTTGAACCGGCGGAAGACACCCTGCCCCGAGTCGAGTACGGCATTCAGTTCTGCCTCGATGGAAGGGTGGTGCAAGCTCCCGGTAAAGTCGCGCATCATGCGAAAGCCGTCGGAACTCGTCCACGAAGGCAGCGGCAGAACCCGCTCCTCGGCGACCAGGTTCTCATCCTCGAGCAACACGACCGAGAAGGAGTCCAGATGGAACACGCTGTGATTCTCCTGGTCTTCCATGGCAAAGAGAACTTGGTCGATCAGGGCCGAAGACAGCGTGGGCTTGGGCGACATTCGCCCAGTCTAAACCGGTTTTCTCAGGCGATCAACCAAAGATTTTCGGTCAGTGCGCGAACAAAGGTTGCGAAGCGCCACGGCGGGGCCTACTCTTGAGTCAACGAACATGGAACGCACGTCACTGCGGGTTGTTTTGCTGGCCTTGCTGGTACAGGGCTTTCTTGGCGGCCTTGCCCCCCTCGGGGGACAGACCCCCCCTGTCGCCGCGACCACGCTCCGCTACGTGGTCTTCCCCGCGCCGCCGTTCATGATAGGGGCCGACTCCGAGCAGGACGAGCTCACCGGCATCGATGTCACGCTGGTCAAAGAAATCGCCAGGCGCATGAACCTCAAGGTGGCCATCGTCCGCGCGCCTTGGGCCCGAGCGCTGAACCTCATGGCCACGGGAAAAGCCGATCTGCTGAGCAGCGCGTTCAAAACTCCCGAGCGTGAGCAGTACATGGATTACTTCGCCGAGCCGTTTCTGACTACCCTCCCCATTGCGTTTTACACTTGGAAGGGGAGCGGTATCCAAGTAGGCAAGTACGAGGACCTGGGCAAGGTGAAGAGTATCGGTGTGCTGCGCGGGGCCTCCTACTTTGAGCGTTTCGACAACGACAAAGCTCTGTCCAAGGTGGAGTTTGCCTCGCAAGACCAACTGATGCCCATGTTGGCTTCCCGCCGCCTCGACCTCATGGCGGGGTACATCGACACCGAGAACTACCGCCTGACCGAGGAAGGCTATAGCGGCAAGGTCGAAAAAACGGGCTTGCAGTACGACAATCCTGTTGCGGTGTACATGGCACTGAGCCGCCAATCCCCTTTGTTGCCCCGCAAGGCGGAGTTCGACGCAATCAACCATCAACTGCTGGCCGAGGGGTTTGTCAAGAAGACGGTGAACCGCTTCCGCAACCCGGCGCCCTGAACCTGCCGTCAACCTTGACCCGAAGCCCGGCTTCTGCCAAAATGGGTTAAGTTAAAGTCCATGAACAAGGAGCCTTTATGAGCATTATCGAACAGGTCTTTGCCCGCGAAATCATCGATTCCCGGGGAAACCCCACCATTGAAGTCGACGTCTACCTCGAAGACGGATCCTTCGGCCGCGCCGCCGTTCCCTCCGGAGCGAGCACCGGCGAACACGAAGCCGTCGAACTGCGCGATGGCGACAAGACCCGCTTCCAGGGCAAGGGCGTGCTCAAGGCCGTCGAAAACGTGAACACCCTGATCGCCGACGAAATTGTGGGCATGGACGCGCTCGACCAGGTGTCGCTCGACCGCACCATGATCGAGCTCGACGGCACCGAAAACAAGGGCAAACTCGGCGCCAACGCCATCTTGGGCGTGTCGATGGCCGTGGCCAAGGCCGCTGCCGACCACCTGCAAATCCCGCTGTACAAGTACCTCGGCGGCATGAAGACCACCCTCCTCCCCGTCCCCATGGCCAACATCATCAACGGTGGCAAGCACGCCGACAACAAGGTCGACCTGCAAGAGTTCATGGTGGTTCCCTACGGCGCCGAAAGCCTCAAGGAAGCCGTGCGCATGGTGAGCGAAGTGTTCCACACCCTCAAGGGACTGCTCAAAAAAGCCGGCCACAACACCAACGTCGGTGACGAAGGCGGCTTTGCCCCCAACATCGACAACGAACAGGCCCTCGAGTTCTGCGTCAAGGCCATCGAAGCCGCCGGCTACAAGCCCGGCAAAGACTTCGGCATCGCCCTCGACTGCGCCAGCAGCGAGCTGTTCGACGAAGGTGGCCGCAAGGGCTACAAGTTCTGGAAGAGCAACCCCGACAAGATTTTCAGCGCCGACGAGATGATCGCCCTGTACTCCAGCTGGGTTGACAAGTACCCCATCATCAGCATCGAAGACCCGCTCGACCAGAACGACTGGGAAGGCTACGTGAAGATGACCAAGGCCCTGGGTCACAAGATCCAGATCGTGGGCGACGACTTCTTCGTCACCAACCCCAAGCGCCTGGCCACCGGCATCGAGAAGGGAGCCTGTAACTCCATCCTCGTGAAGGTCAACCAGATCGGTACCCTGACCGAAACCTACGAAGCCGTTTCGATGGCCCAGCGCGCCGGCTACACCACCATCATCAGCCACCGCTCGGGCGAAACCGAAGACGCCACCATCGCCGACCTCGCCGTGGCCTGGGGCATGGGCCAGATCAAGACCGGTTCCATGAGCCGCACCGACCGCGTCGCCAAGTACAACCAGCTGATCCGGATTGAGGAAGAACTTGAGGGTACCGCGGAATTTGCAGGTCGCGACGCTTTCAGCTCGATCAAGAAGAGGTAAGGGAGAACTCGCGGTACCTAGGGCGTAAGGGGGGCGCGAGCCTCCCGTCGCCAGGGACAGGCTGAGTTCGCGGGCCGGGATGCCTTTAGCTCGATCAAGAAGCGCTAGTCAGAAGGGAGGGGGACCTCCCTCGCTGCATAAAAAAGCCGGCAATGACGCCGGCTTTTTTATTTCGCTACCCACCCTGCGGGGCGCGGTCTTTGCGAATCGCCCCGCAACGCCCGGGGGCTAGTCTTCGCAGAAGTATGACGAAAGGTCTGCGACCCTAGCCATCTGTTCTTCAACGTGGGCCGGGTTGCACTTCTTGTCCAATAGCCACTTTCGTATCTCATTCTTGTAGGTTCCAAAGCCGACTTCAACCTGAATCGCTTTAGCAAGTAGCTCCGCCGCACGCTTGCAGTCCTGAGGGTGCTTGGCGAAGATCCTGTCTTCGATCCCAAAGCAGCCGCCGATGTCCGCCAAGTCACCGGGAAGGTTCTTGTCGACTTCTCGCAGGAAAGACAGAAACTC
>JBAXAI010000058.1:0-10916 GCA_037142615.1 Spirochaetales bacterium | reverse complement strand
AGGGCCTCTTTGTAGCGGTGCAAACCGAACCCGTCGTGGATGCACTGGCCCAAAATGCCCCCGGGTCGGTCGAGGCGTTCCACGATGGCGACCGACACGCCTTCGGCCCGGGCTGCGAGGGCCGCTCCCATGCCGGCACCGCCGGCGCCCAGAACGACCACGTCGAAGTTGAGGTGCTTCATGCGCGCGTCCTCCCCTTCACGACCCAGCTTCCGTCGAGCCCGTAGTCGAGCTGGTCTTCGGGCACGCCAAGTTCGCCGGCGATCAGGTGCAAAATGCGGTGGCTGCAAAACCCGCCTTGGCATTCGCCAAACAGCGCCCGGGTGCGGAACTTAACGCCGTCGAGGCTCTTGGCGCCCCGGCGTACGGCCTCGATCACCTCGGCCTCGGTGACCTTGTTGCACACGCACACCACGCGCCCCACGGCCGGGTTCTGGGCGATGGCCGCTTCGAGCGCTTCGAGGCTCAAATCTTTCAGGTAGCTGGGGATGCGCTTGCGCCTCGGCTCGAAACCGGCGCGGGGACGGAGCGTCGTGCCCAGGCTCTGTTCGACGAGTTCGACGATGTAGCCGGCCAAGGCCGGGGCCGCCGTCAGCCCGGGGGAACGCATGGCCCCCACGTGAACAAGGCCTTTCCAGCGCGGACTGGGCAGAATCCAAAAGTCCTTGCCGGGGCTTTCGGGGCGCAAACCGGCGAACACCTTGACGGCCTCGCGAAGGTCGAGGCTGGGGATCATGTGGCGCGCGCTGGCGACAATCTTGTCGAGCCCGGAAGAGGTCGTGGCGCGGTCGTCCTTGAGGCTGCGGGGCAGATCCTCGGCGGTGGGGCCCAGCAAAATGCCCTTGTCGACCGTCGGTGTCACCAACAGGCCCTTGCCGAGCGCGGAGGGCACCGGGAACAGAATGCTGTTCACCAAATTGTGCGCCGTGAACTTGTTGAGCAAAATGTATTCGCCCCGGCGCGGCCTCAGCGGCACTGAGGTGTCGCCGGCTAGGTTGGCCACGGCGTCGGCAAACAACCCGGCGGCGTTGACGGCCGCGTCGCACGCGATACGGCCCTTGCTGGTGAGCACGGCCTTGAGCTTGCCGTTGGCGGTCTCGAACCCGGTGACGGTTTCGTCCAGTCGCAGCTCGAGCCCGTTGGCCAGCGCGTTCTCGGTAGCAGCGATCACCAACTGCCACGGTTCGGTGACAGCGGCACTCGGGGCCCACAAGCTGGCGAGGGCCGACGGGTTGAGGTGCGGTTCCTTTTGCAGCAGTTCGGCCTGCTCGAGAATCCGGAGTCCCGGAACGCCGTTGGCCACGCCGCGGGCGAGCAAGTCGTCGAGCACATTGAGGTCTTCGCGGCTAAAGGCCACCACATGGCTGCCGATGCGTTGCACGTCGATGTCGAGCTCGTCGGCCAGCACCGACCACTGTTCGTTGCCCGGCACGCAAAAGCGCGCTCGCAACGTGCCCGGTTCGTCGTCGTAGCCGGCGTGCACAATGCCCGAGTTAGCCTTGCTGACGCCCAGGCCCACGTCGGGGCCCCGTTCCACCAGGATCACTTTGCAATCGCGGCGGCAAAACTCGCGGGCGACCAACGTGCCCACCAGGCCCGCTCCGATGACAACAACGGTCATGAAGGTTCTCCGTCCACCCAATCGAGGCTTTTGCTGACGGCCTTTTTCCAGCCGGCGTAAAGGGCATCGCGCGCCTCGGTGGTGATGTGAGGTTCCCAACGGCGGTCGATGGCCCACTGGGCCCGCAGTTCGCTGGTGCTCTTCCAGAAGCCGATGGCCAGGCCTGCCGCGTAGGCAGCCCCCAGCGCGGTGGTTTCGGCCACCACGGGGCGGATGACCCGTTCGCCCAAAATGTCGGCCTGAAACTGCAGCAGCAGGTCGTTGGCCGTCATGCCGCCGTCGACCTTGAGCGCCGGAATCTTGCCGCCGAAGTCGCGTTCCATGGCTTCGAGCACGTCGCGGGTTTGGTAGGCCACCGCCTCGAGGGCCGCGCGCGCAACATGGGCCTTGGTCGCGTAGCGCGTCAGCCCCACCACGATGCCGCGCGCGTCGGGGCGCCAGTAGGGCGCGAACAGGCCGCTGAAGGCCGGCACAAAGTACACGCCGCCGTTGTCGGGCACAGACTTCGCCAAAGTTTCGACCTCGGCGCTCTTGCTGATGATTCCCAGGTTATCGCGCAACCACTGCACGGTCGCGCCGGCCATGGCCACCGAGCCTTCGAGCCCGTACTGCGGTGCGTGGCCAGGAATCAAGGCGCACACCGTGGTCAGCAGTCCGTTCTGCGACACGACGCGCTCATTGCCGGTGTTCATCAAAAGGAAGCAACCGGTGCCGTAGGTGTTCTTGGTCTCACCTTTTTCGAAGCAGGTTTGACCGAACAGGGCCGCCTGTTGGTCGCCAAGGGCCGATGCGATGGGCAGCGGATGGGGCAGAAGTGTCGCCTGCGCATAGACTTCGCTCGACGACTTCACCGCAGGCAAAAGCTTGGCCGGGATGCCGAACGCCTCAAGCAGCCAGGGGTCCCACTGCAAGGTTTCAAGGTTCAGCAGCAGGGTGCGGCTAGCGTTGGTGACGTCGGTGATGTGTACGCCGCCCTTCGGTCCCCCCGAGAGCTTCCAGATGAGCCAGGTGTCGATGGTGCCAAACAACAGCTCGCCCGCTTCGGCGCGCGCCCGGGCTCCTGGCACATGGTCCAGAATCCAGCGGATTTTCGAGGCCGAAAAGTACGGTTGCACGGGCAGACCCGTCCGGGCCGTGATGGCGGGCCCGTGGTGATGGGCCAGGTCGCGGCAAAAGGCGTCGGTACGCATGTCTTGCCACACAATGGCGTTGTACACCGGCTTGCCGGTCTTGGCGTCCCACACGACGGTGGTTTCGCGCTGGTTGGTCAGGCCCAAGGCCCCCACGTCGGCAGGAGCGATGCCCGACTTGGCGTACGCTCCGGCGATCACCTGCAACGCCTTGGCAAGGATCTCTTCGGGATCGTGCTCCACCCAGCCTGGCTGAGGGGTGATCTGTTCGTGCTCTACCTGATCAAATGCGACGGGTTTTCCCGCAGCATCAAAGAGCAGGAAACGGGTGCTGGTGGTGCCCTGGTCGAGGGCGCCGATGTATTTTGCGCTCATGTTCCTATCCTAAGGCATTTGGGATTATTATGGGACCAAAGAGGTGCCAATGTGACGTTTGAAGAAGCTTCCCGTCCTTTTGATCTTGCGGGAACGACCGAGTTGGGCGTGCTCGTCGTCCACGGCTTTACCAGTACCCCAGGATCGATGATCGACGTGGCTCAGGGCCTGAACAAAGCCGGCGGCTGGACGGCGGTCGGGCCGTTGTTGCCAGCCCATGGTACGGTCTGGACCGACCTGAACAAGGTGCACTGGCAAGAATGGGAGGCTACGCTCGAAGCCGCCTACCAAGCGCTGGCCAAACGTTGCAAGCGTGTCGCCGTCCTGGGTCTGTCGCTCGGGGGAGCGCTCACGCTCAACCTGGCCACCAAGCATCCTGAGATCGCCGGCCTCGTGCTGGTGAATCACCTTATTTTCTTTGACGATTTCCGGGTCACGCTGGCGCCCGTCCTTCGGTTGCTGCTCGCGGGTGTTCCGGCCATCGCCGGCGACATCAAGGCCCCGGGGGTCACCGAACCCGCCTACAAAATGACCCCTACCGGCGGTGTCGATGAGTGCCGCAAACTGGTCAACCAGCTCAAGCCGCAGATTCCGGGCCTCAAAATGCCCGTGCTCATCTTCAAGAGCAAGGAAGACCACGTGGTTCCCCTCCGCTCGGCCACTTGGACGCTCGACCAGCTCGGCTCCGCGAAGAAGGACCTGATCTGGCTCGACAACAGCTACCATGTGGCCACCATGGACCACGACCTGGGGCGCATCGTCGAAGAGTCGGCCAAGTTCCTGAAGGCGCTGTAGCAACGAAGGTCAGCCTTTGACCGAGCCAGCCGTCATGCCGTCTCCGAGGTAGTCTTGCAACAGCAGGTACACGCCAACGGACGGCAGGGCCATGATCACGAGGCAGGCCGCCACCACTTCTGGTCGCGCTCCGTAGATCGAGTTGCTGAGCGCGACCACCGCCATGGGCAGGGTCTTCATGTCGTCCGTGCGGCTGAACAGCAGCGGGTTGAGGTAGTCGTTCCAGCTGTTGATAAAGGCGAACACGATCACGTTGACGGTGGCGGGTCGGCTGATGGGCAGGTACACCTTCCACCACGCGGTGAAAAAGCCACCGCCTTCCATCTGTGTCGCTTCGAGCAGTTCGCGACCCAAGCTGTCAAAGTAGTTCTTCAAAATGAGGATGGCCACCGGAGTCCAAAAGGTAGCCGCAGGGAGCACCATGGCAACATAGGTGTTCATCCAGCCAAGTGCCTTGAGCGTCTGGAACAGCGGTGTGATGAAACAGAGCATCGAGATGCTCATCGTCAGAACAATGGCCAGATAGATAGCGTCGCGACCGGGGAACTTCATCTTGCTGAAGGCAAAAGCAGCAGGGCTCGCCACGGCCAAAATCACCGCCACCTGCAACACGCTCACCAGAAAACTGTTCAGGATCATCCTCAAGATGGGGAACCCGGAAGTGAACAGGTAGACATAGTTACTTGCCCCGGCCCCGAGGAACGACCGGTACACGACGTTGATCAGGGGAACCAGATACAACACACCCAGCAACACAAGAATGAGTTGAATGACGGCCTTGCCACCGAGCGAAAGACTGCGGAACATGCTAGGCCTCCCTCTTGCGGTTATTGAACGAAATCTGGACCGCCGAAAGGCCAATGCACAGCAGAATCATCACCACGCTGATGCTGGCGCCGTAGCCGGCCTGAAAGTTTTGCGCCACCGATTGGTAGAGCATCGTGGCCGGAAACTGCGTCGCGTTGCCGGGACCACCCTGGGTGAGCAACCACACGATGTCGAAGGTCTTGATGGCACCCACCATACCCAAGATGATGACGGTCGTGTGCGTTGGCCACAGACTGGGCCACACGACTTGGGTCAACGTGGGCCAGAACCCTGCGCCGTCGATTTGGGCTGCCTCGAACACTTCGTCGCTGATGGTGGTGAGACCCGCGATGTAGAAGATCATCTGGGCGCCCATCCACTGGAAAATGTTGGCCACGATGACGGCGCCAAGCGCGGTGGACGGGTCGCCCAGCCAACTGTGGGCCAACCCAGACACCCCCAAGGTCTTGCCGAAGTCCGAAGTGAGCACGCTGTTGAGCACGCCGAAGTTCGGCTCGTAAAAGGCCGCGAACGTGGTGGCAATGACGGTCGTGGACAGCGCGACAGGGATGTAGAACAGGGCCTTGAAAAAGCGGTGCCCGAACAGCTTGGGGCGCAAAAGCAGGGCGACCATCAAACCGGCGAACATCTGCACCGAGACTGTCACCACGAGGAAGATGACGGCATTCAGCACGGCCATCAAAAAGTTCGTGTCGGAAAATAGAAGCACGTAGTTCCGGAAACCACGGAACACCATGGTTTCGGGATCAACGCCGTCCCACTTGAAGAAGCTTATCTTGACCACAAAGTACAGGCCATAGACCACAAAAAGGCCCATCAGCACCAGGATGGGGGCCAGAAAGCCATACCCCCAAAGCACTTCCTTACGTCGAAGAACCTGGAACGCCCCAGCGGGAGCCCTTGTTGTTGCCATGGCTGTACCTCACTTTTGCCAAAAAAAGTGGGGGCAGGCGCGAGCCCACCCCCAAGGTCAAATCACATTTGCTTGTCGTAGACGTCCTGAATCGCCTTCAGTTCGGTAGCAATGTCCTTGCCGTTGACGACATTCTGAACCGCGACGCCCAACTGGGTAAACACAGCGGGGTTGGTCACGCCCCGGGGACCAGCCATCATGGTGTTGGTGGCGGTCACGATGGCGTTGGCACCGTCAGCCGATTCCTTGTCGACGAAGGGGGTCAGGTTCATCTTGGCACCCTTGATGGAAGGAATCAAACCAGCGCCAGCACGGCCGGTTTCGAACTTCTGGCCATCACCGGCGAGCATGTAGTCCATCAGCTTGAGGGCCGCGTCTAGCTTGGCGGGATCCTTGGCCGCATTCTTGTTGATGGCAATGCCGATGTCGATGCCGCCGAGAACGACGGGCGAGCCGCCGTTGAAGTTGGGCAGCGGGAAGGCGCTGAACACGTCGTCTACGGTGGCGCGGCCTTCGCGGCGGTCACTGTACAGCTTGCCGGCGTCGTTCTTGACCTTGGTGCTCGACAGGTTGGCAACATTCCAGCCGCCGTTGACGTGCATGGCGGCCTTGCCGTCCATCAGCAGGCCGATCGAGTCTTCGTACACAGCCACGCCGACCGAGTTCTTGTCGACCAAACCCTTGTCCACGAGGCCTTTCAGGTTGCCCAAAGCCTTGACGAACTTGGCATCGGTAAACTTCACCGTGCCGAGGTCAGCCTTCTCGAGCAGGCCTTTTTCGACCTGGTCGGCGAAAATGCCGAACACGTCGCCGTTGAACCAGCTGTCCTTGAGGCCCAGGGTGAACGGAACCTTATCGGGGTAGGTCTTCTTGAGCTTGGCAGCGGCGTCGAGCAGCTCCGCAGTGGTCGAGGGAACCTTGGTGATGCCGGCCTTCTTGAAGTAGGTGGCATTGTAGTAGACGAACATCGTGCTCGAAGCACCCAGGGGCGCCATGCGCACAGCGTCGCCACCGGAGCGGAGCTTGGCTTCGGCCACAATGGCAGGTTCCAGCTTGTCGAGCGTCGCCTTGGCGGGAGCGGTCAGGTCGAGCAGGTAGGGCTTGAACTGGTCGATCATCGAGCCGGGCTGCATCGACATGATGTCAGGTCCGGTTCCCGACGAGAACTCGACCTTGAGCTTGGTCTTGTAGTCGTCCATCTGGTTGACGCTGGGCTGAAGCTCGATGTTGGGATACTTCGCTTCAAAACCCTTCTTGAGAACAACGAAGTCTTCCTGGGTGGGGAGAGTCCAAGTCCACCAAGTGAGAACCACCTTATCGGCGGCGGAAAGAGAGAAGGCCACGAGTGCGGCCAGAACGACGGACAGTGCCATCTTTTTCATGCAATACCTCCACGGTCCCGTCAAATTACCACGAGTCTTCTGAGTTGGCAAGCGGAATTTGTAAGCGGTTACACTTCTTGTTTTGCCCATATTTCACCAATTCCCCTTCACTTCTGGCAGTTTTTGCCTGTCAACTCAACTTGTTGTTGACAGAACAAGGGGAGACGGCCCAATGTTCCTGTAAGCGGTTGCAATTTGCAAGGAGAACAGATGACCATCAACGACATCGCCCGGGAGGCTCAGGTTTCGACCGCAACTGTAAGCCGGGTCATGAACAACAAGGCGGTCAGCACCGACCGTAAAGCCCGGGTGGAGGCGGCCATCGCCAAGCTCAACTACGTGCCCAACCGCATGGCAAGGGCTTTGATGAGCAAGAGCAGCCACGCCATTGGGGTGCTCACTACCAGCATGAGCAACCAGTACTACATGGAAATCACCGAAGTGATCGAGCGCCGTTTCCGCGACAAGAGCTACATGCAGTTCTTGTGCTGCACCGACGGCGACCAAGAGAGGGAGCGCACCTACATCGCCGACCTGGTGTCGCGGCAGGTCGATGGCATCATCATCATCGACCCCGCCCTTGAGAACATCGACTCCGGCTACCTGAAGGCCATGGCGGGTCAAGTGCCGCTGGTTTTGGTGCATCCGTTGGCGGGCGTAACCGATATCGACTCGGTGGTGATCGATCAGCAGCTCGGCATGGCCCGGGTGATGGACTACCTGGCTGGGCTCGGCCACATCGACATCGGTTTTGTGGGCGGGGTCGTCGGCTACAGCTACTCGCTCAAAGAAGATGCCTGGCGGCGGGCGCACGTAGAGGCCGGACGGGACCCGGCCAAGCAATTGCTGGTGCACATTGAAGATGCCAACACCGAAAACGCCGTGTCCCAAACCCGTCTGGCGCTGGCGCGACTGCTGAACTCGGGCACAGTGCCGACGGCCCTGTTCGCGTGCAACGACCTGATGGCCATCGGGATCCTGGAGGCAGCCGCCGAAGTGGGCCTCAGGGTCCCGGACGACCTGACCGTCATTGGGCACGACAACACGTTCTTGGCGGCGCACAACAAGCTCACCTCGGTCGACCTCAAGATGAAGTCGATGGGGTTGGCTGCCGCCGACTTACTCATGCACGTCATGGAGGGCCGCGACAGCGAGCCCCGCCGCATTTTGCTTACCCCCGACCTTGTCCGCCGGGAAACTTCAGCCCGGCCCAGGAGTGAAGATGGAACACACCACTGAGAACTACCGTTGGTCCTGGGACCGCGATACCGACCTCGTGCATTTTGAGGATGGCCAAGGGCGTCACATCGCCCACGCCCCCCTCAAGCCGCGTCTTGTGTTCGCCGATGGTTCCGCTGACCCTTCCTGGGACGAGGCCGCTGTCACGGCCCTGCAGCAGGGCAACACCGTTGCCGTCAGCTACCGTAGCGCCCAGGCGGAGCTTTCGCTGGTCTGGAGCTTTGAACAGGACCACTTTTCGCTGTCGCCGGTCGAGGTGAGCTCGCCGCACGCCTCGCGTTGGGCCCGGGTCGAACTCCTCGCGGGACTGCAGACCCACTATGCCCTGCTGCCTGGCCTCAGCATGTCGTCGTTCCTGGGGCCGGTGGTCGACCTGCACTCCAAGCTGAACCTGACGACCACGCTGGGCGCCGGAGCCATGAGAGGACCGGGCTTGGCGCAGCAATGGGGGCTCCCCAGCCACTGGCTTGCCGTGTACGACACAGCCGCCCGGTGGAACGCCTCAGGAGCGCACTCCCGCGAATCGGCCGCGATGTGTCTCGGGCTGGCCAGTTTGCCTTCGGGCGACTTCTGGGTTCGTACGGGCGACCGCAATCTCACCCTCGTGCTCAACGTCCGTTCAGACCTGTGGAACCTTTTCCCCGAGGGTCGGTCGTTCAGCACCGGCCTCGACCTGCTGTTCTTTTTTGGCAAAGACCTGGAAGAGGCGCCAAAGGCCTACTACCGGCATTTGGCAGCGCTGGGTCACAAGGCAGGTTCGGCCTACCCTGCCCTGGCAAATTCCCGCGATGTGCGGTCCTGGACACTGTTCAACACCTGGGGTTCGCAAGTGAGCGAGCCCATTCAGCCCGAACAGTTCGACCAAGCCCGGCTCGAAAAGTACTGGCAGCAACTGCAAGCATCGGGCCTCAAAGTGGGCCACTTTGTGATCGACGACAAGTGGGAAGGCACGTATGGCGTGCTCCGGCACGACGAAAAGCGGTTCCCTGCCTTTGACGACCTGCTGGGCCGGGTGCGCAAGGCAGGGCTCAAAGTGGGCTTGTGGGCCGCCTTCCTACGGTGTGAGAACCCCTCGCTCGTGGGCCTGACCGAGGACCACCTGATGAAGGGCCGCGACGGACAGGTGCTGTGGTTTGCGCACCAGACGGCCCGCTACGGCATTTACGACATCAGCCAGGACAAGGTCGCCGAGGTGCTGGGCAGGCTGGCGAGGGACTTCATGCGCCGTTACCGGCCCGACCTGATCAAGTTCGACTTCGGCTACGAACTGCCGACGCTCGACGTTTCGTGCCCGGCTAATCCCGTATACCGGGGCGAGGCCCTGTTGAGGCGGGGCCTGGAAGTGCTCTTGGGAGCGATGAAGGCCGAAAACCCCGAACTGGTCGTGTTCTACTACGGGCTCTCGCCGCTGCTGGCACCGTACTACGACCTGCACAGCACCGACGATATGGTGTACTGCCCGCGCGACTACGACGTCGAGGGCAACCGCCGCATGAACTTGGCCGCGTTCTTGGGGGAATGCGGCATGCCGGTGAGCAGCTCGACCGGCTACGACTGGGCCACCGCGAGCGACCTGTGGTTCGACGCTGCCGCGCTGGGGGTGCCCGGAACCCTGTTGCCGTTTGGGCCCGACGAAGCTGGGGGCGGCCCCAGCGCTGAGGTGATTGCCCGCTTCAACGGTTTGGCCGCCCTCGCGCGCCCCAGCGCCACTTACCAGTTCGAAACCTTGGGGGGGCATCCTCACGGTGGGCACCGCGCCATGACCACCGCCGGGTGGCGGCGACTTGAGCAGGGCAAGACGGTGTTGCTGGCGCTCCGCCCCGGTTCTCGCGTAGCCGGCCTTGAGACCGAAGGGCAGCTGGTGCTGGCCAGTTTCGACGAGGCACTTCTGGACGGGGCCCAGGGAACGACCCGCCACTTTGGCTTTGTCGGCTGGCCCGGCAGTTCGTTCCGGCTAGCGGCAGCCCGCCCAACCAGCTGGACGGTGACCCAACACTGGCTTGGCGCCGAGGCAACCCAGATGAACCTGTCAGTGCCAGAGGCCGCAACCCCTGGCACACTCGATTTCCGCTGGCCCGACATCGGCCCCCACGCTTTGGAGTGGGTGGAGTTTCAGGGGTCATGATATAATGCTCCCAAGGGGGAGTTCATGCGGCAATCCGACTTTTCCGTTGCAGCAATCGAACTCCTCACAGAGCTTGCCCCAAAGTACGTTTGGTGGAAGCCCCCTCAAGAGAGCCTGGATTACCCCCAGCAACTTCTGGCAAGCGTCATGGACCTAGGAAGCTTTGAGGATGCCGCTCTACTCAGGAACCTTGTGCCAGACGAGTTCCTGCGCGTCGCACTGCAGCAAGCCGAGCCCGGACAGTTTCGGCCCCGGTCTTGGACGTACTGGCACTTGATGCTCAATGGACTTGTTGACGCCCAAGTGCCCGCCGAGCCGGTGAGGACTTTCCGTCATCTTGCCAGCGAGGGGATCGGCTATGGGGTGATCCAGCAAGAGCCGAGTGCCCTCACCGTAGTCACGCAACCCGGGAGGGTGCTTTTGTCTTTCTTTGGTGACATCCATTTCGGAAGCATTCTTGATCCGGTTCTCTCGGACGACGAACTGCTAGTTGCCGCTTCGCTGCTAG
>JBAXAI010000057.1:0-15138 GCA_037142615.1 Spirochaetales bacterium | reverse complement strand
CCTAAGAAAAGCTTAGGAAGGGCAAAAGTTTGTGTTGACAACGGGGTCCATCATAATTACTCGGGTTGGTTATGTTAGGGTTTCGACTGAGGACCAGGTTCTTGATCGGCAGATGGACCTGATGAGTTCCCTAGGGATCGAGAAGATCTTCTCGGACAAGGCTTCGGGCAAGAGCCAGAGTCGGCCAGGCCTGAAGGCACTCTTGGAATATGTGCGGGAGGGAGACGAGGTAGTGGTCGAGTCCATCAGTCGCCTTGCCCGTTCGACCAAGGACCTTCTCGAGATCGTCGACACGCTGACCGCCAAGAAAGTTCGCTTCAGGTCGCTCAAGGAGAGCCTGGACAGTTCGACGCCGCAAGGGAACTTTGTGCTGACAATCTTTGCCGCTCTTGGTCAGCTGGAGAGGGAGTCCATCCTTGAGCGACAGTGTGAAGGCATCGCTTCGGCGAAGTCCCGGGGTAAACACCTCGGCCGGCCACAGCTCCAAGTCCCTTCCAATTGGTCGTCGGTCTACCGCCAGTGGAAGAACGGCGAGTTGACCGCAGTCGAGGCAATGAAGGCCACAAACCTGACGAAGTCTTCCTTCTACAAACTTGCGAGGCGGCACCAACGGTGACCCTTGGGATCGGACCTTTTCCTTTTCCTCCCTTGCTGGTAGTGTCGTACCGGCTCAACACCATCGACCGCGGATCCAAATCTTTATCTTGCCAGGGAGCCCGAGACGTTCGCGCACCAAGCGTGCAAGGCGGGTGTGTTCGGGCGGAGAATACCTGGACTTGTAGTTTGCAAGCCGTTGACGGTCCATGCCGCGTTCCGTCTCCCGGTAGGTTCGCACCATGAGCTTGCGGCACTCTTTGCATTCCGCCATCAAGCGACTGCTTGTCCTGGACCGCCGGTAAAACTCAATGGCCGGTTTCTCGATCCGGCATCGTCTGCAGACTTTCATGATGCCCCTGCAGAATCTATCCCCACTCAGGGCTTCACAACAGCTTCATTCGGACGAACCAATTTCCTACCGCCGGTCACTTCGGGTTGCCACTATGTCTCGAGGCAATCCTAGTCCTACTGTAGGCCCTCAACACCAGACAGTCATCCCCGCTTTCAACCTGCCCCGGATCTTTGCAGTCTTCCGGGCCGTAGAAAAGAACCAAGTTTCTACCCCCTTCGTGCTGAGAACTTCGAAAGATTATCCCGCGAACCTTAGTCCTAGACATTCCTGACATCCTCACAAACTCCGAAAATACCTGGGTCGGTACATAGTCGAGACCCGAATCGGTCTCTCGGGAGACACGAGCGCTGACTAACTCGCCGAACCGATTTAGGAACTCAACAGCATCCGTAGTCCCGACCTCGTCACTATAAGTCCCGGGTAGAGATAGCGGAACTGAAAGGTCCAGAACACCTATTGCCTTGTTGTTGTAGAACTCACCAATAGTCAGTTGATTTCCCTTGCTCCGCTGAGAACAACCCTCACAACGTGCAGTTTCCGACTCCAGCGCCCCGTAGAACACAGCTATTCCTGCGGGGCTCATCCTGTTAGGGTTGCGGATCTTCTCTGCAGTTGGTGTCCCTAGGGATTTCGCATCGTTCGCTTTCTCTTTACTGCTATGCACTCGGGCACGGAAGATCAACGTACCTTTCGATAGCATGATCAACAGAGAAGCCCTTTGCGCCACCACGAGGATCTCTCGCAGCAATGAAGCAGGACTCCGATTTTGCACCCCAGTTCCACTGTGCATCGCAGAAAGGAGAGTGTAACGCCAAGAGTACTTGGCCAACTTGGAGAACCGATCCCAACTGAACCTTAGGGTTTCCACCACTGTCGGATAGACTGAACCACGCTGCAACCAGATACGATCATTCAACGCCCACACGATCTGCTCAAGAATTTCCTCATTCTCGCAGCCGAGATCGGCGAAATCGTGAACCATATCGTAAGCATCAATGAGGTCAGTGGGCCGAACCACGTCACCGTTCCCGACAGGGAGCCCCAACCTCTCCGGATCATCATGGAGCTGGTCCAGAGATGCCTCAATTCTGTCAATGACTACCCTAATGTCCAACGCGATTGGAACTGTCGATTTCTGCCCGCAGAAGTCGCACTCCTCACTGATGGCGCTTCTTCGAATGAAGTCACTCAGTGAGTGTTCGTAAAGCAGGTGAAGCAGACACTCCTGCGTTCTACTCGAGAGGAGTTGTGAGACTCAAGTCGAAGAAGTTCTTCCTTAGCTATTCCCATGCTCTTCGCGTACCGAACTGTGTAGAACTGCGCATCTCAACGCCTGACTGTGGACGAATGCGCCCTTGTTCAAGGCCCTACACCTGATCCACTCCCCGTTACCATACGAATTCGGTGATTGCCTGTTTCTGCGATGTACAGATTTCCGTCCTGGTCGAGCGCCAAATCCTCGGGGTCGTTCAAGGACGCTTGCGAGGCAAGGCCGCCGTCTCCATTGAAGGTTGCCGATCCGGTTCCAGCTATCGTGGACATTACTCCGGCTATTGATACCTTGCGGACTCGGTTGTTACCCGAATCAGCGATGTACAGATTCCCTGCTGCGTCAACTACAATTCCTGTGGGAATGTTTAGCGTGGCACTAGTTGCCGCCCCCCCGTCGCCGCCGAAGGATCGGACACCGCTTCCCGCAACTGTGGTTATCGTTCCTGCAACCGATACCTTCCGTATGCGGCAGTCTGAGGAGTCGGCAATGTAGACGTTACCCGATGAGTCGACCGCAACGCGACGTGGATTTGAGAGCTGGGCAGTAGTTGCCGGTCCACCATCGCCTTTGGCAGCAGTAGCCTCACTTGGCCCCATGTAGCCGTTTGTTCCATCGCCGGCGAAAGTGGTAATGATTCCTTGAAGATCGACTTTTCTGCAAACGTTGTTTTGATAGTCCGCGAGGTAGAGATTACCCCTTGTGTCAATTGCCACACCGAGAGGTGTGTAAAGAGTAGCGTCAGTTGCCAGTCCACCGTCACCGGAGTAGCCCAGAGCTCCAGTGCCTGCGACTTTCGAGATAATCCCTGAGGTAGATACTTTCCGGACCCGACTATGCGCAGAGTCTGCTACAAGCAGGTTACCCGAGTTGTCGATTGTCAGCCCAGCTACCCCTACAGACGTGGACGTGGCCACAACACCATCGTCGGCCCAACCAAGGATGCCGTTGCCGGCCACCGATGAGACTATGCCGGCCACTGTCACCTTGCGAACCAAGTAGTTGGCGTTGTCACCAATGAAAACGTTCCCGGCTCTATCAACTGCCACGCCGGTGGGGTTGTAGAGCGTTGCAGATGTCGCCGGTCCGCCGTCGCCATTGTAGCCACCGGTACCCGTACCAACCACGGTGGTGATTATACCAATTTGAACGAAGGCTGCTTGAATGGCTGCTCCACCTGATGGGAGTACCACCGTTGTCGAAGCACTCTTTGGGTTCCCAAGCGTCGCCACCCCGGAGAGCACGGACCACCCGCCAAAGCGGTAGCCATTGTTGGGAGTGGCGTTGATACTGTACGGCGTCCCCGAATCGACAACTGAGGCTTGTGGGGGGCTCACCGTTCCTCCCAAACCCGCAGTTGAGCTCAGAGTATACTGTAGGCGGGTTGTCCCTGAGACCTGACCGGAAGTCACGGACTCGCCACCACCATTCAGTGCCGTAGCGACGAAGTAGTAGTTCGTTCCGACAGCGAGACCCGCCACCGTATAGCTTGTTCCGGAAACGGATGCTTTGTTCGGGCTTGACGTCGTGACGCCGCTGCTGGTCGCCCAGTAGACGTTGTAGCTGGTGGCACTTGCGACGCTGGCCCAGCTCAGGCTCACAGAGGTGGAAGTGGTGCTTGTGACCGAGATTACAGGCGCAGCTGGTGAGGTTATGGTCGAGAGAGCAGACGCAGCGGACTCACCTCCTTGATTCAGTGAACTGACCAAGAAGTAGTACTTTGTCGCTGGGCCGAGTCCGCTAAGGACCAAAGGGCTGGACGCATTCGAGAGCTTGGTGCCAGTGGAGGTAGTTAGCGGTGACGAGGCTGACCAGTACACATTCTGGGTAGTCGAACCGGTGCTGGCAGCCCAAGTGAGCGTGATGGAGTTGGCCGTCGCGTTGTAGCCAAGGTTTGCTGGTGGTGCTGGCACCAAGGTAATTGTGGAGACCGCGCTCGCCGGTGACTCGCCGCCTCCGAGAGCCGTGATAACGAAGGAGTATTGTGCTCCCGCAGTCAAACCATCAACTGTTGTCGAATCTGTTGTACCAACAGTCTTGATCAGAGTTGAGCCAGTCGAGGCAGTTGCTCCGAGCGCTTGATAAATGTTATATCCAGTTGCACCCCTGAATGGCGTCCAAGACAATGCTACAGAGGTTCCCGAGGCTACCGCGTTGATTTGTGTCGGAGCCGTACCCGGCGTAGCCGTTATGACCGAGGTCTTGTCTTCCTCGTTGGCTCCGACAACGGCGGTGACTAAGAATGAGTAATTGGCGCCGTTTGCCAAACCAGTTACTGTTGCAACAGTCGTGTTGAGAGCTGAACCCGTCCATTTAGGACTGGCTTTCGTGACTGTCGATCCCTGAGCGAAATAGAGATTGTAGCCACTTGCGCCCCCGGTGGGCTGCCATGAGAGCGTTATGGCCCCGTCGCCAACACTAACCGAGTAGCCGAGGTCCACCGAGGTATTCAACTCGGAACTCAGGTCAGAAGATCCTGCAGCGTTCCTTGCCAGAATGCCAATGAAATAGCTTGCGCCGTTGCTGAGCCCCGCCAGAGTATAAGGACTGGTCACATCAGAGACTTTTGTCGATCCAGTGGTGACGGGCGAGGTGGTGGACCAGTACAGATCATAGCCTTCAGCATCGCTCGAACTTGTCCAGCTAAGCTTGATTGCCTCGATGCCGTAGACCTGCGTTGCGCTCAGACCCTCCGGAACCTTCGGAACTAGCGTAACCATCTTCGCCGCCGTCCACTCCGACCAAGTGCCACTGACTTTGACCCGCGATCGGTACCACCGATCTCCACCGATTGAGCTTGACAGGTCGACCACCAAGCTGGAAGACGTCTGGGTCACCTCAGTTTCACTTGATGCGAAATCCTCCGAGGTGGAACCCTGGAAACTGTAGCTTTCAGCATGGGCGACCTTGGTCGCCTGGAGAATCACTTTTCGGTCTGAGGTTGTTGGGTCAAGAAGTTCGAAGGCAGCGACTGTCGCTACCGTGGGCTGGCCCTCGTAGTAAGGACTGAGGTCATCTACGGGGTTGCTGAGCGGGCCCCAGCTGTTGGTGCAGGCAATAATCATGAGTAGCGATGGGATCAGGAAAGCACCGAGCTTCATAGCGAGGCATCCATTTTGGCAATGAGCAAACTCAGCGTCTGGATGCGCCGGTCAGTCTCCAAATCCTGAGCGATGAACCATGTAGCTAGAGCAGTTCCCAGCAACCCGGTTCCCGCCGCCAAAAAACCGTTGAACAATGACTGCTGCTCCTGCATCTGCACGTTAAGTCCGTGCGCGGTGTCAGTGTCGTATGTCGCGAGATATTGCAGGTATGTCGCTGAACCCGCGCTGTAGGCCCAGACCGCAGCACCAGCACTGGCCAGCCCCAAGACACCTGTGATCCAACTACTGACTCCGATTGTGTTCTTGAATTGGGCCTCTGCCGCCAACCCCGCTCTACGATCGCGGGCCTGGCGCGTGAGGTCCTGGGGTAGTGTTTGGCGAAGGTCGATCACGGTAGAAGCCTGCAGCAAACCCGCAGGGACCAAGGAAACGAAGCCGAAGGCCTCTCCCCGGTAGGTCGCCTGGAGGATCGGCGGATTCTGACGAGGAACCAGCGCGGTCAGTGTGCTCCGCCCATTTGAAAGGATGACATCGCCGGGCAAGTCAGGCAACAAGATGCGCACATTGTCCTGTCTCGCGAGAGGGCGGGAGGAGTCGATGAGACTGACCTTCTGTGCCCAACCCTCACTCTGGAAAGCTGCCGCAGTCTGCTGGCCTCGACTGGTGAACAGCGCGGCTTTGGTGGTCAAATTGCGCACACCGTAGCTGGCCAAGGCGATGGGGTGCCAACCCCCAAGCTGGTACTTCACTTGGTATTCAAACCATGCCGACAAGCTCTTGCTCTGGATGGCAGCTTGCAGCGCTGTGTAGTCGCGGGCCAGGTTGCGCCCCGCGAGGTTGACCACGCCACTGTCGCTCCACTCGAGGCCCGGCACCTTGCTGGTGATGGTCCACGGCCAATCCTTGGTTTCGTCGTTGAACTCGCCCCACACCAACTCGACCTGGGACCCTTCTTCGCGCCAGGTTTTGGTGGCCAACTGGTTGTTCAAAACGTTGCGGCGGGCCTGGACTTGAGCCAACTGGGCGCGGCGGGTGCCTTCCAGCCCCGTCAGCGCATTCTGAACCTCTTGGTCGCGCTGGCGCTCGAAGTTGGTCTGTTCGACCAGCACACGCGCGCTGAACTCGCTCTTCGACTCCCAAGGTTCCTTTTTGAGCAGGCTGAGCGTGCCAATCTGCACCTGCCACGTTGTGCCGATCTGGGCCTTCACGTCGGCGATGCTCTGGTCAAACTGGGCGTTGATCGACTTTTCGAGGGGAACCAAGGCGTCGAGAGCCGTCACCAGAGCATCGGGACTGTCCTGGGCACCGCTCTTCTGCAGGTCGTCGAGCTCGCGGCGCATGGCGTCGGCTTTGGCGCTGGTGGCGGCCTGCTGCTTGAGCGCGTCCTGGGCCGAAGCTTCGCGGGCGGCCTGCAACCGCTGCGCCTGCAGCACAGCCAACTGGCGGTTCTGTTCCTCTTTGACGAGGTTTTCGGCGATGAGCTGCTTTTGAGCCAACAGCGCTTCCTGGGCCTGAACCTCGAGCTCCTTGGTCTTGCGGTCGGTGTCGTTCTTGACGCTCGCGAGGGTGGCGCGGGCCTTCTCGAGCTGAGCCGCGAGCAGGTCGGCCTCGGCGTTGGCGGCATCAGCGGCGGCTTTGGCCTTGGTGGCGGCGGTGGCCACGTCGTTGAGTACAAAGGCCCTCGTCAGGCCATCGTCGACACGCGGTCGCTGAACCCCGTTCGAAATGCGCACCACGTCGGCCTTCACCAGCGTCATGGCCTCGGTGATGGGCACGCCGTCTTGGGCCAGGTTCTTGAGCAGCGCCTGCGTGAACACGCCGTTGCGCCCATCGCCGTCGCTGGCGGTTTCGCCGGGTGCCGTGGCATAGGCGATCAGAGTTTCCATGTCTTTGGGAGGAGCGACAGTGGCGAGTCCACGCGTCGCCGAACGGCTGGCCCCGGTGAAGGGGTTGTCGCGGCAGGCGTCGAGGAATAAAAGGCAGGTGCCCGCGCCGGCGGTCTTGAACGAATCGAGCACCTCGGCCACGCTCACCGACTTGCTGCGGATCTGCGGTTCGCTGGTAATCGCTTCTTTGACGGGAATCAGGTAGTTCTCGTTGGCCACCTGCACCGCGTGCCCAGCGTAGAAGAACACCACAGTGTCGCCCCGGGACACTTTTTTGCTGAAGCCCTGCAAACCGGCCTCGAAGCTGGCGTAGTCCTGGTCGTGCAGCTCGGTGACGGCGAACCCGTTGGCCGCCAGCAGCTTGCCCATGTCGGCCGCGTCGTTGGCCGGGTTCACCAGCGTGGTGATACTGCCGCCGTACACGGAGTTGCCCACCACCAGGGCGTGCCTCGCTTCGGCAGGTACTCCTATCGCCATAAGGACCGGCAAAACGGTGATCACGAGGGTCCGTAGAAAGAGCGACTTTGTTTTGTGGCTGTGATCACCCGTGCCCTTGTCCATGACCATTTCCCTTTGACTGGCAGTGCCACAGCGTCCGCAGAGCGTCATGACTGCGGCATAAGTGACCGAGCGAAATCGGAGTGTCGAGACTACCCCGCACTACCAGGACCCGGTCATAAGCAAACCTTGGGTCTCCATGAGACCCAAAGATCACCCTACTGTACATCTTTTAGGGATTTTATATCCCTCCTAGTTGATTGTCAATGCGGATTATCCGCTCGAAAGTAACATCAGTCATGCCTTCCATGAACGAAGTCCTTACCCAGAACATCCGGCACTTTCGAACCGGACTCGGTCTCACCCAGGCCCACCTTGCCGAGGCCGCCGGAGTCTCCCAAAACCACATAGCTGAGATTGAGGCGGGTAGAAAGTCCCCATCCATGGAACTTCTTGACGGACTCTCTCGAGCCTTGGCGGTACGTCCTTGGGAGCTCCTCATGAGCGAGCAAGAGCGTCGCGACCCCCAGACCATCAAGCGCGTCTTCGGCGATGCGCTGGGCATCTTCGTTCGAGAAAGCGTTGGTACAGCAGTCGATCACTACTTCGATTCCTGACCTCGTGTGCTCAGCTATACACCCAAAATAAACAGTGTCTTCTGGAGAGCAATGACCTCACTGATAGCACTTCGCATCGCGTGCAACGTGTCGAGGAGGTCCTCGCGGATCGCTTCAGGTGTCGCTGGACGACCAAGACGATGGACGCTCCAGCTGTCAACTTCTCCAGTAGTGCTGGGCTTGGTGTCTCGGAGATCTTGGTTGCCATTTTCTCAAAGTGCTCCACCCAGAACTGAATGCTACTTCTCCCGTCCTCGGTGCGAGAGTCATACCGGTCCCAGAAATACTCACCTAGTGGCCACCGAATTCCCGACGCGGCTACAAGGGAATCCAGGATGTCCAGTTCAAGTCGGAACAACAATTCCCGATCCTCAGGCAACTTCGATGGCCAGCCCTGATCTTTTTCTTCGCTGTCGATCCACCAAGTCCCAGGGACGTCGGTGACGAAGAATTCCAAGTATGTATTGTTCTCGCCTTTGGGGATATTCAGAAGGACGGCCATGGCTTCACCCTGCCTCTTTCAGCAGCTGAGCATATTCTGCCTTCAGGTCAGCTAGAAACTGCTCGAGCTCGGGGCGGTCGACCTCAAGCCGGAGTGCCACGCCGTTGCCCGAGTAGGTGTCGAATCCCTTGAAGGCGGCACTGCAGGCGAACACGTCGATCAAAAAGTAGTCGCGGTGGTCCCTTACGGTCACCTCGATGGCAGGAAGGATCAACGGCTCCCAAACCCCGCCCCGGCCTGCTGTCAGAACTTGTTCTAAGAGGTCGATCATTCCCTCTTCCTCGAAGGCCACAGGAAGGAAGCCGCCAAGCTCCCGGATCTCTGAGCCGGGCGTTTCGTCGTTCATGACTTGGGGATTGATCAGACTCTGTCCATCCCAAAGGAAGGCGACCTCATAGCCGATCCGGAAGATGTTGCCGTTTTCCCAGTAGCTCACGTACCGGTACTCAAATCGAAGTTCTAGCTGATCGTATTTCAGACTTGCCATGATGATGCCTCCATCGTTTGTTTTTCTGTGCGGGGTATGGTCTCCACCGACTTGGGAATGGCGACACGACCGGCACTGATCAACTGCCGCAGAAGTTCACGGGCACGTGCGTCCTCAATGCGCGACCATGCCATCGTCACAGCCGAGAACAGGAGCAGGCATTCCAGACCCACAGTGATCCATCGCCGCCAGCCGCCGTAGCGCCAGAGAAGGATCTGGGCTGCAGTGAGGCAAAGGGCCCAAACGGTTCCGATCACCCTTGCGACCGGCGATTCTCCGGCCAACGTCCAGAACAGGGAGGCCATGACCGCGCCGCTGAGGGTCCAGAGACACAGTGCGACGGCATTTCTCAGCTTCTGTTCGGTCATTGCTCCCCTCCAGTTTCACTGGAATCGCCTGGAGTGATCGGAGGGAAATCGATGAGCCGAAGTCGAGGTCCCCAGTCGAGGATTTTGAGGCAGCGCAAAATCCGGGGGCATCTGGCGGCCGCTTTTCTTGCTTGTGTGACGGCCAATCCAGCCTTAAAGGCCGCCGTACTTTCGGCGGTGATGACATCCCCCGCCGGGTAGCAACACTTGTCAGCGTAGTACCCGGAAGGGACCCTGAACTCGCAGTGGTCCAGATGACGCCGGATCAGCGTCAGTGACCATCCTCGCTTTCGAAGGTCAAACCGGTCGAAGATCAAGGGAGTGGACGGCCAGGGTTCTGGTTCGCTTTCCAGCGGATGGATGGCGATGGGATGTGTCTTGCGTTTCATGTTTCCCTCCTAGAGGCGTGGGGCCGACGGCCGCGTCGGAGTGGCGGTGCCCGACCAGCCAATCCTGACCTCAACGACGATCGCTCCGATGAACGCCACCAGGGCAACCAGTGTGGCGTCCAAGCCGATCGAATCGGTGAATTTGGCCCCAAGCCCGAATGCACTGAGAACGTCATTCACACCAGCGGTCAGGCTGGGGCTGGGAAAGATCCATCCGAACACGGCACCAACGAGCGCACCGAAGCCCGCGAACAACGAAGCGTACACAGCGCCGCGGACTGTCCGCGCGGTCACTTCGAAGGCATCGCGGTAGAGCACCCAGGCCAAACACCCTGTCGTCAAGTAGACAACCATGCCTTCAGGCTGAAGCAGATCGGCTTTTCCCAAGCCATATGCGAGGAGTTCGATGGCAAATGCCAGAGCGAACACGCCGAAGAAACTCCACCTCAGCGAATGCTGGTCGACCGCCTGATGCGCCGAGTCCCGCTCGCGGTCAGACATGGCGTTCCATCGGCGGAGGTCACTCTCGTACTCAGCCAGCTTCATGGTGTGCTCGGCCGTCGCCGCTTGAGCACAAGAGCTGCACATTGACCGTCCAAGTGGGATGCCGGTACCACACCGGCTACAAGCGACAACCATCACAATCCTCTCTTGCTGGCGCGCCGACGCAGTTCGGCTACTTCCAACTCCGCCAGCTGGGGGTCTCGGAGCGTGACCAGGTAGGCCTTCACCGCCGCCGCCGCAAACAGGAACGCAGGGATCAGCAGCAACACTGTCAGAATCGTCCGGGGAACCCAGCCGCTGAGAACCTGGAGTTTCAGGAATTGGACGAGGAAGGCCCACCAGCCTTTGTCCTGCCAGATGACAAAAACGGCGAGGTAGACAAGAGCCAAAAGGAGGATCGGGCCCAACGCCAGAAGGAGGGCTTTCGAGTAACGGACCAGCAGGCCAACGAAGAATGCGGACCGGCGCTTGAGGTCAAAGGTTTTCATGGGAATCTCCTGGTTCGGGAATCGAAATGATGTGTACGGTCTTGCCGGCCTCACGGGCACGGCGGATGGTGTTCTTGGTGCCGGTGCTGACCCCGACCCAGAAGGCGACGATGACGTCCGAGTCACGGACAATCAGCCGGTTCCGCTTGGGTCCGGCCTTGGAGCGGTAGCGCTCCCAGTCGGCCTGGTGGACGGTGAGGGGAATACCGCGCTCGAGGGCGAACCTCTCAGCGAGGCTGTCCGCGCCGTCGGCACCACCCGACACGATACGGTCGACGACCTGCCCGGTCATCAGCCTGTCGAGCTCGACGACGAACCGGTCCCAGTCCTGAAAGCTGCGGGAGCCGACAATGCCCCAAGTCATGGTGCAACCCCTTCGGGAGGGACGAAGTCGGTACCCGACGTGCCAAACATCGAACCGTGCAGGTTCCAGCTCCGCTCCCTCTCGCTGAGGAGCTGCGCTTTGATCTCGGGATCGGGCTCAAAGACGGACGCCATGAAACGGATGAACAGCCAGTAGCTGTACTCCATGGCCACCTTGCGCGAGGGCTCGACCTTGTTGCGGTCGCGGAACTTCTCCCACTCCAGGATGACCAGGTAGACGAACAGGCGCAGGGGTTCGAAAATGGCCAAAGCCGCGATGACCACCACCGCTGCCCGCCCCAGCGCCGTTTCCTCGGGAAGGAAGATGGCACCCACGGCAATGGCAATCAGGGCCGCAGCCACCAGCGCTTCGACCCAGAGCACCGTCAACTGGCGCAGGTGGTCTCTGATTTCGAGCCAATAGTAGGCGCGGTTGTAGCCTTTTTCCATGCGAAGCCAAAGCTTGGAGCCTTGCGTTTTACTCATCGTGGGCCTCCGTTCCGAGAGTGATGGTCTTGCCCCGGATAGTGAGACCGAAGCTGGTGCTGCGGTCCTCCTGCGGCAAGATCTCGTCGGCTCGAACCAGTAGTGAGGCGTCGTAATCCCTGATGAACTCCTCCCAGCCAGGGACAGGCAGTCGGATCTCTTGGAGGTTCCCTTGTTGGACCGCACCATCGACAAACGAGAAGATCCACGGAGAGGCCTTCTGGAGGACTGGCTGATAGCCTAGTGAGGCCCAGTAACCGCGGACCTTGGGTTGGTCGACGAGCTGTGTCACTCTTTCCCTCACGTGGACATAACCACAGCGGGGACAGTAACCCGACCAGGCACCCGCACCGCTGAGTGGGCTTCCACCCGCCCATGTCACCCACGCCTTGGATTCGCACTTTGGGCAGGGTCGGCAGAGGTAGCCATCATGCCAACCCATTATGGCGGCACCCAAGAAAAGGTGCCCTCCACCCATGTACGCCAGCCCGAAAACGAGGTCAGGAAAGGTGACCAGCCGTAACTTCTTGTCTGAAAAGAGCCTCTCGCGGTCCCCGACGAAAAGAGGAATGGCCCGTTGCCAGTCGATTGAGTCGTTAGGCATTGTGCACCTCCCGTTGGGCAGCTGTCCTGTCTTCCAGGTAGTCCACGATGGACAGTAGCGTCTCCACGGGCAGGCGAGGCCTGAATTGGCCGCCAAAGACTTGGAGCGCCAAGCCCCTGTCCAATAGTCCTTGGCAGAGTTCCGTATCGACCCTGTGCTGTCTGCTGCCCCGGTGGTCGACCATGTCGTAGCGCCCGCGACGTCGTCGGACCTGCTCACGGCAGTCGTCCTGGTAGTCGACGTTGTCCTGCAACGCACGATAGTAGGCCGCCTCCTGACGGTAGGTTGAAAGGAGTCCAAAGAAGTGGGGAAGTTGCTGTTCGATCTGGAGACCGACCAGGTACAGTCGGGTCAGAAGTGCAGCCGCCCAGTCTTGGCCCCTGGGGCCAGCAAGGCTGGGAACGTGCTCCGCTTGGAATGGATAGTGCTTTGATGCCCTAAGGCCAGCGTAGGGGACCAGGGATTGTACACCTATCGAGCTGACGCCCGTGTGTGTGATCTCACCTTCGAGCTCGATGTCTCGATAGGTCAAAGTGAAAGATGCCATGTGGCACCTCCGTTTTAGCAGTGATTACGCCCTGCAAGTTGGATGAAAACGGCGTAGACATCCCAAACTGGGATGCGGGATAGCGGTTGCCTTGTTGCCTGACCTCCTGAACCAAAGTCTATCCGAGCGTCATGCACCAATGGCGCAGTGCAACGCAAATTCTGAACGGGGCTAGGTCAGCAATGAGTCATGAATAATAGTGCTGGATTGGGGGGCCTCCTAGAAATCTTTAGCAGTGGGCTGGGTAGCCCTTCACCAGAAACTCTGGTATCGTCCGCAAGTGGGAGACTAAATCGACGATGACTCCATTTGAACACCAGTTGGTCATTCTGTCAAGCGAAACTTCTTGACATGCAACCCCGAAGGGTCTCAACTGAACCTGCGTTGCCGTTTTGAGCTCCCGCTTGCGGGGCAACGCCCCCTTCCGGGGACCAGGCCCTCGGCCTACCGCTAAAGCCACTTCAGGAGGCCCCCATGTCCAACGCCAGAGAATTTGAACTCCCCTACGAAGAGAAATGGAACGGCACGACCATACGTCTTGTTGACGGCGACATTACCAGGTTCTCGGCGGACATCCTGGTCAACGTCAAAGTTGGCTATGGCCCCTCGCCAAGCCATTCTGATCGCTTCTGCTGGGCCGGCGGTACCGAAGTAGTCGAGGCGTATGAGAGGCTGTGCAACGAGCCAGGACTTCGTCCCGGCCGAGTGCTCGTCACCGTACCCGGGCTACTACCCGCGCGGACGCTGATTCATGCTTTGGGGCCCGAACAGTTCCCAAAGACCTCTCAGGAGCGTCGGGAGCTGGAGGCCTGCGTAACACTTTCGATGCAGTTAGCCGACCACCTAGGGTGCGGTTCCGTGGCGTTTGCGGTGGGTGCCGAGGCGTTCTGCGGTGAAGGCGGAAAGAGGTCTGCTGGTCTGACGCTGGGTTACCTCAAGAGGTCCATCGCGGCCGCCGAACTACCGTCGACCGGGTGACCGTGCTGAGCCGAAGCCGCGCGGGATTGTACACCAGCCCGCGGCGAGAGGCCCGGGTTCGACGACCGGACCGCTGAGACGGTGGACCTCGCTCTGAGATTCTCCATCGTCCAAAGGAGCTGCTGAAGCAGGTGTCCCAGCGAGGCGATTTCGTCCACTGAGAGGGCTCGTGGGGGAGAGACGATGACCGAGTAAAGGGCATCCCAGCTCTCGCGGTACGTGGGAACCTCAGACAGTCGCGCCAAGACCTTTGTCGGATGAGTCGAGAGTCGGATCGCCCACGTTGAGTCCTTCGCCTGGGCCAGCAGCCAGACCTTCCCCTTCACCACGATCGTCAACATCTGGGTAAGTCTGGCTCGTTCTTGAGTCGTCAGCATGAGAAAGACTCTACCGGTACGAAGTGCACCATTGGTTCCGAAGTGGCTGACTGCGTGCGGGAGGTCGATAGTCACCGTGGTTCGAGCCAGGGCAGTACGAAGTGATTGTACACCAGCATTAGCGCAAGGCGACCGCTCGCCACTGAGCGCGGCACGGCTCTTTGGTCACCCAGACGGGGCAAACGCCTCTTCCAGATCCCAAAGCCGCAGCGTGCACCGGTCATCGTACCTGGTTGGTTGGTCGTTGACGATGACCAGCTTCCCGCTGTGCTGGAGGCACAGCTCAGGAAGCGATGCTGCGGGATACACGGAAAGGCTCGACCCCAGCACCAGAAGCACGTCGGCCAACATCACATGGCGTCTGGCATCGAGGAACGCAGCCTCGGGAAGTGGCTCCCCAAAGAAGGTGATGTCCGGTTTGATGAAGCCGCCGCACGAACATAGTGGCGGAATGTCCCCACTTCGGATGCGACGCGCCATGGTCTCAAAAGCAAAGACCCGGTCACAATCCAGGCAGCGGTGAACGGTAGGCGAGCCGTGAACCTCGATGACGTGCTTGCTCCCGGCCTTCTGGTGAAGCAGGTCAATGTTCTGGGTGATCAGCGCCTTGAGACGACCCTGCGATTCCAGCATGGCCAGAGCGTTGTGGATGAGACTCGCGTCCAGCTATGATGGACCCCGTTGTCAACACAAACTTTTGCCCTTCCTAAGCTTTTCTTAG
>JBAXAI010000056.1:0-18664 GCA_037142615.1 Spirochaetales bacterium | reverse complement strand
AAAGCTATGAGTACCTTGAGTGTTCGGTTACCCGATTCGCTTCATGAGATGATCAAGAGGTTTTCTAGGAATGATAACATCTCGATCAATCAGTTTATCGCTTCTGCGGTTACGGAGAAGATCACTGCATTGGAAACTGAGGAGTATCTTCAAGAAAGGGCAAAGTTGGGAAATCGCGAAGCGGCCAAACGGGTAATGGCAAAGGTTCCTGACGTTCCGCCGGATCTTATTGACCGGTAGAGCTCGGTTTGCAAAAGGGATAGGAGGGGGACGTCGTGGCGGGGCGAACGCCCGGCCACGACCGTAGGGCGCCGGCTGCGCACCGCGTAGCAGCCGGAGGTGCGCCCGAAGCCCCGGATAGCCCGGCCCGGCCCGTAAAGCGGGCCGGGTTTGCCCAAAAGAGGTGCCTCGCGAGGCAGCTTTACTTGTTGGTTCCGGCCAAGGTTTCGAACGCGTCCTGGATGGCTTGCCAGTTTTCGGCGGGCATGCCGACGCTGGAATATTCCTCGAGGTAGCCGATGAAGCCGCCGGCGGGCGTGGCCAGCGAACGGTTCAGGCGTTCGACGTAGCGGTGAATGTCATCGGGGTTGCCGCCAATGGCGACGGTCTGGTGGTCAACGGGGCAGTTGAAGCACACCTGGCCGGCGAACTCGGCGCCCAACTGCTCGACGCCGAACAAATCGGGCTGGTTGAGGTTGAGGATGTCGACACCGATTTCGATGAGGTCGGGAAGGATGTCGTGGATTTGCCCGCAACAGTGCCAGTACACGTCCATGCCCAGGCTGTGCACGAGGTCGAATTGCGCCTGAAAACGGGGTTTGAAGACCTGGCGCCACAGCGCGGGGTTGATCAACAGGGCGTTCTGCGTGCCCCAGTCGTCGCCGAAGCGGATGGCATCGAGGTCGAACTTTCCGTAGTTGCGGATGAGTCCTGCTTCAAAGCCCAGCACGGCGTCAATGAGCGCTTCGAGGCTGTCGGGTTCCAGGTACAGGTCTTCCATCGACTCGGTGAACCCGCGGATGAAGGTGACGACGTTGAAACCGGTGACGTCGCCCACGCCGCCCATGAGGTACTTGTCAGCGTTTTCGGCAATGAAGGCGGGCACATGGTCAAACCGCCCGGGCGCGTCGGGGTCGGGGATGGGAAAGTCGGGCCAGAGGTCCCAACTGGTGAGCGGGCTGTGCTTGGGCTGGCCCATGGTGTTGTCGATTTTTTCCCACTCGTAGCCCCACTCGTTCTTGCGGACCTCTTTGTACTGGGTGAAGCGTACGTCGGAGCGCTCGAGGTGTTCGTTGAAGTACAGCAGCGGGACCCGGGGCGGATAGTCGAAGTGGACGGCGCGGCGGACGATTTCCTTGGGCAGCATGGGGGGCTCCTTCCGGACTGGATATTTTGTCCAGCTTGCCAGATAATTGGATATCATGTCTAGAAGTTCGAGCGGGAGTTTGGCGGGATGAACAATGTCAGGGTGGTTCGGGGCGACCTCGAGGCCTTCTGCGGCTCAGTGTTTGGGGCCTTGGGCGTATCGGTCGAGGCAGCGCTGGACGCTTCACGGGTGCTGGTGGCGGCCGATGCACGGGGAATCGCGTCGCACGGGGTGGGCCGCCTGAGGCGCTACGTGAACGGGCTGCGCGAAGGGCAAATGGACGCCAAGGCGCGGGTGGAACTGGTCGCCGACCGGGGTACGGCGCTGGTGTTCGACGCGCACGGAGGCCTGGGGGCACCGGCGAGCGTGACGGCGATGCGAGCGGTGCTGGCGCGGGCGGCCGAGGTGGGAATGGCGATGGCCACGGTGACCAACAGCAACCACAATGGCATCGCGGGCTTCTACGCCCAAATGGCACTCGAACACGACTGCGTGGGCATCGCGATGACGAACACGGCGGCGCTGGGAGTGCCGACGGGCGGGTGCGAGGTGATGTTCGGCACCAACCCGCTGGCGTTTGCGGCCCCGGCGGGCCGCGAGGCGCCCTTTGTGCTCGACATGTCGACGACGGTGGTGACCCGGGGAAAGCTGGAAGTGTACGACCGGCTGGAAAAACCCCTGCCCCCCGGCTGGGCGGTCGACAAGAACGGCGTGGTGGCCGCCGACGCGCGCGGCGTGCTCGACGACATGTTCCGTCGGGCTGGCGGAGGGATTTTGCAGTTGGGCGGCGCGGGTACCGAGCACTCGGGCCACAAGGGCTACGGACTGGCGCTGATGGTCGACATTCTGTGCGGCCTGCTGGCCGGAGCGGCGTTTGGGCCGGGCATCAGCGACACGGCCACGAGCTCGGCGCGGGTGAGCCACTTTTTCGCGGCCGGCCGAGGGCAACGACCGCGTGCTGTACGCCGGTTTGCCGGAGTTTGAGATGGAGGACGAGTGCTCGCGACGGGGCGTGCCGGTGCTCGAAAAAAGCTGGCGCGAGCTCGCTGAACTGGCCCGCGAGCTGAGCCTTTCGCCCCCTAAGGAGTACCCATGAACCGCAAGACGAAGATTCTTGTGCTGGGCGGGGCCTTTGCCGCCGACTTGCACCTCGACGCCTATTCGCGGCTGACTGACCTTGCCGAGGTGGTGGGGCTCTGCGCCCGCGACCCGGCCAAGACGCAGCGGCTGGCGGTACGCTGGCGTCTGCCTGCGGTGAAGCACTACCAGGACTTCCGCGAAGCTATCGCCCACAGCGGGGCCGATCTGGTGGATATCTGCCTGCCCAACTACCTGCATGCACCCGCAGCGCTGGCGGCGTTTGAGGCCGGCAAGCACGTGCTGTGCGAAAAACCGTTGGCGACGACGCTCGAAGACGCCGAGGCCATGGTCGCGGCCGCCGAACGCACCGGAAAAAGGCTGTACTACGCCGAAGACTGGCTGTTCGCGCCGGCGCTTCTCAAGGCTCTCGATCTGGTGAACGAAGGTGGCCTCGGGAGGCCCTTGTACGTGCGGGCCCGCGAATGCCACTCGGGTTCGCACTCGCCCTACGCGCAAACGCTGGAGTTTTGCGGCGGTGGCAGCCTGCTGCATCTGGGCATCCACCCGATAGGGTTTGTGCTCGCGCTGAAAAATCAACCTTGGACCGAGTTGACCGCCATGAGCTCGGGCGGTCTGGCGGGCAACCTGCGCCACCACGCGCTCGAGGGCGAAGACTGGGCCGCGGGTCTGCTGCGGTTCGAGGACGGCACCACGGCGCTGGTCGAGGCGAATTACCTGACGGTGGGCGGCATGGAAGACCAGATCGACATCTACGGCGAAAAGGGCCGCCTCCACATCGACCTGACCGCCAGTTCGGCCATCAGCGCGTACTCGATACCCGGGTTTGCCTACACGGTCGAAAAGGCCGAGGTGACCACCGGTTGGTCGCGACCAGCCGTCGACGAACGCTACACCCTGGGCTACGCCGAAGAGATGCGGCACTTTGTGGAATGCAGCCGCGCCGAGGGTGGCGCCGGAGTCGAGGCCAAGCGGGGGGTACGCGGCGCCGACGGCCTGGAAGCCTTGCGGGTGGTGACGCTGCTCACCCGTTCGGCGCGCGAAGGGAAGTCGATACGCAGGAATTAGCGGAGCGCAGGGATTGACGTAAAATCGGGGTGGATTTAGGATAGATATCGATTTCTATGGCAGTCACCCTCAAGGATATCGCCCGCGAATGCGGTCTGGCGGTCAGCTCGGTCAGCAACATCCTCAACAACAACGTCACCAGCTTCGCGTCGCTCGAGGTGCGCCGAAAAGTGCGCGAAACGGCCGAGCGGCTGGGCTACAAAAAGGACTACCTGTCGAGCAGCCTGCGCACCCGCAAAACGCACAGCGTGGGCCTGATTGTCGACCAGATCGACGCCTTCACCCGACAGGATTTTCTGGTGCCGTTCGTCGAGCAGTTCTCGGGTCAGGGCTTCGAGGTGGCGCTGGCCGAGCACCGCTTTGACCCCGACCGGGCGGTGGCCGCGCTGCAAGGCTACGCCGAGCGGTACAAGGACGGTATCGTGCTGTTCACCGACCTGTTTGGCCACGACGAAGGTCAGCAGACGCTGCGGCAGGCCGTCGAAAAGTCCACCCTGAAGATTCTGGGCATCGGTTCGCGGTTGCGGGGCGTGGTGCCTTCGCTCGACATCGACCGCGGGCACGCCGTCGAAAGCAGCATGGAGCACTTTTTTCGCCGCGGACGAAAACGCATCCTCGTGGTGTACGAATACGACTGGGACATGCGGCCGGCCTTCCGGTACTGGAACCATCCCGACCTGTCGTTCTGGGGTGGCATCCACTCGGCCGAAGATTTCCTGGCCCGGGCTGCAGGCGGCGGCTGGAAGGACTTCGACGCGATGTTCTTCCGTACCGACCAGGTGGCCATTCCGGCGCTCAGTTTTCTGCGGCGCAACGGGGTACGGGTGCCCGACGACCTTGAGGTCATCGGCTTTGACAATTTCCCGTTCGCCGAGCAGACCGTGCCGGCGCTGAGCACCTGGGACATCGGCTTTCACCGCTTGGGCGAGCGCGCGCAGGAACACCTGTCAGCGTGGATGAGCGGTGCGACCCTTGCCAACGATCACTACGAAAGTTTCCGGCCCGCGTTTGTGGCCCGGGAAAGCCATGTGGCGGGCGACGACCACAAAGGAACACTATGAACCCATTGGATTTTGCAGATTTGCGCGGCAAGGTGGCCGTGATGACCGGGGGAACCGGCGTGATCGGTGTGGCGCTGGCCCGGGCGCTGGGCGCTGCCGGGGTCAAGCTGGCCATCGCGGGGCGCGACCGGGCGAAGGCCGAGGCGCTGGCCGACAAGCTGAACGCCGAACTCAAAGGGGTGCCGGGAGCGGGCACCATCGTCGGGCTGGGCTTCGATGTGCTCGATCGAGCCGCCCTTGAGGCGGCTCGATCAGAGATCCACGAGCGCCTGGGGCGCATCGACCTGCTGATCAACGGTGCCGGGGGCAACAAACCAACGGCCACGGCTCCAGCCGAAACGCTTCAGCCCGGCGGCGACCTCGCGTCCAGCTTTTTTGCCATGGACCCGAACGCCTTTGACGACGTGATGCGGCTGAATTTCACCGGCACGCTGCTGCCCACCCAGGTGTTTGGCCAAGACATGGTGGGGCGCGGCGGAGTCATCCTCAACCTGTCGTCGATGGCCTCGATTCGCCCGCTGACCAAGGTGGCAGGCTACGCGGCGGCCAAGGCGGCGGTAAACAACCTGACGCTGTGGCTGGCCGTGCACCTGGCGCCGCAGGGCATCCGCGTCAACGCGCTGGCACCGGGCTTTTTTCTCACCGAGCAGAACCGTTTTTTGATGTTCGATGAAAAAACCGGCGAGAAGTCGCCCCGGGCCCGCAAGATCGTCGCGGGGACTCCCATGGCCCGCTTCGGCGAGGTGGAGGAGCTGCAAGGCGCGGTGTTGTTCTTGCTTTCGAACCTGTCGCGGTTTGTGACGGGCATCGTGCTGCCGGTCGACGGCGGCTTCAGCGCCTCTAGCGGCGTCTAGTCTGGTTTCAAGGAGTTCACTATGACCCTACCCCGTTTTTCGATGGGCATCGGCGACCGGTTCGCGCACCAGGGCGTCGCTCAGTTGCAGGCCTTTGTCGCCGCCAAAGCCGCGGGCGTGACCATCGCCCCGGTGTGGAACAAATCGTTCCGCGAGCACAGCATCATCCACAGCGAGCCTGCCGCCACCCGGGCCGAGGCCGACGCCGCCGTGAAGGCCCTCGGCTGGAGTGACCCCTATTATTGCGATGCCGACCACATCGGGCAGAAGACCGTGGATGGTTTTTTGGCGGCCTGCGACTTTTACACCCTCGATGTGGCCGACTTTATCGGCAAAGCGGCCGAGCCGGCCTCGCTGGGCGCGTTTGCGGCCCGCCACGCCCTCAAGGCCGGCAAACTCGAGCTGCCGGGCATCGACCGACCGTTTTCGCTAGGGAGTTCGGACGTCGAGCGCATCGCCGGCAAGTACCTGTTCGCGGTGCAGGAAGCCGGGCGAATCTACCGGCGCATCGAGGCCGCCAAGGGCAAAGGCCACTTTGTCACCGAAATCTCGATGGACGAGACCGACCTGCCGCAAACCCCTCTCGAGTTGTGGTTCATCCTGTCGGCCATCGCCGATGAAGGCATTCCCATCCAGACCATCGCGCCCAAGTTCTCGGGCCGGTTCAACAAGGGCGTCGACTTTGTGGGCAACCTGGCGGTGTTCGAAAAGGAGTTTGGCGACGACCTGCTGGTGATTGCCCACGCGGTGGCGACCCACGGACTGCCGGCCAACCTGAAGCTCAGCGTGCACTCGGGCAGCGACAAGTTCAGCCTGTACGGCCCCATCGGCCGCGCGGTCAAGAAGCACAACGCGGGCTTGCACATCAAGACGGCGGGGACGACCTGGCTCGAGGAAGTGACCGGTTTGGCCGAAGCCGGCGCCGACGGTTTGGCCCTCGCCAAGGAAATCTATCTGGGGGCGCTGGGCCGCTACGACGAGCTGGCCGCACCGTACGCGTCGGTGATCGACATCGACCCCAAGAAGCTCCCCTCGCCCGACACGATAGGGAAATGGAACGCGGCTCAGTTCGTGGCCGCGCTGGCCCACGACCAAAAGAACCCGGCGTTCAACCCGAGCTTCCGCCAACTGATCCACGTGGGCTACAAGGTGGCCGCCGAACTGGGGCCTCGCTACCTGGGCGCGCTCGAAAAACACGCGGCGGTGGTGGGCAAACGCGTCACCGACAATCTTTTCGACAAGCACATGCGTCCGTTGTTTCTGGAGAACCTGCGATGAAACCTTTCCTGCACGAAGACTTTCTGCTGACCACCGAGCCGGCCCGGCGCCTGTTTCACGCTTGGGCCAAGAACGAGCCCATCCTTGACTACCACAACCACCTGCCGCCGAACGAGGTGGCCGACAACACCAGGTTCACCGACCTGGCGCAGCTGTGGCTGGGCGGCGACCACTACAAGTGGCGGCAAATGCGGGCCAACGGCCTTCCCGAGGCGCTGATCACCGGGCGCAAGCCCGACCGCGAGAGCTTCCGCGCCTGGGCCGCCACCGTGCCCCACCTGCTGGGCAACCCGCTCTACCACTGGACGCACCTGGAGCTGCAGCGGTACTTCGGCATCACCGAGCCCCTGAACCCGGCGAGCGCCGACCGCATCTACGACGCCGCCAACGAACAACTGCGCGGCGGCGGGTTTTCGACGCAGGAACTGCTGGCCAAGATGAAGGTGAGGGCCCTGTGCACCACCGACGACCCGGCCGACGACCTGGCGCATCACTTGCGGCACAAGGGGTCCAAGTCGGCAGCAACGGACCTGGTAGTCATGGCGCCGACCTTCCGGCCCGACAAGGCGGTGGCTGTGCAATTGACCACGTGGCCCGACTACCTGAAGAAATTGGGCGCGGCGGCGGGAATAACCATTGCGACGCGTGCCCATCTCAAGGCTGCGCTGGGGCACCGGCATGAGGCGTTTCACCAGGCGGGTTGCCGCCTGACTGACCACGCGCTGGTGGTCCCTCCCGCAAGGTCTGCCACCGCTGCCGAGCTCGACACTACCTTTGACCGGTGCCTGAAGGGTGTTCCGGTGACGGCGGCCGAAGCCGAAGCCCTGCAAACCGACCTTCTGCTCGAGGTGGGCCGCCTGAACACAGCCAAGGGCTGGACCATGCAGCTGCACATCGGGGCGCAGCGCAACCTGAGCCCCGGTCAGTTTGCCAAACTCGGGCCCGACACCGGCTACGACGCCATCAGCGACGCTCCCGTCGGCCTCGCCCTCGGGGCCTTTTTGGGAATCCTCGACCGCGAGGGCGCCCTGCCCCGCGTCATTCTGTATTCGCTCAACCCGACCGCAAACGATCTGCTGGGCTCTGTAATCGGGTGCTTCCAGGACGGTTCGGTCGCGGGCAAGGTGCAGCTCGGGTCGGCGTGGTGGTTCAACGACCACATCGATGGCATGGACCTGCAACTGCGGGCGCTAGCCAACCAGGGCCTCTTGAGCCGGTTCGTGGGCATGCTCACCGACAGCCGCAGTTTTTTGAGCTTTCCGCGCCACGAGTACTTCCGCCGCGTGCTGTGCCGGTTGGTCGGCGGCTGGATGGAAGAGGGCCTCGTGCCCGGCGACGAAAAACTGGTCGGAGGCCTGGTGAAGAGCATCTGCTACAGCAACGCCAAGGAGTTCTTCCGCCTGCCGGGGCTCGAGTAGGCGGCACGGACCCCGTCAAAAGCCGATCGAGGCCCCCAAGAACGGTCGGCCGGTGATGAGCCAGGTGTAGCCGGGGGTAAAGGCCTGGGTTTCGAGGGTATCGGGCCCGCCGACAAGAGTGGTGTCGGCGGTGTAGCCCGGGAAGCCAGCCGTGCCCAGCCAGCCGACGTGTACGCCCAGAAAGCCGAGTTTGGCGTTCAGCACGGCGCGGAAGGCAGGGGTCACGGCGACCGGGGCGCCCGCGGTTGACTCGAAGTTCCAGCCCGACGAGGTGTAAAACGCCACGGCCTGGGTTTCCAGGCGGACTTCCTTGCCCCAGCCTAGCCCGAGTCCGATGCCCTTGAGTCCGTCGAGGGCCAGTTGTGTGCCCGGCGCGGCAATGAGAATGTTGTGCAGCGTGCCTGCGCCCCATTCGAGGGTTGTCCACTGCTGGCCGCGCACGTCGTAGTCAAAGCCCAAGCTGCCGTAGCTGTTGTCGGCGATGTTGACCAGGCCGAGAGCCATGCCGTCGACGTGGTTGGCGATGTTGACCAGCCCGAGCTGAAAGCCCTTCACGTTGCGGGCGATGTTGACGACCCCGGCGGTCTGGAGCCCCGAAACGTCGCCGGCGATGTTGAGCACCCCGGCCGCTTGCAACCCCCACACCGACTCGGCCTGGTTGAACACCCCACCCAACTGAGCGCCGCGCAAGGGCCCGCTCAGGTTGAAAACCCCTGCGGACTGCGCGCCGAGCACCTCGCCGCTGACGATGTTGAACACCCCGGCACCCTGCAGGCCTTCGTTTCCCTGCGAAAGGTTGCCGACGCCCGCCAGTTGCAACACGCGGGAATAGCCCGTGACAGAAAGGATGCCGTGCAGACTGAGGGCGGTGGTTTTGTCGCTGGCGTCGAACAGTTCGAGGCCTGGCGTGAGGCCGAAGTTGAGGCGCAGATAGTCCTGCCCGACCACGGTTGGCGCAGCCCCCCCCGACGCGGAGCCCCGCACACGGGTAGCCTGCTTGGTGCCCAGAGTGAAGTCAGCCGCTGACACGTTGGCCGCCTCACCAGCGACGACGCCGCGTCGGGTCTGGGAAAACCCTTCGGGAGCCTGCAAGGCGACTTCGTAAACACCAGCGGGAACCGCGAGGCTCAACGCCTCGCCGGCAGACTTACGGACCTCGACCACGAGCGAGCCCGACTGCGTGCGCACAAACACCTGGCCCGCGACGTCGGGGCCGAGCACCAGGCGGCTGGTCTTCTGCGTCAGGTCGGTGAGAACCAGGTCGCCGGTACCCGAAAGCTGAATGTCGTACGAAGGGTGCTGGGGCCCCGCCTGGGTGTCTTCGGTGCGCGCCAGGGTTTCGTCGAAGGCGTGCCGGTAGGCTTCGTTGAGGCTCACCCGGCCGTCGCCTGTCGTGTCGGCGGCACCGCGCAGACCCGAAATGAGGTAGTGGGTAAAAAACGAGCCCCCGATCTTGTCGGATTCCTGGCTCGCTTCGTCTTCGGACGACGAGGTGAGGTAGGCGTGGCCTTCGAGCACCGACGACTCGTCCTGCAAAAACGGCGCGGTCTTGGTGCCGCCCTTGAGCCGGGTGAACGCCCCCGACGCGCACGAGTCGAGCACCGCCAAACGCACGTCGGCCCCGACCCCCGCCAGAGCGTCGCGAAGTTCGCCGTAGCCGATGCGGGTGTTTCCCAGCAGAAGCCCGTTTTCGTCGGAGTGGCCCGAGTAATAAAACAGGAACTCGGCCCGGGAACCGGCCAGCTTGCCCTGGGCGACACGCGGCCCGAAGGAAGCCAGCGACTTCAGCACCGCATTGCGGTCGGGGTTGCCGAGCACCGAGGAATCTGAGCTGGCCAGGCCCCCAAGTTCGGTGAGAACACCCTGCAGGGCCTTGGCGTCGCTGACAGCATAACGAAGCGCCACGCGCCCGGATCCGCCGTTGTCGGCACCCACAAAAAGGGCAAACCGGCGCAGATCGGCCGCGGTAAGGGTGGTCATCAGGCCCACCGCCAGGGTGAGCAAAACCAGTCGTTTCATGTCAGGGCTCCTTGGTCAGGGTCAGAGGATACGCAATGAGGCCGTCGGGAAGACGGGTGTCGAGCGGGTGCGCCCGCAGGGAGCTCCAAACCGTGGCGAGGTCGAACCCGTGGGCGGCCACCACGAGGTAGAACCGCTCGAAGTTCGGCGCGTTGTCGAGCACGTAGGCCTGATTCACCAGCGTGTCGGCAGTGGCAACCTGAACGGCCCGCGTGGCCTTGCTGGCCGCCGAGTCGGCTGGGTAGTGGGTGGTCAAAACCCCTGCTCCGTCGACCGAAAACACCAGAACCCAACTGCGGAGTGGCGCGACAAACTCCACCTGGAGCCGGTCACCGGCCCGGGCCTTGGCCCCTTCGGCCAACAGCGTGACGCCGTCGGCGCTTTGCCGGTACACCGCGAGCTTGGCGCCACCATTGGCGGCGCTACCCTTGGTCCGCTCGGTGTTCAGGCTGTCCAGCAGCGGACCGGTGCCGATGCCGACGATGAGCGCGGCCGCCGCCAGAAGGGGAGCAAACCGCAGCGTCAGGCGGGTCAGCCGCGAAGGTCTCTGGCTGCGGGCCTGCGGGGACGGTGCCGCGAGTGCAGCCTGGATCGCAGCGGCCGCCTTGTCCGCAGGGTATCGCGCCAAGTAGGCCTCATCGGCCGCCGCGAGCTCAGTGTGGGAGGCCTGGGCCTCAGCTTCGGTCCAGTCGGGTTGCAGCCCTGCGGGAAGTTCGCCCAGGTGGTGTTGTTCGGCGTGCAAGGTGTTGATTTTCACAGGGGAGCCTCCTTGAGCAGTCGTCCCGATTCTTTCAGTTTGGCCAGTCGTTTACGCACTCCCGACACCGACAAACCGACGGCCTGCGCCGTTTCCTCCAGGGTCAGGCCATCGACCCAGTGCAACGTGGCGAGCATGCGGCTCGAGGCTGGATGCTGGTGAAACACCCGTTCGAGCAGGTCAGTGGCCAGGGTGCGGTCCTCACCCTCGTCCAGGCAGGCGATTTCTTCGAGCAGATCGCTGGCCGCAAAGCCCGGGCGCGACTTTTCGGCCCTCAGCACGTTCAGGCTCTGGTGGGTCGCCAGGGTGTAGAGCAGGCTGCACAGGCCCCGGTCTTCGAGCCGACTCCCGGTGCGCAACAGCCGCACAAACACCTCTTGCGAAGCGTCGGCCGCACCTTCCTCGCCCAACAGCGCCCGGCAGCGACGATGGACCATGGGTCCGTAGCGCCGGTACAGGGCCTCGACGTCGGTCATCGCCCGGCTACCACTTCGCGTGGTCGGCCAGCGCCCAGGCGACGAACACGCTGAGTTCAGCCGGCACAAGAAGATACCTGTCGATAGGCGCGGCGGGAATATCCCACACGGTGGGGAACCACAAGGCCCGGAGTCCCACAACCAGACCACCAAGGTCGAGGGCCAGACCTGCCCCCAGCGAGGGCACCAGCGCGAGGGCGATACCGGTCAGGTTGTCGCCAGGCCGGGGGGCAACCCCGTGCGTAAGGTCGACCCAGCCTGCGGACCCGAGCCCAGCGAGCACGAACGGGTCGAGGTTGGACTGCACGCCCAAGAAGTGGAAGCTGGTGAACAGCTGCCCGCGGAAGTCCAGGCTCCAGGCCTTGCTCAGGTCGCGGGTAAAGCGAACCCCACCGTCGACACCAAAACCGATCTGGTCAAAGATCAGCTCGGGGGCCAGGCCGAGGGTGGCGTTTTGGGACCAGTCAGCTCCGGTCCACGGTGTTGATACCACCACTGGCAGGCGCAATTGCACGAGCTCTTGGGCGGCCAGGCCAGGAATCAGGGTGGCGGCAACAAAGAAGACGGTCAGCAGGGACTTTTTCACGACTTTCCTCCGGAACTTTCGATCGGTTCGTTCTATGTAACACGCGCCGACCGGAAATGTGTCCCCCGGGTTGAGCCTTTTTCGCAAACTCGTTGGTGCCTCAGGCGCGGACGAAGGCCTTCACGGTGCCCCAACGGCCGTTCTTGGCCTCGCCCAGCGGACGGATGCGGTAGGCCCCGACGGCGGCCGGAACAAGGAACGTCTCGGCGTAGTGCACCTCGAAGGGGGCGAAGGCTCCTGTGGGACTTTCGACCACGGCGGCCTCGCCCTCGACCAGATTGAGCACGTTCACGCCCCCGCCGGTGTGGTGGTCGACGGGAGCGGTGAACCAGTGGCGGCGGGTTTCGAGGAACTGGCGCTCGTGCAGGCCGGTGCGCTCCTCGGTCCAGCCATCACCTTGCGCCACCACCTCGATGCGGTTCACCAGCTCGCGCTTCACCCAGTCGGTGGTGCGGTCCCACTGGATGTTGGCCTCGGCGTGGTCCAGGTGCACAGGCCGCGGCTTGCCGTCCATTCCCAAACGGCCCCAGTCCCACATCTTGAAGGTGAACATGAACGGCGTCGAGCTGATCTCGAGCACCAGGCTGCCCTGTCCACTGCAGTGCACGGTGCCAGCGGGAATCAGAAAGTGGTCGTGCTTGCGGGCCGGGAAGCGGTTGACGTGCTCTTCGTCGGGGAACGGCGCCCCGCCGGCCTGCGCGGCGCGAAGATCGGCCATCATCGCTGCAGGGTTCACGCCCTCCTTGAGCCCCAGGAACACCGAGCCGTCGTCGCCGGCGTCGAGCAGGTAGTAGCTCTCGTCCTCGGTGTAGGGCATGTTGAAGTGGTCTTGGATATATTCTGTCAGCGGATGCACTTGCAGGCTGAGGTTGCCCCCGCCCATGGTGTCGAGCAGGTCGAAGCGGATGGGGAACTCGGTGCCGAAGCGGGCGTGCACGCGGGGGCCGAGCAGGTCTTCGGGGCGGGCAAACACCAGGTCAATCGAGGGCAGTTCCACGGTCACCGGGCCCAGACCCAACACCAGGCTGTTTTCTTCGGGCACGCAGTCGAAGCACCACGCGTAGTTGGGCAGCGACGGGTCGAGGCCGCACACCGACTTCATCCACTGGCCACCCCACACCCCGGGGTCGAAGAACGGCACCACACGGAAGGGCCGCTGCGCCGTGCGCGCCAGTGCCTCGCGGAAGGCCGAACCGGTCAGTAGTGCCGGGTCGCCGGGTCGGTTGGTGTCGAGCACGTAGTCGAGCCGGGGGAACAGCGACTTCTTGTGCCGGTCGTACACCCGCCAGTCGAGGTAGAAACCGCGTTTGTACATCCGCAGCACGTCTTCGCCGGTGTTGGCGGCCAGCCAGTTGGGGGTCTCCTTGCGGCGGTAGCGCTGCTGGATTTCCCAGCGGGCCAGGTCGGCCAGCACGAGCACGTCGGGGGTACACAGCAGGCTGGCACCGGTGCCGTAGACCAGCACCACCCCTTGGGCTGTCGCGAGCCGGTGGCTGGCGGCCGCCGAGGCCTCCGGGTCGAGGAACTCGCCCACGGTGCGGCGGCTGAGCAGGCCGAACACGCGGTCGGTGGTCAGTTCGCGGTCGACCATCGCCGAAACCTCGGCCGGGCTTTTGCTGGCGCGGGCCGCGTCGATCAGCAGCCTGGGTTGCAAGGCCTGCGCCAGCGCCACCAGCAATTCGGCGTCGCGCACGCCGGGGTAGGTGTCGACGCAAACCACAACCCGTCCCGCTGCCGAGGTCTGACCCCCGACCAGCAGCTTCTGGGCGCGGCGGGCGATTTCGGAGCCCACGGCTGGCCAACCCGCCCAGGCCTGGTCGGCCAGATCGGGCAGCTCGACGCGAGGAAACTTGTCGTAGTTACCCATGGGCTCTCCCTGTCGGCCAGGTCACAAGCGCCGGAGGTCCGTCGAGCACCACCGTGCCGTTCACCGTGATGGTCGCGTGGCCGGGACGCAGAACCACGTCGAGCGTGGCGCCGCGCACCTGCAGCCCGCGAAAGCTCACTTCGCCACCCGGAGGCGGGTTGGGGAACAGCGACAGCGAACCGCCCAGATCCACCTGGAGCCCCGTGAGGCCGAAGATCAGCGCCTCGGCGCCGCCCAGCCCCGAAATGACGTTGGCGCGCTTGTGGGCCACGGTGGTCGGCGTGTCGCAGCGGTGTTCCTGCGGAAAGTACGGCAGGTGCTGGCCCATCCAGAAGAGCCGTCGCAACACGTCCCAGCCCAGCGCGGCGTGCCCGCGCTCGTACAACGTCAGCGCCAGCGCGGGAGGATCGCCGGTGTAGGCGCCCGCCCCCGACCAGTCGGGGTCGTTGGTCTCGTAGTGCGTGGTGTCGGCACGCGACACGCTGGTGGCCCCGTAGTCGCCGAGGTACTGCCCGTCGACGACTTGCGCCAGCAGCGCCGCCTCCATTTCGGGGTCGCAGGCGCCGGCCCGCAGCGCGTCGAACGCCTGGATGGAGCGGGCGTACTCGACATGACCGTCGGGAAACACGCTTTTGAACTCCCCGCGCTCGCGGTCCCAAAGGTGCTCGCGGATGGCGAGGCGGATGCGCTCGGCGCGGGTACGAAGCCCGGCAGCCTCGCCCAAGGTGACCGCGCCGAAGTGCAAGCCGAGATCGGCCAAGCGGTCGAGGCACCACGCGCGCTCGGCGTTGGGGCTGGCTACCAGGTGCTCCCACCCGGCACCTCGCATTTCGAGCATGTTGCGTTGTTCACCGTAGTCGAGCAGGTCGGCGAACTTCGGGTCCGGATGCCGGGGAAACTGGGTCTCAGCGAGCTCAAACAGCCGCCGGGCCTCGCGGTAAAGCGCCTCGTCGGGGCCCACCAGGCAGCTGATGGACCACACGAGCGACAGGAACGAGAAGGCGCTGTACGAGTAGGGAGTCCCGGAAGGAGTGCCATCGGGCGCGATCGAAAAGTAGGTTTCGAGCGGTACCCGGGCTAAGGCCTGAGCGATGGGCACGAGGTCTGACCCCAACAGCAGGGTCGCGGCTTGCGGCACGTAACCGCCGAGGTCCCACAAGTAAGTGTTGACGCCGCCTCCGTCGAGGCCGCAGGTCGCCAAAAACGGGTTGGTCACAAAGGCAGGATCTTCCCAAAGGCACACCAGTCCGCTGGCCACCGACCGGCGGTAGTAGTCGGCCAGGCCGGGAACCGTGCTGGTCACGTCGGGCAGGCGTGCGGTGAAGCGTTCCACCCGGGCCTTCCAGACCTGGGAGGTACGCCGGGCCGCAATGGTGGCGTCGACCAAAGGGAGGCGGGAGGCAGTCCGCGGGCCCGCCAGAACGACCACTTCGGAAAGGTGAGACTCGCCGGGGAAGACCACGACCGTGCGGGTCTCGCTTTGAACCCGAAGCTCGGTTTGAGGTCCGTAGCCGGCCGTCTGCCACGCGCCAGGGGCCGTTTCGACCAGGGGGTCACCGCCCCGGGGCAGGCCGAACACCCAGTCGGAAAGCGGGCGCAGCTCCACCTTGCCGGGCTCCAACCTCGGATGGGCCGAAAGCGAAAGGGGCTGAGGGCTACGGTTGGTCAACTTCAGCCGGAGCACGTACCCCGCCGCGTCGGCCAAAGGCACCAGGGTCGATTCGACCGCGAAAGAGCGCAAAACGCCGTTTTTACGGTGGTGGTAGCTGCCGTGACGCACCAACTTGTCGGGGTACCACGTGCCGCCCTGGTAGAGCAGGCCGATGTCGCCCTTGCCGGTGTTGCCGGTGTCGGGCACGGTGAAGCCGTCGACGGTGAACACGACGGCCAGGCTCACGCCGTGGGCGGCCACCGGCGGCGAATAGAAGGCCCCCACCCCGGCGGCGGTACGGGCCACCGGCTGCACGGTGGTTCGGCCACTGCCCACCCACAAATGCCCGTCGGGAGTGACCGACTTCACCAGGTCAAGGGCAAACTCATCAAGCGTCACGGCAGATTCCCCCGGGCCACGTGGGCCGAACAGACTTTCTGCAGCGCCAGGTACATGGCGGCCTCGCGGGGTGTGAAGCCCCGGTCGGCGGCGGTCTGGCGCACCAGCTGGAAGCGCTCGCGGACGCGGCGGTCGAGGCGGTCGATCACCTGCTCGCGGGTCATCTGCTCCTGCTGGGTCTCTTGAGTGTACTCCAGGTAGCTGACGAACACACCACCGGCGTTGCACAGAATGTCGGGAATCACCTGGATGCCGCGCGAGTGCAGGATAACGTCGGCGTCGGGGCTGGTGGGCCCGTTGGCGCCCTCGGCAATGACTTGGGCCTGGACCAGGCCCGCGTTGGCGGCGGTAAGCTGGTCGGCCCCGGCGCAGGGTGCCAAAACGTCGCAGGGAAGCGTCAGCAAGCCGTCGCGGTCCACTTCGCGCCCTTGTCCTGCGCCCTTCAGCGAGCCGGTGCGTTTCACGTGTGCCAACAGCGCCGGAACGTCGAGGCCCTTCTCGTCGTACAGGCCCACGTCGATGTCGCTGACGCCCACCACGCGGGCGCCCAGCTCGGCGTAGATTTCGGCGGCACCGGCCCCCACGTTGCCAAAGCCCTGAAGGATCACCCTCGCGCTCTTGACGCTGCCGCCCAGCGCCTCGGCCGTCGACAGGACTACACCACGCCCGGTGGCCTCCTTGCGTCCCGGTATGCCGCCCAAAATGACGGGCTTGCCTGTGACGTAGCTGCCTTGCGTGGTCGCGTAGCCCAGCGAATGGCTGATGGAGTCCTTGATATACCCCATGTCGCGCTCGTTGGTGCCCATGTCGGGAGCGGGAATGTACACCAGAGGGTGGATGTTGCGGTGGGCGTTGCGGGCAAAACTGCGGATGAGCACCTGCTTGTCGTCGGCGCTGAGGGCCAGCGGGTCGGCCACGATGCCGCTCTTGCCGCCGCCAAAGGGCACGCCGATGAGCGCGCACTTCCACGTCATTTCCATGGCCAGCGCGGTCACGTCGTCGAGGGTGACCCCCGGAGTCATGCGGATGCCTCCCTTGCACGGACCCACCGCGTCGCTGTGGTGCACGATGTACGCTTGGATGGTGTGGATCTTGCCATCGCCAAACTGGGGCGAAAGTCGCAGCTCGATGCGCTCGTTGGGCTGGCGGAGCTTGGCCAGCAGGTCGGCCGGGAACTCGTTGCCAAGCAGGGTGCAGGCCCGGTCGAAGTTCAACAGGGCGGCGTGCAACAGGCGCGATTCGGGGATGTTCATCGGTTCACTCCTTGCAATTCGAGAACTTCAAACTCAGCATCGACGACAGGGGTCGGGTCGAGGATGGCGCTGCGGGCATCGGGCTGGCGTCCCCCAGCGGTCAGGCGGAACCAGCCGGGTTCGACCACGAGCTCACCCGCCTCGGTCACCAGCGCCAATTGGCGGACGCTGACCTCGAAGCTCAGCTCCTGCGACGCACCGGGCTCCAGGCTGACACGGCCAAAGCCGACAAGCCGCCTGAGGGGAACCCGGACCGAAGCTTCGAGGTCTTCGAGGTATATCTGCACGACCTCGCCTCCACCGCGAACGCCCACGTTGGTGACCGTGACCGTTGCCGTCACGGTCTCGCCTGCGCGCAACCGGGTCCGATTGAGGACCAGCGGTCCGTAGTCGAAACGGGTGTAGCTCAGCCCGAAGCCAAACGGGTACAGCGGCCGGGCGGTGGCAAACCGGTACGTGCGACCCTCCATGCTGTAGTCGACAAACGGCGGAAGATCGGCCACGGAGCGGGGAAACGTCACCGGCAGGCGCCCCGAAGGCGACACGGCGCCAAAGAGGATTTCGGCGACCGCCGTCCCCCCCGCCTGCCCCGGGTACCACGCCTGCAAAATCGACCCAACAGCCGCAACCGGCGGATCGACGGCCAGAGGGCTGCCGGCGCACAGCACCAACACCAGCGGTTTACCTTGGGCCACCAGCGCGTCGAGCAGTTTCTGCTGGATCGCCGGCAAGCCCAGCGACTTGCGGTCTCCTTCCCACTCGGCTTGCGACGAGCCGCCCTGCTCGCCTTCGAGGCTTTGACCGAGGCCCAGGCACAGCACGGTGACCTCGGCGCCCTGGGCGGCGGCCAGCGCTTCGGCAAACAGCCCGTCGGGCCGTTCTCCCCACGCCACGTCGAGCTTGGCGGTGAGGGCGCAGCCTTGCGCATAGGTGACCCGGCAACCTGAGGGCGCCAGGTTCCGCAACCCTTCCAGAAGAGTCACAGGCCGCGAAGGCGTGCCGTTGTAGTTGCCCAGCAGCATCTCGCGGTTGTCGGCGTTGGGTCCGATCACAGCGATCGACTTCACAGCGGCCCCAAGCGGCAGGCAGTTTGCCGCATTTCGCAACAGCACGATGGACGCGCGGGCGGCCTCAAGGGCCAGCGCCTGGTGCTCGGGACTATCGACAACAGCCGACCCCGGATCGGCGTGCACGGGCGCCGCAGGTGCGTCGTCGTACCAACCGCAGCGCATCAACACGGCCTGGCTGCGCTTCAGCGCGCGGTCCAGGTCGGCCTCGGTGATCAAACCCTGCGCGAGCGCCTGTTTCAGGTTTGGGTAGGTCCAGCCGCATTCGAGGTCGCAACCTTCGCGCAGGGCGTGCGCGGCGGCCGCCTCGGGGGTGGGGTCGATGAGGTGGCCGTTGTGCAGGTCTTCGATGGCGCCGCAGTCGCTCACCACCACGCCCTCGAAACCCCAGTCACCGCGCAAAATTTTGCCCAACAGCGTGGGGCTAGCGCAGCAGGCCTCGCCGT
>JBAXAI010000055.1:0-19734 GCA_037142615.1 Spirochaetales bacterium | reverse complement strand
CCGAGCTGACAGGACTTCAACCGCCCGAAGTGGAGAAACTCCAAAGCCAGAGGAAGACCACCCAGAGGGGGTAGTGCAATAACAAAAGGCTGGCCCGCCAAGGGTCGGCCTTTTTTATGGAACGAGGGGCAGGCGCCCCTTCTGGTCTACCGCGCTCACCGTCGGCGTGGGCACCATGGGAACCGTCAGCTGCCTGCAGATGCATCAGGCTGACCAGATTTTGTCGGAGTTCACTTGGGGGGCTTCGCAGCGGCCTTCAGGAGTGATTCCCGAAGCTCCGGTGTCTGGTCGCTCAGATTCTACCCTCCTTTTTGGCCTTTTACGGGTTTCGAGGAGGAGCAACTCTTTGTCAGCGTCCCAACTGATTTCCACAACTCAAACTGTTTGTGTGTATTGATAGTGTCAATGGTTTTCAACCACCCAGGTACCGTTTCACGGTAGCCAGGTCCAGACCCGTGGAAGCGGCGATCTCGGTGGCGGACTTGCCCTGGCTGGAAAGCAGCCGGACCTGAGCCCCTACGGAAATCTCGGCCGTGTCGGCCTTGGCAGCAGCCAGCAAGGGTGCCGCTGCGGCAGCGGCAGGTGGTGGCGCTGGCGCTGGCGCAGGTTTGGCCTGAGCGAGTTGTTGTGGCGAAGACTCGGACGATACATTGGTGATCATGGTGATCTCCTTGGTTCCATTATCGGCCTGCCAAGTGCCGCGATTGTTAAGCCAAGGTCAAATCTTGGCCATCTCAGGCGCGGACCACGCGGCCTGTGCGAACTGGAGAACAACGCCAAGAACAACCGCCTCAGGGCGAAATAAGCGCTGCCAGCACCGCGTCGGGCTGCCAAACGACGTCGAGCCCGCAGGTGTAGCCGCGCAGCCACAGTTGGCCGTCCATCCGTCGCAGGTAAAACCCCTTGGGGAACTCGTCCGCGTCGGAAGGTGGCGGTGAAAGCACGGTGATCGAGCCTCGGGGCGCCTTGTGGCGCGCTGTCTCAACTTCCTCAGGCTGGTCGAGGTACACCAGTCGCCACGCCGGGGCCAGGTCCAGGGGGCACAGCTGCAGGCCGAGCTCGCGTACCCGCTGCCACAGTTGCTCCAGCGTGGCGCCGTCGGCAAAGCCCAGTTCGCCCACCGTGAGAACCTCGAGTTTGGCCGTCTGCCGGGGCGAGGGGGCAAACCCCGGCCAAGCGAGCAGCGCCCGCGCGTAGTCGTTGAGCCCCACGCCCGCCACCTCCAGCCTCGCCAGAAGAACCGCCGGTGCTTCACCGCCGAACTCGACCTCAATACGACGATTGCCCTGCGACACAGCTACCCCCAAACCTCACCTTAAGGGTTGGAGCGACTGCGGGCAAGCGCTACTGTGGGTTTATGGAATCTGACATCCGCTGGAAGCAGCGCCTTGCCAACTACAAGCGGGCCTGCGCAAACTTAGCCGCCGCTGTCAAACTGGCCCGGCAACGACCACTCTCCGAGCTGGAAGTTCAGGGCCTGATCCAGTCTTTCGAGTTCACCCATGAATTGGCTTGGAATGTGATGAAGGACTGGTTTGACGACCAAGGAACGGTCGGCCTGACGGGTTCGAAAGACGCCACGCGTGAGGCCTTTTCCAAGGGCCTTATCACCGACGGGCAAACTTGGATGGACATGGTGAAGAGCCGCAACTTGTCCTCGCACACTGACAATTCCGAGACCGCCGAAGACCTCCGCCAGTCTATTTTGTCACGCTATGCGCCGCTCCTGCTGGGCTTTCGTGACGCGATGTCGGCCCGGGAGAATCCTTGATCCCCGGCTTGCCACTGACTTAGGCCCGAGGGGGCACAACCTCAAGCAGACTTGCCCTTCCCTCGGTTAGGTAAGGTACAATGGAGGTATGCGCAACCTGGGACTACCGCTGGAAAAACACGACGAACGCTACACCTACCGGGACTATTGTCAGTGGCCCGACGACGAACGCTGGGAACTCATCGACGGTGTGGCGTACAACATGAGCCCGGCGCCGACGACCAAGCATCAGGGGCTCGCGGTCAGCAGCGTGATCGAGGGCTTTCAGATCGACTTCGCTGAACTGTTCCCGGAAGGGAAGGCTCCCTGAACCACCGCTTGACTCACCGCGCCGGATTGGCTCTGGTTGTGGCCCTGCTCAGCGCCGTGCCGACACCATTGGGCGCTTTTGAGGTGCTCACTTGGAATGTCGGTCTGCTCCGTGTGGCGGGCTTCGACGTCGTGCCCCGGGTGGAGAAGCGCGCTGCCGAGATTCCCGCCGCTCTGGCACGGTGGGCCACCGAAAGCAGCCTCGACGTGATCGTGCTGCAAGAAGTGTGGGACGACGCCCACGCCCGCGCGATCGAGGCGGCTTTGGGCCCTTTGGGCTACGAGTTCTACCGGCCCGCGGATCGCTCGTGGACGGGGATAGGTAGCGGGCTGCTCCTGGCTTGGCGGTCGCAGCCTGGCAACGCTCCGCTCCAATTGGTCAGTTCCGAGTTCGCCGCGTGGAAGGTCCGCGAAGGTGTGGAGGCCTTTTCGCAAAAGGGCGTGGCCCGCGTGCAACTCCACGACCCCGAGTCGGGTGCGACTTTTGGCGTCACCGACTTCCACCTAGCGGCGCAAGGCAGCGCGGCGGGCGAGGCCGAGCAGCTGCGACAGTTGGCACAAATGGTCGAAAGTGTTCCGTCAGCGCAGGTTGAAATTCTGGCGGGCGATGCCAACGCAGGCCCCGGCTGCAGCGAGGACCGCTACCAGCAACTGCTTTCGCTGCCTGGGTTTGAAGAGGCCCTGGGGCCAGGAATTGTCACCTGGGATCCGGCCAATCCGCTGGTCCACGAAGGCGTCTTTCCCAACGAGCCCGCCGCGTGGATCGACCACATTTTGACCCGTGGTCTGCCTGCAGGGACCGTCCGGGTCGAAGTTCCCGTCACCGGGGCCTCGGACCATTACCCGCTATTGGCGCGGTGGTAGCGGTGCGTCCAGCGCCCAGTGCAGAAACTCCGGCAGCACCTTGGCCCAGGTGGCGGGCTCGTGATAGCCGTTCTTCACCAAAGTCCACACCACGTGGTCGGCGGGAACGCCTTGTTCCTCGATCGCGACCATCAGGTCCTGCGTGTCCTCGATGGCGTCGATGATGCCGTTGTTGTTCCGGTCGCTGGTTTCGTCGCGGGTTCCCGCCTGGAACCAGAAACGGCTGGCGGCCGGGGCGGGGAAAGTCTTGGTCCACCACAGCACGATGCGGCTGTTCTGCGCCACGCGGGCCCCCTCGGGCCCGTTGCCACCGTCCTTGTCGCGCCACCAGAAACTGCCCGACAGCACCCCGACCTGACGAAACGCGTCGGGGTGGGCCCACGCGAGCCCAAACGCCGAAAGTCCGCCGAGCGAAGAACCCAGGATTGTCCTGTTGGCGGGGTCGAGCGGGTAGCGGGCCTCGAGGCTGGGCAACAGTTCCTCGAGCAGAAAACGGGCGTACAAGTCGGCTCGGTCGCCACGACCAGCGAAGTCGGGCACCCCGGGAACGCCGTATTCGCGCAGACGGTCGCCCGCCGGGACGAGCACGACCGCGAAGGGGGGCAGGGTGCCGGCCTTCCATTCCTTGTCGAGCAAGGGTCGCAGCTTGAGCTTGTCGGCATCTTGGCCGTCATTGACAACGAGCACCGGAAGCATGTCGCGGTTCTGCCAGTTTTGTGGAAGCAATACCGTGATGGTGCGCGAGTTGCCGAGCGCGGCCGAAGGGAACTCGACGCGCACTTCGGCCGAACTTTGGCCCCACAAGGGCACGAGTTCGACAAACAGTCCCACCACGAACTCCAGCAAGAAGGCCCACATCAGCGGCCCACCTTGCCGCTGCGCAGAGCCGAGCGCACGCCTTCGAAGCTGAGGCTTTCCACCTCGAGCAGGCACGTGCGGCTGCCCACGTTCTCGGGGTAGTGGGCGTCGCTCCCTTTGACCAACGACAAGCCTCCGACTTCCAGGCCCGCCGCGTCGCTGCGCACTTCGAGGGCGTCGTAGTCGGCAGGGGGCAGGTAGCCCAGCTGGCTTTTCACCGACTGGGATGGACGGTCGATGTGCGCCGGGATCACAAGTCCTCCGTGCATATGCCCCAGCTCCACGAGATCGGTGAGCCCGAGGTCGGTGGGCGCTCCGAGCCAGAAGTCCACCTCACCCGTCACGTTTTCGGCTTCGTCGACGACCACTTGGTCGCCATGTTTGTCGGGGCGCAGTTTCACCTTGAGCGTGTGGGCTTCGATCAGTTCGCCAAAAGCCAGCGCCTCGACGGAACGGCCAAACAGAACCAGGCAATGGAGTTCCTCGGCGGTGGTGACCTCGATTCCGCACAGCGGCAGCAGACCCGCCGCATGGCACAGCGACTCGAACGCGGGGGTGTTGCGCGCGCTGTTGTGGTCGCTCAGTGCCAATACTTGCACACCTCTGGCGGCGGCTTCAGCCACGAGCACCGTGGGCGAAAGCTCCAAACTTCCGCAGGGTGAGAGGCAGCTGTGGTTGTGAAAGTCGGCCACCACGCGCATGGTCAGGCCTTGGCCGGCTCCGAGGGCACACGCGGCGTAAGCCAGAACGACGCGGCGAAGGCCAGCAGCAAGAGGGTGCCCGCTACGACTCCGGGCCAAAACGAACCCTGAACCAGCAGCCAGCCGCCCGCAGCTGGAGCAATGATGCGGGTCAGGCTTTCGAGCGAAGTCGACCAGCCGAGCACGCCGCCGATCTGCTCGGGCGGTGCGGCCTTGGCCAAGAGAGTCTTGAGCAAAATGGTCGCCAGGGCAGCCCCCAGGGTCAGCGGCACGATGAGGAGGTACAAAAACCACCCCGCAAAGGTGAACGCCCAAGCCAGCAGCGCCATACCGAGAACACCCAGACCAACGACGAATAAGTGTTCCTCGCGAAAGCGTTTGGCGAGCGCGCCCATGCCGCCGCCCTGGAAGGCCCCAAGCAACACGCCACTCCAGGCCAGGGCAAAGCCCACATTGGCGGGAGTCCAGTCCAATTGTTTCTGCGTCACCGGGGTGAACAAGGTTTGGAAGAAGTTGAACCCGAGGTTGATCAAAAAACCGAGCGCCAACAACCCCACGACGTCGCGCGACAGGCGGGTTCTGGTCGCGCCGTCCCGAGGTTTGCCGCCGAGAGGTCTGACCCCCGGGCGAACCGGTCGTGGCAGGGGCAGAGACTCGCGCACGAAAAACAGGGCCATCAGCAACGAAAGGCCTACCAGCGTGGCCGAAACAAGCGCCGCGAACGGCAAGCCTACCGTCCCGAGGAGGCCTCCCGCCGGTGGTCCCACCACGAAACCGAGCCCGAACGCCAACCCGGAATAGCCGATGTTGCGGCTGCGGTGCTCGGGCGGGCTGACATCGATGATCCAGCTTTGCGACACCGTGGCCTTGGCCGCCATGATGCCGCCAAAAATCCGGGCCACAAACAGCCACAGCAGATTGGGTGCCAGCGCCAGGCCCAGCCACGCCACCAAGCCGCCTCCCGCCGCCAAGAGCAGCACCGGCCGCCGACCCCACCGGTCCGACAGCGCCCCCCACAGCGGGGCGAAAACGAAGGTCCCCGCCGCGTAGGCGGCCGTCACCAGGCCGAAAGTGAACTCGTTGCCGCCCAGGCTTTTCACGTAGTCGGGCAGTAACGGAATGAACAGGCTGAACCCGAGCACGTCGAGAAACAGCATGAACAGCACCGAGCCCAGGCCCCGCTCAAAGCGAGGCACGGGTTCACTCAATTCGTCACCGCTTGCCAACGAATATCGAGCGCGCCGGGGTGTGAACTGCGGAACAAGACGGTCTGCGGTATGCCGGGGAGCAGGTCGAAGAAGTTGTCTTCCCAAAAGCCCTCGCTGTCGGTTTCCAACCGAAGGTTCTTCACGAACACCGGGCTTTCTGCCGTCACCTCGACCCCAGCCATGACCGATTTTTTGTGGAACACGGGGGAGGGTGGTGGGAGCTTCAGGTCTCTGATCGGGAGCGCGAACGCGTTGCGCGCATCGGCGACCGCGCCGTTCTCGGCCAGTTGCACCTGAAGGCCCCGCGTGGTGACCTCGCCGCCAAGCAGCGCCTTCCACGACAGGGTGACGACCTTCTGCGAGGTTGCTGCGCCGATGGTGCAGGCCTGCGACTCGCGGTCGCCAACGCCCGTAGCCAAACCGAAGGTCTGCCAGCCCAGCGTGATCTCGCGGGCGAAATTACTGTCGTTGAGCACCCACAGTTCCACCGCATCGCCTTCCTGGTTCACCGACAAGGCGAGGTCGGCCAAACTGGCCTTGAGGTAGTAGTGCAGCGCCTTCCAGCGGCCAAAACTGTCGATCCCGGCCCAACTCGGCCCCGGCCAGCAGTCGTTGATCTGCCAGTACACGCTGCCCATGCAATACGGACGGGCGCGGCGGTGGGCTTCCATGGCAAAACGGATCCCTTCGGCCTGCAACACCTGGCTGAGGTAAGCGAAGGTGGCAAAATCGTCGGGCCGCCGGTAGTCGCGCACCAGGTAGTCGTCGATGGCCTGGTTTCCGATGGCGCTCTTCTGGTGCAGCTTCATCACGTCGGAATCGAGGGTCCACTGGTCGGGCTCGGCAAACGAGCGCAACGTTTTGGCCTCGGGAAACGACTGGAACCCAAACTCGCTCATGAAACGCGCCCGCACCAATTTGTAGTTCGAGAACGGTTCGCGCGCGTGCCACACCCCCCAATAGTGCTGGTCGCCGCCGGGGGAACTGTTGAACGCGTGCTGCGTGGCGTCACCCGATGGTTCGGCCATGGGCGAACTGGGCCAGTACGGCAACTCGGGCTGCAGGTCGGCCAGCACCGCAGGCAGCAGTTGGTGGAACACCGCCTCGTAGTCGGCCCAGATGCGTTTCTGGTCGGCGTCGCTGAACAATTGCTTCCAGCCCCAGCCCCCTTCGGGTTTGTAGGCTTGCCACGCGATGTCCATTTCGTTGTTGCCGCACCACAGAGTGAGGCTGGGATGGCGGCGCAGGCGGCGCACGTTGTCGCGGGCCTCGGCCTTGACGCTGGCCAAAAAGGCCTCGTCGCCGGGGTACATCGAGCAGGCGAACAGAAAGTCCTGCCACACCATCAGGCCCAACTTGTCGCACAAATCGTAAAACACGTCGCTCTCGTAGATGCCGCCGCCCCACACCCGCACCAGGTTGAAGCCTGCCGCTGCGCAGCTCTCGAGCTCGTGCCGGTAGACGTCGTCGGTGATGCGCGGCAACAACAGATCGTTGGGGATGTGGTTGCCGCCCTTGGCAAACACTGCGCGGCCGTTGAGTTCCAGGTAGAAGCTGCGTCCTTGGGCGTCGGCTTCGCGGACCAAGCGTACTTGCCTCAGGCCGGTGGCGAGGTTCTTTTTGACCACCGTTCCATCAGCGGCCCGGGCCGTCAGCTCAAACTGATAGAGTTCCTGGGCCCCCTGCCCACGGCACCACCACAGGCGCGGCGACGGGATCTCGAAACTCCACTTCACCGAGGTCTGTCCCCGTTTCACCGGCACCTTTTTGGTCAGGCCCTTGCCTTCCCACCCCAGATCGAGGTTCACCTCGCCGTCAGCGTCGGCCTCGAGCTCGACCAGCGCCTCGACCCCGCCGCCCATCGACGCCAAACGCACCGCGAAGTCGGTGATCCGTACGCCGCTCCAGCCGAACAGCTCGATGGGCTTCCACACGCCGCTGGTGGCCAGGCGCGGGCCCCAGTCCCAGCCGAAATGGTAGGGCGCCTTGCGCACGAACGGGCTGACCCGCTTTTGGCCCAGCCCACCGATCTCGCTGACATCGTTCGAAGCTGGCAGGTCGAGCCCGTGCGCGGCCTGGAGGGTCAGACCTCGGCCGGTGGGCGAATCGAACACCACGCGCAGCTCGTTGCCCAGCGGCTTGAGCGCAGCTTCGAGCTCCCACGTGCGGAACATGTTGTCGGCCTCGAGCACCAGTTGGCCGTTGAGGTACACCTTGGCAAAGGTGTCCAGGCCCAAAAAGCGAAGGCCGTGGTGCGAGTGTTTCAGCACCTCGGCCGGCGCACTGAACGTCGAGCGGTACTCCCAGGCCTTTTTGTCGACCCATTGTACGTCGCGCTCGTTGGTGCCGACGAAGGGGTCGGGCAGGCGCCCCGCCTCCATCAGGTCGGTGTGGACGGTTCCGGGCACCGTAGCGCCGGCCCATTCGGTTGTCCCCAGTTCGCGGAAGCTCCACGCCGAGGCAAGTTGGATGGTGGTCATAGATTCTCCTTGGAGCCCGGGATGGGGCCCAACCCCAAACCAAGCAGGCCGGCGATTTTCCAGCTGGCGGTGAATTGATTGTCGGCGGTGCGGAACACGGCCAGATTCTCCTGGCGGGCGGCGTCGAGCAGGTCGGCGGGCACTTCGGCCTTGCCCGTGAGCACCAGCGCGAGCACCCCGGCCAGACTGGCGCACGCCACGGTGTTCTTGTGGGCCTGCAGCGTGATCAGCACCGAGTTTTCCGGTGCGTGGGCAATCACGTCGCTCAGCAGGTCGCTGGTGTAGGCTCCCGCCAGCTCGGCGTCGGTGTAGGCAACCAGCGATGCGTAGCCCAGGCGGGCCTCGAGGTCGGCGATGGTCATGCTGGTTTCTCCTGCGGCGTGGGCGCGGTTTCGAACACGATGGTCACCTTCACGGTCGTCCCTTTGCCAACGGTCGACTCGATCGAAAAGTCGTCGCTCACGCGTTTGGTGTTGGGCAGGCCCATGCCGGCGCCAAAGCCCAGCGAGCGGATCCAGTCGTTGGCCGTCGAAAAGCCCTCGGTCATGGCCTTGGCCAGGTCGGGAATGCCGGGGCCGCGGTCCGAGGCCTCGATCACCACGCGGTCGGCCGAAAACTGGTAGATCATGCGACCGCCCAGCGAGTGGTTGACGATGTTCATTTCGAGTTCGTAGCTGGCCACCGACGCGTTGCGCTGCGTCTTGCGGCTCACCCCGCGTTCCTGCAGCAGCTTTTTAAGCTCGGTGCTGGCACGGCCGGCGTTTTCGTAGTCGAACTGGCGCACCACGAACACGCGCTTCACCTCTCCCGCCGCCACCGGGGCCGCTTGGCTGTTGATCTCGGCCTCGAGCGTCTCGAGGGCACGGTTCATCTCGGTGAGCAGGGCGCTGGTGATGTCGCGGCTGGTCACGATGCCCACGAGTTCCTTGTCGCGGTTGATCACCGGGAACCGGCCAAAGTGGTATTTTTCGAAGTGGCTCAGGCCCATGCTCACCGGCATGTCGTCTTCGAGCACCACCAGCTTGCGGCTCATGTGCACGCCGCAGGGCGACTCGATGTAGCCTTGGTCGAGGGCGCGGATGATGTCGTCGACGCTGATCATGCCCACGAGCCGGTCGTCTTCCACAATGGGCACGCCCGACACCTTGTTTTCACGCATTGTCGTCTGGATTTCGCGCAGGCGGGTCGTCGGGTCGGCGCTGCGCACCGGGTGCGTCATGATGTCTTTGATTTTGAGCCGGTAGAGCAGTTCGGTGATGATCGACGGGGAGTTCTGCGTCTCGAACGGGATCATGATTTTGGAGTAGCCGGGCCGTTGAGTCTGTTTCCCAGTTGCCAGCAACACTCAAAAGCCGGAAGCGAACTCGTCATCAGCGGCAGGTCGAGCTCGCGGCACAGCGCCACCAGTTCAGCTTGCGGGGTCTTGTCGTTCATCAGCACAATGCCGCACGCGCCCACCATGTCGGCCGTACGCGCCGTCTGGTCGCTCGCCAGGCTCGTCACGAGCAGAATGTCGTCTTCTTCGGTCACCAGCACATCGCTCATCAGGCTGCACGCCATCACGTGCTGAATCTCCTGAACGTCCCACCGGGACCCCTTCACGATCACCGTACCACCCACGGTTTCAAGCACTTGCTGGAAAGTCATCATGCCCGAGAGGATGACACCCACAGAGAAAAACGGCAATCCCCTTCGGGGGTCCTGTCAGAGAGCCGGGTGGCGCCACACATGCGAAGAGAATGTCGAAGGCTTCCAGACGGGGGGCCTGGCCACGTCACTTCGTTCCTTAGGCCTGGAGTTTCGAACTCTGTCCGAAACTCCAGTCATTGTCACCTTTCAAAGCCTAGGGCGTGTGGCACGTTCGGCTGGTTCCGCAACGGTTCACCCCAGGACAGTTTTCGGGCGGAGCCCGGAAACTGTGGGACTAAGGAACGAAGTGACGTGCCCCCGCGCCCTTCCGGACTTCGCTTCGCTGCGGCCTCCTCGGCGCCTGGCGGCGCCTCCGGTGGCACACCTTCGGTGTTCCTCCAGGCCGCTCACGCGAGGCCGGAAAACTCTCCGGCTGCGAAGACTTCGGCCACGTCGAGCTCGAAGCCGGGCAAGACCGCACTGGCCAGTCGGCCGGTCTTTTCGAAAGTCACCTCGACCCCGAATTTGCCACTTTCCTCTCGGACGTACTGCTGAATCCACTGTCCGTTAGGGTCGACAATCCAGTATTCGCGCACGCCGCCGCGCTCGTACAGGTCGAACTTTTCGTGCTGGTCCTTGCGGCTGGTTGACTTGCTTAAGATCTCGACCACGAGGTCGGGCGCGCCCCAGATCCCTTTCTCGAGAATCTTGGTCCTGTCGCAGACCACCAGCACATCAGGCTGCACCACGGTATCGACGTCGTCCTCGTCCATTTCGCGCAGCGGCGGGAAAAACACATCGACGGCCGCATGGAACACGGCGCAGGGTTTGCCCTTGAGAAATTCCCGGATCTGCCCCGTGATCTCGATGCTGATCCCCTGATGCGGAGTCCTCGGCGCCGGACTCATATTGTAGGCCACGCCGTGGATGAGTTCCCACCGCTCGTCGTCACCCCACTGGCGGTAGTCGCGGTAGGTGTAGTGCTGGTCAAACTTTCGTACGGGGATTCCCATGTTCCTCATGCCTCCATTCTACCTTCCCTAACAACGGTTGGCGAGGTTTTGCTTGCGCGACGGGCACACTTTTCGTCAGTCCCAGACAGCCCACTCGTAGTTCCTGCGCATCGTGGCGTCTTTGGTGATCAGCAGCGCGCCGTTGAGGCTGGCCTGCGCGGTGATGATGCGGTCAAAGGGGTCACGCGTCCAGCTGAAGTTCCGCGCCCACACAATGGCGGGCCCCGCGCCCGGACCATCCAGCGAGAGCCCCAGGTTGGTGTAGCCGTTTTCCAGCACCAACCCCGGTTCCACCGTGATTCGACCGGTCTCGTGCAGGTACTGCAGCTCCAGGGCCACCATCGGCGAAAGCCAGAGTTCCTCGGAGTCCAGCAGGGCGTGAGCCCTTGCGGGCAAGAGCGCCGGGTTTTCGTAGAGCCAGAGGAGCGCGTGCGTATCGAGGTAAGTCATGGCTGGGGCCTACAGTCCTGGCTTCCACTCCGACGACCAGTCGATCGACACCAGCGCCTCAGGATCGCCAACGATGGACCCGGGGTGGGCTACCAGGCGCGCCATCCGCGAGCCGGAAGGCTGGGCCGACAAGGTGAGCAACCGCCCTTTGCGCTCGATGGACACCGGGGTTCCCGTGGTCAGCACTTCGTCGAGGATGCCGTAAAGGTTCTCGCGGAGGCGGGTCGGATTCACAAGGGAAGTCATCATAAGATAAGGATAAGCGAGAGGCGTACGTATGTCAAGAAGTACGTACGCTCAACCGACCGAAAGTACTCCGTCAAGCGCCAACCCTAGACGCTTCCGTAAACCCGCGTTATACTTTTCTATATGCTTGATATCGTTCAGCAATTATCGAATCCTTTCCCTCCCTCCCTCCCTCCCTCCCTCCCTGTAACTGAACTTAGGAGTCACCTATGAAAATCTCATCGATTGCGCCCTTGGGGGCGCTTTTTTTGTTGCTGGCGCTTGTCAGCTGCGCCTCGCCGGTCACCGTCAACCCTGGTGGCGGAAGCACTCCAGGTGGGACAACCCCCGGTGGAACCACGCCCGCTGCGGTCACCATCGACCAGTCGCTTTGGGGCCCGTGGGTGCGAATGGACCGCGTCGAAAACTGGTATCTGGCCGCCGACAAGTTGACCAGCCCGATGGGAAGCAATGTCTACACCTCGGCCACGGTGACCAAACTGACCACCGCCGGTGCCACCCTCGAGGTGACCGCCGATTCGGCCGACATGATTCAGGTGACGCAGGGAACCGATACGTTTTACCTGTACCGTCAGGCCGACCGGAGCGCCACCTTCAACGGCACCGTGGAGCAGCAGGTGGTGGCCAAGAGTCTGGCCCGCTCGGCCGAGCCGCGCAGCTTCATGTCGGCCCTGCAGCTCGCGGTGCAGAGCAAAGACAATCCGAGCGACATGCAGACGGTGTTCACTGCCATCGACGGCAGCTACAAGATCGCCAACGCCATCGCTGGCGCCGTGTACAAAATCACGCCGAAGATTGTCGACGCTGTGACGAACGCCCTCGCAGACGGCCCAACGATCGAGGTGGTGGCCGGTGACGACGGTCAGGACGTGGGCACCGTGACCATCCCCGACCCGACCGTGAAGTACAACTTCAAGGTCAGTGCTGCACCAGCCGGAGTACCATATCTTTTTGCTGACGGTACAGCCCAGAACGTCACCGTTACCATCAAGAACGTGGGTTCGGCCCGATCGATGGCACCGACCTACACACTCAGTTCACTCAACTCCAAGGCAACTCTGGGCGGAACCCTGATCAACAATCTTTCGACTTTTGAGCCCGGCACAACGCAGACAATCACAGTCCCAGTGACGGTGTCTGCGATCACGACAGCGTATGTGGACGTGACTATGGGCGTCCAGTTGGACATCTATGGTGGCCCGAGTTGGCACGACCGGACAACGCTACGGTTCTACAAAGACGACAAGCTCACGGTGAATCTTGCAGGTGACACCAGCCACGCCACCCTGATCACCCCAGATCGAAAGACGATCCACTTTCCGGGACCTCCCCAAAACTCCCAGGGACTTGTAGTGCCACGGAAGGACACCGGATATTCGCTGGCTTTGTCCGGGGCCACGGCCGCTTCGGAGACCAAATACGCGGTTTGGATCGGCAGTCCCAGTCAGTACTCTCCCGACCTTACGGCCTACATACCACCGGGAGCCTACGAGCCCAACAACAGTCCACTTACAGCCACCGGGCTCTACATAAACGACACCGCTCCGCTCTTGGGTTACTTGGCCGTTGACGACATGGACTTCTTCGCCATCGGTGCGGCGGGCATCCGGGCACCGGGCAACTTGGTGCTGACCCCCAAGAGCAACGGCAAAGTTGACCTGAGCTGGACCCCCGAGACCACGGCCCAATCGGTGAACCTGTACTACGACGATGGCACCAAGATACTGACGACAACCGCGAGTTTGGTGACCGACTTTGCGTTGCCCGCTGGTCGAGGTCTTTCGATTGCGGCGTTCAATTCCGCACTGGGGCTCAGCACCAAGGTGCCGTTCACTGTGCCGGTAATGGCGGCTCCGGCGGGGTTGACGCTGACCCCCAAGAGCAACGGCAAGGTGGATGTCAGCTGGACCGCCGTTACGGTTGCCGAGAACTACCGGCTGACCTACACCGATGGCACAGCGGTTACGACGACAACCGCCACCTCTTTGGTTGATGTGATTGTGCCGACGGGGCGTGGTCTGCGGGTGGCGACGTTCAACACGGCGCTGGGGACGAGCACAGCGGCGGACTTCACATTCCCGGCAATGGCGGCTCCGGCGGGGTTGCTAAACTTGACTATAACTGGAAGCACCGCCAGCTTGAGTTGGAACGCGGTGCCTTTAGCGACGAAGTACTTCGTGTACATCAACGGTGTCGCCGTGGATTCGGGAACAGCGATTACGAGCTCGAACGGGCTAGATCATGCGGCCGGATCGCAATACTCTGTGGCGGCTTTCAATGACGCATTGGGCTACTCGGCCGCTGTCGTCGCCTTTGAGACCGTCCCGGTCGCGGGTGGAACCTTCTTCAATGGCACCGCCAACGTGTCGGTGAGCAGCTTCCAGATGTTGACCTACGAGGTGACGCAGGGCCTCTACCGCGATGTGACGGGCAGCAGCCCGAGCGCCTCCAGTGGCAAAGCCCAGAACCCTGTCGAGAGCGTCACCTGGTACGATGCCGTCGAGTTCTGCAACAAGCTCAGCGACCTGGCAGGGCTGCAGGACGTCTACACGATCACCGGCCGCACCCCAGCTAGTGGGTACCCCATCACGTCGGCGACCGTGACCATGGACATGACCAGGACCGGTTATCGCCTGCCCACCGAGGCCGAGTGGATGTGGGCCGCAATGGGTGGGGCCACCGATGCCAAAGCGGGCGATATTGTTGCGGCCGTCAACACAGGGGGCTACAACAAGGCGTTCGCAGGCGACAACGGGAGCAACGCCGTTGCCAGTTTCGCCTGGACCTACGAAAACAGCCCCACCGGTACCCAACCAGTCGGCAAGAAGTCACCCAACGAGCTGGGACTCTACGACCTGAGCGGCAACGTCTGGGAATGGAACTGGGACTGGTATGGCAGCTACGACTCATCGCCTAGCACCGACCCCACGGGAGCGGCCTCGGGCTCGTACCGCGTGTTCCGCGGCGGCAGTTGGAACTACGGTGCGTCCGTCGCGACCGTGTCCTACCGGAGCAACGACTACCCGAGCTACCGGGACGACGGCATCGGCTTTCGGGTTGTTCGCCCCTGATCACCTGTCTTTCGAGTGGGCACACGAGGCCCTCCGGAGCCGGGCCGTGCCGCCAAAGGGCGGCCGAAGCCCGGCGGAGAGAGGGAATCGGGCGCCCGCGAGCGCGCCAAGGGAGGAAGTATGGCTTTGCTGACGCAGTATGCGTCTTTTTTTGTCAGCCCGTTCGGTGAGCCGACTGTGTGCGATGAGCTCAATTCGTTCTTACGCTCGCACCGCATCGTCAACGTCGATAAACGTTTGGTCGATGGCGAGCGGGGAACGGGCTGGTTGTTCTTGGTCGAATACGGCACCGAAACCCGCAGCGCCTCCGCCAACCAGCCGCGCACCGACTACCGTGAAGTGCTCACAGAACAAGAGTTTGCCGTGTTCGAGAAACTCCGCGAACTGCGCAAGACGGTGGCCGAGAAAGGTTCGGTGCCCGTGTACTCGGTTTTCACCAACGACCAGTTGGCTGCCATGGTCAAAAAAATCCCAGCCACGCTCAAGGACATCGCCGCCTTCCCCGGCGTTGGAGAGGCCCGGACCAAACAGTTTGGTGAGCAGTTTCTGAAGTTCTTCGCCCAGCTTTCTCCTCAAGTCGATGAAAAGAGCCAGCCGACTTCTTGATGCTGTGGTCGACTACCAAAACCTGCGCCTGGCGTGGCTCAAGGCGGTTCGCGGCAAGCGGCACAGCGCACCGGCGGTGTTCTTTTCACGTCAACTGACCGCCAATCTGGCAGCGGTTGGTGCGCGCTTGGCCAGCGGCCAGCCTGACTGGGGCCACTATCGTAGTTTTGTCGTCAGCGACCCCAAACAGCGCACTATCAGCTCGGCCGACTTCGACCAGCGGGTGATGCACCATGCCCTGATGAACGTGCTCGAGCCGCTGTTTGAGCGCCATCTAGTAGACCACAGCTACGCTTGTCGCAAGGGTCGGGGCACGCACGCCGCCGTGATGCAGGCCTTTCACAACGGCAAAGGCCACAACCTGTACCTGCAACTCGATGTTCGCAAATATTTCGACTCCATCGACCACTTGGTGCTCAAGACCCTACTCCGACGTCTGGTCAAAGACCACCAGATTCTGTTGCTCCTCGATTCGCTGATCGACAGCTACGGCACCTGTCCGGGCAAAGGCCTTCCCATTGGCAACCTGACCAGCCAGTTTTTCGCCAACTACTACCTATCAGGTTTTGACCATCACATTCTGGAGCAGATCCGCCCCCGCGCCTACGTACGCTACATGGACGACTTTGTACTGTGGTTTGACGCAGTCGAAGATCGCACTGCCGCTTTGGCAGCCGTCCAGGCCCTCGCCCTGGTCGATCTCAAATTGACCCTTAAGCCGGCCGTGGTGGGGACTAGCAGCCAAGGCCTTGCGTTCTTGGGCTTCTTGATTCGCCGCGACGGCATCTACTTGCTTCAAAAGGCCCGCAAGCGTATGCGCCGACGTGCACAGGCCATCCAGCAAGACCTTCGCGAAGGCACCATAACCGAAGACATCGCATCCGAACGGGCGGTCAGCGTCAATGCAGCCGTCCTGTTGGCCCGATGCGGTGCCTTCCGTGCTAGACTCTGGCGTGAAGCGGCCTCGGGCTCGAACCGCGTGTTACGCGGCGGCAGTTGGAACAACAATGCGTCCAACGCGACCGTGTCCAACCGGAACAACAACAACCCGAACAACCAGAACAACAACATCGGCTTTCGGGTTGTTCGCCCGCCCCAGAAGTCTGGGGGCAGCCCTGCGACCGGAACCTGATCCGTCGCAGAACCGGCACGCTTCGCGCAAGGTCGACCTTGCGGTTTGTGGAACCACCGTCTTCTGGTAGCCCCGGCGAACGACGGCGGTGGTTTCTTTCTCCTCACCTTTGGACAGACCTCGGCGAACCGTACCGGAAGATTTCCACGATTTCGGTATTCTCTTTGAAGCAGAACGACTCTTTCCCCCGTCTGGTACCGCAGAGGTACCCAATGCCAAGTTCCCCCATGACGCACAACAGCGTCTTTCTCCACGTCTTCGGCGAGCCCGAAGGCTTGCCCTTGCTCGAAAGCCTGATCAACGCCAATTTCGAAGCCGTTGGCTTGCCGCTGGTGCATAAGCTGCAGCTGCAGCCCCGTGAGTTGTCACCAGTCCACAGCGGTGAAAAGCTCGCGATCGTCGATATCCTAGCCCAAGATGAAACTGGCCGGACGGTCAATGTCGAGGTCCAGACGACCCGCAAGCCCGCCTACTTTGAGCGAGCCCTGTTCTACTGGGCACGGCTCTTTGCCCGACAGCTTCCCCAAGGCGAAGACTACACGAAGCTACAGCCGGTTATTTCCCTCAACTTCCTCGAGTACGAAATCACCAAGAAGGGTCCGTGGCTGCACCATTTCCGGTTGCCGCATACTTCCCATCTCGGGTTCATCTTTGTCGAACTCCCCAAACTGCTTCGCTCGCCCGGCAACCGATCCCTGTTGAAAAAAGCCGCCATTTGGGGCAAATTCCTTGAGAAGCCCGAGGCGAACCAACCAGGCAGCCCCGCCGACCTCGTGGCACTGCTTGATGTCGCGAAGAAACGAATGGAGGCCTACCTGATGCTGGAACCTGAAGTCTACCGAGAAATCCACGAGTCGATGGAGCGCATGGATTACTTCAGCGTCAAGGCCGAGGCTAGTCGCATGGAACAGCGCAGAATTGCCCAGCGCCTCAAAGACCGCCACGTTCCCGCCGGCGAGATTGCCGAGATCACGGGGCTGCCCTTGGCCGAGGTCGAGAAGCTATAGGACCCAGAAAGAGGGGGTAGCGAAAGACCGCGGCGAACTGCACCGAAAGATTTCTGAAGATTTCGTGCCCCAACCGCAAGCAAAACACCCCTTTCCCCCGTCTGAACTCACTTGGGGACACACCCTGAACAGAGTGGCACTGACGGTCCCGTGGGCTTTTCGGGCAATCAGCACCGGGCCACGCCTGCTCCGGGAGGTGATTCCACCGGGGGTCGGAGTCAGACCTCCAGCGAAAACCTCGAGGGGGTAGCGGAATAACAAAATGTCGGCCCGATCAGGTACGGCCTTTTTTATGCAGCGAGGGGCAGGCGCCCCTTCAGGTCAGCCGGGACAGCCGCGAGGTGATCATCCTGGTCAGCGGCCACAACAAAGCCCGCGCCCTGCACCACGCCATCGACGAGCTCAAAGTCGGCACTGTGCGGTACTTCCGCGACATCGAAAGCCGCAACTTCGACAACGGGTTATAGGAGCCCAAGTAAAGGGGGCGTCCCCCTTGGGGTGGTCGTCGAATGTGCCCAGTTCGAGCACATTCCCCTCAAAAAAACACAAGCAGAACACCAGTTTTCGGCGTCTCTCCCCCATGGGAGACAAAAATGCCAACGATTTCTGCATTTCACGGGATCTTGATTCGAATGTACACCGGTTCGCGCGAACACGACCCGCCCCATATCCATGTTCTGTACCAAGGCGTCGAGGCGAGTTTTGCCATCCACGATTGTTCGCTGCTGAACGGCACCCTGCCGGTTGGCAAACGGCGGCTGGTCGAGGCTTGGATCGAACTCCGCCGTGAGGAGCTTCTTGCCGACTGGGATCTTGCCCGGCGCGGTGAAGCGCTGGAAAAAATCGCTCCGCTCCAGTAGATTCGAGGCATGATTCATCACGTGGTGGAAGTGAAACCCATGCCGGAACACCGCCTCTGGCTCAGGTTCGACACTCTGGAAACCAAGATTTTCGACGTGACCCCCTTCCTGACGAGGGGACTGTTCGCGCAGTTGCAGGATTGGTCGGTGTTTTCACAGACGAGCGTCGCGTACGGGACGGTGGAGTGGGCCAATGGCCTCGATCTCGACCCCGAGGATTTGTACGAGCTGTCGGTGCCTGTCAAGTGACTCCACCGAAGACCCAGAGGGGGTAGCGCAATAACAAAAGGCCGGCCCGCCAAGGGTCGGCCTTTTTTATGGAGTGAGGGGCAGGCGCCCCAACCGCAAGCAAACCGCCCAACTCCCCCGTCTTGTACTTCGAGGTACAAACATGCCGTATTCCCCGCTTACCCATGATTCCTGCACGTTTTTGGAGAGCCGGAAGGCCTTCCGCTCGTCCACAAACTGCAACTCCAACCTCGAGAGTTGCCTCCGGAACACAACGGCGAGAAGTTGGCCATCCTCGATATTCTGGCCGAAGATGAAACCGGCCGAATGATTAACGTCGAGGTGCAGACCACCCGCAAGCCCGCCTTCTTCGAACGCACCCTGTTCTACTGGGCTCGATTGTTTGCGCGCCAGCTCCCAAAAGGCGAGGACTATACGACCCTGAAGCCGGTTATTTCGCTGAACTTTCTCGAGTATGAAATCTCGAGGAAGGGGCCGTGGCTGCATCACTTTCGGCTGCCGCAAACAGCTCATCTGGGTTTCATCTTCGTGGAACTGCCCAAACTGCTTCGCGCGTCGGGCAGCCGTTCCCTGTTGAAAAAAGCGGCCATTTGGGGCAGATTCCTAGAGAAGCCCGAGACGAGCCCAGCCAACGGCCCTGCCGATTTGGTTGCTCTGCTCGGCGCCGCAAAGCAACGGATGGAGGCGTACCTGATGCTGGAACCTGAAGTCTACAGAGAGATCCACGAGTCCATGGAGCACCATGACTATGTCAGCGTCAGGGGCGAGGGCTACCGCGAGGGCGAGGCCGTCGGCGAGGTTCGTGGCATCGAGAAGGGAAAAGCCGAAGTCGCGGTCGCGCTCCTCGATGAGGGCATGAGCGTTGCCAAAGTTGCCGAGCTGACTGGACTTCAATTGCCCGAAGTGGAGAAACTCCAAAGCCAGAGGAAGACCACCCAGAGGGGGTAGCGCAATAACAAAAGGTCGGCCCGCCAAGGGTCGGCCTTTTTTATGGAGCGAGGGGCAGGCGCCCCGTCTGACAAAATCCGCAAGTTTTCTTGCCCCAACTGCAAGCAAACCGCCCAATTCCCCCGTCTTGTACCTCGAGGTACAAGATATGCCGTATTCCCCGCTTACCCATGATTCCGTCTTCCTGCACGTTTTCGGCGAGCCCGAAGGACTCCCTTTGCTGGAAAGCCTGATCAACGCCAACTTTGAGGCCGTCGGGCTTCCGCTCGTGCACAAGCTGCAGCTTCAGCCCCGGGAACTACCGCCGGTTCACCAGGGTGAGAAACTAGCAA
>JBAXAI010000054.1:0-21053 GCA_037142615.1 Spirochaetales bacterium | reverse complement strand
AAGAAAAGCTTAGGAAGGGCAAAAGTTTGTGTTGACAACGGGGTCCATCATAGAGGGAGGGAGGGAAAGGATTCGCTAAATTGCGAACGATATCAAGCATATACACGATTATAACGTGGGTTTATCGTGGCGTCTAGCTGAGAACCGTTGCCCCCGCATCCTGCCGCAAAGCCTCGATAACGGCCAGAATCGCCTCGCGGCTATCGTCGAGTGACCATTCCCAACGTTGAAGTTGGCCGATGGTTACGTTACAATGGATTCATGGCGACTCCAACGAGTGCATTGGCTAGACAGGTGGCGACTGCCGTCAGGGCATCGCTCAATCCATCACAGATTCTCCTCTTCGGTTCCGTTGCCAGAGGGACACCCCATGGCAATAGCGACCTGGATTACTGCCTCGTGTTCGATACGCTGCCGCTTCGGAAGATCGAGGTTCTGCGCCAGGCGCGCCGCGCCGCTTTGACCGTCTATCGTGGGGCGGTAGACTTTGTGGCCTACTCGTCAGTGGAGTGGCAATCGTATTTGGACGCTTCTTCGAGTTTCGAAACGAATCTCAAACGTGAGGCCATTGCCTTGTGATCGACCCCGTTGGCGAATGGCTGGCACTGGCGAACCAAGACCTTTCGAGCGCCCAGTTTCTCTTGGCGATGAGGCCGATACCTGTTGAGGTCATTTGTTTCCATTGCCAACAAGCGGCGGAGAAACACCTTAAGGCCGTGCTCGCCGCTTCCAACTGCGACATTCCCAAAACTCATGACCTGTTGGTTCTGCTGGATCTTGCGATCCCGATCGACTCGGTTATTGCCAGTTTAGAAATGCAGGCGACGGATCTCAATGACTTCTCGGTGATTGTCCGGTATCCCGCGCACGTTTTGCTGGAGGAAGCCGATGCAACGAAGGCTTTGGCCGACACAGAGATGATTCGGACAATCGTTCTGACGCACCTCGGCCGTTAGTCCGCCCGCCGACCAATGCCGTCCCGGGGCGTGGCGACGGCCACCTTCCGGTGGCCTTACGCCTGTAGTTTGCTCTGCAAACTACGTGGCAACCTATTCCTAAATCCCGTTCTCGAAGTTGCGGCTCTCGATGGCGTGGTTGAGGGCAACTACTGAAAGAACTGCAAGAGCCGTCTTGAAACCGCCGTTCGGTCCGAATGGTGGATCTCACCGAGCTTTTTCAGAACAATCGCCCGGCTCACAGTGGCAAACTTCATCCTCAGTTTAGTGGGAAGAGGGAGTCCCGATTCTCGCCATTGGATTAGTTCAAGATCACCGATTTGCCTTGGGCCACCCACGTTGCTGGTCAGGAACGCCAGGACGAGATCGCTGCCAGCATTGTAGTCGTCGGGCGAAACAACAAGCGCGGGCCTCTTCTTGGTGCTCGTCAGATCCGTAAAGGGAAACGGAACCAAAACAATGTCCCACTTCTTAAAGGTCGTCATAGACGGAATCGACCTCGTTGTCCCACTCGGCGAAGGCCGAGGCCGATAGCTTCATCGCCTCCCAAGTCTCTTCCGACTCTTCCTGTGGCAGCAAGGTGATGAGAACTTTTGAGAAGGAAATCCCCTCCGGCACTTCCGACATTTTGATGACACCGTTCTCAAGGATTCCCGGTACAGTGATTAGCATGGGTTGAATATACAACGGCGCGGTTACCACTTCAACCGCTGTTCATCGTGCCGGGCGTTACGGGCCGCCCCGCAAAGGCCGCGCCCGTACGGGGGTTGCTGTGGTACCGTGTACCACAGCAAGGGGGTCGCCCCCCTTTTTGGGCTCTACAACCCGTTCTCGAAGTTCCGACTCTCGATATCCCTGAAGTACCGCACCGTCCCCACCTTTAGCTCGTCGGTGGCGTCTTCGTCGCACACGATGAGGGCCTTGGGGTGGAGCTGCAGGCAGCTGACGGTCCACATGTGGTTGACGCCTTGTTCGATGGCGTGGTGCAGGGCTCGGGCTTTGTTGTGACCGGTGACGAGGATGAGCACCTCTTTGGCGTCCATGATGGTTCCCACGCCCACGGTGAGCGCGGTGGAGGGCACTTTGTCGGGGTCGCCACCGAAGAAGCGGCTGTTGACGACCTTGGTGTCGAGGGTGAGGGTTTTGATGCGGGTTCGGCTGGTGAGCGAACTGGCGGGTTCGTTGAAGGCGATGTGCCCGTCGGCGCCGATGCCGCCCACAAACAGGTGGATGCCCCCGACGGCCTTCATCTTGGCTTCGTAGGCGGCGCACTCGGCTTCGAGGTCGGCGGTGGTCATGGCTCCGGCCGTGCCGTTGAGAATGTTCACGTTCTCGGGGCGGATGTCGATTTTGCTGAAGAAATTGGTCCACATGAAGGTGTGGTAGCTCTGCTCGTGGTCGCGCGCGAGGCCGACGTACTCGTCCATGTTGAAGGTGACGACGTGGGCGAAGCTCACTTTGCCGGCTTTGCCCAGCGCGATGAGGGCTTTGTAGACACCCAGCGGGGTGGAGCCGGTGGGCAGACCGAGCACAAACGGCTTGGCGGCGGTGGGGGCGAACTCGTTAATGCGGCGCGCCACAAAGTTGGCGGCCCACACGGAAACGTGGTCGTAGTCGGGTCGGATGATCAGTCTCATAGTATGTCCTTCTTGATTTCTCCATCGATGATCGTCATCAGCACGTTGTATTGCTTGTCGAACACCACGGCGTCGGCGGCCCAGCCGGGAATCAGGTTGCCGAGCTTGGGGATGCCCAGAATACCGGCGGCGTTGGCGCTGGCCATCTTGACGGCCTGCTCGATGCTCACACCCCAGCTGACGAGGTTCTTGATGCCCCGGATCATCGTAAGCGAGCTGCCGGCGATGACGTTGTCGAGCTTGCGGCGGAAAATCTCGCCCTCGAAGATGACTTCCTCGCCATTGGCAAACAGGGGACCAGTACGTTGCTCGGTGGGTTTGAGGGCGTCGGTGATGAGCACGATTTTGTTGAGGTCCTTGTCGCGCATCAGCAGGCGCACCAGATCGGGGTGCACGTGCACGCCGTCGGCGATGATCTCGGCGCCCACTTCGGGGTGACTGAGCACGGCCCCGACAGCGCCGGGGTTGCGGTGGTGCAGGCTGCTCATGGCGTTGTAAAAGTGGGTGGAGTGCAGGATTCCGGCCTGAAAGCCTTCGACCATGTTCTCGTAGGTGGCGTTGGTGTGCCCGGCCTGCAGCGTGATGCCCTTGTGTACGCAGTACAGCGCCAGCTCGCGCATGCCCTTGAGCTCGGGTGCCACGGTCATGTTGGTGATTTTGCCCTCGGCCTCGTCCCAAAAACGCTGCATGAGCTCGACGTCGGGCAGTTTGACGGTCTCGGGGCGCTGCACGCCCAGCTTTTCGGCGCTGATGAAGGGGCCTTCCAGGTGCAGTCCGAGGATTTTGGCGCCTTTTTCCTTGCCCATGGCCCCCACGCAGGCGCGGATGGTCTTAATGAAGTCGTCGGTTTCCTGGGGGTAGATGGTGGGGCAGAACCCGGTGACACCGTACTGGGCCAGCTGTTTCGACATTTCGAGGATGGACTCGGTGGTGCGGTCGTCGGTGCCGAAACCCATGAACCCGTGGATGTGGTTGTCGATAAAACCCGGCGCGATGTAGTGGCCCTGCACGTCGATGATGCGCGTGCTGGCGTCGAACTTCTTCTGGGCGAAGCGCTTTTCGTTGAACACGTCGGCAATCTGGCCGTCCTCAAACAGGACGGCGCAGCCGGGCATCAGGCCGTAGCCCGAAATCAGAAGGCCGTTGTGAAGACAGAGTGAAGAACTCGCTCGGGAGGAACTCATGTTGACTCCTTGGTGTTTCCGGTCTAGACTGGGTTAGTTTATTGAATCACTTAACCAATGTCAAGGAGACAGCGCATGGACTGGTCGCTCACGCCGCAGGGCTTCACCCTGACCAAACCCCTTCAGTACCGCCCTTGGTATCATATCATGGGGAACCCCGACTATGGACTGCGAGTCTCCCACCTCGGTGACGGGTATTCCACCACTTTGCACGAACCTCGCACCGCCGTGACCCATTACGACTTCTACAGCCCGGTGAAGGGGCGGTTCCTCTACGTGAAAGACGGCGACACGGTGTGGTCGCCCGGGTACTTGCCCACGAAGACGCCGCTGGACGCCTACAGTTCCACCCATGCCCCTGGGTACACCCGCTGGGTGAGCCGCAAAAACGACGTCGAGGTGACCTTCACGCTGTTTGTGCCCCGCGAAGGCACTTGCGAACTGTGGTTGGTCGAGGTCGCCAACAAGAGGTCTGTCCCCACCGAAGTCCAACTGTTCCCGCAGGCGGAGTTTTTGCTGTTCCCCAGCCACGCGGTCGATCCGGTGTATAACTCCTGGTACACGAACAGCCGCTACGACGAAGCCCGCCACGCCATCCTCCCCGAAAAACTGCTGGCGCCCAAGTCGACCGGCTTTTTCCGTAGCGTGACCAAGCCCGACGGGTACGAAACGAGCCTGAAGCTGCTGTGCGGCAACGGCGATATGCAAAACCCCGAGAGTGTCCGCGAGGGTCAGCTGGGCAGCCACCCGCACTCCGGCGGCGACCCCATGATTGGGGCGTTCCAACTTGATGTGAAGCTGGGCAAGGCCGGGACCCCTGGTGCCAAGCAAGCCCACGTGTTCGCATTGGGCCTGGGCGAAGCGACGCTCGACGACGTGGTGAAGCGCTACCCCGACTTCGCTGCGGCGCAGGCCGAACTTGACGCGGTGACAGCCGGGCTGGCCAAGGTGCTGCACCGGCCCGAGATGGCGCGCCTGCCCGAGGGACGCTTCACCAACTGGCTGGGCACCTTTTTGCCCTACCAGATCCGCCAGCAGTCGCTGGGCATGGTGCGCGGCGAGTACCGGGGTTTCCGCGACGTCGCGCAGGACTCCATGGGCCTGGTGTACTGGGATGCGGCTGCGGCGCGGGGCCTTGTGAATCAGATGGTCACCAAACAATACGCCAACGGCCGCTGCTTGCGCCAGTGGCACACGGCCGGGGGAGCCAACGACGAGCGCGACTTCCGCGACCTTCCCTTCTGGACGCCGATTGCCCTGGCTCACTACGTCGATGAAACCAAGGATGCCAGCCTTCTGAACGACCGGGCCCGCTGGTTCGACACCGAGGAGCTGTCGACCTTGCTCGAGCACGCGGTGACCGGTTGCGAGTACGCGCTGCAAATCGGCGACCATGGCCTGGTCAAAATGGGCATCGGCGATTGGAACGACGCACTGTCGGGCCTCGGCGTCGAAGGCGGCTCGGTGTGGCTCAACATGTTCGCTTACCTTGCGCTCGAAAAGCTGGAGCGGCTGTATCAGATTGCCCGGGAGCAATTGGGCAGCACCGAGGTCTGTCCCCTGCCGACGGCGGCCTTGCGCGACCAACTGTACGAGGGCACCATGAAGTATTGGAACGGCACGCACTTTTCGCGGGGCATCACCGACACGGGCATCGTCGTCGGGGCCGAGGAGCGGATCTTCTTGCTGCCACAGGTGTGGTTCGCCCTCAGCGGCATGGCCCTTCGCAACCCCCAGGTGTCGGCCATCGCCATCCAAACCGCGCTCGACCGGCTCGAAAGCGACGACGGCCTGCTCAAGTGCCACCCAGGCTTCGCCGAACCCGACCCGGTGGTCGGCAACCTGAGCACGCTGACGCCCGGCATGGCCGAAAACTTCGCGGTGTACAACCACAGCTGTGCCTTCGCCATCGAGGCTTTGCTCCAGGTGGGCAGGACTGACGACGCTGTGCGGCTGCTCAAAAAGCTGATCCCATTTTACAAGGACCACACGCGCACGCGCTGCGAGCCCTACGTTCTGGTCAACTTCTACAACGGTGGCTACTACGAGTGGAAAAAAGGCGAAGGCGGCATCCCGTGGCTGACCGGCACGGCCAACTGGATGGCAAAAATTGTCTTTGAGCAACTGCTTCCCAAGGGGTTGATTCCGCGCCTGCAATAGCGTTGAATGGGGATGAACTGAGGTGAGCGATTGAGTCGTTTGGCGGTCCCCCTACTCCTTTCTCTTGCCCTTTTGGTGTCGTGCGCTCCGACGGACGAATCCAAGCAGGACCTCGGCCAAGGCTGGCGCTTTTCGACCGCGGCCCAGGGTAAAACCGAGACGCTCTTCGAGGCCGTGACCCTCCCGATCACGATTGGTTTCAACGGAGACGGCTGGATCACGGCTTCGGCGCGCTTCACGCTCGACAAGCCCGTTCTGGCGCTGTCGGAAACCTGGGTAACCGTGAGCAAGGTCGACTTCCCTTTCGAGGCCAGGGTCAACGGGGTGCTCCTTTACCGGCATGGCGTGCTGCCGCCCGGACAACCTTTCGTCCAATCGTCGAGTCCGGCTCTCTTCTTTGTGCCGACGACCCTCTGGAAGCCGCAGGAAAACGAATTGGAGCTCCGCATCTGGAAGAAGGGCGGCAGCCTGAGATTCCCCGAACCCGTACGCATCGTTGGTCCGCAAGAGGCTGACTTTCAGCGGGGCGTGGTCGTGTTCCTCAACACCACCCTGTTCCTGATGTTCTTTGGCATCAATCTTCTGGGGGGCGTGTACTTTTTGATGTTGTGGGCAGGACGCCCCAAAGAGCTCGACCAGCTCTGGTTCGCGCTCTCGACCCTGCTCATCGGGGCCTATTTCCTCAGCCTTGGGAGCCCGATCTCATTGTTGCCGGGCGTTTTGCACTTTGCTCTGCTCAAAGCCTGTCTGGGACCGTCGATTGCCTTCCTTCTGCTGTTCCTGATCACGCACTTCCGACTGCTCGATTTGCGTTGGCTCAAGATCGCCATTGTCGTCGTCTACCTGCCCTTTAGCGTTTTGGTCGCCCTTTCGACAAGCATGACCGAACTGGCCGAGCGGTTCACGTTTTCGATGCTGCCGCTGGAGCTGGGCATTTTGTTCGCCATGGGACTGATGGTGGCGGCGCTGATTCAGCGGCGTCCCCAGGCCCCCATCATCGCTGCGGGCATTGTGATCGGCGTCGCCTTCGGCAGCCACGACGTGTACTACCAAATCGTGGGACTCATCCCCGTGGCCTGGCTTCAGGGCGTGGGATTCTTCGCACTCGAGGCGTCGATGTTCCTCAGCCTGGCACTCCATTCCAACCGCATGTACAAGAACCTGGAGGCTTCCACGAGGGAACTGCAGGCCCATCAGGAGAAGTTGGCTTTGACCAACGCGGCCTTTGCCCGGTTTGTTCCGCGGGAACTGCTGAGCTTTCTGGGTAAAGACTCGGTGATGGACGTCAATCTGGGCGACCAGGTGCAGAAGACCATGACCATTCTGTTCAGCGACATCCGCAATTTCACCAAGATGACCGAGGACCTGACGCCCCGCGAGAGCTTCAACCTGCTCAACTCCTACCTGGCCATCATGGGGCCGGTGATCCGTGACCACGACGGCATTGTCGACAAGTACATTGGTGACGCCATCATGGCGCTGTTTCCCCAGTCACCCCTGGCCGCTGTCCATGCCGCCATCGACATGCGACGCTCGCTGGAGGAGTACAACAAGGGCCGTATCCGAGCTGGCTACCACCCGCTCGACATGGGTGTGGGCATTCACACGGGGCCCCTGATGCTGGGAACCATCGGCGAACACCAGCGCATGGACGGCACCGTTATCAGCGACGCCGTGAACACCGCCAGCCGCATCGAAGGCCTGACCAAAGTGATGCGCGTTCCCATCATCATCAGTCAGGCCACGCTTTCTTCGGATCCGCACCTTGCCGAAAAGGTACCCCACCGTTACCTCGGCATCCTGAAGGTGCGGGGCAAGACCAACGGCCTCGCGCTCTATGAGGTTCTCGACTCGGAAGACCCCGCCACGGCGGCCAAGGTGGCGCACAAGGACCTGTTCGAAGCGGCCGTGCGTTCCATCGAAGGCAAGGACGAGGCCTCGGGAGCAGGGCTGTTCCGCGCCTACCGCCGACTGGTTCCTGGCGACAAGAGTCTGGACTTTTTCGACGCGCGCGCGCTACTCTAAACCATGCTTCGCGCCAGGAAAATCCTACCGCTGGTCCTGGCCTTTTTGCCGACCTTGGCGTTCGCGCACCCGCATGTGTGGGTCAATACCAAGGTCGAGGTGATCCTCGTGGCCGGGTATCTCGAGAAGCTTCAGGTCGAATGGTCGTTTGATGAGCTGTTCACCTCGATGGTTCTGATGGATAACGATGCCGACGGTGATGGTCAGCTGAGCGCGCCCGAGAGCTCCAACGTCAAGAGAACCTATTTCGACAACCTGAAGGGCTACAACTACTTCGCCCACCTGCGCCTGGGAAAAACCGAGCTGGTTATCCCCACCATTACCGAGTTCCGGGCGGCGATCAACGCCGAGGGCCGAGCGGTCTACCGTTTCAGCGTGCCGGTCGGCCAACGACTGGACGCAAAAACAGCCTTCGCCTTCGGCTTTTACGACGAGAGCTTTTACACCGACATGGTGTTCGACAAAAAAGACCCGGTGGTTTTGACGGTCAGCGAAGGCGGCAAAGCCACGGTGGTGGTCAAACCCAACTTGGCCAAGGCCTACTACGGTGGTCAGGTGGTTCCCATCGAGGCCAACGTGAGTTGGAGGCCATCATGAACCGGGGGCCCTCATGAGCGGCACTTCGATTCCGGTGACGCTGTTCACAGGGTTTCTGGGCAGCGGAAAGAGCACCTTGGTGAACCGGCTGCTGCGCGAGCTGCCCCGCCGCCGCTTCGGTCTGGTCGTCAACGAGTTCGGTGACGCGGCGCTCGAAAGCCAGTTGATCGAGGCCCGCACCCGGCCGCTGTTTGAACTGCCGGCGGGGTGCCTGTGCTGTGTGTCCGACGGCGATCTGGAAGGAGCTCTGCGCAGAATCCGCGAAAAGGACCCGAAGGTAGACCACATTCTGGTCGAGGCGTCGGGACTCAGCTCACCGGGGCCGCTGGTGTCGCTGCTGACGGCCGACCGCGAGGCCAGCGACTTTCCGTTTCACTTGGGCGCGGTGTTCTGCATCGTCGATGCCTCGTCGTACCTGCAACGCGACGCCGAATGGCCGGTTCTGCGGCGCCAGCTTCAGTTTGCCGACGCGGTGCTGCTCACCAAGACCGATCTTTGCGACGAACAGCAGATCGCCGAGGTCACCGGCAAGCTCGCCGTACGACGTCCTGGCCTGCGGGTCTTCGCCAGCGGCAAGGCAGTTCCGTGGAACGTTTTGTTTGAAGGCCGCGAACATAGTCCCGAGGCTGCGACCTCGGCGGGCGCCACGGAAGCGGATGCCTCGGTGGCCAGTTTGGGCCGCCGTTTTTTTCAGTCCTCCGCGCTCCACGGGGCCCAGGTGTTCGAGTACGCCAGCACGCAACCGTTGTCGGGAAAGGCCTTCGGCGCGCTGATGTCGGCCCTCGAGCCGGGGATTTTGCGGGCAAAGGGCATCGTGTATCTCGACGACCGCTCCGCCGCGCGCTTCAAGTACGTGGTGCAGTACACCGGCGCGCAGAAGCAACTCTACAGCCGCCGTTGGGACAAGGGTGAGTCGCGGGCCAGCAACCTGGTGTTTCTGGGCACTTCGTTCGACGCCGACGCCCTCAAGGAGCAGCTCGATTGCTGTCAGGTCTGACCGAACTCCAGCATGCCTTCCAGAATAGCCTTACGGCGTCGCTCAGGGCGTCGATGGGCCCCGACGGCGCTTGGGCGCTCACGCTGTTGCTGTTGTTCAGCTTTCTGTACGGCGTGTTCCATACTCTGCTCCCTGGGCACCAGAAGTCCATCGTCGGCGCGTACTTTATGAGCGAGAATGCCCGCTACGGTCAGGGCCTTTTGGCCGGGGCGCTTTTTGCGGTGCTCCACGCCAGTGTGGCCGTCGCCGCGTTGGTGCTGGTTCGCCTCGTTTTCCAACTTTCGGCGGCGCAGAGTTTGGCGCAGGCCACGTTCTGGACGCAGACCCTGGCCGCCTGGGGCGTGATCGCCGTGGGGTTCGGCTTGTTCCTGCAAAAAATGCGCGGTTTGGGCGAGGTGCGTCGGCGCGCCGAACTCGAGCGGGTGCGCCGTGAACTGGGCTTCGACCTGCACGACCGGCTTGAGGCAAGTTTTGAACCGGTGCCGTGGCGACGCTTTTTGCCCTTCCTGGTGTTCACGGCCCTGATGCCTTGCCCCGGCACACTGATGGTGTTGCTGTTTTCACTCAGTTTGGGGGCCTTTTCGCTGGGGCTCGCGTCGGTGGCGGCCATCTCGCTGGGCATGGCTGCGACGCTCACGGTGATTGCCTTGGGCATCATCTGGATGAAGAAACGAGGGCGGGCGCTGACAACGCGGGCTCCGGGAAGGGCGACCGTGTTTGCCGTCGAGGCCCTCAGTCTGTTCATTCTGGTCGCGTTTGCGCTGTTGCTTCTGCCCGGTGGAACCTCAAGGGGCTAGCGTGGAATCTCCCGTGCCTCGGCCCTGGCTGCGCCTCGACAACGCGGCGAAAATCTTCCCCGCCGCCACCGGCATCCGCGACACGCAGGCCTTCCGGTTGGCCGCGCGCCTCACCGAGCCCGTGGACCCGCACCGGCTGCAGGCAGCCCTCGACGCCGTGCTTCCCCGCTTCCCGGTCTTCCAAATGCGGCTGAAGCCGGGCTTTTTTTGGTTCAGCTTGGAGTTCGAGCCTCGACCGGCGCGAATTGTTGCCGACACGCGCTGGCCGTGCATGCCCTTGCGCAAGGACCACGACGTGCCTCACCTGTTCCGGGTGAGGTGGTTTGGTTGTCGTATCGCGGTGGAGTTTCATCACAGCCTATCCGACGGTACCGGCGGACTGGTGTTTCTGCGGGCCCTGCTCGCCGCGTATGCTTCGCCTGGCTTTGACACCACCGGGCTGGCCGGTTCGGCGCACGACCAAAGCGAGGACGCCTTTCTCAAACTGCGGGACCCCCATTTGCCCCCCTTGCCTTCGGCAAGCCGGGCCTTCCTGTTGCCGGCCAAACTGGCGCGCCTGGGCGTGTATCATGTCACCACCGGTCGGTTACCCTTGGGGCCTGTGCTGGCCGTGGCAAAAGCCGCCGGACTCACCCTCACGGAGTTCTTGGCCGCGACGGCGCTGATGTCGTTTCAGGACGCGTTTGAGGCCCTGCCACCCCGCGTCCGTTCCCGCCGGGCCAAGCCGCTGCGGTTGAGCATTCCCGTCAATCTTCGCAAGCCCTTCCCCAGCAAGACTTTGCGAAACTTCTTCGCCGTCGTGCCCGTCGAGATTGACCTGCGACTGGGCCACTACACGTTCGAAGAGGCTGGCCGCAAAGTACACCACCAGCTTCAAGCTGAAATGGACCCCAAGCTTTTGCGCAAGCAGGTGATGCGCAACCTTCGAGGCGAGGAGCACCCCATTGGCCGTTACCTTCCGCTGGCCGTCAAGAACCTCATTTTGGGCACGGTATCGGGCACCTTTGATGCGCGCCAGACCTCGAGCGTGAGCAATCTCGGAGCCGTGGCCGACCAGCCGGAGTTCTGCGCACTCGTACGCGACTTTGAGTTTGTGCCGCCCCCCACCGCCATCGGCAAACTCAAACTCGGCGTCGTGAGTTTTGGCAATACGCTTTCACTCACCTGGGGCAATTTGACCGAAACCTTCGCTATCGAGAGGTACTTTTTCACGCGTCTGCGGCGGCAAGGACTACCCGTCGCCCTCGAATCCAACCGCCTGTTCCCGGAGGACTGACCATGGCCTACTGTCCGCGCTGCGGCACCGAAAACGACCCTTCTGCCACCCACTGCCCCCTGTGTGCCACGCGTCTGCCGAGGTTTGAAGACGAAGGGCCTGGGCAGCCGGCGTGGCCTGCTCCTGAAGACAGCCTATCGCGCGTGTTCGCAACCCCGGGCCAGCGCCGCCGCCGCGCCTTTACGTGGCTGAGTGTGGCCTTGCTTTTCCCCGCGGTTCTCGTCACGGGCGTCGACCTGCTGGTCAATGGCAGTGTCACCTGGAGCTGGATCCCCGACCTGGCTCTGGTGGGCCTGTTTGCGGTGATGACGGCCGGCTTCCTCCTGTTCCGGCGTTTGGGGCTGCTTCTGGCAGCCTGGACTGTTATCGCGGCGGTTCTGTTGATCGTGACGGATGCGTTGTCGTCGGCCTCGGCGGGCGGCCTGGCCTGGTCCCTGCGGCTCGGTCTGCCTGCCGTGGCGCTGGCTGCCGTGCTCATCGCTGCGGTTGGATCGTGGGTCCGCCGCCATCCCGCGCCCGGCTGGAATCTGCTGGGGCACCTGTGCCTGGGGGCTGCGTTCTACTGCGCTTCGCTCGAGGCTCTGATCAGGGCCAGTCTTGCTGCCACCGGGGGCTTATGGTGGTCGGGAATTGTCGCGCTGGTGTTGGTGCCCTTTGGTGTGCTGTTCCAGGGCCTGCAACGCTTTTCGTCGCGACCGTTGAATCTTCGGCAGACCTTCCATTTATAGCTCCACTTGGGTACATTGTTCGGGATGAAAAACCGACACTTTTTTCCCGCGCTGGTAGTGACAATCGCCAGCTTGTTTGTTCCCCTCGGAGCCCAGACCACCGTTCTGCCCGGCGATGGGGTTTTCGCGCGCATCAGCATCGCCAAGGGCGACATTCTCATTCAGCTCGAGTACAAGAAGACCCCGATCACGGTGGCGAGCTTTGTAGGGCTGGCCGAAGGCTCCCTCAACCTCAAGAAGTCGGGGACTCCGTACTTCGACGGCCTCACGTTCCACCGGGTGGAACCGGGCTTCGTCATCCAGGGCGGCGACCCCAACGGCAACGGCAGTGGCGGCCCCGGCTACACCTTCCCCAACGAGTACGACGCCACGCTCAACCACGATTCGGCCGGTATTTTGTCGATGGCCAACGCGGGCCCCGACACCAACGGCAGCCAATTCTTCATCACGCTGGGCAATGCCAGCTTTCTCAACGGCGGCTATACCGTGTTCGGTCACGTGGTAAAAGGACAGGACGTCGTGGCCAAGATCCAGCCCAAGGATGCGATGACCAAAGTAACCATTCTGAGGCAAGGCAAAGAGGCCCAAGCGTACGCGGTGAGCCCCGAAAGTTTTGCACGGCTCAACCAGGAGTTCCTGGTCAAGAAAGACGCCGCGCTCGCCAAGGAAGCCGAAGGCGGCAAAACAACCGCCAGCGGCCTCAAATACGTCGTGCTCAAAGACAGCAACGGGCGTAAACCCAAGAGCGGGCAGACCATCACCGTGGCCTACGAAGGAAAACTCTGGAACGGCTTCGTGTTCGACAGCAGTGTGGGCAAGACTCCCATCCAGTTCGCCGTCGGCACCGGCCGCGTCATCAAAGGCTGGGACGAGGCCCTGCTCGACATGAAGGTGGGCGAAAAGCGACGCCTCGTGATCCCGGCCAAACTCGCGTATGGAGCCGGGGGCAATCCGCAGGGCAAGATTCCGCCGAACGCGCCCCTGATCTTCACCGTAGAACTACTCGGAATTCTGGAATAACCAAGGAGACCTGATGCCCATTACCACCCAAGACGGCCTGTACGCCGTTCTCACCACCAGCAAAGGCGACATCGTCCTGGCGCTGGAGTTTCAAAAGACCCCGCTGACGGTCACCAACTTTGTCGGTCTCGCCGAAGGTGCCATCACCGGCAAACGGTTTTACGACGGGCTGAAGTTCCACCGCGTCATTCCCAACTTCATGGTGCAGGGCGGTTGCCCCCAAGGCACGGGCACCGGAGGCCCCGGCTACAAGTTCCCCGACGAGTTTGACTCCAGCCTGCGCCACTCCGGCCCCGGCATTTTGTCGATGGCGAACTCCGGCCCCGGAACCAACGGCAGCCAGTTCTTCATCACCCATGTGGCCACCGACTGGCTCGACGACAAGCACACCGTGTTCGGCCACGTGGTCGAGGGTCAAGACGTGGTTGACAAGATCGCCGGCGGTGACAAGCTCGAGAAGATCGCCATCGTGCGCAATGGAGCCGCCGCCGAAGCCTTCGTGGTGACCAAGGCCGCCTTCGACGCCGAACTGGCCGGCCATGCCGAAAAGGCCAAAGCCAAGGCCGCCGCCGCCAACGACGAGGCCAAGGGCAAGATGAAGAGCCTGCTCGAAGGGTCCACCGAAACAGCGAGCGGACTGCACTACTTTGTGCGTACCGAAGGCTCGGGTGCCAAACCCAAGAAAGGTCAAGGGATCGCGGCGCACTACGAGGGCCGCCTGGTCAGCGGCAAGGTGTTCGACTCGAGCTACGCGCGCGGGGAACCACTGGAGTTCGCGGTCGGCAATGGTCAGGTGATCGCCGGTTGGGACGAAGGCCTGCTCGACATGAAGGTGGGCGAAAAGCGCACCCTTATCATTCCCCCGGCGCTCGGCTACGGGTCCCGCGGCGCGGGCGGGGTCATTCCCCCCGACGCCTGGCTGGTGTTCGACGTCGAGCTCGTGAAGCTGAAGTAAGACAGGGACCGGCTCAGGGCCAGTTGCCGTCGAGAGACTGGTACAGCTCGACTGTCCTGAAGACCCAAGTCTTGTCTTGGCGCCAGGCAACGAGCGCCCGGAAGTTGGTGCCCGCGACAACCTGACGGTAGAGTGCCCGCACGACGGGGGCTTCACCGGCGGGCAGTTCGGAACCCAAAACGACCGTCAGGCGCGCCTGCACCTCGGTCGCGGCATCAGAAGTCAGCGCTACAGCTGTCCAGTCCCCCGTCGGCAACTCCTGCACCGTGGGTTGCGGAGGGCGATCGGGCAGGCTGGCGCAGCCCCCTAGAAAACAAACCAGAGTCGCAAGGGCAAGGACGGGTCTAGGGGTGGTCATTTTTCAGAAACTCCTCGAAGTCTGCTTGATCGTTGGCCTTCCAGCGGGCAAAGGCTTCTTTTTCCTGGGTGGCATAGTCGTTGAACGTCTTCGCCAAGAAGGCCGGATCGAACCAGTTGGGTTCATAGAAGGTACCGCGATAGGGGCTGGCGGCTTTGCCCTTCACAACCTTGTCGTCGGCCGCTTTTTTCAGCAAGGCCGGTACCTGACGGCTCAGCTCGGGGGCGGACGGCGGCGCGGTTCGGGTCACAGCAGTCAGGGCGCTGGGTTGTCCCACTCCCTGCGCGTTGACGGCCACGATGCAGTAGGTGGCTGTCTCGGCCTTCTCGAAGGGCGCCAGATCGCGGAATACGGCGTCTTTACTGGTGCCGAGCAACAGATACTCTTCGATGCTGGCATCGTAGCGGAGAATCTGGTACTGGTCAGTGGCGGCCAGTGCGTTCCACACCAAGAGCACCGTGTCCTTGTACAACACCGCGTCGAGGCCTTCCACAATACCGGGCGCCGAGTTCTTCTTCTGCGTCCAACCCTCGGCGATGGGGCTCAGGTCACTTACCCTCGGTGAGGCCGACGGCCCGGACAGCGACTTGATGGCGTAAACGTAGTTGACACCGGGCGGCAGGGGTTGGTCAGCGTACTGGGCTGCCCGGGTGGTCGCCAGGAGGGTCCAGTTCTGTGTCTGGTTGTTGGCGCGGAACACCTGGTAGCCCGTAGCCCCCGGCGCTTCGGTCCAGCTGACCGAAATCTGCTCTTCGGCTGCGCCCTTGGAAGCGGTGACGTCGGCCGGGGGCGCCACCACGGGCGGTGCGTCCACTTGGTCGAACATGACGGCAAAGCCGTAGTTCTTGTGGGTCATGGCCTTGACGCTTTCGTACGACAGCCAGAGCTTGCCTTGTTCTCCCCAGGTTTTGTCCCACGAGTTCACCAGCAACAGGGCCTGCTTGTCGTCGTCGTAGCCGATGACAGCCATGGCGTGGCCGCCCACCACGGTGCCCTCGACGGTTCGGTAGATCCCGCCCTTGTACTTGTAGAAGTCACTGAACAGTTCGAACCCCCCGACCACCGGGTTACCTTCGGCCAAGAGGCTGCGTACAGCGTCGAGATCGACCGAATTGTCCTTGCGGGGCACGCTCTTGTAACTGGCGATCTTGAGGTTGGTTGGCCTGGTGAAAAGGGACTCCGGCGGAGGCTGGTCGAGCCGGTTCACAACCGGAAAGTCCACCAGGCTGACGCCGCCCTGGTCGCGGAGCAGGCGCATGTGGTCGGTGATCGAGGTTCCCTCGTTGCGCCCGCCGGTGAGCTGAAGGTACGAGAATAGGGGCGAGAACTCGTGTTCAGTGACGTCAGCCCCCCAAGAGCGTTCGCGCTGTTCGAGGAGCGTCCGCACGTAGTACACGGTGGACCAGGCGGCGCAGCTTCCGATCGGCCCCTGAGTCCGGACCGGGGGAAGAAAGGCACTGAGGTCGATGCTTGACGGTAATCCGCCGGCCGCCGGCTTTAGGGTGTTGGGTCGTGCCGGTTCCGAGGTGGCGGCCAGAACCCTAGGCACCTTGTCGAGACCCTGGGTGAAGTCTTGTCCCCAGACCAGAGGAACGAAGCAGCAAAACATCAGGACCAGTACGCCGAGTTTCATTTCACCTCCGGGGTATCTCGGCAAGGATACTCCAACCGCTGCAGAAAAATCTTCCCCGGGGAGTCAACGCCTGCAGCGGCGCGTGCCGAATCGCCCGTTCGCTCGGCCGACTTGACTTGCCGCCTCGGCGCCCCCACTTTGGTTCAATGGATTTCTCTTTCGTCGAGCTGTTCCTCCACTTGGATCAAACTCTCCGCGCGTTCTTTGAGGCCTACGGCTGGTTGGCCTACGCCGTGGTGTTTCTCATTCTGTTCCTTGAGACCGGCGCGGTGGTGCTGGCCTTTCTTCCAGGCGACTCGCTGGTGTTTGCCTGCGGAGCTCTCGCCGCCACGTTGGGGCTCGACTACTGGCTGTTTTACGTGCTCATCGGCGCGGCCGCGATCTTGGGAAACCTCAGCAACTACGCCATCGGACGCTTTGCCGGAGCCAAGCTCCTGACTCCTCGCTCCGGCAGAAAGCCTCTGGTCGCACCCGAAGTCGTTCAACAGACGCACGCCTTCTTTGACAAGTGGGGTGGCTGGGCGGTGGCTGCCGGCCGCTTCCTGCCGTTTCTGCGTACCTTGGTGCCCTTTGTCGCTGGTCTGAGCCTCATGACCTTCGCGAGGTTCTCGCTCTTCAGCGCCCTCGGTGGTCTGGCGTGGACCACCGTCTTCCTCACCGCCGGCTACTTCTTCGGCAACCTTCCTTTCGTCAAAGACAACTTCAGTCTCATCGTCGTGGGCATCGTGCTGGTAACCGGCCTGCCAGCCGTGATCAAGCTGCTCTGGCCCCAAAAAACCAAGGTGGAAACACAACCATGAAAAACTACTTCAGGCACTTCACCGGCAGCACGGTCTTTGCCCTTCTTGCCTTGGCTACGGCCTTCTGGCTGGGTTGGCAAACGGGCGGTGCCGCGGCTGGGCTGTCGCTGGCGTTCACGGCGCTGATGCTGGGCGTCCTGGAAACCTCGCTGAGTTTCGACAATGCCGTCGTCAACGCCCGCGTCCTTGCCACCATGTCGCCCTTCTGGCGCAAGATGTTCCTCACCCTGGGCATGATCATCGCCGTCTTTGGCATGCGCATCGTGTTCCCGCTGGTGTTGGTCTGGCTGGTCAGTGCGTTGCCCTTTCTCGACGTGGTCCGCATGACCTGGGAAGACCCGCACAAGTTCCAGGAAATCCTGGTCCACCAGCACCTCATCATCGCTGGGTTCGGCGGGGCTTTCCTGTGGATGGTGTTTGCCAAGTTCTTTTTCGATGCTGACAAAGCCGTCCACTGGATTCCCGGGCTCGAGAAGTTCCTGGCCCGCTTGGGCCACATGGAAGCGGTGTGGGTCCTCTTCACGCTGGGTCTTGCCCTCGTGGTCCACGAACTGATGCCCGCCCTGCACCGTCCCGAGTTCCTTTTCGCGGCCGTGATCGGCGTGGTCACCTTCTTGGCGCTGGAAGGTCTGGGCAGCCTGATGAACAACCCGAAACTCGCCTCAAGTGGTGGTTTGGGCGCGTTCCTGTACCTCGAAGTGCTCGATGCCAGCTTCAGCATGGACGGCGTGATTGGCGCGTTTGCCATCACCGACAACCTGTTCATCATCGCCTTGGGTCTGGGAATCGGCGCTTTCTTTGTGCGCTCGATGACGATCAAGCTGGTCGATGACAAGACCCTCGGCGCCTTTAGGTATCTGGAGCACGGGGCCTTTTGGGCTATCGGAGCGCTGGCCCTGATCATGTTCCTGGGAGCGCTCGACATCGAAGTTCACGAGGTGATCGCCGGAACGGTGGGACTAGTCATCATTGGCCTGAGTTTCGGGGCCTCCGTACTGCACAATCGCCGCAACAAGGGCTAGGGAACTCCCCAAAAAGGCCAAAAAAAGCCTGCAAGACCACCCAATGGGGCGAACTTGCAGGCCTTCCGGAGAGAGGGGGATTCGAACCCCCGGTAGGTTGCCCTACGACGGATTTCGAGTCCCACTGATGTGCCTGTCACTGGGTGTATTGTGGTGTCAGGGCGTTCGTTTTGCAAGGTTTGTCCCCAAAACGGTTGCTAGTGACTCCTGCTGACACCCATGGTTTTCTCATTCTCGTTTCTCACACTAGGAAAAGCTGGTGATGGATTGAAGGTGAGTACAGACCTGCGCCCAACGATGCACCAAGAAGCTTACCAAGCAGGTTTTGGTTCGCCAGCTGGTATTTCCGACCACGCCATCATGTGCAGCTGGTTCCTAGAGAGCGGAACAGTACAGTTGAGCAACGGCATTCCAGTAGTTTTGGTGCTCCAATGAACGTCTCTTGTGTGCATTTCATCGAACCCAGAACGGAGGCGATGTTGACCTCCAAGTCCACTGGCAAGACAATCAGGAAAGATGCCGTAATGGGTCTCTACGTTTGGCAGCATAAAGGGGTTCCGAACCAACGGTTCAAGATGGAGCCGTCGAAGATCATGCGCGCAGCAGGTCACAAGACCAGGAGTGTCTTTGACGAGCATGCCGGCCACGCCCTGGAATCAGACCTGCGAGATATTGGCAAGCGGAGCGCCGAGACCTTTGGGAATATTGTGCCGGTGTTGACCATGACTGTAGGCGTCCGTCCTCACACCCCACCCCAAAGCCCGGCAGTCTGATGCCAGTAGTAGTAGGCCTCGGGATTGCCCTTCCTGAGGCCCTTGAGGCGAGGTGCTGAAGGTCCTTCGACTGCCATGTCTCTCACTTGCTCTGGTCCCTCGTACCGTTGAGGTCCCGACCGGCCGGTCCGTATTAGGGCAGCGCAGTAGGCCGCTCGAGCCGCGCAGACCACGGCCTTCTCTCCCTGAAACTTCTCTGAGAAGACGTAGGCTCTGAGCCGACTGGCACCTTCGACTAGTTCACGATAGTCGCCCCGACCAGCCTGACCCTGGGTGGAGAGGCACAGTGCCGTCTGGACAACATTCTCCAAGACTCGGTCCACGGTTCCCTCCATGTCCCGGTAGAGGAGTTCTGCAGTGGCAACACGACGAAATGCTGTGCCCACGGTGGTGAAGTCGTCGGTTTCCTCGAAGAGCCTTGCAACGTCGAACAACTGTTTCATGATCTCAAGCGAGGCACTTTGGCCGTTCTTGACGTAGGGTATACCTGTTGTTTCGGGCGCAAAAGCTGTGAGCTTGTCGCCCAGGAGGTCGGCCGCCGAGGGAACGTCCACGAGGACCGGAGGGCCAATTTGGTGGGTGAAGGGCAGGGAGATTGGCCTGGAGACTTTCTTGAGATAGGGCGACGCGGCGACCACCACATCGAGCAATACCATGCTATTGGCGGTTCCATTTTCGACCACCGGCCGGAAGAAGAACTTGAAGTGCCGCTTTTCGATTCCCGAAGGGGAAGACCTTTGGTGTTCCTCCCAACCTGCGAATCCTTGACTGGTCGCCAACAAGTCAAAGTTCACGGTGGGATCGAACATCTGAGGAACCAGGATATCGATGTCGATTGAGAATCTTTTGGGCTCTCCTTGGAGCAACATGACGGCGGTGCCCCCCTTAAAGACGAAGTCGATCTTCGATCGAGCAAGGCCCTCAAGGAGCTTAAGGGCCCAGATGACACGCTCGATCAAATGCTTGTCTGCACCTCCGTGTGCGTCCGATGCCTTCTCGATCCATCCTTCGGTCAAGGAATGTTCGGAGATCATGAGCTGGTCTCCAGTGGGTTCAGTAGTTGGATTACCTCGCCTTCGCGACCCCGGCGTCGAGCGTACCTGAGGAGCCGGTCTATCCGAAGTTCGTACTTCGCCTGTGCGTTCTGATAGATAGTCCCTAATTCCACACCTTGAAGGTAAAAGAAGAGGTCGCTGTCCGCGACCAAATCAACGAGGACTTTCTCAAGTGTGGGCCGTCGATTTTCTCCAGAACCGGACAGCGGCGACTCACTGATCAGCGTCTTGACGACGACCACGTTTCTCCGGCCGGTGACGTACTCCTCGACCACCTTCCGTGAGGGTTCGAGGAAGGTGTCGGGTATGACCTCCTTGATCCTGTAGAACACACCCGGCAGGGCGTCTCTTTCAACTTCGATGATGGCAAACGGGCTGGATGACACGTGCTGTTGGAACTCGCCAATGGCCTCGGTCGACCACTGGCAACTCGTCGCCAGTGGAAACTCCTCGCTGAGTATCCGTGTTACTTCATGGTTCGACCCGATGGGGACCCAGACTGGCTTTCCACCGTTTCCTGGTTTGAACCTGCCCCTGCGAACCCTGACAAGCCGCCCTGACCTGACCATTTGGTAGACTCGCCAGTTTACCGTCGCCCTGGGAATCTGAGGCTCGGATTTGGCAAACCAATCATGGATCTCCTGAGTTGATACTTCCAGGCTACGGGTGAATAGGCCTTCCGGCACTTGGTTCGAATCAACATCCATCAGGTTCCTCCCTTCAAATTATCGGCAACAACACCGCTATTGTGCCGGTAATTTGAACATTCCTGCAAGCTGTCTCCTACGGAATCGGAGATGCGGTTCTGCTGGAATCAAGAATCCGTCAGAACTTCTCCAGTCGCACCAGGCCAATGCCAGCCACACTCCTCGTGGAACCGGCTTGTGAACGATAGCCGACTCCGAGTCCGTCGCGCACCAAGCGTCCCTAAACCTCTACCTTTACGAACGGTATTGAACTTCGTTTCTAAAGGTTATATAGTCCTATATACGAACGTTCGTAAATATAGGAGACCTTTATGGCTATTTATGATGGCCCCCAGAGGCTGGACAGTGACCTAAGCAATTTGGTCTGATGTCC
>JBAXAI010000053.1:0-21360 GCA_037142615.1 Spirochaetales bacterium | reverse complement strand
ATTATATCAGACGGCTCGCACCCCGTTTCTATCGTCGTGAGAAGATCGGGCTAGCTGGGTCCAGCAACCCCTCGGCCCGTCCGCGTTCCAGAATAGCCTGCGCGAACTCGAACCAACTGCACTGGCCCTCGCCGCTGACGTGGTAGGTTCCCCAGGCCGGGTCGTTGGCCGCCAGCACAGGCCGGGACAGCAATTCAGCCATCACGGTGGCCAAGTCACGCGTCCATGTGGGGGAACCAAACTGGTCGGCTACTACGCCCAACAGGTCCTTGGCCTTCATCAGGCGAAGCATGGTGAACACGAAGTTGGGACCCGCCGCGCCGTACAACCATGCAGTGCGAAGCGTCAGGTGCCGCGGGCACAGTTCGCGGACGAGCGCCTCGCCGTCAACCTTGGTACGGCCGTACACACCCTGCGGACCAACAGGGTCGGTCTCGATGTAGGGTCGCAGCAGGGCATCGGTGCCAACAAGTCCTTTGCCATCAAACACATAGTCGGTGCTTATGTGCAGAATGGCCGCCCCGAGTCGGTGAGCAAGTCGGGCCAAGTTCTCGGCCCCGGTCACGTTGACGCGAGTGCAGGCCGCAATCTCGTCTTCAGCCTTGTCGACCGCTGTATAGGCAGAGCAGTTGACAATCCAGGTGGGGGTTTGCGGCAGCGCGGCGGCAAACGCGTCGAGAGCCGTGTCGTCGCCCACGTCAACGTCGCGGCTGCTACCCACCCAGGCCAAACCTTGGGCGGTGAGAAGTTGGCGAAGCTCCGTGCCGAGCATGCCGTCTTGTCCGACGAGCCAAATCATGGGGTTCTCCGTGGGGCTAAAAGCTGTTGGTCCAGGTGAGAATCGACTGCCAGTCCCAAGTCATAGGGGCGACCACGTGGTCCTTGTTCCAAATCAGGCTGAGGGTGGACTGAAGGCCGATCGTGCCCTTCCATGGGAGCCCCACCTCACCGGCCAACATCAGTCCCTGTTTCCATTCGGGAGTTCCAGTTGGCGTCACCCACGGAAGGTAGATGTCGGGGTTGCCGTACAGAGGGTTCAGGATCGCGTTGGCGGGAACAGTCCACGCGTACTGCTGCAGCGGGTGAAGGGTCCGGATCGTGTTTTCGCCGCGCACTTGGAACGGAAAGCCAACCTCGGCGCGCCAAGTCCCGGGCTGTTCGAGTCGGATCACGGAGCGAACGGCGATGGTATCGGGTCCAAGTTCGAAGCCGAGCGGCGTGTCGATCATGCGGCGGCCTGGGGTGCCGTAGTTGCTCAGGTAGCGGGTCGTCTTGAGCATGTTGGCATGGTTGTTCAGGTACAAAAACGGGTCGGTGTACACGCCCTCGGCCTCGACCGTCACCAAGGTGTCGGCAACAGCCAAAACGGACCTCGTGCCCGCCAGATACGCCATGGCTCCCGGAGTTGGGTCGTGGTAAAGCTCGTCCTTGAAGGCCGTCTTGATGTAGTCGCCATAGAACTGGCCCCAAATGGACCACCCGGGTAGTGGCGAGGCTTCCACCTCTAGCGACACGTCGGAATTGGCATTTTCAAACACAAACCAGTTGTGCCCGGGCAACAGCGGGTTGAAGTACCTGGGGTCGAACACGCTCGACTCCATCATGAGAACTTCTGTCAACGCGAACGACCATTGTGGTAGGGGTCGGAATTGCACCCGATGGACGACGAAGTTCTTACTCTGGTCATACGGTACCACGTTGCTGCTATCGTTTTCGGCGGTGTTGAAGTACCCGTAGGTCTGACCCGGGGATATCCATGTATTGTCGAGCGGTATCCAGAGAAACGTGTAACTGAAGTTGTTCCACCACGTGCTCAGACTCAATTGATCGACTTCACCTGCGTCTTGCGACAGGATCAGGTTCCACTGCGAAACGGCATAGCTGGCTTTGGAGCGGAAGAACCGGGCGTCCCAGTTCGGGCCGCCGACGACCAAACCGGCCCAATAGGGCCACTCAAAGTCGATCTCGGCCACTTGCGACGGGGCATTGGAAATTGGCTGATTCTCGTCGATCACCGCGAACGGGTCCTTTTGCAACTGCAGGTCGATGGCCCCGTACAGCCCGTCAAACAGCCATGCCTCGGTGGCAAAGCGCACAAAGGGCAGCCGCTGGTTGTAGCCGTAGTCCCACTTGCGGGTCTCTTGACCGATCCCGAGATACAACTCCGGGTTGATTTCGTTGGTGATTTTGACGGCAAGTCCGGAACCCGAGGCCTGGCCGGGTTCGGTGTACGTCGGTTGCACGGTCAGGGCATCACAAATGGCCTCGGCGAGCGGGCCATCGTCGCCCAGTTGGTCGACGAGGTCAAGGACTTGCCGCGCGGTATACGGAGCCGATCGTGAGGCCGCCACAACGCCGTGCTGGGTCTCCAGCGCCCCTAACCAGCGATACACGGGCGAATCCACGGGCACAGGGTTCTCGCCATTTTGCGCACCGAGCGGCGTCGCCACGAGCAAGACGGCAAGCAGGGCCCATGCGAGAAACTCCGTGCGGACGCGACCGAGGGCCATGTTCAGGCCTTTTTTCGCACAAAGGTGCGGTGGGCATAGTGCAAGATCGAGAACAGAACAAGGATGACGAGCCCGGCTGCCAGCGACATCCACAGGTCCAAGGGGGGGGAATGGAACACCCCGGCCAAAACGACGGGGGCGGCGGTGACCAGCGTGGCCGCGTAAACGATGGCCAGCACCTGCTTGGTCTTCACGCCCATGTTCAGCATCTTGTGGTGCATGTGCTCTTTGTCCGGGCTCCATATGGGCCGGTTTTCGCGTAGCCGACGCAGGATGGCGGCCAGAGTGTCCGACATCGGCACCAAAACCAGCACGATGGGCAATAGCCAGTACTGACCCATCAACGACTGCGTGCCACCCCACAAGGGCAAAACAGCCAGCAGATAACCCAAGGTCAAGCTGCCCGAGTCTCCCATAAACAGTTTGGCGGGGGGAAAGTTGAAGAAGAGAAAGCCCATTACGGCACCAGCGGCCACAAACGCTACAACCGATGGCAGAAACTGCCCCGATAGCGCGTAGTAGGCACCGATACTCGCCAGGCTGATCAGGCTGAAACCGCCCGCCAAGCCGTCCATGCCGTCGATCAGGTTGACCGCGTTGGTAATGCCAACCACCCACAGCAGGGTGACAAAGGGGGCAAACGGTCCCAGGTTCAGCACCCAGTCGGTGAACGGTACCGCGAGATGATCAAAACTCAGCCCCGCGCCGATGGCCAGTAAAGCGCCCAGCAATTGCAGCAGCAGCTTGTAAATAGCCCGCAGCTCGACAAAGTCGTCGAGCACACCCAGCACATGCGTCGAGCCAAGCCCGAGTAGCAGCAACAAGGCCGACCACGTCCAGGTGCCGGCAGTAACCAGTCCCGGCCACAGCAGGTCAGCCACGTACAAGCCGAGCAGCACCACGCCGATGCTGCCAAACATCCCCACGCCGCCCAAGCGCGGTACCGGATCCTTGTGCACCGTCCGGTGATTGGGTTCATCGACCCAGTTACGGCGACGCGACACCGAAAGAATGAGGGGGGTCAGAAGGCTATTGAGGACCAGGGCCGCAGCAGCAGCTCCAACAACAATCCAAGGGCTGGTCATAGAAGATCAGTTTAGCGGGTTTGCGCCTTTTCATCCAGCACATTTCGGATCTTGCGCATGTCGTCGAGGTTGGTCCGCACACGGCGAAAGTACTCGAGCACAAACGTAAGGAAGATCGAGGCGAACAGACTGCCCAGCGAAATCGCAACAATCATCAGGTTGGGTGAGAGCCCCTTGTTGCCCGGGCCCTTGCCAGGCAACTGTTCGAGCACGACGATGTCGCCTTGTTGCTGAAAAGGGAAGTCCTTGTCCTTGACCAATTGGTCGAGCAGAAACTGCTTTTGTCGCAGGTCCGACAGGGCCAATATCCGCTCTTGGGTGCCGCTCGTGCTCACGTTGAGCGAGGCCACCGAGTCGTCGAGGGCTTGCCGCGCATTTTGGATGCGCTTCTGCAACACAGCGGTCACCTGAGCCTTTACCTTTTCGGAGAGCGCCGCCAAAAAAACCTTGGCACGATTCGGATCGAGGTCTTCCATGGTGACTTTGGTGGTTACGGTGGACCCATCAAATGACACCTTGAGGGTTTTGCCGAGCACGGTTTCCTGAAGGAAGCTTTCCAAGCTGCCCACCGAAGCAAACTGGTCGTTGTTCTCGACGACCAACTCCCGGTACACGGGCGTGACGAGCGACAGGTTTTGGAACCAAGCCACCGTGAGGTTGGCCGTATTGGTATCGAAGTACGCCCCCAGCAACCCCGGTGGGTTCACGATGCTCACGGTCACCTGGGTCGTGTAACTGGTGTCAGGGCCCAGCTTCACCAACTCGAGCTTGGGAAGAACCCAGAAGTAGGTGAACGACAGAAGCACTCCTGTCGCGGTGATCGCTCCGATCCATCGGCGGAAGCGCAACAAGACGACCAGCAGGTCAATCAGGCTGATGGTGTCTTCGGTTTCGGCGGGTCGGGGATCGCTCATTCAAAAGCCTCCGGAAAGGTCGATTTTGGCCGCTAGGGCCCAAGCCTCATGGTATTCGGACGTGGTCGCCATAACCCAGCGCGAGGTGGGGTCGCCCCAACTGATCGGGGCCCCCAAAGTCAGGTGCACGTGGGGCAGCACGTCGGTTTCGAGCCCGAAAATCATTTGGAAAGAGTTGTCAATAAGAGCGTAGGTCACTTTGGCCTGCGGCTTCCAGTTGGTGCCCGGAATGCTGCTCCAGCCAAAGCCGACAGCCACCGACTGGTCGGCCCACGTCAGGTCGAGCGCGCTGGCGGTCCACTCACCCTGAATGTGGAACTTCGGGTCGCCACCTTCCCAATAGAACCCCGCCAAAGCCTGCAACGGCACCATGCCCGTGATTCCCGCTTGAGGAACGACGACTTTTGCCTCGGTGAACACATCGGCACCCCACAGCACCGTCTTGACCGAGGCGTCGAACTTGAGGTCGGCCTTGGGAACGTAGAGCGAACCGAGCGCGAAGTTGAGCGACTGCCAGCTGGTCTCGACCTGACCGGCCCACGACACAGCGTCGAGCGTTGCGGCTCCGGGCGCGAGCATGGCCACGGTGGTGACCGCCAAAGGACCCACCGGGGCAAAGGCCTTCACCGCCATCGAGCCACCCAGGGGACTCAGCAAATCGTTGACGCCAAACAACCTACCGATTCCCCACGAAGCCCCAAAGCGGCCAAACGTCAAGAAGACGGTGTCAAGCAGGGTGTAGTCGACGTACATCGAGCCGATCGAGGGGGTGCTCCAGCTGAGTCCGCCAGCCGGAATCGAGGAGCCCAGCGAAGCGGCCCAGTGAAACGTCGGGTCGGGTCGGTAGTCGAGGCTCAGACCGCTCGAAAACTCGTAGCCGAACCCGTACCCCAAATTGTACAGCGGCCTGGTGGGGTGAAGCCGGTCGTGCCAGCCGACGTAGCCGCCAAAGGTGCTGGTGATGCTGCCGCCAAACGTCGGCTTGGGAACCGAGAACAGCGGGCTCAGGTCAACCTTGGGGCCCTCGGGCGCCACCACGTCGACCGCCGGGTCGTCGAACAGGGCGTCGGTCGAGGATTCGGCAACAGTGGAAGTCTCGGCAACGGGCTCGCTGGCGTCCTGCGCCCCTAGTCCCACTGCCAGAACGAGTGCGCACAGCAGCGCGGCGGCCCTCAAGCTGGCAGCCCTCATCGCGCCTTCTCCAGGTACGCCTGCGTGAACAGCAGGTCGGGTTGTTTGCCCAAGCCGGGCTTGGCAATGGTCACTTGGGTCTTCTCTTTCACGAACACTCCGTTCACGTTTTTGCCGCGCAGCTCGTCGACAATGAGCATGCTCACGGGCACCCAGCGGGTCCCCACTTTCTGGTAGCTGGGGATGGCCGTGGTTCGAAGCAACTGTTTCGACAAGCTGTAGTCTTCCATCTTGCGCACCAGGTTGTCGCCCGAGCTCACCCAGATTTTGCGCAGCGGGAACACCACGGCGTCGGCGGTGGCCGTCAGTTCAAGCACCGTGGTGTCGAACTTGCCCAGCTTGGCCTGGCTGGTGGCCGTGATGCGGTAGTCGATGGCCATGCTCGAGCGGGTAAAGTCGCTGTTGCGCGCGCTCGAGTTCTGAAACCGGTCGCGGGCGCTGGTCACGGTGTAGCGCCGGGCCACGGGGTCCCACAGCCACAGGTTGTTGTCGATCTTGAGGTAGCCTTTGCCCTTGTCGGCATCGGGCTGCAAAATTAAAATGAGGTACTTGTTAAGGTTGTCGCGACGGAACATGGCGGCCACGGTGACACTCTGCCCTTCGCCGGGCGAATCTTTCACGATGGTGTACTCGGCCGAAAAGTCAGTGTCCATAAAGCTGATCTGCGCGTCGATCTGGGCCAGCGTGGGTTCGGCTGTCAACACCAGAGAAGAGAGGAGAAGCAAGGCGCCAGCAAAAAGACGAAGCACCGTCACGAGAGCCTCTCTAGGGCAGACTCTCGAGCGGTCGTATAGAGCTGATAGAACTCGTTGGCGTCGTCAAAGAGAGTGTTGATGGTCTCGATGGTCTTCGCCACCGTTTCGGGGTAATCGTGAGCGATCGTGTTGCGGAGGTCCCGGAACTTCTGCCACGATTCTTGACTTGTCACGACGCCCAGTTGTTCGAGCCGGTTGAGAGTGTCGAGGAAGGGTCGCGGATTGTCGTCGCCTTCGAGCAAGTGATAGAGGGCGGGCAACAGACGGGTTCCCATTGAGTCCTGGATCTTGGTGAACCGGTAGAGAAACTGGTCCAGGATGGCCCGTTCTTCGTCGGAAAGCCCTGCGAGCTTGTCAACGTCGAGAGGAAACTGACCTGAAAGTGCAGTTCTCGACCAGCGCATCCTACCTAGGTGAGAATCGTTTTCGGAGATCGCCGACTGGAGCGTCGCCTTCAAGGTCTCATTCAAGCGGCACCCCCACGGCCCTTGCATTGCGCGTGATCAGGAGCGCCTCGCAATCGGGGCTTCCGTCGGTCACGACGAGGTCGATCTTCTGCTCGCCGATTTTGCGTTGAATCAGTCCAAGAGCCCGGAGTTTCTGCCGAACTTCCTGCCCCGGCTCGGCCTTAGCGGCAACCAGCAGATCAATGTCGCCGCCCCGTTTGGTATCGTCGATCCGCGACCCAAACAGCCAGACTTTCGCCTCGGGGCCAAAGGATTCGCGAACCGACTCGACAATGGCGGTTCGTTGGTTGGAAGAAAGCCTCATTCCTACACTCTATCCCTTATCGGCCAGCGCATCCACCGGACGCATTCGGGCGGCGCTGCGAGCGGGGCCCCAGACACCCAACAGGCAGCTGGCAAACATCACCGCGAAGCTGGCCAGCAGCCACACCGGTTCGAGGTACCAGTCGGGTCGCCCCTGCTTGAGGAACATCAGCAGCGCCCCGTAGCCCGACAGGTCGATGGCCGTGGCACCCCACAGGAACAGCAACCCGACGAGCAGCCCCCCGCCGATGCCGCCCACCGCCAACAGCACGGCTTCGCGCAGAAAGAGGCTCCGGACGGCACCAGCTTGCATGCCCAGTGCCCGCAGGGTGCCGATCTCGGTGACCCGTTCGCGCACAATCATGCGGTAAGTGTTCGACACGCCCACCACGATGATCACCAGAAAGAACACCAGCACAAAGGCGGTGACTACGTTGACGGCGTCGAGCACGTCGGCGATCACGCTCAGGTGCGCCCGCAGCGTCATCACGGCGTATTTGCGGCCTTCCCAGCTTTCCGTGAAGGCCTGAATCTGGGCCTCACGAGTGTCGATAGGGCCAAATACCTGTAGCTTCTTGGCGACCAGTGCGGCACGCAACCTTTCGTCGGCCCACGTGGGCGAAATGCCCGGGGCCAGCATCACGCCCATGTCGGTGGCCGAGCCGGGAGCCTGACCGTACAGCCGGTTCAGGGTCTCAATGTCCAGGTAAGCCGTGCTGCCGAAAAACGAGCTTTCACGGTACACGCCTTTCACCACCAAGTTGGCGGTATTCTGGGCCCCGCCCCGCGTGCTCATCAGCAGCAGAATCTGGTCGCCGGCCCGCACTCCGGTCTTGCTGGCCACTTGCGTACTGACCAAGATGCCCTCGCTGCCGGCCATGCCCTGCAAGCCGCCGCTGACAAAGTCCATGTCGGCAAAGTTGGGGGCCTCGAGCGTCCAGTCGACCCCGACCAGGCGGCGCTGACGCACCGAGCTTCCGTTGAAGAACAGCGTGGCGTCGAGGCTGTTGTAGTTGGTGCGTCGCGCTACGCCCAAAGTGGGAATCCCCGAACGGGCAATGGCCGCGAGCACTTCCTTTTGATCGTCGATCGACTCGTACGCTGCTTTGGAGTACCCGGTGATGCTCAAGTCGCCGGCGAAGTAGCGGGCCGCTTTGCGTTCCAGGCTGCGGGTCATGCCGCTGGTCAGGCCCAGCACCAGCATCACGACGGCAAACCCAAAGACCAGCGTGGCCATCAGCACGCCGTAACGCCGAAACTGCCGCGTCAAGTTGCGGAACGCCAAGCCGCCCACCCTAGGCCTCCTTCGCCATGGCGCTCACGGGTGACACTCGCAGGGCCACGCGCAGGGGCAAGAGCAGCGCCAGGCCGCCCATAAGAACCGCCAGCACCAAGTGCCAGCCCACTTGGTCCCACAGCACCGTGGGGCGAATCAGGCTGGTGCCAAACAAGGCCGCTATGAGCGGGTTGGTGAGCGGGATGCCGACCTGCCCCAGCGCCTCGAGGGCCGCGACGCCCAAGGCCAGCCCGACGATCCCCGCCCCGGCGACTAATATCAGCGTTTCGAGGGTCAGCAACTGGGCCACAAAGCTCCGCGTGGCGCCCACGGCCCGCATGGTGCCGATTTCGCGGGTGCGTTCGTACACGCTCAGCGCCAGCGCGTTGGTCATCACAAAAATGGCAATCAGCACCAGAAGTATCATCCCGACGTTGAACAGCAGGCGCACAAAGTACACCAGTTGAGCGTTGCCACCGGCCGTGCCGCGCCAGTCGCGCACCTGAACGTCGGCACCGCCCCCGGGCAGCGAAGCTTTCACAAAACCTGCCTCCCAGGTGGCGCTGGTGCCGGGCTTAAGGCGCACCAGCAAAAAGTTCCATGCACCGTCGACAGTCACGCTGGCGGTGGTGTCGTGCGTGGCCAGCGCCTGGTCGATGGCCCCGAGCGACAAAGCTTCGCCGCCCGAGGTGGTGTCGTCGGAGTCGCCAAACAGGTCGTCGACGCTGTCGGTGTTGGTGAGGAGCTGGGTCTGGTTGGGATGGGTGGTCACCGCGCGCTGGCCCCCGTACACGTAGCCGTTGAGGGCGCGGGCGGTGTCGGCATCGACGAGCACGATGCGGTTGAGCAGTTCGTCGCCCACCGGGTACTGATAGGCCCCGGCGTAGGCCACTTCGCGGATGGTGAAGCCACCGGCGTTGGTGCTAACGAGCTGGATAGGTTCGCCCAGTTTGAGGGCACGGCCAAGCCCTGCTTCGAGGTCGGCCTTGCGGACGCTGTTGATGAGTATGGCATGGGAACCGCTGGCCGGCAAAGCGCCTTCGGTCAGCTGGAGCGAGGGGAAGAACGCTAGGTACTCGGCAAAGTCGACGCCGAACAGGGGGGTCGCCTTCTGCAGCCCGCCGACCTGCAGGTACGCTGCCGCCGACACCTGGTGCGCCACCCCCGCCACCGTACCCTGCGACTTCAGCGCCGCCTCAGCTCCCTTGGGGTCGGCGAGCACCGGCAACACCTCGTAGTCGCCCACCAGCGGCAGTTCGCTGCCAAACACCGTGAACGCGTTTTCGCTGTCGGCCGACACCGACAGGTCGCCGGTAAAACTGTTGCGATACGTTTGCTGAATGCCGCTCTCGGTGCTCTGGAACACCGTGTTGCCCACCAGCAGCACTGCTAAAGTCAGCGCAATGACAGTAGCCACAAACAGGCGGCGTCGGAGGCTCAGGCGAACGTTGCGGAGGGCGAGGCGGGGAAGGATCATGTCTGTGGCGTCTTGAACGGATTCACGACCCTGACTCCACGGATGCTCTGTCCGTCGTTCAGGTCTTCCGTGAACAGAACCGAGCAGTTGGCCTGTTCTGCGGCGGCGACAATCAGCGAATCCCAGAATGACAGTTGAAACAACATGCTGATGTCGACAGCCTGCTCAATCATGGCAAGGTCTGCCGAGACAATCTCGAGGTTGCGGTACCCGTGAAGAATGTTCTTCGCCACGATCTTGTCGACCTTCAGCTTCGTTGTCAGGCCGTTGTAGAACTCCTGCAAGACCTGGGTGGAAATCACGGGTAGGTGTTTCGCAGAAACGTCCCTGAGCAGCTCCCGGGAACGTTCATGTTTCTCGGCATCCTTCGTGTCTACCGTATGGATAAGCAGGTTCGTGTCGAGGAACACTTTAGCCACGGTATAAGTCTTCCCGCTTCCAAGTGATGCCCTCGGCGGATTTCACATTTTCGTCGATGTATTCAAACGTCGCATCGAGCCATTGGGAGTCCTTCTTGGTCACCGTCTGTTCCACCAACCTGCGAACCAAGACGTTGAACGACAGGTTTTGCGTGCGAGCATATTCGCGGCCCAGCTTCAGGAGTTCCTCGTCGATCGACAAAGTGATGTTGGTCATATGCACATATTACGTGCGCACTGCCCGTGGGTCAAGGTAGTGGCTCGTAAGCCCTCTTGCCAATACCCCATCAAATGAGCACACTTGATGCTGTTTTAGGGGGGTATTATGGAGAGGGATGCGCAGAAACAGCTGGACCTCTGGTTTCGATCGAGCCCTCGCAAGCCTCTGGTGCTCCGGGGAGCACGGCAAGTCGGCAAGTCGACTCTGGTGCGGCTTTTCGCCCGGGACAAAGGCTTGGCGCTCCACGAGGTGAACCTCGAGCGGCACCTGTTCCTCCGCGACGCGTTTGCCAGCGGTGATCTGAACCGCATCCTGGGCGAACTGGCGGGTCTGGCTGGCGAAATCCGCGAAAAGCGTTCTGCGCTGCTGTTTCTTGACGAAATCCAGGCGGTACCCGAGGCCATCGCTGCCCTCAGGTACTTTTTTGAAGACATGCCCGAACTTGCGGTCGTCGCTGCGGGCTCGCTCCTCGAGTTTGCGTTGGCTGACCACAGGTTTTCGATGCCGGTGGGACGCATCACCTACCTTCACCTGGGGCCGCTCTCGTTTGCGGAGTTCCTTTTGGCGTCCGATGCCGAACTTCACCGGTTCTACCTTGACTGGAAGATGGGCGACCCCCTGCCCGTGAGCCGTCACAACGCGCTGTTGCACAGGCAACGAGAGTTTCTGATCGTGGGAGGAATGCCCGAAGCGGTACAGACGTGGCTCGATACCAAACTGTTCGATCGCGTGGCCGAGGTTCAGCGGACCATCCTCGACACCTATGTCGACGACTTTGCCAAGTACGCCCGCCAGGCTCAGCTGGCGCGCTTGCAACGGATCTTCCGCACGGTGCCTGCCCAGTTGGGTCGCAAAGTGAAGTTCACACACCTTTCCCCCGACGACCGAAGCGGCGAGGTGCGCACGGCCCTCGACCTGCTGTGCAAGGCCCGCATCTGTACTCCGGTGTACCACTCTGACGGTTCGGGGGTCCCTCTGGGTGCGGGTCAAGACTCGTCGACGTTCAAGTTGCTGTTTCTCGACATCGGCTTGGTCAGCCTGGTTCTCGGCATGACCTGGCCACAGACGCAGTCGCTGGATGAACGCAGACTGCTCAACGAGGGCGCCCTGGCCGAGCAGTTTGTGGGGCAAGAGTTGCTGGGTCGGTTTGGTGGCAAGCAGCTGCCCGAGCTTCACTATTGGCTGCGCGAAGGACGCTCCAACAACGCCGAGCTCGATTTTCTGATCGCCCAAGGAACACAGGTTGTCCCGATCGAGGTGAAGTCAGGCAAGGCAGGAACCCTCAAGTCGCTTCAGCAGTTCGTGGGTGCCAAGAAGCCCCCGGTGGCTGTGAGGTTCGATCTCAACCTTCCGTCCACACAAAGCCTGGTTTCCGAAACGGGAACTACCGAGCTCGTTTCACTGCCCCTGTATTTTGCGGGGCGCTTGTTGGAATTGCTGGAGGGATGCGGCCGCTAGCCTCACTTCCACGGACCAACCTTCACCCCACGGAACTCCAACCGCTCGTTGCCGTCGTTGTGCAGGCACAGGCGGTGGGGCGGTACGCCCGACAGTTCGCTCCAAGCGAGCAGCCCTTTGACGTGTTCGGGCTTGAACGTCGCGCTCGACTTGATTTCGTGGGCCCAGACTTCGGGTCCGCGCTGTTCCACCAGGTCGACTTCCAGGCCCGAGGGTGAGGACCAGAAGTACCACTGCGAAGGGTCGGCGCTCGCCAGCGAGGTTTTGACCAAGTCGGCCACCACCAAAGTCTCAAAAAACGCTCCGCGCAGGGGGTGGTTGTCCCATTGCTCAGGTGAACGGATGCCGGTCAACCAACCGGCCAGGCCCACATCGTAAAAGTACAGTTTGGGGCTTTTCACCAGGCGCTTCTGGTAGTTGGCGTGCCACGGCGGCAGCAAGAACACCAGGAACGAGGCTTCGAGGAGTGACAGCCAGTTTTTGGCTGTGGTGTGCGACACATCCGCGTCGCGAGCCAGGTCCGACAGGTTGAGCACCTGCCCTGTCCGACCAGCGCACAGTTTCAGGAACCGCTGAAAGGCCGACAGATCCTTGAGCTGGGCCAGGAGCACCAGGTCTTTTTCCAAGTACGTCTGCACATACTGCGCCAGCCAATCGGCAGCGACAAACGGCTTGTCGTACAGCGGAGGATAGAAGCCCTTGGCCAGGAAAGTGTTGGTGAGGGAATTGGCGAGGCCAGCGGAGCTTAGTTCGCCGGCCGTCAGCGGGAGCAGATTGACGAGTGCCGCACGGCCCGCCAGCGATTGCGTCACTTGCGTCCGCAGCAGCGGCTGGTTACTCCCGGTAAGGTAGAACTGCCCTGCACCGGGGTGCTCGTCGACATAGGCCTGCAACCACGAGCCCAGCTCCGGGAAGCGCTGCGCCTCGTCCACGATGGCCCCACGCTCGGCGCAACTGGCCAAGAACCCCTGCGGATCGTCGGCCACGCGCTGGCGCACATCGGGGCGCTCTAGGTTGTAGTAGGGCTTTTCGGGCGCCAGAGCACGCACCAAGGTCGTCTTGCCCGACTGCCTGGGACCCGTGACCACCACAATAGGAAACTGGCGTGCCAGCGACCGGATCCGAGCTTCGGCCAAACGGGGAATCATGGAACCATGCTAGCGCTGACATGTGTAAATTGCAAGTTGAAGTTGCAGAATGCACATGTTCGGCACAAGTCTAAGTGGCGAAGCAAGAGCATCAGGTTGATCTAGATATGAGATTCTTGGTCTTCCTTCCTCAGCAGTTCCAATCCAAAAATCTTCTTCATGGCCTGGAAGTGATTGTCATTCTCAAAAAGAATCAAATCATTCTTCATCGCGCTCTGAGCAATCACCAGGTCGGGTATTCCGACATGGTTGTTTCCTGCCTCGAAATTCCTGACCTGCATTCGGATGATCTCGACAAGAACGAGACTCATCTACTTCGAAGCTCGTTCAAGTCGATTTCGAGATCAAGTCTTCCAAAAAATGACTTCAATTCTTGAATCTTTTCTTTCTGGATCAGATTGCTCAAAGCCAACTTAATCACTTCTGTTTTGGTCTGTGTGTGAGTAAGTGACATTGCCTCTTGCAAGAGAGACTCGGGAAGGTCTAGCGTAGTTCGCATTTTTTGAACTCCTGTGCATATTGTATGCCATTCACAAGATTCGCCAAGCTACCCTTTCTGGAACTTCGGAATGTCCGATTTGTTCCTTGGCGCGGAGCGTCAATCTGGCAACCTGCAGACCGTTCGGCCTATGCATCAGTAACCCAATTTGCGGCAAGAAGGGTACTCAACGTCGTCAGCGACTTGCCTCACTTGTCACGCATTCCCGCTATGTTTCGCCACTCGACGTTTGAGTACCGGAGGGTGATCTCCGGCGAGGAACTGCTCCTTGGTGAGCACTGCGGACTCACTCTTGAGGAAGGAGATCTCGTCAAGAATGTGCTGAAACAGCTCTTTGTCAGAGTGAAACATACTCCACCTCACGGAGTATCGTGGGGCCAATATAGGGACTGAGGCTGTCGGAAGTTAGCAGGTCCACGGTTCGTTCCAGGTTGTCCTCATGGAAGTATGCGAGCCGGATGAAGTTCGAGTAGGTCTCGCGGTCGAACTCGATGAGAATGTCGATGTCACTCTCTTGGTGAAAATCCTCGCGTAGTACAGAGCCAAACAAGTACAACTCAAGTACCTGAACCGACTTTGCCAGTTCGATGAGTCCATTTGTATCGATGGCGGTTTTTGGAAAGACCATAGGCAGGGTAAGCCCTGCCTGTTCGATCTGATCCCGCGGGGTAGTTTCGACCGAAAGGTCGAAACACGCAAGCCTCATCAGTGCGGACACAGGACAACTGCCGTGCACCAAGGCCTCGGCCTGATACTGTTCGAACTTCTCGGGAACCTACCAATTTGCTCTTTTCTTGATAAGCTCCCGATTTCCTATCGGGACCCAGTGTGGTGACTTGGTGGCGCTGCTGGCACTATGGAGACCATTTGCCAAGACCCAAGGTACGTTGTCACGGTGGATCAGTCTGAAGATGCAGGCTTTCTCCGGTGTCAACAAACTGGAAAGCGGAGGTTCAACCATCGTTTCAGCTCTCCCGTCGGACTGACCGTGCTGCACTAGTAGGCTTCGTTGAACCCTTCCGCACGGCAAGGACTTCCCTGGCATCAAGGACAAAAGTCTGAATTCTTTCCTTCTCGACAAGGGAGATTCCCTCGTAGAGCAGGCGATGCAACACGGACCGCCTCGCCTTTATGGTCAGTAGACACCAATGCAGAGCTGGATCGCGCTCACGACGAGATCCAGTTCTTCCGCCGTTACGCTGCCCGACTTCTCAGTGAACCGTTCTCGGGCAACCGATTTGACCTGGAAGCAATCTGCTCCAGAAGTCTTGGAAAGACCATTTTCACGCGTTGGTCTCAGTCTGACGATCCACGGCAAGGCCTCGAATGAGTCGGCCCAGTTTGTTACTGGGACAACGATGCAGAGCGGAAGTTTACCGATGCTATCGGGAGAAATGACCAACGCAGGACGGAGCTTTTTGATTTCTGCTCCGATTGTTGGATCAAAATTCACATTCCAGATTTCGCCGCGTCTGGGGAGAGTGTCGGTCATTGAATATCCAGTACTTCCAAATCGCCCAAAGGACCACCGTGATTGTATAGTGACGCGGCCGAGGCCGCCGCGTCTTCAAGAACCTTGTCGCGTTCTTCTGGCGGAAGCGCCAGGAGTTCTCTGAGATCCCAAGTAGGCATGGTCTGGCTCCTCTCTTTTTCGGCAGGAAACTCGGGGTCGAGCTCGGTTGCCTGGGCCTCGGTGATCTGGCCCTCGGCAACACCTTTCAGCAAAATGCGCTTGAGTTCGTCCGGTTTCTCGGTCACGTTGTAGCGGCCCGGCTCAGCCCTCCGCATACCCATGCGACCGAAAAACTGGAACAACTCCGTACGAGTCCGGTCGGAAATAATGCCAGCATCGCCGGCACGGTAAACGAGAGCGTGAAGGCTTAGCCCATACTGTTCCTTCAAGAGGACGAGTTCTTCCAACCTGAGGCGGGTCCGATTTGATCCCAAATGGTGGCGCAATCGCTTTTGAGGCATCAGGAACGCGGCGGCAAATCGGTGGGCCAACTTCTCCTCGACACTTGGATCATCAGCTTTCAAAAAGTGGTGGGCCAGCTCATGGGCAACTGTGAATCGAAGTCTGTCCGTGACTACATCTTCCTTGTACACGATGACTGATCGAACGCCGTTCAACAGTCCCGACAACCCATCAAACTTGAGCTCACCTGTGGCAAGGGGTATCATCACAAAGCCCTTGGACTCAAGGAGGTCGATCAGAGACCCAATCGGTTGCAGGTCTAGTCCCCAGTGATCACGCAACCCCATTGCCAAGTCTTCGGCTTGGTCAAATGTTTCGCACTGTTCCCTATTCTGTTCGCCAAGCCCCGTGGGTTCCACACCGCATCGCTCCTCAGCCTTGACCCGTCGTTCCAAGGCTTCGATAGCGCTAGCTTGGAGGCTTGCCTGGTCGGCTTGCGACATGCTGGACCGTTTACGGTAGGCAAACCACTGAACTTCTGTACGGGTCTCAGAAAAAAAGTAGTCGGTCTTCACGCCGAAGACTTTTGCGATCTCGCGAAGTACTAGAGCATTCGGTGAACTTTGCTCTAGCTCGTACTTTGATAGGGTGGCACGGGTAATCTGCGTGCCAGCTGCGATCAGAGCGTCCGCGACCTGCTGTAGTGACATCCCCACGGCAAGCCGCCGTTGTCGAAGTCTATCTCCCATCATCGTCGTTTCTTCTCCTTGAGATTGACAATATCTATCATTTATCCAAGTTTGTCAATGAAAAAAGCTTCTTTGATGAAATAGGCCGGTCATTGCTTGACGAATGTTGACAGAAATCAGTACACTGTGAAAAGAAAACGACCCTGCCCCGGCGGCAACCAGGTAACAGGGTCGAACCAAACAACCCGGGGACCGGAAGGTCCAAAGGCTATCTTCGTTTGGCGTGGCAAATTAGCTTACGAACGATAGCTTCCTCTTGTCAAGAGTCCGGGGATAACCCTGCACTGAGCATTTGGAGCTGATCATGAAGCACCACAATGACTTCCAGACCTTTCTGAACGAAGAGGTCAACCTCAATCCTTCCAGGATCAAAACCTTGGACGAGAAGACTGAAATCATCAGTCGACTCCTGAAGGACTGCCTGGATGGTTACCGTAAGACTGAACGTCAAGGTTCCTACGCATTGGGGACAATCATCAAACCCGTTAGGGATACCGACGAGTTCGACGCTGATCTCTTGGTCTATATGGCGGAACAGGCGAGCTGGACCGCGCGGGACTACATCACGTCGCTGCTAGCAGTCTTCCAAAAGAATGGCAACTACCAAGACATCGTTCGACGAAAAACCAGGTGCATGACCATTGACTACAAGGCCGACTTCCACCTCGATCTCGTTCCTGCAATCGAGAAGGACGGCCGGGTTTATATCTGCAACTACGATACCGATTCGTTCGAAGAGACTGATGGCACTGGTTTTCGCGACTGGTTCAATGATAAGAACCGAGTTACGAACAGTCATCTCAAGAAGGCGACTCGCCTGTTCAAGTACCTTCGGGACCGAAGTAGCAACTTCTCCGTCAAATCAATACTATTGTCAACTTTGTTGGGAAACTGTGTTGGTGGAGACAACTTTGACGATCTCGCGACCGCCTTCAAGATCCTAATGGATCGGTTGGACGATAAGTTACAGGCCAGCCCGTCGATGCCAGCCGTCAACAATCCGGTGCTACCATGGGAGAACTTCAATCGGTATTGGGAACGGTCAAAGTACAGTAACTTTCGGGACAAAGTGAATGACTATCGCGAGAAAGTCGATGCGGCCTACAACGAACAGGATCGGAACGAGAGTATTCGAAAGTGGAGGAAGGTGTTCGGGGACTCATTCGGCACGATCATCCAAGGCTCCTCGGAGCGCTCCCAGACGACGATCCCTCACAAGCCATTCGCTCATTGGTGATAGACATGACCGCGAACGAACTGGCCTCCATCCAGGAGGCCTTTCCCGATCTTTACTTGGAAGGAGCATCGAACACGCTCCGAGGAGAGATGTCGTTCGACGCTCACTTCGATGGGGCACAACTCCATTTGAACGGGATCCCCGACCGAAGGTACCGACGTTTCTCGGGCTGTTTTTGTGTTCTGATTGACCTGAATCAGCGAGACCTCTGCGGCCTCTTTAAGGTTTGGGAGGTTGGTGGAAAGCTCGAAACGGTTATCAAGGAACGTCAGCTAGCGATGTGTCTGGACGCGCATGTTAACGGCGATGGGTCCTGCTGTGTTGGAATCTTTCTTCCAATTGAAGTGCAAAGGATGTCTGTCGTCAGATTTGTACGCGAAGTTGTCTTCAGTTACTTTGCTTGGCACGCATACTGGGAAACGTTCAACGAGAAAGCCCCCTGGGGAGAATACTCTCACCAGAATGGCATTGACGAGAAGATTCACGACACGATGAAACTAGTCTCCCGACTTGGCAGAAACGCCCGTTGTTATTGCGGAAGCGGCAAGAAGTACAAACTCTGTTGTCTGCCGCGTCTCCAAGCAGCACATCAAAGGAGGCCAGCGTGAGCAATACCAAAATACCAGAGTTCACGGTTAAGGCTTTGTGGGCGCAGGCCAGCGGCCGGTGTGAGTTTCCCGGATGCAACGCGATTCTGTATCGAGACGGACTGACCCAGTTTCGAGGAAACAGTTCCTATGTCGCGCACATTGTTGCTGACAAGCCAGGGGGACCGCGGGGTGACCCCGAACTCTCTCCGAAGCTTTCCACGGATCTTTCGAACCTCATGTTGCTCTGTGACACACATCATCGCTTGATCGATCGAGAGCAAGTCGAACTGTATGGCGTTCAGGTCCTTAGGGCCTACAAAAAGAGCCATGAGGAACGCATCGAACGAGTCACCGGTATCGGACCGGACCTCCAGTCATTTGTCGTGCTGTATGGTGCCAACATTGGGGATCGGGCCTCCCCGCTAAACGGAGTGTCGGCTTTTGAAGCAGTGGTTTCCAGTGGGCGCTATCCAGCTGCAAGTGAGCCAATTCAAATGGGCTTGCACTGGTCAGAGTCCCGAGACCACGAACCGGGGTTTTGGGAGGAAGAGAGCCGAAATCTGACTCGCCAATTCGAAAGACTGGTGCGTCCACTTCTTGAGAATCGAAAGGCGCACCTTTCTGTCTTCGCGCTTGCTCCGCAACCACTGTTGGCGTATCTCGGGCATCTTCTCTCCGACTTGTTTCTTACCGAGCTGTACCAGCGACATAGGAACCCGGATCAATGGACATGGTATCGGGACACTGGCGGATCGCTAAGTGTCCAGGCGCCTCCCGGAGAGGGGGCTGAGGCAAAGGAAATAGCACTCATCCTTTCTGTTTCCGCAGCTATTGATCCAGAGAGGGTTACTTCGGTCCTCGGGCAGGATGTCCCAATATGGGAAATCGGGGCGAGCAATCCATCGGTGCACTTTCTGCGAACCAGGGAGCAACTGGACGAGTTTAGTCGTGTCTACCGAGGGGCTCTCGCCCAAATCAGGTCCAGACACGGGCCCAATGCGACAGTCCACGTATTTCCTGCGGTTCCGCATACGATGGCCGTAGAAATCGGGCGATCTTGTAACCCGAAGGTGGATTTGCCGCTGATCATCTACGACCACAACAACAGAAGTGGCGGGTTCGTCAAAGCCTTGGAGATCAAGTAGAAAGGCTGCGCCCCCCTTGGTATAATCTCCAAAGTCTTTGGGCAACGGGAACCGGTTCACTTCAAGCCGCTTCTACCACAGGCAAAAACTGCTGCGGCCTCAGTACGGGATGTTCAGCTGGTCGCGGCAGGCGGGCGAGTCCGCTCCAGCCCCTCCTCGAAGTCCACTCGGCGCTTCCAGCCGAGCTCGTTCTTGAGCTTGTCGCAGTTGATGGCGTAGCGGCGGTCGTGGCCGGGGCGGTCGGGGACTTGAAGGCAACTTGGCGGTTCTGACCAGGATGTTGAGCTTACGAAGAGATTCATTTCCCGATGATTTCATATTTCTTGGGAATCACCCCGACCCGCTCCCAAAGCTGAACGATCTTGGGAAGTAACTCGTTCACGTCCAGAAAGCAGACGTCCTTGGGCAATGTTGGATCATTGTCAAACAGCAGTTCGGCATCGCGCCACCGTTCCGAAAACGAAGTCCATCCATCGCAATCAACGAATCGGGACCGGCACGCCCGTTCGAATTCCCGGGCAGCGTTCGTCCAGAAGTAACCGTCAAATCTTGCCATCTTGATCGGTGAAGTAGGCTTTTTCGTAAGGAGAATCCTATGAAACGAACACGGAGAACGGCGATCGAGTGGCAACAGTTTTTGGATGCAAAGGCAGCGAGGGGCATGTCCGACAGGGCGGTCGCTGCGGACTACGGAGTTTCTGTAGCGTCGCTGGGGAATTGGCGTCGCCGTTTGGCGGCCACCGACGCCGGTGATTCCTCGATGGTGGAAGTCACAGAGCTCTTGTCGCCCTCGGCGGTCTTGAGGATCCACCTGCCCAATAGAATCCGGATTGACGCACCACCTTCCTGGCCGCTGGAGCACTTGGGTCGTGTGGCGAAGGTGTTGGGGTCGTTGTGATCCGCGACTGGAGTCAGCTTCGGGTGTTTGTCCGGCCTGGCACCACGGATATGCGCAAGCAAATCAACGGCTTGGCAGCGCTTGTGCGTGACCAACTCGGGCATGACCCCGGGGGACGCCTTCGGCTTACCCCTGACGGCAGCCTGTACTTGTTCGCCGGCCCCAGCCGCGACCGGCTCAAGATTCTGTACTGGGACCGCAACGGTTTTTGTCTGTGGCAGAAGCGGCTGGAAGAAGACCGGTTCCCGTGGCCCAAAGACGTCGGAGAGATCAGAAAGATCTCGAGCGAGCAGTTGGCAATGTTGCTCGATGGGATCGACTTCTGGCGTGCCCACCAGGAGCGACACTATACGAATCTTTGAAGATTCCATCAAAAGGAATTTACACGCAAATTCCGTTCTGATAGAATTTTCCTATGAAGGGCGTCGCCGAGCTGGAACAGGAGAACGCAAAGCTCACGGCCCGCACCACCAAGCTGGAAGCCGAAATCCTGCGTCTTCGTGAAGAACTCCGGCTGGCTCTCCAGCGGCAGTTCGGCAAGTCCAGCGAGAAGATCGTCGGTCAGGACGATCTGCCCTCTGAAGACCTGCAGAACGATGAGACCCCCGAGAGCATAGAGACCGTCGTCATCGCTCAGCACGAATGGCGCAGCAAGGCCGGTCGCAAGCGTCTGGCCGACTCTCTTCCCCGCACCGACGTCTACCATGACCTGGCAGACGCCCAGAAGGCCTGCGGGTGTGGTCATCAGATGACGAAGATTGGCGAGGACATCAGCGAGAAACTGGTGATGATCCCCGCGCAGGTTTGGGTGGACCGGCATCACCACGCCAAGTACGCCTGCAAGCATTGTCAGGGACTGGCAGACGAGAGCAAGCCTGGCGTCATCCGGGCCGCCGGTGAGCCTGATTTGTTCCCACGCAGCATCGTGAGCGCCCAGCTTCTGGCGCACATCTGGACCGCCAAGTTCTGTGACCACGGGGACGCCTACGGCTTACCCCTGCCGTTCTACCGCCAGCAACACGGGTTCCTTCGTATCGGAGCCGAAATCAGCGTAACCGTCAATTCTACCCATCTTCCTGCGTAGGTTAGGCTTTTCCGCAAGGA
>JBAXAI010000052.1:0-21705 GCA_037142615.1 Spirochaetales bacterium | reverse complement strand
GTCGACATCGTGGAAGAAGAGGGTCAACTCGTCATTAAGCCAGGTCGGCTAACACTTGAAGGTCTTCTCGACCAATTAACCGATGAGGATCTTCATGAAGCGATAGAAACTGGGCCTTCAGTAGGAAAAGAGGAATGGTAGAAGAGAAATATGCACCCAACCGGGGCGATATTGTCTGGATCGACTTCAGTCCACAACTTGGACATGAGCAGCGGGGTAGACGTCCGGCTGTGGTTATTTCACATCGAACCTACAACCAAAAGGTCGGCCTCGCACTGTTTTGTCCCATAACCTCGAAGGTGAAGAACTTTCCGTTCGAGGTTCCCATTTTCTCGTCCAGTGTCAGTGGTTCGGTCCTCAGTGACCAAGTGAAAAGCCTTGATTGGACGACACGGAATATTGAGTTCATCGAGGCGATTGATCCGGGCAAGCTAAATGACGTTGTAGAGAGAGTTCGAGTCTTGATTGGCTGAGCTAAGTTCTTGCGCATAACATTCTGTTCCAGCGGATAACTTGCTGCGCAAGCTAAAGCTGAACAAAGCGTTGTGTCGACGGTGGGCAAACTCCACTATAGTCCCAGCTTAGTTACCAGCCGGCCGTCTGGTTCCACGACCATGATACCAGCCATCGCATCTACCGGTATCATAGCTTCGTTAGGCCGACAGGGGAATGAATCATGACTTTCGAAGACAAAGTTAACCGCTTCTACAACTTCCGAGTCGACTACGACAATATTGTGACTGTGTCGAGAGCGACTACAATGGTCAACTTGCTTCCACCAAAACGCGGTGGGTCAATTGTTGACCTGGCTACTGGAACAGGAGACTCGGCTTTCCGTGCGGCCGAACTGGTCGGATCAGACGGCGTGTTTCGAGTTCAAAGTGTCCAGGGTGTCTGGTCGAAGCTAGATCGGGGGTCAGGTCAACGAGAACCAGATGACGTCCAATGTGGAAGTATCCGAGACTGATCGAGGAAGAGTATTGATCCATGAGTAAGTTCCTAAGCTACTACAGACTCCTGGACGTTGATGCTCGGGCGTCGTCCGAGGAATTGAAGAAGGCCTATCGAAAGCAGGCCCTGAAGTTCCATCCGGACACCAACAAGGGCGATGGAACTGCCGCCGCCATGTTCCTGGCCGTCAAGAACGCCTACGAGGCGCTCTCCGACCCAGACCGACGAAGCGAAGTTGAATCCTTTGTCCGCACCAGCGGTGCAGTACGGGCCGAAGGATCGCTGGCTCCGCGACCCGGTTCCATCCCTGATCCCAAACCCAATCCTTGGGAGAATGACCTCAACTACCTCATGTGGGATCTGGACGATCTGGTTAACGCTCCGATCTTTCCCCGGGGTTTTGCCCATCCGATCATGGATTTCCTCACCTATCTCGACAAGTGGGTTCTGATGCCAGCCAAGTTCACGTCCAGCCCGGCGCGTGACGCGAGAGAGGGGGCGCGAGACCCCCGAAGCTACATCGATTTCTTCATGTACCAGAAGCGCACCGTTCCGTGCGAGTTTCGCAGCGTTCAAGATTACTTCTTCGACGTGAAAAGCAGGGTGATGGGATTCCAATCGTGGACCGATCCAGGGCTGGTCAATGAGATCAAGGGGGTTCGTCTCATGGCTAGGCTCGATGCGATGCGCGAGCAACTTCTCTATCACCTCATGCGCTCGCAGAGAATTGGCTTCTACTACATGTTTGAGTTTGAACGTGTGCGTAAGGGACTCAAGCCTTCGGTAGACCTGTTTGTGCATGAGAACTCCCGAGGATAGAATGTCGGATGCAGAAGTCTAGCAGCCAGGCTGGCACGAGAGATTTGGAGTTCTGGGACATTCTCCGTGCCGATAGAACCAAAACCGGGCGGACCAAGCTACGAGGAGAAGCCCTTGGTCCAGAGGAGTTCCACCTCGCGGTTCACGTTTGGATCCGGTCGCCTTCGAATGCCTACTTGATTTCAAGGCGCGCTCTGGACAAACAGCCCTTTCCTGGTGCCTGGGAGCCAAGTGGGGGAGCCGTCCAAGCCGGCGAAACGAGTCTCGAAGCCGCCTTGCGTGAAGTCGAGGAAGAACTTGGTTTGTCGCTGCCTCGTAACGAGGGTCGTCTCGTCGCTCAACTCAACGGGGAAGGAAAGCATTCGCAGACACTTTCGGATGTTTGGCTCTTTGAGTTTGACTTCTCGCCAAGGCAGGTGTCGATTCAAGCGACGGAAGTCGCCGATGTGATGGTCGCTGATAGCAAGCAGATTTCAACGTTGATCGCGGAAGGCAAGTTTGTGCCCTACGTGGCACGCTACTGGCCAGCGTTGGCGGCAATTTCGAACCGCGCAGGTTCGCCTACACGCAGAGCAGCGAGTACCAGTGGCCAAAGCGGGGGCAATCCATGAGCGCCGAAACCAAGGATTGGTGGGAGAATATTCCATTCCAACTGGGAGGTTCCTCTCCTCTAGCCCTTCGACGACCTCGTGTCGTAGGGTGGGAAAGGGGTTAGCAGATGGTCGGTGCCTTCGGTGTTGTCGTTCTGCTCGTCGTGGTTTCGACTCTTCTGGTTTCGCTTGCCCGGGCCAACGAGGTCTTCTGCCTGTCTTACCGAAAACAAAGGCTTCTCGTGGTGCGAGGGTACCTCCCTTCGGCTCTCAAGCGAGAGTTTGAAGAGGTTCTCAAGGGTTACCCGGGTCCCAGCCCCTGCTTAAGGGCTACCTCCACGACCAGGAACCCAGCTTGGTGATCACCGGAGCCGAGGAAAGTCTCAGCGGGAGTCTGCGCAACGTGTATCTTCAGGAACCGAACGCCCTGCTGCCCCCGTCCCGAGGGGGCTCCAAGGCTTGGTGGCAGGTTCTTGGCTTCGTCTGGCTCGCCTGGTGGATGCACGACCGCAACGACGAGAATCCGGACGAAACTGGTCCAACCAACGTGACCAAGTTCCGCAGGTGAGGTTCGGCCGCACCCGGAATGACCCCTGCCTGGGGCTGTTTGAAAGGAGTACCCTGTGACCCGAATGACGCTTCACCACGCCGATGACCTCGCAACGTTCACGCTTCAAGGGGCCCACCTCACCAGTTGGCAACCCGCGGGGCACGAGCCGGTGCTGTGGATGTCGTCTTCCACGCGCTGGGAGACCGGTGAGGTGTTGCGGGGTGGAGTTCCGGTCTGTTGGCCCTGGTTTGGAGCCCACCCTGACGGCGGGGCGAGGCATGGGTTCGTTCGCACCCTTGTTTGGACACTACTTGGGGTCACCGAGCGGCCAGAGCACCTCACCGTGAGCTTTGGTCTCGACGTGAACGGGACCGAGGATCCGCGCTGGCCGTACCGCGCTCGCGTCGAGTTTCAAGCCGAGTTCGGTGCCGACCTGACGCTTCGCCTCCTCACCCGCAACACCGACGGCCGTCCCTTCACGTTCACCGAAGCGCTTCACACCTACTTCCAAGTTGGCGATATCGGCAGAGTCGAAGTCGCCGGACCCGAAGGCGAGGTGAGGTTTTCCGGCGAAGTGGACCAAGTGTTTGAAGGCACCACCGCTTCGTGCGTGATCCGGGATCCGAGCTTGGGTCGCCAGCTTCGCATCGACAAGTCGGGAAGTGCCTCGACCGTCATCTGGAACCCTGGCGAAGCCCGCGCACGGCTGCTCGGCGACTTGGGCGACGAGCTGCACCGGAACTTTGTCTGCGTCGAAAGCGGCAACGTGCGCGGCGATGCAGTCACGCTGGCTCCCGGGGCCACGCACACGTTGGCGGTCGTCTACACGGTCGCGCGGCTCTAGGAGGCCCTTTCATGCACCCCAACTTGGATCCTGCCCGTTTTGGCGACAACCCCTCAGCCGGTGGCTACGCGGCGATCAATGGCACCACGCTCTACTTCGAGATCTATGGCAAGGGAGAGCCGCTGTTGCTACTCCACGGTAACGGCGGCTCGATGAGCACGTTCTCGGCCCAGCTCGAGGCGTTTGCCACCGGCTACCGCGTGATCGGTCTCGACAGTCGTTGCCAGGGCAAGTCGGGCGAACGAGAGGGCCCGCTTCTCGAGACCCTCCACTACCAACAGATGGCCGACGACGTCGAAGCGCTGCTACGTCACAAGGGGTGGGGACGGGTCAGGGTCGTAGGTTGGAGCGACGGTGGAATCGTCGGACTCGTGCTCGCAAGGCAGGCGCCCGACCTCGTGGCCGCCTTGGCCATCTCGGGTGCCAACCTCGTGTCAGATAACTCTGCCTTCGATCAGGAGCTTCTCGATGCCGTTGAGTCGGTCGTTGCCAACCCGGCGACACCGGCTTGGGACCGCGCGCTCAACCGCATGATGCGCGACGAACCCAACCTCGCGTTCGAGGACCTGGCGTCCATCGTTTGCCCGACCCTGGTGATGGCGGGCGACCGCGACCTCATCCGGATCGAACACACGGTGCGGATCGCCCAGGCGATTCCTGGGGCTCAGCTCTGTATTTTCCCCGCAGCGGACCACGGGTTCTTCCAATCCGACGCCGAACTGTTCAACCAGGTGGTTCTCCGGTTTCTGCGGGCAGATTCTCAGGCGACAACAGGTTGACCAGTGGGTCCGGGTGGCGCTTGCGTTCGAAGAGCCAGAACGCTGCCGGCACCACGAAAAAGGTGAGGATGGCTGAACTGAGGATGCCCCCCAGCATGACCAGACCCATCTTCTGGCCAAACTCCGAACCCTGACCGCCGTTGAAGATGAGGGGAAAGCTGATCACCAGCACCGTCAGCGTCGTCATCACGATGGGCCGGAAGCGGAGGCGGGCCGATTCGATGAGCGCGTCGCGCAGGGGCATCAGATCCAGCCGTTCCACCACAAAATCGAGGTAAATGATGGCGTTCTTGGCCGACAACCCAATGAGCATGAGCATGCCCAGCACGCCGAAAATGTCGAGCCCGGAGTTGCTCCAAAACACAAACCACAGCGCTCCCACCAAGGCCAGCGGTACCGGAAGCAGTAGGTAGAACGGATAGCGCCACGAGTTGAACTGTGCCCCCATCACCAGGTAGGCGAGGAAGACGGCGAGCACGAAGGCGATGGGACCTTGGGTGGCCAACTGGCCCGAGAGCGCAGCGATGCCGTTGCGGCTTTCGTCGCCGATGCTCACCGAACCGCCGAGGATGCCCTGTTTGAGGAAGTCGGCCTTCACCTGGTTCTGAAACGCCAGCGCAGGCGGTGAACCGGGCTTTAGGCTGACGTTGAGTGTCGCGGAATAGACCCGATTGGTTCGGCTGATGCTGGCCGGCGAGGGGGTGAGCACAAAGGACCCGAGCTGACCGGCGGTCAGCGTGGTTTGCAGCGCCGGGGCGTAAACGGGAAGGTTGAGCAGCGACTGAGTGCCGTTGAGGTACGCCGGATCGATCTGCACCTGGATGGGGTAGCTCTTGCCTCCCAACTGCACGCTCGAGGCCTGCGTGCCCGAAGCGTAGGTCTGCAGCACGGTGGCGACGGTGCCCGGGCTGAGGCCCGTCCCTTTGAGCTTGTCGGGGTCGGGGACAAAATCGTTCTCGAGGTTCATGTTCGACAGGCTCGACGTGACGTCGTTCACCAGCGGGTTCGCTTGAAGCGCAGCGATGGCCTGATCGTTGGTGGCGGTCAGCTCATCGAGGTTCGATGAGATCAACAGGAAACTCACAGACGTGCCCGCCCCGCCAAAACCGCCCCCGCCGAAGCCCCCGGCGTTGACCGAAACCCGCGCCGAAGGCAGGTCGGCGACCAAGGGCGTCAGCGCGGTCCTCCACGCTTGCGAAAGCACGAACGACGAGCGCCGCTTTTCGACCGGGACCAGTTGGATCGTGATGCTCGCGTTTCCGGCAATGCCGCCCGTGCCCCCCGAGCTGACGGTGGTCTGCAGGGTGAGGACTTCGGGTTGCTGCAGCAGCCAGGTTTCCAGGCGGCCTGTGGCGGCATTGGTCAGCGAGGCCGGCGTTCCTTGCGGCAGGCGCAGGCCCGCGCTCAGCGTCCCTGAGTCGGACTGCGGCACGAAGTTGAACGGTATCTTGGGCCCGATGTAGACGAGCGTACCGACAAAGAAGACCAAAGCGCCGCCTAGGATGAAGGCGCCGAACCTGAGCACACCGCCCAGCGACTTCACGTAGCCTTCCCGGATCCAATTCAGACCAGCCTCGGTAACGCCGTGCAGCGTTCCCGTGAGCGCCTGGACGAAGGTGAACACAATCCTGAGCACGTACCAGGCCAAGCCCGCCGCGACCGGCCAGGCAAGCAGCGCGAAGAGCCACCAGTACAACTTCTGCCAGACGAGAACCCCGCCCCCGGTCACGAGCAACACCAGAACGTACCACTTCTTGAGGCTGGCGAAGCCCCCCTTCAGGGCCGGGAAGAGCTCGATGAAACTGCGCCCTAAGTCTCTCCAAGTCAGGTCTCGGCTCTCGGGGGTATACGCCAGGCGCACCGTGAGAAAAAGGATGGCCTCGACCAGCGAGAAGAACACGGCCGCCGCCAAGCCCAGCGAGAACTGCATGACGTAACGCCCGATCACCCCCCCGATGAAGCTGACCGGCAGCAACACCGAAAGCAGAGACAACGAGGCCGCGACTACGGCGCTGAAGACTTCGCTCGCGCCCTTGAGCACCGAGTCCTTGAGCGAGTAGCCCATCTTCCGGTACCGCTCGACGTTCTCGGACACGACGATGGAGTCGTCGACCACGATGCCAATGGCCACGATCATCGCCAGCAGCGACACCAGGTTGAACGAGAAGCCCATCAGGCTGTAGAGGATGGGCGCGGCCGACAGCGCGATCGGGATGGCCAGGACCACGCTCAGCGTGGTGTTGAGCTTGCCCAGGAACAGCAGGCAGATAAGCGCAACTACCAGCGCAGTGATCCCCAATTCCTGGTAGGTGGAGTTGATCGAGGCCGTGATGGGGCCCGTGGTGTCGTTCGATATGGTCAGCGAGTAGCCCTTGGGCAGGGTAGCTGTCTTGAGGAAGGCACGCACGGCGCTGGCCACCGCGACCGAATTGCCTTCCGAGCTTTTTTGGATCGACACCAGCACCGACGGCTGTCCGTTGACCCGGACGAAGCTTGAGGGAACCGGAATGACCCGCACGATGGCCAGGTCGCCGACGGTGACACCTTTCGTGGTATCGACGAGGATGTTCGCGATCGAGTCAACGCCGGTCGGCTGGCTCTTGGTGGCGAAGCTCAGCGTGTTGGCGTTGGAAGTGATCGTGCCAATGGGCTGGTTGAGAGCCGACCCCGTGATGGCCTGACTGATCTGCTGGGGGTTGAGCTTGTAGTACTGCAGTTTGTTCGGGTCTAGGTAGACTTGGTACTGCCGGGTAGGTGCCCCCTCGACGGTGACGTTGGCAACGCCGTTCACCCGCTCCAACTGCGGTGCAAAGTCGTTCTGCACCCAGTCGCCAACCGTTTCCATGGCGATGGCCTTGGCCGAGATGCCGAACTGCAGAATGGGTTGCGAGTTGGGGTCGAACGACTGCACCACGGGCGCACCGACGCCCGATGGGAAGCGCCTCGACAGCGCGTTCACCCGGGCCGCGATCTGGTTCATCGCCGCGTCTTTGTTGACGTTGGCGTCGAGATTGACCGTGACGCGGCTCGCGCCCGACGAACTGCTCGACGAGATGTCGGTGATGCCCGAAAGCGTGGCCACCGAGCCTTCCACCACCTGGGTGATCTGTGTGTCGATGACCGAAGGAGTCGCCCCCGGATAGCTGACTTGAATGGCCACCACAGGAATGCTCACCGAGGGCAAAAGGTCGACGCCCAGGTTGAACGTCGACACTAGTCCGAAGAGCACCATGGCCACGAAGAAGCCCACCGCCAGCACGTAACGGCTGACCGAGAACTTCACCGCCGGATTCACGCGGTCGAAAATGCGGGCTTGAAGCTCGCGGACCGACGGCATCATTGGCCCCCGGTGGTCGTGGCAGGCGCCGCTGGCGTGGCCGTGTCGGTCGGTGCTCCGGCCGTGGCCCCGGCCGCGTTCTGGCCCTGACCGCGCCGCCGAGTTCCAGGAACAGCCCCCGAACCGGCAGCGCCCTGCTGGCCGCCAAACCCGTTGGAACCTGCCGCAGCGTTGGGATCGAGGGGGGCCTGTGCTCCGGTTCCCGCACCAGCACCCGCTCCAGCCCCGGTGTAGTTGCCTCGCTGGCGTTGACCGGTCCCCCCTGCAGCAGCCCCAGCCGCCCCCGCACCGGCCGCCCCAGGGGTCCCGGCCGTACCAGCCCCGGCCGCCCCGGTGAAGTTGCCGCGCTGTCGCTGTCCGTTGCCCGTCCCGGCCCCGGCGGCTGTCAGCGCGGTCGTTCCTGCCGCGCTCGCCACGCCTTGAAGTGCCGCTCCCACCAGGAGCCCCGGGGGAGGGTTCAGGATGACCGAGGGGGTGCCTTTCAGGCCCGTCACGGCGACATCGGAACCTGACTCGGCAAGCACTTCCACCTCGTAGCGGGCCGCTTTGTTGTTCTCATTGGTGTACACGTAGGTCTTGTTTTCGGCACTCTGCAGGGCCGAGAGCGGCACGATGGTGCCCTGCGCGAGCACGACGCTGTACGAAATGGTCCCGACGGTTCCCAGCGAGGCGGTAATGGATTCCGGAAGGCCGGCAGTGAGCGTCACCAGGCCGTTGACGGGAGCCGCCGGCAGCTGGGTGATCTGCGTTTGAGCCGTCTTGCCGTTGTAGTCGAACTTGACCCGCGTGCCGGTGTTCAAGCCCGGGGCATCGCTGGGCGAGACGCTGAAGCTGATCACCTTGGCCCGACTGACCAACCCAAAAACCGCTGAGCTCTGCCCGACGTATTCGCCGGGGTGCACGTTCACCACCGAAATCTGGCCACCGTACGGTGCCTTGATGGTGGCGTTGGCCAAATTGAGCTGGGCCTGCTCGAGTTGGATGGAAGCCGTCTCGACCTGAAGTCCGTTCTGCTGCAGCGCCATCTTGGCCGACTCCAGGTTTGCCTGCGCGGTCTGAAGCTGCACCTGGGCGTTGTCGTAATCCGAGCCGGAAATGCCCTGGATCTTGTTGAGCGCCTGCGCCGAAGCCCAGTTCTTCTGGGCGGAATTGAGCGCCGACTGAGCCGACTGCAACTGAAGCCCGAGCTTGGAACTGCTCCCTTCGGCGCCACCGGTGCTTTGTCCGGCGTTGATCTTGGCGTTCTCGAGCGTGGCCTGCGCGAGGCGAACCGAGAGTTTGAGTTGGGCATCATCGAGCTGAAGGACGGGGGTACCGGCTTCCACCCAGTCGCCCGCTTTCTTGAGGACGGCCTTGACCGTGCCCGTGGCTCCCGCAGCCACCGAGCTCTGGGTCTCGGGCAGGATGGCCCCCGCGGCGGTCTGGTCAACGGCCAAAGCTCCGATCCGGGCGTTCTGCACCTCGACCGTGACCGTGGCGGAACGGCGGTTGCCCGTCTGCCCGCCCTGGCCCCCCTGGCCACCTTGTCCTCCCTGACGCTGGAAGTTTCCTTGACCCGCGGCGGCCCCGGCGGTCGCGTTGGCAGGGGCCGCGCCGGTGGGTGCCGCGCCGGTGGGTGCCGCTGGCGTACACGAGCCGAGAAGAACGAGAGCCAAAGAGGTGAAGATAAGCAGGCTGGGTTTCATCATATTCCTTTTCTAGAGGCCGAGGAGATTCTGGAGCTGGAGGGCCGAAAGCTGAGTCGTGATCTTGGCCTTGAGGAGGTTGAACTGCGCGGTGCTGACCGTCACGTCGGAGGTCTGCAGATCGGTGAGATTTTTGAGACCGGCGTCGAATTGCGCCTGCACAATCTGGCGCTGGCCGACCGCGACCTCGACCGACCACGAGGCCACTTCGGTCCGTTGCTGGTTGATGGTCCACGCGTTCCAGGCTTCGGTGACGTCGACCGGAATCGCACGGAGCGACTGCTGTTCCTGGGTGTGGGTCGACGTCTGTGTCGCGGAAGCGGCTGCCAATTGTCCGTTCGAGAGCCCTGCATCGATCAGGGGCAGCCCGATACTCAGGCCGAGCACTCCGACGACGCTGGTGACCGAGGTCTGCCAGTCATGCGCGTAGTTCAGGCCCCCGGTAAGGCTTACGCTGGGCGTAGTGGCTCCGGAAGCCAGCTGACTGTCGACGGCCGCGGCCTCGGCGTTGGCCCGCGCCACCTGAGGCTCCACCCGGTTTTTCAGGGCGAGGGCTATCGCGTCATCCAAGGTGGCGGCAGGCACCGTCGGATCGGGTTCTTGAGCCGCGGTGAACGCTTCGGTCTCGGGCCGGCTCATCAGGTTGGCAAGCCGACGTTTGGCAACTTCGAGGGCGCCCTGACCAGCGAGGCGGTCAAGCTCCGCGGCGCGGGCGTTGATTTGGGCCGTTCTGAGATCCAAGCCCGTGGCCTGCCCCAGCGACGCCTTGGCCTGAACGAACTTGAGACTCTCCTGCCGTTGACTCAGCGTCAGGGTGAGCTGTGCCATGCTTTCCTGCGCCGAGAGCAGCGTATAGAACGCCTGACGAACGCTCAGCATGAGCTTGTTCCTGTTCGCCTGCGCGTTGAGGCGTGCGATCTGCAGCGTAAGCCCGGCCTTGTCGAGCGCGGCCTGCAAGGGCCCTCCTGGGTAGCCGTTCCAAAGGACCTGGGTCACATTCGCGCTGCCTGACGTGGTCTGGTTGAGGGTTCCGTCCGGGGCGAACTGGAAGTTCTCCTGGCCTTTGACGGTTACGGTGGTCAGAGGGAGACTGGCCGTGACGCCGGCGACCACGTTTTGAGGAAGCACGCTGTCCTTGGTGACCGAACCAACCCCCGAGACCAGCGGATCCTTCGCGACCCCGGTTGTCACCAAGGGCCGCGCCGGGTCGTTGAGGGCTTCGCTGGCGTTGTACTGGAAGTTTGTCGAAAGCGCGAAGCCGGCACGGGCCTGGGCCTGCTGGTAGGCCGCCTGAGCGGACTGCAGGCCCGCATCGAGAACCGCTTGATCGGCTCCCCGGGCCAAGGCAGCCTCGACGGCTTGTCCGAGGGTCAGCGCCTCGCCCCAGGCCGGAGCGAGCACGAAGAGGAGCGACGCCAACGCCGCGGCAATTCTTGTCATATGGACCAGACACCGCGGCCTGCCAGAGGTTACCAATTCAGCAACTGCGCTTCCAGGTCGGCCTGCGCCGAGGCAACCGCCGAGTGGGCCCTCAGCACATTGATTTCCAGGCTCCTGAGTTTTTGAGCTGTACTCGAACCGGTGCTCGAGCGGATCTTCTCAGCGTCCAGCGAGGCCTGCGCGGGCAGCACTTGCTTCTGACTGAGCTCAAGCTGAGACACCGAACCCTGCAGGTTCCACATCGCTTGACGCGAACTCGACGCTGCCTGCAGTTCGGCCGTGCGCAAAGCGTACGCGGCGTCAGCGACGGCCTGCTTCAAGGTGTCTTCCTGCGGCGAAACCAGGCTCGAGAAGGACAGGCTGTAGTTCACACCTACCGACCAGTTGCCGCTGGTAGCGTACGACCCGCTGGCCGCGAGGCCCGAGAGCAGGCTAGGCCACCCCGCGGCGTTGGCCTTCGCTTGCTCCAGCCGCAGCCGCGCGGTCGCGAGATCCGTCGTCGGTTTGACAGGAGTCTGGGCAGTCAGAATTGCTTTGGCTCGCGTCAGAAGGTCGTCGGCACCGGCCAACACCGGGTCGGCCAATAGTTGTGCCGAAAAGTCGTCGGCCGTGTAGCCGACGGCCAGGAACAGGGCATCGCGGGCAGCGCTCTCGGTGGCCCGCGCCGACCAAAGGCTCTTGTCGCTCGACAGGAGGGCGAGGCGTGCGTCACCGATGGTCGAGTCACTCGATTTTCCGACATCGTACTTGATCTGTTCGGCCTCGAGCGCATCGTTCTTGGCGTCGCGGTCCTGCACCGCGATGCCCAGGTCCAGTTTGGTGCGCACCCACTGCGAGTACGCCGTCAAGATTGCCTTGTCGAGGCTCGCGCGCGCGTTTTCGTACCTCAGCCTCTCGAGGTCGAGGGCCTGTTGGGCCGAGGTCACCGAGCTCGAGTTGCTGAACGGGTGGACGTTGGTCGAGGCCTTGAGCCCTGACAGATCGGCGCTCACGTCGACGCTCAGTTGGTCCAGCGGTTTCCAACTGCTGCTCAGGCCAACGGAGGGCGACAACGAGCCATTGGGACTCGACCCGAGCTGTGCGCTGGCCCCGACGCTGCTCTGCCAGAACGGTGCCGCGTGATCGGCCTTATCCTGCGCAGTTTGCAGCGACGTCTTGGCCGACAACAGGCTCGAAGCGTGTTCTTCGCCAAAGGCCACCAGAGCCTGCTTGGTCCACGCCTCCGGCCCGGCCTGAGCCCCAAGGGCGACCGAGCCGGCCAAGGCCAGCCCTGCGGCGAAAAGTCCGAATCGCTTCATTTAGGCAGCTTCCTCTCTCAGGAGCGAGATCGGCTCGGTCTTTCTCAACCGTAGCGCTGGGAGCACGCCAAACAAACCCGAGGCAACCAGCAAGGCGACCAAGGCCTCGAGGTAAGGAAGCGGGTTGAAGCCGATGGTGGCCAGGGTTTCGGTGCGCAGGCCCACCAGCTGGAACCAGGGGGCCAACTGTCCGAGCAACAACCCCGACAGGAGCGCGGCCACCACGATGCCGATGAGAGCTCCGAACGCGGCCAGGCTCACCGACTGCTTGGCGACCAGACCATAGATTTGCGACACCGAGGTGCCCAGAGCCCGGCGGATGCCATACTGGCGGCTGCGACCCGCTACCTCGACGGTCATGATGCCGTACATGCCCACACCGCTGACCAGAACCAAGATCAGGCCGAGAGCCGTGATCATGGCAACAAGGGCCCTGAGTGCCTTGGCGGTATCTTCACCCTTCACGTCGGGGTTCTGGGGGTTGCCCTGCCACACGGCAGCCTTAGCGTCGGCACCCTTTTCGGCCAGCACGGCGGCGGTCAGCTTGGCACGGGCCGTGTCGAGGCTTTCGCCCTTCGCGTTGAACACGACGCTGCCCCAGAAAAAGTTCTCGGGAACCTGGAAGCCACCGGGCTGGGAAGCCGTGTAGGCGAGCACCGCGTCGGGCAGTCCGAACTTGCTGCGGGTCGCAGAGTCCGGGGTCTGGTAGACGCCCCCGATCGTGAACTTCTGCTTGGAGCTTTCGAGATTCTGCAGGCCAGTGGCGGCCGTACCCCGGTTTCGGGTGATCGTTGTGGCGCCCACGGCGGCCGTGCCGGCGCCACCCTGGATCCGCATAGCGAACCGGGCGGGGGTGACCATGTCGATGGTCTTGCCGACGGCGTCCTGGGCCGAACCGAAGAGAGTCTTGGCGACCTCCTCAGTCATCAGGATGACGGTCTTGCGGGCTGTGATGTCTTCGGCGGTCAGGCCCGAGCCGGCGATCAGTTTGAGGCCCATCGTTTCGAGGTAGGACTCTCCCACACCGAGCACCCGGCGGATGCGGTACTGCTGGTCGCCCACGGCGATCGTGTCAAAGCGCACCTGTTCCACCGGTGAGGGCTTGGTGCTCTGGGGAAGGGCGGCTTTGACCAGGTCGCCGATCTTGGAATCGAACTGCGGCGGGAAGGTCCGTTCGTAGCTTCCGTCGGCGGCAAGCGTTCCGTTCGACAAAGTGAGCACCAGACCCTGGGTACCGTTTTGCGCCTCGATAAGCCGGTTGATACCGTCCGAGATGCCCCACGAACTGGCAAGCAAGAAGCTGCCTGCCACGAGGGCAAACAGGCTCAGGAAGCCCCGGAGAGGATTTTCGCGGAACAGGGAAAAGGCATTTTGAAAAAAGCTGTTCATATAGGGTTCCTTACTCCGACCGCAGGGCCGTCGTGATTTCGATCTTGGAAGTCTGCCAGGCCGGGAGAAGCGCCAGAAGCAGCGTCAGGACAAGCAGGGCAGGGGTCACCATCAGCAAGGCCGCCCAGTCAAAACTGGCCTTGGTCTGCAGGTTGAACAGCGTCTTGCCCGCCTGGTAAAGGAGCTCGTACAGCGGCACTGCCAGGCCGACGCCGATCACGGTCCCTACCAGCGCCATCAGGCCGCCTTCCACCGCTTGCAGCGAGGCCAGAGTCTGCCTGTCGGCGCCCATGGCTGCCATGATGCCCATGGCCGTCTGTCGTCGCAGCGCCCGCGTCAGCATCATGTTCATCAGGTTGATCAGGGCCATGACCAGCGTTCCCACGCCGAAGGCCACGATGATCCACAACAGCCGCTCAAAGCCGCTCTGGCTGAGCTGGGCCTTGTCGAACGGCACCGAGATCGACACCTTGCCTTCGCCATACTTGTCGTCGAAGTACTTGGTGAGCGCCACCGTGGCGGCCGGAAGGTCACTCACCTTGGCCACCGCGAAGCGCAGATTGCGCGTCTGGCCGAAACCGCCGCCCGGTCCGCCGGGACCACCGTCACCCCCGGGTCCCGCAAAGCCGCCGAAGTTCTGCTGGCGGATGGGGGCGAAAGCCAGGTCTGCCAGCGAGTTGCCGTTGGCCAGACTCAGATCGGCTGAACCCTTTTCGAGCACGCCGACGAGGGTCCAGATGCGGCCGTTGAGCTGCACCTTTTGGCCCACCAATTCGGCGGTGGTCTTGTCGGGGAATAGCGTCTTGGCCAGGCCAGGACCGAGTACCAGCGTCGAGGCGTTGTTGGCCGCATCCTCGTCGGTGAAAAGGCTGCCCTCGGCCGTAGAGACGCCGTAGGCCAAAAAGAACGAGGGGTTCACGTTGACGCCCTGGAAGTTGTCGACGGCGGGCTTGAGCAGAGTGACGCCCTCAGGAACTGCCTCGCCGCGCAGTTCGGGCGGCAGATCGGCGATTTGTAGGGTTGTGGCCTTGCCATCGGGCCCCACAACGGTCATCGAGGGCGCTTGACCCTCGGTGCCGCCGGCCGCTGCAGTAACCGGAGCCGCCGACGCAGAAGCGGAGGCGTTGCCGCCGGCCGTCGCTCGAACGGCGACAGCGCCTCCGCCTGGTCCGCCGAAGTTGCCCACACGGAAGCGGTTGGTTTCGGCGCGGTAGCCGTAGGCGAGTTGGGGAATCTGGCTTCCGGCGCTTGGAAGGTCGCTCGCGTCGAGCTGAAAGCTCTGCGTCGCCTTCTGGTCAATCAAGGTAATGCCTGCCCGGGCCGTCGATTGCCCGGCGTCGGTGGCCGACGACACGAGAATCTCGCGGTACGCCGGTCCCTGGAGAATCTTGTCGCTCTGCGCCTTCTGGCTCAGGAGCAGGAGCAGGCTCGCGGCTGCGACACAACTGGCGAGCGTGATGCCCAGGATGATCAGGCCGGTCTCGAGCGGACGTTCCTTGAGGGCCCGGAAGCCCATCCCGAAGGTATCTCTACTTTGCATGGTGGGGTCCCTTGGTCACGAGTTCCTGGCTGATGACCTTGCCGTCCTGCACGCGGACCACCCGGTCAGCGCGTTCGGCCAGGCGTTCGTCGTGGGTAACCATGACGATGCTCACACCCTGCTTGTGCAGGTCGGTGAGGATATCGAGGATTTCCTCGCCCATGGCCAGCGGGAGGTTACCGGTCGGTTCGTCGGCGAAGATGACGGTCGGGTCGTTGGCAAGCGCTCGGGCGATGGCCACACGTTGCTGCTGACCGCCGGAGAGCATCGACGGGTAGAAGTTGACGCGGTGGCTGAGGCCGACTTTGACCAGCAGTTCTCCGGCCTTCTGACGGCGTTCCTTGACCGGCATGCCGGCGAGACTCAGGGGCAACATCACGTTCTCGAGGGCCGAGTACTCCGGGAGAAGGTAGAAACTCTGGAAGATGAAGCCGAAGTGCTGATTGCGCAGGTGGGCCTTGTCTTTGTCGCTGAGACCCTGCACGGGTCGGTCTTCGAGCTTGTACTCACCACCAGAAGAACTGTCGAGTAGGCCCAAAATGTGCAGCAACGTCGATTTGCCCGAGCCCGAGGGCCCCATGATGGCGACGAACTCGCCCTTGGCAACGTTCAGGTCGACGCCCTCAAGCGCCGAGATCTTCTCGCCACCCGCATCGTAGACTTTGGTGATTCCTTGCAGTGTGATCATGATTATTCCTTTCCTTTCAGTGTGATTTCGTTGAATGAAGCGAAGCTGGCCGTGCTCGAGGCGATGACTTTGTCACCTTCCTTCAAGCCGGACTTGATTTCGACCGCGGTGGGTCCCACCGAGCCGAGGGTGACGGGCGTCTTGACCGCGGTGGTCCCTCTGACCACGTAGACGGCGTTCTGCGTGCTGCCGGTATACCAGGGGCCGCGCGTAACCCGCAGGACGTTTTCGCGGCTGCCGAGCTGAAGCGTGATGCTCACCGAGGCGCCGATATTGAGGTCGGCCGAGCCCGCGACGGGACGCAGGTACAGGTCGACGTAAGTGCCCAGGGTCGAAGTGTCGGTGCGCACCAAGGTTCCGATGCGCTCCACCGTACCGGTGAAGTTGCCCGAGTCGCCCACGAGCGCGACTTTCATGCCCTTGGTTACCTGCGCCACGTTGGTGTCGGGAAGCTTGGCCTTGATCAGCGGGCTGCGGGTGTCGGCGACACTCATCAGGTTGGTGTACTGGCTCATCAGGCGTCCCTTTTCCCGGGCGCCGGAGTCGATCTCGATGATCTTGCCTTCGATGGGGCTGGTGATGGCGGCCGCCGCGATCCGGTCGGTCAAGTCGGTGACGTTGCGCCCGCTGGTGGCCAGATCGGCCTGGCTGGCGGCGAGGTCGAGCTTGTAGAGTGCCGCGTCCTGCGAGGTTTGCAGGTCGGCTGCGTCGAGCCTGTCCTGTGCGTTCTGAAGCGACACTTGCGCGGTGGTCACGTCGTCGGGGCTGACGCTTCCCACCTTGACCAGTTGTTGTTGCAACGTCAGGTTCTTTTGGGCGTCGGCCAGGTCACGGACCAACGACTTGCGGTTCTGCACCGACTTCTGGCTGGCGAACTGGTAGTTGGTCGTGATCTTTTCGAGGTTTCGCTGGCGAGTCTCGAGGTCCTGCTTGGCGGTGGTCAGCGAGTCGAGCAGGGCGGTGGGGTTGATGCGAGCCAGCACCTGGCCTGCCTTGACCCAATCGCCTTCTTCCACCGAAAGGCCGAGCATCAGGCCGTTTTCGGGGGTCGAGATCGCCCGGGTGTCTTCGACCTCGACGATGCCCGAAAGCTGGACTTCGTCTTTCCAGATGGCCTTGGTGACCGGCGACACCGAAAAACCGTCGAGCGCGTAGGTTTCCACGGGACGGGTCATGAAGTAGACCCCCACCGCCGTGGCTCCGGCAAGTACCAGCAGGATGATGACCAGCATCCTCGCCTGAGTCTTGACGCCCGAGCGCTGGATCTTCGAATTGGGTTTGTCGGTAAAGAGCGAGGTTTGCGCCGGGGCGGACGGAGAAGGGGGAAGGGGAGTCGGAGGTAGCATCGGTTGTTCCATGCTGCAAAGATAGCCCCCCGGAATTCGTCCAAGGTTAAGCCATTGTAAAATCCCCTTCACGGGGATGGGAACTTCCCAGACACCCGGCACAGGCCTGTTATACTGAAACTGTGAAGATTCCCAAACCGTCGTCCGACGCCCGCAGTGTGCCCTGGCTCGTTACCACACTGCTTGTCCTGTTGCTGGTGCTCGTGCCGGTCCTGGCCTGGTTTCAATACCAATGGACAGGCGAGGCCAGCCGCGCCGAGGTGTTCCGCATGCGGTCGAACCTGCGTACTACCCTGTTGCACTGGAGTGCCGACTTCCAAAGCCTGATCAACCTGGGAAGCGAGCCGGGGTTCGGGCCCGATGTGCGCGGTGCTGTCACCGACGAGGAGGTTCTCGGTCGGGCCTCACAGCTCCTCGAGGCGTGGAATCAGCGCAACGAGGTGCCCGGCCTGGTGACCGGCGCGTGGGTGACCTCGGAAACGCAGGCGTGGTATCTGCTTGCCGACGGCGTTCACTGGAGCGAGCCGGTGCCAATCGCCAACGTACCCTCCAATCCCTACCGGTCCACCGGCGCGTTTGTCCGGGCCGGCGGGCGGCGGCTTCTGGTGGATCTGAATCCCTCGGTGCTGTCGAACATTGTGGTTCCCATTCTGGTAGGTCGCTATTTTGCTGGAACCGACGGTCTTCCCGGGTACCGCCTCACCTTGCGCACCCTCGAAGGATCCGGGGCCGGAGCGGTGCTTTGGACTTCGCAGCCCACCACCGAGAAAGACCTGGCCCTTTCGCCAGAGTTGGGCCTGAATCTTTTGGGCAACGGCGATCGCTTTGGGCCGGTGCTGCCCGAGGTGGGCGATGTGTTCTCTACGGGCAATGGCCTGACCCTTGTCGGTCGGCCTCCCCGCGGTGCCGACAGGCCGGTCTGGGTGCTCGAGGTTCGCCACGTCGATGGCTCGCTCGAAGCCGCCGCCGAGAGGGTTCGCTGGCTCAACCTGTCTGGCACCTTCACGCTGTTGTCGGTGCTCACCTTCGGCTTCCTGTTCTTGTACCGGCTCTACAACCGTAACCGCCTGGCCGTTCGGGCCCAGCAGGACTTTGTGTCGTCGGTCAGCCATGAGCTGAAGTCGCCGCTGGCGGTGCTGCGCGCAGCCGCCGAAAACCTCAAGGAAGGGGTGGTCAGCGAACCCGGTCAGGCGCGGCGTTACGGCGAAAGGATGCTCAGCGAGGCCGACCGCCTGTTGATGCTCACCGAGAACATCCTCCGGTACGCGGGGCTCGAAGCCCAGCCCTGGAGCCTCGAGGGGCAGGAATCTGTCAATTTGACTGAACTGCTGCAAGGCCGTGTGGCCGCGTGGGCCGAGAACTTCCGGCAAAAGGGTGCGACTCTCGTCGGGGTCGGGGTCACCGAACCGCTCCACTGGGTCAAAGGTCGGGCCGCCGACCTGACCGCTATTGTCGACAACCTTCTTTCGAACGCGCTCAAGCATGGAACGACCGGTACCAATCCTTCGGTGACGGTCGACTGGGGTTCCGGGGTCGCCAGAAGCTCGGGAACTCAAGACCCGGAGGTCTTCTTTTCGATTCAGGACAACGGCAAAGGGTTGGCCCCCAAGGAACAAAAAAAGGTGTTCGAGCCCTTTTACCGACCACCGGGAACCACCGTGTCCGGGGTTGGGTTGGGCCTGAGCCTCGTCGCCCGCTTGGCCAGTTCCCACGGGGGCCGGGTGGAACTCAAGAGCGCGGTCGGCTCGGGGGCCCTCTTCACCGTGTTGTTGCCCGCTTCGGAGGCTCCTCGTGAGCAATAAGGCCCGCATCCTGCTTGTGGAAGATGAACCCGGGCTGGTGATGACCATCACCGACCGCCTGCTGGCCAGCGGCTACATTTGCGAGTCGGCGCTCGACGGCGCCAGCGCGTGGCGCCAATTGGAACAGGCCGCGTTCGACCTCATCCTTCTCGATATCATGTTGCCCGACACCGACGGCTTTGTGCTGTGCCAGCAACTCCGGGCCAAGAACATCCGCATCCCTGTCCTGATGCTCACCGCCCGTTCGGCCGTCGATGACCGGGTCAGGGGTCTTAAAGCCGGGGCCGACGACTATCTGGGCAAGCCCTTTTCGATGGCCGAGCTGCTGGCGCGCATCGAGGCCCAATTGCGGCGAAACCGATTGGCACCGCTCAAGGTCCCCGGAAACCCCGAAACGGGCGCCGCCACCGACGAAAGTTCACCCACACTGCTGGAGTTTGAGTGGTTTTCGCTCAACCTTGAGTCCCGTCAACTCAGGGTCCACGACACGGTCGGGCGGGGAGTCGGAGGGAGCCACGACGTCGGGCTCAGCGCGACGGAGTTTCGGTTGTTGGCCTACCTGGCGCACCATCCCGGCCGCGTACTGAGTCGCGAGGAGATCCTCGACGCGGTTTGGGGGTACAACAACGAAGTCACCTCACGCACCGTCGATGTTCACATCGCTTGGCTGCGCAAAAAGCTCGGCGAACTCGAGACCCCCCGGCACCTTCATACCGTCCGCCGGGGTGGCTACCAGTTTCAGCCCTAGGAATGGTATACTCCGCGCTGTGCTGAAAATCATCGACGCCCGCTTTCTGCAAAGCGCCCGCGAAAGCGGCCAATACCCCAAAACCGGTCTTCCCGAGTTCGCCTTCTACGGTAAGTCCAACGTGGGCAAGTCGTCGCTGATCAACGCTTTGGTTAACCGAAAGTCCTTGGTCAAGACGGGGGCCCGGCCCGGGGTTACCACCGAAATCAACTGGTTTGTCGTGAATGACCGGTTCTGTCTGGTCGATCTACCCGGCACGGGTTTTGCCAAGCTCCCCGGCAGCCAAAGGGCAGCGTTGGGGCCCATCATCGCCGAGTATTGCACCGGCCGCCAACCGCTCAAGGCCGTTTTCTACCTGCTCGACTTGCGGCGCGAACCGGGCGACGAGGAGCGTGCGCAAATCGAGTGGTTTCAGTCGCTCGAGCGTCCCTTGGCCTTGGTAGGCACAAAAGCCGACAAACTGTCCAAAAACCAACTGACGGCGACACTTCACCGCTGGGCCGAGTTCTTCGGCGTCGAAAAAGACTCGTTGTTTGCCACGTCGTCGGAAAACCATCAGGGCCGTGAGGCGCTGCTTTCGGTGATCCAAGGGCTGCTGTGAACTCCCGGGGAACTGTTCGGTCGATAGGTACGCTCTTCGCGCTTGCTCTGGCCGCTCTGGCTCTTGCAGAACTGTCGGCCTGCTCGAACTCCCAGCCCCAAATCGGGCAGGTTTTCAGTCAGGTGAATCAGGTTTGGAGCCCCACCGCAAAGGTCTGGCAACCTCGGCTCTCGGTGTTTGTGCTGGTCAGCAACGCCGATGGCATAGAAGACATCGACCGGCTTCATCTCGTCCACGACAATTCGCGTCTGGTGTGGTCCCTCGAGCCGTCGCAGTGGACCCGCATCGACCGCACCGGTGAAATGTGGCTGGGGGCCAACAACCTGTCGGTTCCCGGTGATTCGGGCCCGGCCGAGATTCCGACCGGTGCGTGGAAGGTCCTGGTGCTTTCCAAGGCCGGGCAGCAGGCTGAATCGGCGTTCGTGATTCCGCCGCCTCCTCCCGGTAACCTTCCCCCCCGCCCGCCGGTCCGCCTCGACTTGCCCGCCGGCTGGAGCGCCACCGAACGGCAGGGGAGTTTTCGCCTGACGGGGTTCGCCTCTGACTACGTGGTTTGGACGCTTGGCGAAACGGGCGAAGTGCTTGCGCAGAAGCCTCAGACCTCGCCGGTGTTCTCGTTGACGAGCCTCCTCCCGGCTGCGACGCTGGGGCGTGTCCGCTCGCTCATGTTTTATTCATACGACAAGCTGGCCGGGCAGGGGCTCGAAGCCGGTCCCTTTGAGCTGAAGTAATCCGTCCGATCTTCCGATAAACCAAGCGGAGGAACATCATGAAGCGAGTGTTCTTGGCCAGTTTTTGGCTGACTCTGGTCCTCGGAGGCCTTGGCGCCCAATCCACCTGGAGAGGCCAGGCCGAACTTTGGCAAGGCACGGGGGCGCCCACGGGCGGCTTTGTTGCGGCCTCCAACGATTTCACCAGAAACTCCGTGGTGACCATCGAAAACTACAAGACCAAGAAGACCGTTCAGGTTCGCGTTGTCGGTCCTCTGCCGGCGGGGGCTTCCGCGTTCATCCTGGTTTCGCCGAAGGCGGCGACGGCTTTGGCCATGGAAGCGGGCGATTCTCCGCTGGTCGGCGTTCAACTCGACACCAGCATCGCCAGTGCCAAGGGGCTGGAAGAAGACAATGCCGTGAACCCGGATCCCGACGTGAACCTTCTTGCCGGCGCCAAACCCAAGCCGATCGCTGCCCTGCCGACACCCGCACCCGCACCGACACCAACCGAGACTCCAACTCCAGCTCCTACTCCAGTTCCGATTCCAGCTCCCACCGTCGCTGAGGTGCCGGTGGCTGTTCCCG
>JBAXAI010000051.1:0-22219 GCA_037142615.1 Spirochaetales bacterium | reverse complement strand
CGGAGCTGGACCACTGGCCGGCGAGGCCGCGCACCAGAAAGTCGACCAGACGACGGGGATTCACCGGCTTGTCGATAGTGCCCTGAAACAGTTGGGCCGGGTAGCGTGGCGAGGGTTCGAAGGTCCTGCGGAGCACGCTGAGCAGGACGTAGGGGGTGGAACCGGTCAACTCCTGGAGTTCGGTCGCCACCAACCAACCGTCGACGCGGCGGCCGTCGGCTCCGGCCACTTCCTGGTCGATCAGCACCGCGTCGGGCAGGTAGCGCTCCTTTCCGGGCCCCGAAAGGAGCTCGAGCGCGGCCTCGCGGGTGGCCACGGCCTGCACGCGAAAACCGGCCTGGCGAAGCAGCGGGCTCAGCGTTTCGCGGACGCCCGAATCGTCGTCGATGAGCAGCAGGCGCCGGCCTTTGCCTTGGTTGCCCCAGGGCAGTTCGGGGTTTTGGGTGCGCTTCATTTCGACGGTGAAGGCAAACTCGCTCCCCTGCCCCGCCTGGCTGGTAAAGCCGATTTCGCCGCCCAGGAGTCGCACCAGCTTTTGGCTGATGGCCAGGCCCAACCCGGTGCCGCCGAACTGACGGGTGGTCGAACTGTCGGCCTGCGAAAAGACCTGAAACAGCCCCGAACGGGCTGCTTCGCTGATGCCAATGCCGGTGTCGATGACCCGGATGCTCACACGTTCGATTCCCGCCGGATCGATCTCGAAGTGGCCAACTTTGACGATGACCCTTCCCTCGTGGGTGAACTTGACGGCGTTGCTCAGCAGGTTGACGAGAATCTGCCTCAGGCGGCCGGGGTCACCCAGCCACGCACGCGGGACGCCAGGATCCAGATCGAGCACCAGTTCGACGCCTTTGCGGTAGGCGCTGAGGGTGACCACCTCGAGGCTCCGAGCCAACACGTCGTCGAGGTCGAAGGGGATGCTTTCGAGCGACATCTGACCGGCTTCGATTTTGGAAAAGTCGAGGATGTCGTTGACGAGGTCGAGCAGTTGGTGCGCCGCCGAGGCGATCTGCGTGGCGTGGTGGGCCTGATCGCGACCGAGTTCGCTGAGGCCCAGCAGTTCGGTCATCCCCGTGATGGTGAACAGGGGGGTGCGGATCTCGTGGCTCATGTTGGCCAGAAACTGGCTCTTGGCGCGGTTGGCGGCCTCGGCTTGCTGGCGGGCCTCGCGGAGCTTCTGGTCGTTGAGTTTTTTGGGCGTGATGTTCTGGATCAGCGCAAAAAGGCAGCGCTCGCCGTCCCACGGTTGGCCTAAGTCGGCCAGTTGGATGCTCCACCAGCCGATGGGGCCTTCGGTGGGCACGAACCGCGACTCAAAGACCGGTGACACTGCCTCGCCGGCGGCAAACGCGGCCAGATAGTTTTTCCAACCGGTGCCGTCCTCGACCCGCAGATACGCTTCGAGGCGCGAACCGACCAAGCGCGCCAGGTCTTTGCCAAGAGTTTGCACCAGCGCGGGGTTGGCCGAGAGCAGGGCGCCGTTCTCGCGGAGGAAGGCCATTCCCACCGGGGAGCGGTCAAACGCCTGCGCGAGGAGCCCTTGTTCCATCAGAAGTGCGAGCCGACGATCTCGTAGGTTTTTCGCAGCAAATCATCGGGCTTGAGCGGCTTGGTGATGTAGCTGCGGATGCCGTAGCTCATGGCTTTGAGCACGGTTTCGCGCCGTGAGAGCGCCGACAAGACAATGATGGGGCAGGTGAAGCCCTGTTCCTTGAGCTTGTCGAGCACTTCAAACCCGTTGACGCGGGGCATCATGAGGTCGAGGAACAGCAGGTCGATGTCGGCGGGAATGGCCTCGAGGAAGTTTTGGCCGTCATCGAAGGTATCGACCGTGGCCCCGGAAGCCCCGAAGGTGTTCTTGATGATCTCCTGCACGATGAAATCGTCGTCGACCACCGCGATGTGCAGGTCGCCGCCTTCGGCCTGCATGCGCTTGCTGAGCACCTCGAGCGCGGCGTCGTTGTCAAACCGCATTTCGAGCGACGTGGATCCGCTGGTTTCGTTGTCTTTGACAAAACCTTCAATGTTGGCTTTTTCGAGCAGCTCGTCCATCGCTTTTTCAAGGCTGTCGGTGATGGTGACGTCGCTCAGTTCCCAGAACCCTCGCAGGGTCTGTTCAACGGCCTTGGACTGGGTGAGCACCTTGATCCATTTGACGCGCCCGCGGGTGAGGTTGATCAGAATCTCGAACAGACGCCGGAGTTTGGGCGCGTCGGCCTCTTTGAAGTCGACGGCCGAAAGCATGACCAGGATTTTAGGGAGCTCGAGGTTGTGAATGGTCATCAGCTCGCTGATCTTGAAGTCGAGCAGGTTGATCTTTTCGAGGTTGAGGCCCATCGCCACCTCGACAAAGATGACGTTTTCGTTGACGTGGGCGTCGAGGATGCACGGGGTTTCGTCGAGCGGAATCTTGACGCCCAGGAGTTCGCCGACCGACTGCCACAGTTGGTCGATCTTGAGCGGCTTCATGAAGATCTTGCGGACCCCGAGCTGCGACAGTTCGACCAGCTTGTCGCGGGCGATGCGGGCTGTGACCACAACGACGGGAATGCTCGACTGCGACGGCTCGACCTTTTTGGTGCGCAGAATTTGCACCAGGCTGCGCTGGGTCAGGTAATAGTCGCTGATGATGAGGTCGGGGTTGTGATGCGCGATTTTGTTGGCGCCGTCGACGCCGTTGGTGGCCTTGATGACCACCACGTCGCAGGCTTCGAGCTTGTTGGCCACGTAGTCACGGAACAAGGGCGATTCGTCGATGATCAGCACGGATTTTTTGGCCATCAGGAGTTCTCCGGCTGGAGCTTGAGGTAGGCCTGACCACCGAGGCGGCGGAGTTTGTCGCTCTTGGCAAGCACGTCGGCCTCGAGCCGGTCGGCGTAAGCCTGAAGCCGGTCGGCCAAGGCAGAATCGTGGCTTGCCAGAATGCGCGCCGCCAGCAGACCCGCGTTGGTGCCCCCGTTCACGGCCACCGTGGCCACCGGGATTCCCGCCGGCATTTGCACGATCGACAACAGACTGTCGAGGCCCTGAAAAGCCTTGGTCTGGATGGGAACCCCGACCACGGGCAAGGTGGTCATCGACGCCACCATGCCGGGCAGGTGCGCCGCGCCACCGGCACCAGCGACGAGCACCTGGAGCCCCCGCCCGCGGGCTGCGCGGGTGTACTCAACCAGAAGCGCGGGGGTACGGTGAGCCGAGACCACGAGGATTTCGGTGGCAACGCCCAGCGACGCCAGAATCGCTTCGGCCTGCGCCATCACTTCGAGGTCGGAGTCACTACCCATGAGGATGCCCACCTGCACCCCGGCAAAATCGGCCAAAGTTTACGCTCCTGTCACTTGAAAAGTCTCGTTGATCCGGCGGGCGGTTGCCAGAGCTAACGCGGGGCTAGGCGCTGTCACGGTAAAATGGCCCATTTTGCGCCCGGGTCGGCATTGGGTCTTGCCGTACAGGTGCAGCGAAAACCCGGGTACCGCCAGCGCTTCCTTGAGGCCTGCGACCACCGTGGTGCCGGAGCCCTGACCGAGCAGGTTGACCATGGCAGCCGGGGTGAAGAAGCCGGGCTGGCCCAGCGGCAACCCGGCCACGGCGCGGAGGTGGTTCTCGAACTGACAGACCTGGCAGGCTTCCATCGTGTAGTGCCCGGAGTTGTGCGGCCGGGGGGCCACCTCGTTCACGACCAGTCCGGTGGCCGTCAGGAACAGCTCGACGCCGAAAACCCCGACGCCACCGAGGGCTTCGACCACCGCCACGGCGAGTTCGCGGGCGCGCGCCTCGACGGCAGGGCTCACCGGAGCCGGGGCGACAATCTCGGTGCAGATGTGCCAATGCGGGTCGAACAGCATTTCGACCGGCGGGTACACCACGGTTTCGCCGCTGGCCGAGCGGGCCACCATCACGCCGAGTTCCTTTTCGTAGGTCACCAGCGCCTCGAGGTAGGTGTCGCCCGTCAGGGGCTGGTCGGCGGCCGACCTCAGCACCGCGACTCCCCGGCCGTCGTAGCCCCCCCGGCGGGCCTTTTGCACCACCGGGAAGTCCTCGGGGGCCAGGTCATGCCAGGTCTTATTGACAAAGGGTGCGACAGGAAGTCCTTTGCTCAGATAGAGTTGCTTTTGAAGTACCTTGTCCTGGACGGTTTGAAGCAGCCGGGGCGATGGAAGTATCACGTGGCCTTGGGCCTCCAACTCGGCCAAGACTTCGGTGTCGCAGTGCTCAATATCATAGGTGGTGACGTCGCACGTGGTGACCAGTGCGGTGAGCGCCTCGCGGTCGTACAGGCTGCCCTGCAGAAAGCGGTCGGCCAACGGCGCTGCCCCCGCCGCCGCATCGGGATCAAGCACAGTGAAGTGAAACCCCAGCTTGGCGTTGCGGTAGATGAGCATGCGGGCCAACTGACCGCCGCCGATCAGGCCGATCCGGGGAAGTTTCACGGTCAGACCAGCTCGCGCAGCAGGCCCAGCAACAGGTCGTGGGTCTGCTTCACCGACTCAATGCGCACTCTTTCTTGCGGCGTGTGGGCCCCCTGGATGTCGGGGCCAAAGCTGATCATGTCCATGCCGGGAATCTTGTCGCCGATGACGCCGCACTCGAGGCCGGCGTGGATGAGCTCGACCACGGCCTCTTTGCCGCTGGTTTTTTCCCACAGGCGAACGCACAAGTCGCGCAGAGGGCTGGCCGCGCGCGGCGTCCAGGCGGGGTAGCCATCGCCATGTTTGGTGGAGCCACCGGCCAACGCGACCGCTGCGGCGATCCGTCGGGTGATCAGAGCATTCTGGCTGGCCACGCTGGAACGCTGGCTCGAAAGGAGCTTCGCGACCCCACTTTCGATTTTCAGCGAGGCAAGGTTGCAGCTGGTCTCGACTAACCCGGGAACCGCCTTGCTCATGCCCTGAACCCCGTCGGGCAGCGCCGCCAGCAGTTGGAGGAGGCGAGTTCGTCCGTCCTGACTGAGCACCGTGGCCGGCCGGGGTGCCGACTTCACTTCAAACGCGAGGTTTTTGCCCTCGGGACCCAGTTCGGCCGCCCAAACTGGCAACAGGTCGGCCAGCTCGGTGTCGAGGATGTCGCCGCCGTTGGCGGGGCCCGCGAGGGTCAGCAACGCCTCGCGGGGGATGGCGTTGTGTTTGTCGCCGCCTTCGAGGCCCGCGAGCTCGAAGGCTTGGCCGGCACCCGCGAACAGCGAGCTGGCCAGGCGTTCAGCCAGCTTGAGGGCATTGCCTCGCTGCTCGTGGATGTTGACGCCGGAATGGCCGCCGCGCAAGCCGCTGAGAAACACCGTCCAGCCGTGAGACTGACGGGGGGGAACGGCGCCCACAGGAAGTTCCGACCAGGTGGTGATTCCGCCGGCGCAGCCCACGGTGAAGTGGCCCACCTCTTCGCTGTCGAGGTTGAGCAGGATTTTGCCGGTGAGCAGCTGGGGGTCGAGCCCCAACGCGCCGGTGAGCGCGGTTTCTTCATCGACGGTGAACAGAGCTTCGAGCGGACCGTGAACGAGGGTTTTGTCTTGAAGGACCGCCAAAATCATGGCCACGCCAATGCCGTTGTCGGCGCCCAAGGTGGTTTCGTTGGCGCGCAACCACTCGCCGTCGACAATCAGGTCGATGGGGTCGCAGCGGAAGTCGTGCCCCCGCCCGCGGTTTTGCTCGCACACCATGTCGACGTGACTTTGCAGGATGACGACCGGGGCCTTTTCTTTGCCGGGGCTGGCCGGCTTGCGGGCCACCAGATTGCCCACGGCGTCTTGCGACCAGGAATAGCCCCAAACGTCAAACTGGCCTTTCAGGTGGGCCAGAACCTTTTCTTCGTCGCGCGAACAGCGGGGAATGGCCGACAGCGCGGCGAATTGCTTCCAGACCAAGGGCGGGTTGAGGGTGTCGATCGAGGTTTTCATGGTGCTCCAGCGGAGGTTATCTGTCCATTCTATCAACTACCGAGCTGAAAAACCACCACTTCGGGGTAAACGCCGCCGTAGTACGGATGGTCGAAGTCCTGCTCGAAGCTAAAGCTGTCTTTGTATTTGGAGGGATCTTTCACCCCGACGAAAAAGGCGCCTTTCTTGGCGCTGATGCCCATGTCGGTGTAGTAGGTGGGGTCGAACAGGCACACGCGGAGCTCGCCGGGTGCGTCGATTTTGAGGCCCAGCGGCAACGAGTACACCAGCGTCACCGTCTTGGTGCCCCCGACGGGAGGCAGCGGGACCGGCTTGGGCAGGGTCAGCGGTTTGCCCTTCCACAGCACCGTCAGGCTCGTGGCCCGCAGGGACGACGCGAAGCCGTAGGTGCGATCGAGCATCGACAGGTCGGCAGGACGCATCGTTTTGGTGGAAATCTGCGGAAAATCGGTGAATACCAGGCTCGAAAACCATTCGTCCCACGTGAGTTCGAGCGTGATCGACTTCACCACAAGTGGCTTGCCTTCGTCGAGCACGAGGCCGGCGCTCCAATCGACCCATTCGTGGGGGTGCGCCCAGGCAAGCGAGGGGAGCAGAAGCAGTAGGCACGCAAGGCGTCTCATGCCAGAGGCATATACCGGAAAAGCGGACTTTGACCAGAAGGCCGGTGCGAGGGTCGTCGGCTTGACCCACGTAGTACTTTGTATTACGTTGGCGCGGTGAAGAACGAAATCATCACCTTCAAGGTCGACGAGGCGCTGGCCGAGCTCATTCACCGGGTGCCGAACAAGAGTGAGTTTATCCGCCAGGCCATCATGGCGGCCCTCGAGAACACCTGCCCCCTTTGCCAGGGCACCGGCAGCCTCAATCCCGACCAAAAGCGCCACTGGGATGCGTTCGCCGCCCACCACGAAATCGAAAAGTGCGACGACTGCAACGCCATCCACATCCACTGCGAGCTGGAAGGCCCGTCTCACGAACCGGCTTCGGCGACATGAGCCTGGTACAGCCCTTTGTCGACAACCCTTTTCTGCTGACTGCGCTCGCGGCTGGCGTGCTGGCCGCATGGGCCTGCGCCATCGTAGGCACCTACATGGTGCTCCGGGGCCTGAGCTTTATCGGTGACGCGCTCAGCCACGGTGTGCTGCCCGGCGTCGCGGGGGCCTTGCTGCTGGGTTTGCCCGGGCTGTGGGGCGCCGCTGTGGGCAGCGCGGTGATGATCGGCGGCATCAGCTGGATCGGGCGGCGCACGCGGCTTTCGGGTGACACGGCCATCGGCCTGCTGTTTGTGGGCATGTTGGCCCTGGGAGTGGTGCTGGTGTCGCGCTCGAACTCGTTTTCGGGCGACCTGATCAAAATCCTGTTTGGTGAGATTCTGGGCTCGACCGTGGCCGACCTGGTGTTGCAGGCCTCGGCGCTGCTGGTGTTGGGCGCTCTGGCTTGGGTGCTCCGCCGGCCGTTCTTGCTGCTGTGTTTTTCGCCCGAACACGCGCAGGTAAGCGGGTACAACCCCAAGGCGCTCCACGTGCTCATGCTGGCCATGATCGCCGGCACGGTCATCGTCAGCTTTCAAACGGTGGGGACGATGCTGGTGTTTGGGTTGCTCGTGGCACCGGCCGCCACGGCCGCGCTGTTTGCCCGTCGCATGAGCTACATCATGCTGGGAGCTACGGGGCTGGGCACCGTCAGCGTCTTTTTGGGTCTGAACGCCAGCTACTGGTTCAATTTTGCCGCAGGGGCCTCGATCACGGTGGTGGCCGTGCTGTTCTTTTTTGCCGGGTTGATCCTGAAGGGGAGGCTGACCCATGCCTGAGCGCCCGCTAAGCCTCAAGGCGGTTCATCTGCATACCGGCTACGAAAAGGCCAACGTGTTGCCCGCCGTCGATTTTGAGCTCGAGCCTGGTCAATCGCTGGCGCTGGTAGGTGGCAACGGCAGCGGCAAGACCACTTTGCTGCGCACCATCGCCGGGTTGTTGCCTGCCATCAGCGGCAGGCTCGTCGTTCTGGGCACCACGCCGACCAAGGCCGTGCGCCGGTTGGCGTGGCTGGGGCAGTTTCAAACCACGAATCCGTTGTTGCCGCTTCGGGGCCGCGACGTGGTCCGCATGGCGTTTTACGGCGAACGGGGCCTTTGGAGGCGCATCACCGCAGCCGACGAAAAAGTGGTCGACGAGGCACTCGAAACCTTCGGCGCCACCGAGTTTGCCCAGCAACCCGTGAGCGACCTGTCGGGGGGCCAGCGCCAGCGCATTTACCTCAGCTACGTGCTCGCCCGCCGCGCCGAACTGGTGCTCCTCGATGAACCGCTGTCGAACCTCGACGCGGGGGGAATGGAAGTGTTCTACCGCGCGGTGAAGGCCCTGGCCGAGCGCGGGGCGAGTGTGATCACGGCCACGCACAACCTCGAAGACGCCGCCGATTGCGATTTTGCACTGGTGCTGGGCGCCGAAGAAGCGCGTTTTGGTCCGGGTCGTGAACTGCTGGCAACCCTCGGCCATTCGCACTAGCCGCTAATTTTTGTCGACGATGTAGCGGACCGTGATGGGTTCTCCCCAGGGGTCGGGGACAAGCTGCTCAATGTACACCACGCCAAAGCGGTTGGTGTGCACGGTGGTGTTGCTGTTTTGCCGGTACGAGGTCTCTTCGGGGAGCGTGGCGCAGCCCGAAACCAAAGCGGTGAGAACAAAACCGGCCAAGACTGTGCCCCAAGGTCTCGAACAGCGCATTCCCCCCTCCCCTCCCAACCATCGGCGGAATCCGCGATGACTGGAGTGCAAGTTACGCCTACTTCAGGTAAGGCAGCCCCTGCAGGGCAGCTTTGGCGGTGTCGACCCGTTTGATGTGCTTCTTGATGAGGCCGTCGGGGCCGATAACGACGGTGCTTCGCAGCACGCCAGTCACCTTGTTGCCGTACAGGGTCTTTTCGCCCCAGGCGCCCCACGCGGTGAGGACGACTTTTTCCGGATCGGAAAGCAACGCAAAGGGCAAGTTGTACTTGGCTCGGAACTTGCGGTGGCTGGCCCCGTCGTCCGGGCTCACACCGAGTACAACGGTGTTGCTCGCTCGCAGGTCGGCGTAGCCATCGCGCAGCGCGCAGGCTTCTTTTGTGCACACTGGCGTGTCGTCCGCAGGGTAAAAGAAAACGACGACGTGAAAACCGCGGAAGTCCGACAACGAAAGCAGGCGTCCGTCCTGGTCGGGCAGGGTGAAGTCGGGGGCGGGGAAATTTTCGGCAATCATTGCCAGTATGGTAGCGGATTTCCGCCACACGGTCTATTCTAGGGGAAGCTGTGAAATCGCTGCTGGTGATCGACGATGACGATACCATCCTCCTGCTGTTCGACGCCTTTCTGAGCCGGGCTGGCTATCGGGTGCTGTGCGCAGGCGATGCCGAAGAGGGTAAACGACTGTTCCACGAGCACAAGCCCGACGCGGTGGTGTGCGACCTTCGGATGCCCCACGGAGGTGGCATGGCCGTGCTCGCCGAGGTGAAGGCAAGCGCTCCCTACACGCCCTTTGTCACCATGTCGGGAACCAACGACATCCGCGAAGCCACGCAGGCGCTGAAGCTGGGTGCGTGGGAGTTTCTGATCAAACCCTTCCCCAGCCTCGAGATCCTGCCACCCATTCTGGAACGTTTGGCCGAACGGTCCGAGCTGTTGCAACAGAAAGACCAGTACCAGGCCCGCCTTGAGGCCGACATCGCCGACAGAACCGCCGAGCTGACCCGTCAATTGGCCGAAAAGGACCTGTTGCTGGCCGAGGTGCACCACCGCGTCAAGAACAACCTCCAGGTCATGCTGATCCTTTTGGGACTGCAACAGGAGGCGGCACCTAACCCCGAAGTGGCGGCAATGCTTGCCGAAAGCCAGAACCGGCTGCACACGCTCGCGCTGATCCAGGACGAAGTGCACGACGCGGCCAATACCTCGTCGATCGGCTCGGCGTCGTTCTTCACCAACTTGCTGCGGCACAACCTTCAGGTTTTCGGGCTCGAGCGAATGCTGAACTTAAAGCTGGAGATCGAAGACCTCCCCCTGGCACCGGGGGCTGCCTTTACCATGGGCCTTGTCGTCAACGAACTGCTGACCTCGATGGCCCGGCTGTGCGTTGATCCCGAGGACAGCCACTGGCTGACCTTCCGTTTCCAGAAGGAGGCGGGCAACTACGCCATGCGGCTGAGTTCTGACCTGTCGGTTTGTGCCTGGCAGGGCGATGAGCGAACCCCCGCCCGGGACCTGCTGGACGCGCTCATCCAGCAGGGCGATGGTCGTCTCGAGCGAGACAAGGCTTCGCAAGCGCTGACCATCACTTTCCCTTGAGCCACGCCACGGCAGGGGTTACACTGAAGCCCATGCAGGAACTCCGTCGTTCTCCACGCTACCGCATTTGCCAGATGGTTCGCCTCGACTTCGGTCACGAGGGCACGGTCCATGCCGAAACCCTCAACTTTTCGGAGGGAGGGCTTTTGTGCCGCACCCGGGAACCATTGCCGCTCGGCACCAAGCTGGCGGTGCTGCTCGACATGGTGGAAGACGGTTTGAGCCTTCCGTTTCAAGTGGAGGCCAGGGTGGTGAGGCTCCTCGACACCGAGGGCCCCGACCGGCAGGTTGCGCTCGAACTGCTCGAGCCGACGGCAGAAGGCAATCAGAGACTGACCCGCTTGTTCGAAAAGGCAGCCTCGGCCTGCCAGGAGGAATGACATGTTGGGTTCCCCCCTCCCTGGCGTTTTCCGCGGGCAATACGCCATCCCCTACGCCGAGGCCGACGCGACCGGCGCGCTTCGTTTCACGTCTCTGATCAAGCTGGTGCAGAGCCAGGCAGGCGACCACACCGCGAGCTTGGGCTGGGACTTCCGCGAGCACTTCGATCAGGGCATTTTCTGGGTGCTGTCGCGCATGAGCGTCGAGTTCCGCACCTGGCCCACGTGGCCCTGCGACCTGACCGTCGACACCTGGACCCGGGGCACCAAGGCGGTGCTGGCCCTGCGCGACTTCCGCTTCGGCACCGAAGAGCTGGGCTGGTGCGGCCGCTCAAGCACCGCGTGGGTGGTCCTGAAGGATCGAAAACCGCAAAGACCGGAGCCTTACACCAAAATCTACACGCCGATGCAGGCCGAGGATCCGCTGGCCGAAGTGCCGCCGTCGCTGCCCCCGCTCGAAAACGCGCCCGAAGCCCAGGGGCTGGCGGAGTCGCTGGCCCGGGTGACGCACAGCGTGTGGGCCACGTGGGAAGACATCGACCTCAACGGGCACGTGGGCAATGTCAACTCGCTGGGTTGGTGCCTCGACCGCCACGATTTTGCTTTTTTGAGGGCCCATCGTCCGGCCTTCTTGGACGTGAACTACCTGGCCGAGATGTTCTGCGGCGAAAAGTTCACCATTATCCTCCGCGAAGCGCTGCCGGAGGCTTCTGGCAACCTCCGGGTGTTCGACTACGCGATCATGCGCGCTACCGACCAGGTCGTCACGCTGCGCATGCGCATGGGTTTCGGGCCCATCGCCGACACCGTCAGGGCTTAAGGTCCTGTTCCAACTGCTTGAGCACGGCGAGCACCTTTTTCAGGCGTTCGACGGCTGAACCTTGCGCAGCGACGACCTGCGCTGCCTGGGCATTGGCCGCGCCGACCTTGTCGTGCAACGCGGCAGCGCTTTCGGAGACCCGCAGTCGGGAGGCCTCGAGGGTCTTCTCCTGGTCGCGGAGTTCCGTGCGAAGCTGGACCAGCTCGGACTTTTGCTGCTGGAACGCGGCCTCGACGGTGACCATTTCAAAACCTTTGAAGGCCAAGGCGCCTGCGATGACCCCGGCGATGAACACGGCGGCAACGGGAAACAAGCGTTTCATCGCGAAACCACCACAAGCAGAAGCACGGCTTCGAGAGCGGCGAGCGCCGAGGCACTGACCGCGACGGGGACCAGCCACGAACTGAACACCCGCTCGGTCGACAGGAGTTCGAGGGTTTGACGGTCGTGCGCCTCGAGCGCGTGCACAGACTGCTCGTAGGCGGCCAATTGCTGACCCTGTTCGTTCAGGGCTGCCAGGTGGGTGGCCGACAGCGCTTCGAGTTCAGAAAGCTTGGCTTGCAGCTCGAGCGTCCGGGTTTGGTTGGCCTCGAGGTCGGTAAGGAGCGAGTCGAGCTCGGAAGTGACCGAGGCAAGCGTCGCCGGCACGCTGGAGTTCTGGGCCAACAACGGGAAGGCTCCCAGCAGAATCAGACTGATGGCAAGGTGAAATCGCATGTCGCTATCCTAACCTAGTAGCTACAACAGTGCAAGAAGGAACGAGTCAGTTCGACTTGGCAAGAGCACGACGAACCGGGGTCGCAGTTTCCTCCGCCCAAGATCGTAGTTCTACGATAACGAAGTTGATGGACATTCACTAGGCTTATCTGTTTCGGAGGTGAATCATGTCGATCCGTCGTTTATTGCCCCTGTTGGCGGCTTTGTTCTTGCTGGGCGGGCCGTTGGCCAGCGCCCTGGAAATTGAGTTTGGGGCGACCGCTGCCGTGCCGGTGGGCACTTTTGCCTCCGTGACCCCTTTTGGCGCCGGGCTCGACGCCCGGGTCACGATGAACCCGCAGTTGCAGGCCCCCGGGCTGGAACCGCTGGGCTTCCAGGTGGCGGCGGGAGCGGTGTACTGGATCGGCACGAGTGCGGCCACCACCAGCCTGATCAGCATCCCATGGTCGCTCAACGTCTGCTTCGACTTCGACCTCAAAGAGGTTCTTCCGGGGCTCAGCGTGCGGCCTCTGGTCGGCTACGGCGGTCTGATCACGCTCTTCAGCGGCACCTTGCCCTTGGCCAACACTGCCTCGAGCGCCCTTTACTACGACTCGCTGGTCACCACCGAGGTTCGGGCCCAGTACAAGATCGAGGGCCTGCCGGTAGCGTTCTTCGTCAGCCCCGGCTTCCAGTGGTTCACCGAGACCGGCCAGCAGGGCTTCCTGTTCACAACCATCCTGGGGGTCACACTATGAAACTTCTCACCACACTTGTCGCCGCGCTCGGCCTGCTGGCGCTGGGTTCGTGCTCGAACATGATCAGCGACCTGACGGCCGGCGGACTGCCGCCCGACGGTATCGCCACGGCCAACAGCCTTACGACTGCGCTGATCGGCGCGGGTCAGACCGACCTGGCTGCCGTCAAAGGAAACCTGCTGCTGCCCGAGCTTGGCACCAATGACACCACCGTCACTTGGAGCAGCAACAATGCTGCCGTTGTGTCGGCATCCGGAGCCGTGACCCGCCAAGCAACCGACACTCCGGTGGTTCTCACCGCGACCATCACCAAGAACGGCGTCACCTCCACCAAGACCTTCACTGTCACGGTCACGGCCGTCCCCAGTGACCCCGTGGTGGCCATCGCCGACGACAAGGCCACCTTGGTCGACGCCATTCTGAAGGGACCCAACGCCGACCTTGCCAACACCAAGGGCCCGCTGACGCTGCCGACCACCGGACCCAGCGGGACGACCATCAGCTGGACCAGCGACAATGCGGCCGTCAGCACTTCGGGAGCGGTCACGCGCCCGGCTGCGGGAGGAACCGCTGCGACAGTCACGCTGACGGCGACGATCACCAAGGCGAGCGGGACTCAGGAGACCAAGAAGTTCACGGTGGTGGTGCAGCCGATTTCGAACGACCCTGTGGTGGCCGTTGCTGACGACAAGGCGAACTTGACCATGGCCTCGGTGCTCGGCAGCGGCAACGCGGCCGCCACCAACGTCTCCGGCGACCTCACCCTGCCCACCAGCGGTGCCAGCGGGACCACCATTGCCTGGTCGTCGAGCAACACGGCGGTGATCAGCAACACCGGTGCGGTGAAGCGACCGGCCAAGGATGACGCCGCCGTCGCTGTGACGCTGACCGCTACCATCACCTCGGGCACGTCCACCGCGACAAAGGTGTTTCCCTTCACCGTCAAAGCCACGACGAGCACGGTTACTGCGGGTCTTTACGTGGCAGGTACCAGCACCAATGCCAGTGGGGTGATTGTTCCTGGCTATTGGAAAGACGGTGTTTGGACCGCATTGCCACCGATATCGGTGGCGAAAATGGCTTTTGTGTCTGGAGCGTATTTCGATGGAACAGACTTGTATTTCGCGGGAACCAGCACGAACAGCAGCGACATCATGATTGCTGGTTACTGGAAGAATGGCACCTGGGTAGGACTCCCGGGCGTCAGTGCAACCAGAAGTTCAAGAGTTGCTGGCATGGTTGTCGTCGGCACTGATGTCTATGTGGCGGGGAACTCCTCGCAAGGCGTTAACGATGAACTCCCCGGCTACTGGAAGAATGGCACATGGTTCAATCTGCCGAGGCTCGATGCCACCAAGTACCACGAGGTCGAAGGGATCCTCGCCGATGGAAGCGACATCTACGTTTTTGGTGTGAGTCAAGGTTCCGCAGGGCTCGAGATTCCCGGCTACTGGAAGAACGACGTTTGGCTTGCCCTGCCGGCGCTCAGCAGTGGCCACTACAACCGTTGTCTGACTTTGGCCGTCGTGGGCGGGCACATCTACGGCGCAGGCACCAGCCAAACGGCTGGCGTTGTTGACAGAGCCGTTCTGTGGACCGATGGCGGCGCTGCCGTCGAGCTTCCCTTCCTTGATACCGCAAGGTCGTCGAGTGTAGGGTCACTGGCGATTTCTGGCTCCGACGTCTATGTCGGTGGCACCTCGTACAACGTGAGCATGGTCCGGGTTCCCGGTTACTGGAAGAACCAAGTCTGGACCGCAGTGACGCCCCTCGATGCCACGAAAGAAAGCTCGGTCAGGAAGGTGGCCCTGTTCGGTACCAGCTTCTACATGGTCGGAAGCTCAACGGATTCGAGTAACGTCGTTCAGGCCGGCTACTGGAAAGACGGCGTGTGGACCGGCTTGCCGGGAATCTCCGGTACCTCCAACGCCACCGACATCGTCCAGGTTCCGTAAGGCTCGCGGCCGGGGTTCTAACGAAAACAAAGTGGAAGGATTTCCTTCCACTTTGTTTCGTAATCGGTGTATAATTCCACCACTATGGAAGTCGACACCCTTCGCGATCTGATTGTTGACAGCCAGGCACAGCTGGCGCCTCCCCCGGTTCGCCGCACTTTGGAGCCGCTGGAAGCGGCCAAGAAGGTGTTTGTGTGCATCGGCCCGCGCCGTGCGGGCAAGTCGACGTTCTTGAACCAGATTGCCACCGACAAGCTGGCTCAGGGTGTTGCCCGCGAGAACTTCCTGTTTGTGAACTTTCAGGACGACCGGCTCAAGGCGGTGCGTGCTGGTGACTTTGAGCTGATTCTGACGGCCTACTACGGTCTGTTCCCGTCAAAGCGCGGCTCGGAGCTGGTCTACGCGTTTTTCGACGAGATCCAGGAAGCCACCGGTTGGGAGCTCTTCGTCGAGCGTTTTTTGCGCACCGAGCGGGTTCAGCTTTACTTGACGGGTTCGTCGGCCCGTCTTTTGTCGCGCGAAATCGCCACCGAGTTGCGAGGGCGGGCGCTTACCGGTGAACTCTGGCCATTCAGCCTCGCTGAGTTCCTCCGTTTCCGAGGGGTCGAGGCGAACCGGCCGGGCACAAAGCACGAATCGCTGGTCCGCCACGCCTTTACAGACTACTGGGAGCGCGGCGGTTTTCCCGAGGTTCGCGAAGGGAGCTCCCAGCTCCGGGTTGCCATTCACCAGGAATACCTGCGCACCATGGTGTACCGCGACATCATCGAGCGTCACGACTGCGCACATCCGCAGGCCGTTCTCAAGCTCACGGAAAAGCTGGTTTCCAGCGTGGCCAACCTGTATACCCTCAACCGGCTGACCGAATATTTGCGCAGCCTCGGTTTCAAGGTGCAAAAGGATTTCGTCAGCGACGTTCTGACTTGGCTGGAGGACGCCTTTGTGCTGTTCTCGGTGCGGCTATGGGACCGTTCGTTGGCCAAACAGAACGTGAATGCCCGCAAGATCTATATGGTGGACCACGCGCTGGCGGTGTCGTGCGACGCGTCGTTCAGCGAAAAGCGGGGGTATCTGCTCGAAAACCTCGTGTTCTGCCATCTGAAGCGCCGGGCCGCGCCGCTTCACTACTTGCGAACAAAAAGCGGTTACGAGGTCGACTTTCGCGTCGGCGGAGATCAGGCAACAGCCTTGATTCAGGTTGCGTGGGACTTGAACGACGAAGCGCGTACACGCGAGGTCAGGGCGTTGCTCCAAGCCATGGACGAGGAAGGTCTGGCGACGGCAACCTTGATCACCTGGGACACCGACGAGTTGATTCGCGTGGGCGAAAAGGAAATCCGGGTGCTGCCCATCCGCAGGTTTCTCCTTGCCTAGGAACATCCCTCAATGCCCAAACCCGAGCATCCACAACGGGATGACGCCAGGGGCGGGCCAGTCGGCGCCATCGCGGAGCACGAAGTCGGCGGCCTTGTGGTGTTTGCGCGCCCCGCCGACCTCTGCGGTGAACCGGCCATCGATCACAAAGTCGGCCTTGGTTTCATCCGTCGAGGCTTGTACCTGCCGCCCGGCGTCGCGAAGCGCAGACACCACGTAGGCCTCGCGGGTGTTTCCCTCCTTTCCCGCGAGTACGGAATACAGGTTTGGGTCGGCGAAAAAGATCTTGGCCCCGACCGACGCGGCGGCGTGATCGGAGGCTTTGCGCACCACGTGGAGCACACCCGTCCGTTCGAGAGCCTGCAGCAATTGGTACAGTTTTTCTTTGCCGAGCGACCAGTCGCGGCACAGCGAGTTGACCGCCAGTGTCGGTATCGGAGCCTGGGCGAGGTGCCCCAGAATGGCGTTCATCAGGTGCAGATGGTTGACCTGCAATGAGGCCACCAAGTGCGGAATGTCGGACTCCAGCGTCTTCTGAATGGTCTGAAGAACCTTGATGCCGTAGCTGGCCTCCCCCTCAAGGAAAAAGGGCCGGCTCCCCCTCTGCAGGAATTCCTCGAAGCGGGCCAGGACGTTCACCTGCTTGAGCACGGCTGTGGCCCAGCTTTGGTCGGGGGCAAAGGGATCGTGCACGCCGAAATCGGGCGAGCCGGTGAGCACCAGAAACTCGCGGAACGAGAGGAAGGGCATACGGTAGGTGGGGAAGCGGCGTGAAAGGTCCGCAACGCCGGTTTCCAGAAGCACCGAACTGGAACCTGAGGCCCACAGAGACTTGTCGGGATAGCTGTCGTAAAGTGCCTTGAGGGACGAGCTCCAGTGGTTGGCCTGGTGCACTTCGTCGACCAGAACCCGTTGCACGCCCTTTTGGAACAGGCGCTCCACCCAGTCGAACAACGGCGCGGAACTCAAGAGGGGATGGTCGGCGCTCAGGTACGTTGCCCCGGTTCTATATCAGAACCGATCGCACAGCTTCGACAAATTGTTGGTACAGGCTTTCGGAGACCCGAAAGCCCTGAGACCGTGCCTTCGCTACCAGCGCAATCGCCTCGTCAGCGGAAAGCCCGCCGGACCGAACCAGTGCAACAAGGATTCCCAAAAGTCCCACGACGGCGACGCCCAACCGGGTTGCCACCGTGCGTCCTTTTCGCTCGTCGATCAGCAGGGGGAGAGATTCCCGGACGGCAAGCGCAAGGGCCTCGCTCTCGCCCGGGTCGAGCACGCGGCAAAGTTCGTGGTACCGGCTTTCTCGGGTGCCATTGGTCAGAGTTAACCACGGTTGGTTCCAGACGGCGGCTTCGTGGTCTGGTTTGCGCCGAACTTCAGCCAGCACTTGCGACGGCACGAGAACCTGATCGAACACGAGGTTCAGGAGGTTCAGCTTCCCCAGCTTGGCGAGAACAAGGAGAGCTGTCGCGTCGGCGACGAGGGCTTTCACAAACCCAAGGCTCCGAGGGTTTTGAGGTCCTCGGAAAAGTCATAGTCGGCGACAGGAATTCCCAGGGCATCCAGAGTCAGCATGGTCGCCTCGCGATCCTGGCCCAGGCACCGCGCCAACTCGCCCAAGCTCAGGTCGCCCGAGGCGAAGGCCTTGATGGCAAGGAACCGTTTGAGACCTTCGTCGATCACCAGGGAATCGAAGCCAATAGCCAACCCGATCGGGTTCCCGTGCTTTGTGATCAGTGAATACTCGCCGGCCTCGAAAGACTTGGTGAGCAGCGAGGGGTTTGTCTGCAAGGCTTTGATCCCGAAGGCGTTCACAAGGTACTCCTATGTAGGAGTATAACCGCGTTCTCTTTTTTCGTCAAACCACCGTCTCGACGCCATACTTGGCAAACATCGCGTCGGAGGTCACGACGCACAGGTCATGCGCGAGGGCTTGGGCCAGAATAAAGCGGTCGGCAGGATCGCGGTGATGGTCGGGGAGGGCCACCGACGCGAGCAGGTCGTCGGTCCCCAACGCGAGAACCACAATGCCGTGTTGTTCCACGGCGCGCCGGAACCATTCATCGGCAGAGATTGGCAGCACCAATTCGCCCTTTTTGGCCTTGAGCGCGACTTCCCAGGCCGAAATCGCTGACACGTAGACCAGTTCGGCGTCCTCAATTCTCGACCTTGCCCTTTGTGACAACGCCGCGTCGGCCGAGGCCAACCACAACAGCGCGCAGGTGTCGAGTAGCAGGTTCTTCATAGCGGTCCCCATTCTTCCTCGGTGGGCAACGTCGGGTCGTAGTCCATGCGAAGGGCCGCCAATTGCGGGTCAGTGACCAGACGGGACTTCCGTGTCACAGGGCCCAGTTCCGCCACCGGGTGGCCGTGCTTGGTGATCACAATGCGCTCGTGCGACTGCTCCACCTGCTTGATCAGGCTCGAAAGGTTGGTCTTGGCTTCGTACACGGTGGCGGTTTGCATGGTGGGCCTCGTCAATCAAAACTAGTCAAATTGGTCAAATTAGGCAAGCGCGTAGTTTCCCCCACCCAACATCGTAGTTCTACGATGTCGAAAACTCCAACATGTGCAGTAGGGTTAACATGATTCGGAGGTGAATCATGTCGATCCGTCGTTTATTGCCCCTGTTGGCGGCTTTGTTCTTGCTGGGCGGGCCGTTGGCCAGCGCCCTGGAAATTGAGTTTGGGGCGACCGCTGCCGTGCCGGTGGGCACTTTTGCCTCCGTGACCCCTTTTGGCGCCGGGCTCGACGCCCGGGTCACGATGAACCCGCAGTTGCAGGCCCCCGGGCTGGAACCGCTGGGCTTCCAGGTGGCGGCGGGAGCGGTGTACTGGATCGGCACGAGTGCGGCCACCACCAGCCTGATCAGCATCCCATGGTCGCTCAACGTCTGCTTCGACTTCGACCTCAAAGAGGTTCTTCCGGGGCTCAGCGTGCGGCCTCTGGTCGGCTACGGCGGTCTGATCACGCTCTTCAGCGGCACCTTGCCCTTGGCCAACACTGCCTCGAGCGCCCTGTACTACGACTCGCTGGTCACCACCGAGGTACGGGCTCAATACAAGGTTGACGGCTTGCCGGTGGCGTTCTTCGTCAGCCCCGGCTTCCAGTGGTTCGCCGAGACCAGCAACTCGGGCTTCCTGTTCACCACCATCCTGGGGGTCACGCTATGAAACTCCTCGCAACCCTTGCCACGGCCCTGGGCCTGCTGGCCCTGAGCGCCTGCTCGAACATGATCAATGATCTGACCGCCGGCGGGCTGAGCCCGGACGGCGTCTCGACCGCCAACAGCCTGACTCCAGCGCTCATCGGCGCCGGACAGGCCGACCTGAGCGCGGTCAAGGGCAACCTGCTGCTGCCCGAGCTCGGCACCAACGACACCACGGTCACGTGGAGCAGCGACACCCCGGGGACTGTGTCGGCCACCGGCGTGGTGACCCGACCAGAGGTCGGCGCGGCCGACGCGACGGTCACTCTCACGGCCACGATCACCAAGAACGGCGTCACGGCCACCAAGACCTTCACGGTCAAGGTCACGGCGATCCCCAGCGACCCGACCGTGGCCATCACCGACGACAAGGCCACGCTGGTCGAGGCCATTCTCAAGGGACCCAACGCCGACCTGAACACCGTCAAAGGTCCGCTGAACCTGCCCTCCAAGGGTCCGAGCGGGACCACGATCAGCTGGGCCAGTGACACGGCCGGTACCCTCTCGTCGTCGGGCAACGTCAGCAGGCCTGCTGCCGGCCAGCCCGCCAAGACCGTCGTGCTGACCGCGACCCTCACCAAGTCGGGCGGTACGCAGGAGACCAAGACCTTCACCGTGATTGTGCAGCCGATGTCGAGCGACTCGGCGACTGCTGCCGCTGACGACAAGGCCGCCCTCACGTCGGCCCTGCTGGCGGGTGGAAGCCCCGACCTGGGGCACCTGAAGGGACCTCTCTACCTTCCGACCAGTGGCCCCGGCGGCTCGTCCATCAGTTGGAGCTCCGACCCGACAGGCACCATTGGAACCAGCGGAATCCTCACTCGGCCCGGCATCGGTGAAGCGTCCAAGACCGTCACTCTCACGGCCACCATCACCAACGGCACCACCACGACTACCAAGACTTTCACCGTCACCGTCGAGGCCACTCCGGCGGACGCCACCGAAGCCATTGCCGACGACCAGGCAACCTTGGTGGACAACGTGATCAAGGGGACCAGCCAGGGACTCGACGTGGTGACCAGCGACTTGACCTTACCAACAGCAGGACCCGGCGGCACCGCAATCACCTGGACTTCGAGCGATCCCGGAACGGTCAGTACGGGCGGCACCATCACCCGGCCTGCCGTCGGAGGCAGCCCCAAAACCGTCACCCTGACCGCGACCGTCACCAAATCTGGCGGCACCTCCGAAACAAAGACGTTCACCATCGTGGTCCAGCCCCTGTCGAGCGACCCTACCGAAGCCCTTGCCGACGATAAGGCGGCCCTGACCTCCACCTCGATACTGGGGAGCAACGCGGACACGTCCAACGTCACCGGCAACCTGACTCTGCCGACCTCTGGCGATAGCGGAACCACGATCACGTGGGCGTCGAGCGACACCAGCGTGATTTCGACCACCGGCACCGTGACTCAGCCGACTTCGACCGACGCCACAGTGACCCTGACCGCAACGTTCAGCATGACGGGCGGCACCTCGGTCACGAAGACTTTTTCTGTCACGGTGAAGGCATCGACGATGCCTGTGCTGACTAACGGCATGAGCGCCTCGTTGGTGCTGGGGCAGGCCGATTTCACCTCAAGTAGCAGCGGCACGAACGCCAAGACCATCGCCCGCCCGAATGACCTGGTCTTTGCCGGTGGGAAACTTTTCGTCACTAGCATCGTTGGCAACAGGGTCTTGATTTACAACAGCATTCCTACCTCGACCTACCAGAGCTGCGATGTTGTCGTTGGTCAAAGCAACAAGACCAGTTCTCTTGCCGCAACAACCCAGTCGGGATTGAGCGCCCCCCAGGGTGTTGCCAGTGACGGTACCCACCTCGTGGTAGCAGACCAAGGGAACGCCCGTGTGCTCATCTGGAACACGATCCCGACCTCGGATGGTCAGCCTGCCGACGTGGTCTTGGGGCACTCCGATTATGTCACCAGCGGTATCCCCGCGACCTCAGCATCGAGCATGGATCCCTATGGCGTTGCCATCGTCGGTACAAAACTCCTCGTCGCCGACTTCTCCTATCACCGCGTGCTGATCTATAACTCCATCCCCACGAACAATAACCAGGCCGCCGATATGGTGCTGGGTCAGTCCGGTTTCACTACTCCTTCATCGGCCAACACCTTCTCGTCGACCACCAATTCGAGTACGCTACGTTATCCCACGCAGGTCTGGAGCGACGGCACCAAGGTCTTGGTGCTGGACCAAGGCAACAACCGCATCTTGGTTTGGAACTCGTTCCCCACGACGTACGGCCAGGCAGCGGACGTTGTGATCGGACAGTCAGACATGTCCAGCAGAACCAACGTTGATTTCGATGCAGCCAGGCTCAACTTCAATGGGTCAATGAATGTGAAACTCACGGTCGACAAGTTTGGCCGGCTATTGGTCGCCGTTCCAATGGGAGGCGGGACAGCAGGCTCACGAATCTACATCTACAACAGCATCCCCACCACTTCTCTGACTCCGGCTGACAAGGTCCTGGGGGCACCGGACTTCACCTCGACCGTGACCGGCACTGCGTCAGCAAGCACGTTCCGTGACCCGGAAGGCGTGGCGGTGGATTCCACCGGACACATTTGGGTCGCCGACTACATCGGCAACCGCGTTCTGAAGTTCTAGTTCAATCCAGCACGATCACCCCGGCCTTGATCCCCCACTTGAGGAGGTCGGCCAGGGTGGTCAGCTGGAGCTTTTCGAAGAACGTTTGGATCAAAAAGATTCGGAGGTGAATCATGTTACGAAGAACTCTAGCGGCGCTGCTAGGAGCCTGTCGGAGTAGCGGACGCGAATTCCCACTAATGCTGAACGGTGAT
>JBAXAI010000050.1:0-24454 GCA_037142615.1 Spirochaetales bacterium | reverse complement strand
ATGTAGATGGAACGCCCTTCAAACTTGTTGGTCAGGTAAGTAACCCTGTAGCCGGACTCATGCGAGACAATCTTGGCAATTTGAACCGTCTTGACGTAAAACGGAGATTCCGTCGCCGAGGCTCCCACGACAAAAAGGAACGAGAGGGCGACAAGAGCAAACACATGTTTCATGGGAAGTCCTTCCTGAGGTCAGTATAGTTGGCAGGCGTGGGAACCGCAAGAGTGGATTCTAGGCCAGCGTCGCCAACATCAAGGCTTTGATGGTGTGCTTGCGATTCTCCGACTGGTCCCAGACGCGGCTGCCGGCTCCTTCGAAGACACCTTCGGTCACTTCATCACCCTTGACGGCCGGAAGGCAGTGCAGGAAGACGCACTTCGGATTGCCCGTCGCGGCCATCACGGCCTCGTTTACCTGGTAGGGTTTGAGGATCTGTTTGCGAAGGTGCAGCAGGGTTTCTTCGCCCATCGAGGCCCATACGTCGGTGTAGATGGCGTCGGCCCCCTTCACGGCCTCGGCCATGTCCGAGGTGATGATAAGCTCGGTCCCTTCCTGCGCTGCAATTTCCCGACAGAACTCGACGTCGTCGTCAGCAGGAAACAGCGGCTCGGGCGCGGCGATGACGAACTTCATGCCCATTCGGGCTGCCCCGACCATCAGCGTGTGGCTCATGTTGTTGCGTCCGTCGCCACAGTACACCAACTTTCGGCCCTTGAGCGAACCCCAGGCCTCTTCCAGCGTCAACAGGTCGGCGAGCACCTGCGTGGGGTGCGCCATGTCCGTCAGGCCGTTGTAGACGGGGACGCCCGACCACTTGGATAAGGTCTCGACGGTCTCCTGCTTGAACCCGCGGAACATGATGGCGTCGAACATTCGGCCGAGGACCCGGGCCGTGTCCTCGACGCTTTCCTTGTAGCCCAACTGGATGTCATCCTTCGAAAGGAAGACCGGGTGCCCCCCTTCCTCGGCAAAGGCCGTCTCGAAAGCGGCGCGAGTGCGGGTCGAAGGCTTTTCGAAAATCATGGCGAGGGTCTTGCCTTGAAAGCGTTGGGTCACCAGGCCCAGGCGTTTCTGATGCTTCACCTCTTTAGCGAGATCCAGCAGGTAGCGGATCTCAGGGGTGGAAAGATCGGCCATCAGCAAGCACGAGCGGCCTTTGAGCGGTGACGGGTTCATGACGACTCCTGAGGAGCTTAGGCTCCGAGGTCAGAACCTAGCAGATTCAGAATCTTTATGCAAGGCCATGCATATTTATGCGTCTATTCCTCTTGGCCGCCGGGGGTGACCGACTTCAGTTCGACGGCTTCGGGGGCATTGACGAAGCTCTTGCCCTTCCAGCGACCGCTACGCCAGCGCAGCAGCATCACGACGCCGCGCAACAGCTCGTCGCAGGCCACGGCTGCCCAAACTCCAACCAGTCCCCATCCAAGCCCTATGCCCAAGGTCCACCCGCCGAACACCCCCACACCCCACATCGAAGCGATACCGACCAAAACAGGAAAGTTGACGTCGCCGGCACCTTTGAGCGCCGGGATGAGGATGACGTTGAAGGTACGGCCGGCCTCCATGACGAAGCTGATCAACAGGAGCACCGAGATGGTGGCCAGCACTTCGGGAGTCTTGGTGAGCAGAGGAAAGACAAGGCCCTGTATGAGATTCAGCACGAGCACCGCAGCCATGGCGATCCCCAGGCCCGCAAACGCGTAGCGAAGGGCCCGCATCGCGGCGGTCTCCGTTTCGCCTGCACCGACCCACCAACCGACCTTGATCTGGGTGGCAGCTCCCAGGCTCAGCGTGTTGATGAACACGTAGCGCTCAAGACTTTGGATGTACACGTAGGCTGCCATCGACGCCGTACCAAACCCAGTGATGAACCGCAAATTGACCATCTGAGCCAGGTTGTACGAAAGGTTTTCACCGGCGGTTGGGATACCGATCGCCAAGATCTGGCGGAAAATCCGCGTTGGAACCTTTGTCACTTGGGAAAGGTCCAGTCGGGTGGCCGGATCGCGATGGACCAAGATGCCCAGAACGATGCACGCGAGCAACTGACTGACTACCGTCGATGCCGCTACGCCCTGAACCCCAAGGACGGGCAGGCCAAAGGGACCAAAAAGCGCCAGCGAGTTGCCCAGAATGTTCAGGACGTTTGCACCCATGTTGACGACCATCACGGCCCGGCTCCGCCCGTGCGTACGAAGTATGGTCCCCTGCAGCATCGAAAAGGCCATGAAGACCGAGCCGGCAGCAAAGATTGTCAGAAACTGCGTTGCGTAGACGGCAACCTGGGGCTCAAGCGAATAGGTGCCGATGATGAGTCCGGCGGAGAGCGACATCGTCGCGCTCAAAACGAGGGAGAAGCCGCCTCCCAGCATCAGGCTGGCCAGCGCGACGGCACGGGCGTCGTCTTTGCGGCCCGCGCCTACGTACTGCGACAGCAGGATACTCGCCCCCGAGGCAACCATCAGGTACATGATCTGGATGAAGAAGGAGAACTGGTTGACCAAGCCCACCGCGGCGATGGCTTTTTCGCTGAAGAAGCTGAGCATGAACACGTCAACGGTGGTCAGCGAAGTGCGAAGGATGTTCTCCACCCAAAGCGGTCCCGCAACCGAGCGGAGTGACTGGTTGCGGAAACCGGGGGTCATGCGGGCAGAACGGCGGCTTCCAGCTTCTCGATGGCTTGGGCTCGTGACTTCTGTCGGGTTTCCTCGTCGGTGTTTAGCCAGCAAGCCGCGTAGTGCTTCTCGCCGACCTTGAGCAGTTCCGGTTCTGCCACCTGGCACACATCCATGGCCTGCAAGCAGCGCGTGTGAAAGCGACAACCCGCCGGAATGCGGGCTGCCGACGGGATTTCACCGGTGATGGGGAGCACCTTCAGCTCATTGGCCTTGCCGGGTTCCGGCTCGCAGACTGCCGAGATCAGCGCGCGACTGTAGGGATGCATCGGTGTATCAATGACCGAGTCGCTCGGCCCGATCTCCATGATCTTGCCGAGGTACATGACGCTGATGCGGTCGGTGAAGTAGCGGGCGGTGGAAATGTCGTGGGTGATGTAAAGGAACGAGAGTTCCATCTCGCGCTGCACCGTCTTCATCATGTGAAGGATTTCGGCACGGGTGCTGAGGTCGATCATGGATACCGGTTCGTCTGCGACGATCACGCTCGGCTCAAGGATGAGCGTTCGGGCCGTGGCGATGCGCTGGCGCTGCCCGCCGGAAAGCATGTGCGGATGGCGTTCGGAGTACTCTTCGAACGGCGTGATCTTCACCCGTTCCATCACGTTCTTGATCTTTTCGCGGCGCTCCTCTCGAGTTCCACCGACCTTGTGGATGAGCAAGGGCTCCTCAAGGACATCCTTGACCTTGAACCGAGGGTTCATCGACGCATACGGATCCTGGAAAACCATCTGAACTCGACGACGATAGGCAATCTCATTCATCTTGTCGGAGTGGGTCACGTCCTCGCCGTTGAACACGATGGTCCCGTGGGTGGGCTCCAGAAGCTTCATGATCATTTTGCCGGTCGTTGTCTTGCCACACCCGGACTCCCCGACCAACCCCAGAATCTCACCCCGTCGAAGTTGGAAGCTGACACCATCGACCGCCCGCACAAACGGGTGCTCGCCATGGATCACCTGATTGGCGTGCCGGCGAATCGGGAAATGCTTCTTGAGGTTGATGATTTCCAGAACCACGTCCTCGTCGTCGAAATCGAAGTAGTGGGGCTTATTGTCGTTCATAATCGGCGTCCTTGACGGCCTTCCAGCAGGCGGCCTGGTGTTGAGGCCCGAGCACCGTCATCGGGGGCTCATGGGTCTGGCATTTGTCCTTCGCGAACGGACAACGGGGCGCAAAACGGCAACCCGCAGGCGGGTCGATGAGGTCCGGAGGCGAGCCGGGGATGAAGGCCAGTTCATCGACTTTCTGATGCAGACGGGGTGTGGCGGCGAGCAGTTTCGCGGTGTACGGGTGCAAAGGCCCCTGTGCGCCGAAAATCTGCTCGTTGGTGCCGATTTCGACGGCCTTGCCGGCGTACATCACCATGATGCGGTCGGCCACTTCGGCCTCGGTTGCCAGGTCGTGGGTGATGAAGATGTAGCTTAGGCCCAGGTCTTTCTTGAGGCCCTTGATGAGGTTGAGAATTTGCGCCTGTACGATCACGTCGAGGGCGGTCGTCGGTTCGTCCATGATGATGAGGCTGGGCTCGAGGAACAGCGCCATCGCGATGACGACACGCTGCTTCATCCCTCCCGAGAGTTCGTGAGGATAGCGGTCCAGGATGTGGTCTGGCAGGCCCACCATGTTCACATACTTGAGCATGGCGGCATCGCAGGCCGCCTTCTCGTACTTTTCCACGTGCTCGCGGTAAGTCTCTTCCATGAGCTGCCTTATGGTGTACACCGGAGTCAGGCAGTTCATGGCGCCCTGGAACACCATGGCAATCTTGCTCCAGCGAACCTCGCGGCGCAGTTGGCGGTTGTTCATGCCGACGATGTCGACGCCATCGATAAAGATCTGGCCTTCGACGATACGACCGGGCGGACTCGGCATGTTCAGCAAGGCCACGCCAGTGGTTGTCTTGCCGCAACCCGATTCGCCGACCAAGCCCAGGGTCTCACCTTTGCCAACCTCGAAGGTGAGTCCGTCGAGAGCCCGAACGACTCCCTGCTCGGTAAAGTAGTGCAGCTTGAGGTTCTTCACCTCGAGGACGTTGTTGCTCATCCGGTTCACCTGGTCTTCAATTTGGGCTGGAGAATCTTGTCGAGCGCTGTACCGAGAAAGACGAACGCCATGCCCATAAGGGCAATCATCAATCCCGGAGGAACCACCCACCACCACAGGTTGTTGATGACAGCACCCTGTCCTTCCGCGTCGTGCAGAATCTGTCCCCAGCTGACGATGCTCGGATCACCGAGACCGAGAATGCTGACGGTTGCCTCGTACACGATCACGCCGGGAACGCTGAGCGCCATGACGGCGAAACTGTAGGGAAGGACCATGGGAAAGATGTGCCTCAGGATAATGCGCCACTTGCTGGCGCCGAGCGCGCGGCTGGCTTCAACGAAGACCTCTTCTTTAAGCTGAAGCGCCATACCGTACACCGGCTTGAAGGCCCCCGACCAGAAGAAGATGACAATCAGGGCAATGAGCCACCAAATGGTGATCTTGAAAATCGCGGCGATGACAATGAGGAAGGGAATGATGGGCATGAGGTAGAAGTACTCGTAGACCCGGTTGATCACCCAGTCGATCTTGCCGCCGAAATAGGCCGCGATGACGCCCAGGAGCACCCCGATGAGAACCGTGATCAGCGACGTGAGCAGGCCGATGATGAGTGCCCAGCGGATACCGATGACGATGCCCGTGAAGATGTCTCGCTTGGAAATGTCGGTGCCCAAGAGACCCGAGACGAAGCCCGAAATGCGGACCGTCGGGCTTTCGAGTTTCGCTTGCTCGTTCAGGTACAGTGCCGTGACCGTAAACACGTAGTCGCCCTTGAGAGTGACCGGAAGGTTCTCCATCGTCTTTTCGATCTTCGAGAACAGCATCCGGGTCGGCTTGACGATGTCAGCCTGCATCGACGACGCCAGTTCCTCGTCCTGAGAGCGCACGAACTCAATGACGTTCTGGGCGCCGCTGTTGGTGACCGAGAACCGCGTGAGCTGCTGTTCCACGAGATCCAGTTGTTCCCGTGAGACTTCGACGACCTTTCCGTCGGGGCGCGTGACGGTGAGAATGACCGGAACCTGTCCGATGCCGTCGAAGGCAAAAATGACGTCGCGCGGCGCCTGGTCGGCAGTGAAATGGTACGGAATGGTCCAAGTCTGCTGTTTGACCCCGTTATCGAGGTCGGTGATCTCCGTTCTTGACTCGATCAAGTAGTCGGAAGAGGCGGCCTGCGAACCCCACGGCAAGTTCGTCCACACTGGCGGAGCCGCCTGAGGGTTGTCCTGCCAAAAATCGATGTTGCGCCAGTTCTCGGTTGCACCAGGGAAGGGAATCAGGTATTGCCCGAAGGACCCCACCAGCACGAAGAGTATGAGAATGGTGAGTCCGACCAACCCCAGAACACTCTTGCGGAACTCGTCCCAGAACTCACCCAAGCCAGACAGCGTTTCGCGGATGTTCATGCTTTGCCCCCGACCTTGATGCGCGGATCCAGCCACCCGTAGATGATGTCGAGGATGATGAAACCCAGAATGTTAATCAGCGTGGAAATCGCCAGCGTCCCCATGAGCACGGGAATGTCGTTGGCCTGGATGGCGACCCAGTACAGCTTGCCGAGGCCCGGCCAGCCGAAAATGATCTCGAAGACGATGTTGCCCGAGATGGAGGCAAAGAGCCCCAGAATCACAATGGTCAGGATGGCCGGCATCGAAGTTCGCAGCGTGTGACCCAGAAGCACCACGCGTTCCGGAATGCCGCGGGCGCGGGCGGCCATGACAAAGTCTTCCTGGAGATTGCCCAGGACGATGTTTCGTACGAGATAGGCGGTGCCCCAAATGCTCAGCAACACCAAGGTGATCAGCGGCAGGGCCAGGTGCCAAAGGTAGTCGACGAAGCCGTCCCACCCTTCAGGAGCCGGGTTGATGTGGATGCCGCCGGAAGGGAAAATTCCCAACGGGCCGTAGGCGAAGGCCATGATCATGATGAGACCCAACCACCAGGCTGGCAAGCCGTTGGTGATCATCGAAAGCGACGAAGTGGTCCGGTCGAGGAAGCCGTTGGGCTTGCGGGCGGCCCACAACCCCATGGGAATCCCAATGATGATGGTGAGGATCACCTGTGTGGAGAACAGAATCAGGGTGTTGGGCAGGTAGGAGAGTTCGATGTTGAGGACTTCTTTGTCCCCATTGGCGGCCTTGAGCACGGTGGCGTTGCCATAATTGAACATCAGAGTATCCAGGGTGCGGTAGAAAATCCGGAACACAATGGGTTGATCCAGATGGTATTTCTGGTTCTTCTGAGCCCTCTTCTCGTCGGCGATCGAGACGAGTTGCTCCTTGTTCATGTTCTTGTAGGCGCGGATTTCCTGGGTAATCTGTTCTTCAATCTGGTCATGAAGCGTCTGCTCGGCGACGTTGTTGAACAGGATGGAAAAGGTCAGAATCATGAGGATGTACATCATGATTCCGTACATCATCCGTTTCAGGACAAATTTGCTGTACATGGGCAATTCCTAATGGCGAAAACAAGAGAGTCCGCCCGCCGAAGCGGGACGGACTCTCGAGAGATTCTGTGGAGTAAGGCTTAGAAAATCAGGACGTTGGTCGTTTCCACCGTGGGGCTTTCGCTGGCCAGGGCCGAATCAACCACGACAGTATAACTACCGGCCTTGAGCGCATCAAGAGTCTTGGCAGGAACGGTAGCCACGAAGGTACCGGCTTTGCTCATCTTGGCGGCAAAGGTGTATTCCTTGTCAGCGATCACGGTCACGTTCACCTTACCGGTGCCCATGGCCTTGGCGCTGTTGGCGGGGAACACCACTTCACTCAGGGTCGCAGTGACCTTGAGGTCGGTGCCCTTCTTGTACGAGTCCACCTTGATGCTGTCGATGCGGGAGAACTTCGTGGCCAAAGCCGTGGCGAAGTAGCCCTTTTCGTACGGGTATGCCTTGTCACGGAAGGCGACCAGCTGACCGTTGAAGCTCTTGGGATCGTACTTGTCGAGCATGAAGCCGCCGTTCGAGATGTACGCGTGGCCATGGGCGTCGATAAACTTGATGGCCAAGTTGTAGTTGGCAGCAGCGGTTTCAGGCTTGACGAAGCCCACGAGAGCGGCGGGCACACGCTTGGCAGCGGCGTACTCGACCAGCTTGGCGCGAAGGTCGCCGGCGGTCTTCTGGCTCAGCAGGTCCATTTCCACGAACTTTTCGTCCGAGTTGTAGGAGTAAGCGGTGCCGGAAGCATTGCCTTCAGCCACGACGCCCTTGATCGCTTCCAGGATTTCCCAGGGAACGATGGAGCCGTAGTTGGAGCCCTGAACCATGAGCGAAGGAACCAACAGGGCGGCAAGCGAAGCCTTGTCCATCGGGTAGTTCACGTCACCGTAGGCGGTGATGGTGTTGTCCGCGTTGAACACGACGCCCTTGTTGCGGGGCAAGTTGGGATTCACAGCACCGGCGTACTCTTCTTCGTACACCTTACCGGTGGCCTTGTTCGACAGGTCGTAGGGAATGGACAGGGCGTAGCGGTAGTCGTTGATGTCGACAGCGCGGCCGTGGTGCCAAGCACCGAACTTGAAGGTGAAGGTCGCGGTGGAAATCGCGGTGTTGTTGGGAGCGGCGACGTAGTCAAACTCCGAGCCGTCCTTCTTCACGTCGACGTAGTTCAGACCGCTTTCCCACTTCTGGGTCTTGGCGTTCCAAAGCACGGCGGTAGCGGGGACCTTGATGGCACCGGACACGCCGTCAGCGGCGAGCTTGGTGTCGAGGCCCTTGTAGGTGGCGCGCAATTCCATCGGGATGCCGGTCACAGGGTTGGCTTCCATTTCCATGTCGGAAGCTTCCTTGATGATGGCGGCCGAATAGATGTCGCTGAAGCCGTTGGGTCCGAGCGGGTCCCACGACGACATGAACAGGTTGCCCTGCGACGAGAAGCCCGACGAGCGGAGAACCTTGAGGCCCTTGTCGGCACCCGAGGTTTCGGGTTTGACGTCGGCGGTGTAGTAAGAGAACTTGTTGATACCATCGCCCAGGCCGTAGATCATGCGGCTGTTCATGCGGTCCTTGCTGGCGGCGTAGTAGGTGGTCTGAGCGGCCACGAACACGCGCACGGCTTCTTTGAGACCGATGTCGACCGACTTGGCAAGCTTGTCGTAGTAGTCGGCGGTATCCTTGACGCGGCCGTTGACGGCGTCGCCGGTCAGCTTGTCAAGGTCGGCGTTTTCGTAGTTCCAGAAGCCGCCCTTACCGGTACCAGGCATGTTGGCGTACCAAGGGGCGTACATCTGGGCAATAGAGGTTTCCCAGAACGCATAGGTCTGACCACCACCCCAACCTTCGGTGTAGAGGTTCCACTGGTAGGTCTTGGGATCGGAGTTGCCCCAAAGGACGCGAAGCGCGGTGCGGTTCTGTTCGGTGCGGGTGACCTTGATACCAGCCTTTTCAATTTGGTCGGCAAGGTAGCGGCCTTCGGGGAGACGCACGTTGGGATCGTCAACACGGATAAGGAAGTTGACGGTGACGGGCTCGCCGTTGAAGTTCCAGAACTTGCCGTCGAAGGTCAGCTTGCCAGCGAGTTCGGGAAGCTTGGAAGCCTTGGTGATGGCGTCGGTGATGTCGGCAATGGCCTTCTTCTCGTTGCCAGCCGGCGTGAAGCCCTGCTTGGCGGCGATGAGGTCATACTTCGACGAGTTGGGCTGCGTCGGGGTGACGGCCGTGTACATGGGAAGGCCCGAGCCCACCATGATTTCGTCGATGATCTTCTTGCGGTTCATCAGGAAGTTCATGGCGTAGCGCACTTCGCGGATTGCGAAGGGGTTGAACTGCACCTTCTTGGCGACGTCGGTGGCGGCGTCGGTAAGGTAGGGTGCCTTGTTCGGATAGGGGTTCAGGTAGATCGACAGGTAACTGACGCCCGTGACGTTGTAAACGTCAAGTTGGGCCTTGATGTCGTCGGGAAGAGCCTTGAACGCGGAACCAGAGGTTCCGTAGTTCCAAAGGTCGCCTTTGCCCGAAGCCACGTCCTTGAGACCGATGTCTTCCTGGGTCTTGCCGTCAAACAGGATCTTGTCAACGATCGGTCCCTTCACCTGAGCGAAGGAGAGTCCGGTCACGACGAGAACCATGAGAGCGAGAATCGAAAATTTCTTCACTTCTTGCTTCCTCCTGGGGAATAATAGTAGGAGATATGCTGAACCGGTTTGAATGAATTGTCAATATAGTTTGGATCATTCCTATGGGTATCCTTCCAGGAGTATTCCTACATCTTCGTAGAAATTGTTTATTTTTCTGACCGTTGCTCCGGCTGGAACTCGGTTCCCCTCTGAGGTAAGATAGGGGGATGACACCACTCCGGTCCACGCTGGGCTTCCTCCAGCGGCTTGCGCGCGAATTGCTGCTTCAGTCGGGTCAATTTGCGCTCTTTTATCTGCTCATCCAGTTCAGCATTTCAGGCTGGGGGCTGTTCTCAGACGTGGGGCATACCTCGCTCCTGGGAATCCTGCTGCTGCAGACGGCGGTGCTCGTGGTTTGGGGCGACCGGCCTTGGGTACGTTTGGCGGGGTCGCTCATCGCGCCGCTGTTCTATACCTTTTTGGAAACGCTGGACGGGAGTGAGTTTCTGCTGAACTCAGCCCACGCGGGTTTTTGGGTGTTCTCGCTTCTGACGGGTGGCCTGCAAGCGGTCATTCTCAAAACCAAACGGACCAACGCCAAGGCTGTGCTGGAGTTCGCGCTGACCTTTGTAAATGTTCTGTTGTTTTTTCTTCTGTACTTCTATTTTGACACCCAAAACTCGGTGGTCGACAAGTCGGAACTGACGGTAGCGAGGATCTTCAACCACCTGCCTAGCTTCCTTGAGGATCCGACCCACGTTTACGTCGTGGTGGGGGGTATGCTTCTGGCCTTCAGCCTGGCGTTGGGACGCACCGATGTGTTGCGCCTGAAGGAACGGATCAACCTGCTGTTCGGGCAGTACGTCGACCGCGACATCCGCGACGAAATTCTGGCGGGGCGGGGAACCCAGTCGCGACACCTGGAAATCGGGGTGCTGTTTTCGGACCTGCGCAACTTCACCGCCAGCAGTGAGAAAGCCGAACCCCAGGCCGTCACCGAGATGCTCAACCTGTACTTCAGCGCTTGGACCCGCGTCGTGGAGCGGCATGGGGGTGTCGTCGACAAGTTCATTGGCGACGCGGTGATGGTGCTCTTCGGCCTGAAAAACGAACCAGGGGCCTGTCAGGCAGCTGTCGATTGCGGTCAGGAAATGTTGAGACTTTGGCCGCAGCTGCGGGCCGAGTTTGAGGTCAAGGGCCTGCCGGTGCCCGACGGACTGGGCATCGGGCTGCATTTTGGTCCTGTGATTTTTGGCGATATCGGGAGCGAAACCCGGCGCAACTACACCGTGGTGGGCGACACCGTCAATACGGCCTCGCGGCTCGAGTCGGCCTGCAAGCAAGCAGGAAAGGCCTTCTTGATCTCACGGCCGGTACTGGAACGGCTGACGACCGAAACCGCAGGCAAGTGCACACCGCTGGGAAGGGTACGCTTCAAGGGAAAGGAAAAGGAGATGGAAGTCTGGGCGATTGCCCCGTGACCCCCAGCTGAGAAAAGCCTTCCCAAATGTTGAGCCGGATGAAAAAACTTCCCGCTTCCACGTCCGTTGGGCCCCTTGGAGGCGCCCGAGGGGCGTTTTTTTTTGGCACGGCAGTTGCATTAGCTCTGTATACCCGCCAACAAAGTGCGGATACGGAGGATACATCATGAAGAAGATCGCCAAGACGATCACCCTGGCTCTTTTGGGAGCCACCATTTTGACGGCAGGCCTTTCGGCCCAGCCCATGCAAGGCTACGGCGGAGGCCCGGCCGCTGGCATCGACTGGAAAATCGGCAACACCGTGACAACCGAGTACAAGAAATCGACAGGACAACTTATTCTGGGACAAAAACTTGACCCCGTGTTCAAGGCCGATGGCGTTGAGTACCTGCTGATGTTGCCCCGCTGGTCAAACCCCCTGGTAGATGCCAAGAGCGGCGACACGATCACCATTGAAGGGACCGCGACCACGGTGAAGGCCGACACCAAGGTTCAGCCCGTGTTCCATGCCTACAAGATCACCGTGAACGGCAAGGAAGTGGACCTGACAGCCAACACGGGGAACAATCGCCAGGGGATGGGTGGCCGTGCCGACAAGAATGGCCGTGGTCAGACCAACCAGGGCGGGGGAATGATGGGCAACGGCCCCCGCTGGTAGCCTGACCCCATTTCACCAGCGGTTGTAGACCTTTTCGGCGAAGCCAAAGAGGTCTTTGACCGCCAGACTTGAACCGTCATCCATCACCACGGTCCCGGTAAACCTGCCGAAGACCTGGTGCTGGTTGCTTCGGATGAGTAGCACGTTGGTGTCGGAAGCCCGGTCGAGCACAGGGACGAAGTCCAGTTCGAGCCGACCGTCGTTGGAGGTGAACTTCCACGGCTTGAGATAGGAGTCTTCGGGAAGGTGGAACGTCACCTGGTCGAGCTTGTTGGCACGGCCTTTCCAGTAGACCACGTTTTCGCTGGCGGCCGCCGTGTCGCCAAAGCCATACCCCAGGTTGAAGCCGAACGGCTGACCCAGAACCAGGCCGCTGGCCGAGCCCCAATACCACGTGTTCTGGTAGGTCCAGACGCCGCGCCCCCAATCGAGGACGCCGAAGCAGGTGGCTGGGTCGAATACCAGCTTCCGCTTGCCAAAACTGAGCTCGCCCTGAGCCGGCTGGCAGTTGACCTTTTGGTTGTAGTAAAAGCTCAGCGGCGCCCCGGCGAAGGGGGTGGCAATGGTGAGGGACTCCAGACCAGGGGGTTGGCTGAGGTGGACTACGCCATGCAGAGCCTGCCCGGCAGCGAAGTCGTCGCAGTCGATGGTGAGCGTGCGTCCGCCCTCGGTGCGACGAAACTCGAGCGTCAGGCTCTTGTTGCGAAAGACCACGTCGCCGGAGCCCGAACTGGCAGGCATGCCGAACTTCCCGAGCGGGAACGGTACCATCACGGCCTTGGTGACCTCGCAGGGAACGGCGAAGTCGAAAAACGTGACCGAGACAAAGCCCAAGTAGCCGTTGTCGGCCACCGTGACCGACAGCCCGACCTCGCCTGCGTGCACATAGTAGTAGTCCCATTCTTTGAGCCGGAACTTGGGCGCCTTGACGGCATCGCGGCGGTAGTTCAACAGAGGCTGCCGGCTCCAACCGCAGGTGGTGAGGCGGCCCTGGGCATCGAGTAGGTCGGCAGGCTGAAGGATTTCGGTTTGCATACCTCATTTTACCATGGTTACGCTCAAGCAGGAGAGGCGGCGGGCCCTTTTGGACTATGATGAGCCCCATGATGCCTTCTGCCCTCCCCTCGCCGCTCACCGTCCTGAAGGACGTGTTCGGCTACGAGCGTTTTCACCCCTTGCAAGACAAGGTGATCGAACAGGTGCTTGCCGGGCGCGACGCCCTCGTGCTGATGCCCACTGGCGGAGGCAAGTCGCTGTGCTTCCAGGTGCCAGCACTGTGCCGCGAAGGCCTGACGCTGGTGATCTCGCCGCTGGTGGCGCTGATGAAAGACCAGGTCGAGGCGCTCAAGGCCAACGGCGTGGCGGCTGACTTTCTGAACAGCACTCAGAACGCTGCGGAGGCCCAAAGGGTGACGGCGCGCATCGAGGCCAGGGAACTTAAGCTGCTGTACGTCAGCCCCGAGCGGTTGTTTTCGGGCAATACCGGCGCCCGGCTGGCGAGTTGGAAGGTCGGACTGGTCGCTGTCGACGAGGCGCACTGTATCTCTTTCTGGGGCCATGACTTCCGGCCGGAATACACCAAGCTGGGTCAACTGAGGGCGCTGCTCCCCGGTGTGCCGTTGGTCGCCCTCACCGCTACCGCCGACCCGGCCATCCGGCGCGACATCCTGGCCCAGCTCGCCATCGACGAAGAGGCGGTCTTCCAGTCGAGCTTTGACCGCCCCAACCTGCACCTCGCGGTGTTGCCCGGGCTCAAGCGTCTGGAGCGGATTCTGGACTTTTTGGCACGCAGGCCGGGCCAAGCGGGCATCGTGTACTGCCTCAGCCGCGCCGGCACGGAGGAACTGGCCGAAAAGCTGTGCAAAAAGGGCCACCGAGCCCGGGCCTACCACGCCGGAATGGCCACCGAGGACCGCTCGGCGGTGCAGGAAGCGTTCTTGAAGGACGACCTGGACATCGTGTGCGCGACCGTGGCCTTCGGCATGGGCATCGACAAGAGCAACGTGCGCTGGGTGATTCACTACAATCTGCCCAAGAACCTGGAGGGCTTTTATCAGGAAATTGGCCGCGCCGGCCGGGACGGGTTGCCCGCCGACACGCTTCTGTTTTACAGCTACGGCGATGTTGCCCAGCAACTGAAGTTCATGGACGACGCCAACCCCGACCGCCGTGCGCTGCTGGGGGCCAAGCTGGAACGGATGAAGCAGTACGCCGAGGCCTTCCAGTGCCGCCGACGCATCTTGCTGAGCTACTTTGGCGAGAGCCCCGAGGCCGACTGTGGTCACTGCGATGTGTGCGAAAACCCGCCCGAGACCTTTGACGGCACCGTGACGGCGCAAAAGCTGCTGTCAGCCGTGGTGCGTACCGGCGGTCGTTCGACCCTTCGCCAGTGCACGCTCATCCTCAGGGGCAGCCACGCGCAGGAAGTGGTGGAACCCGGCTGGCACGACCTCAAAACTTTTGGAGCCGGCAAAGAACTGCGGTTCGAGGAATGGATGGAGTACGGCAGCCAGCTCATCAACGCCGGGTACCTGGCGGTGGCGTTCGACAGGGGCATGACGCTGCAAACCACTTCACTGTCACACCCGGTTCTCAAGGGCGAAAAGACGGTGGCGCTGGTGAAATACCGAAGCCCAGAAGAGAAGAAGGCAGCAGCGCCGCAACCCAAGGCCCTATCAGCGACTGAGGGTGACCCCGACCTGTTCGAGGCGCTCAAGGTGGTACGTAAACGGCTGGCCGACGAAAACGACGTTCCGGCCTATGTGATCTTCAGCGACAAGACCCTCAAGGACATGGCCGCCAAAGCACCCCGCACCAGCGTCGAGTTCCGTGCGGTCCACGGGGTCGGCGAAGCGAAGCTCGAGGCGTATGGGACTATCTTCCTGAGGGCGATTTCCGAGTGGGCCGGTCTGCGCCCCTGATGTCGTCGCCGCAGTCGGCTGGATACTCGTTGTTCTCGTCGCCGTGGTCAGCGTACCAAACCTGCGCGAAGAAAGGATTCTCGCGGGCCTGCGCGTCGCCGTTCCAAGTGGATTGACAGGTCGGGCACCAGTGCCCTGCTCCAAGCACGGTGTACACCCGGGCTGCAAACCGATGGCCGTGGGCACATTCCCAAGTGACAGGTTCGTCAGCGTCGCCCGACCAAGTTTGCAGGTCGCAGCGCCCTCCCCGAAACGCAGCGGCCGCCTGAAGGTCAGCCGAATGAAGCGGCTTGGTTTCGTCATGGCCGTGGTTCAGGCGCGGGGTCGGAATCAGCAGGTCGGGAACCCCCTTTTTGACCCAGCCTTCGGGAAAGAAGAAGGCGGCCAGGCGCTTGGAGTTGCCGCTGAGCCTCCAGAACAACGGGCTGTTGCGGTGCGTGCGGGCCAGCTTGGCGTTTTGGGCCCACACGGTGCCCCCGACAGCCCGGCGGATGAGCGCTACCCGGCGTGCCAGCCAGCCGACGAGTTTGAGCGCCACAGGCAGCGTGTCGGCAAGCGCCTGCTGGTAGGTGACCAGCGTGTCGCGCCAATGGTGAAGGTAGCCGTTGAGCTCGGCGCTGTCCGTGTAAAACTGCAAGTGAAAGTTGCGCTCGGCGTACCACGCCGGGTCGTAGCAGGCCGCCGGGTCGAGCCCCAGGAGCCGGTAGTTCGAGTCCAGAAACTCCCTCGCGCTGCAACGCATGCCTGGGCCGCCGCCCATGTTGTAAACCCGTCCCCAAAAGTCGGTGTCTGGGGGGAGGTCGAGCACCGACGCCATGCCAAAGCCAGCGTCGCGGTCGGAGAGGTTCTCCATGGCGGTGTCGAGCGGCATGTGGAAGGCGATGGCGTCGTTCAGGGCCTGCTGGGCGGCAAACGTCGTCGGCATGATAAAGCTCATGCGCAACACCGCCCAGTGCCTGAGCCCGGCTTCGAGGACCAGCCGCTCGCCGGCGATTTTGGTCAGGGCGTAGGTGTCGAACACCGAAGGCTTGAGCGGATCACCGACCCGGCCCCAGTGCAGACCCGGGGGGCGGTTCCCGGTCGCGGCGACGGTTCCCGTATGCACGTAGCGGATGCGGGAGGCCCCTTCGGGCTCGCCGTGAATCGCCCGCAGGACGTTGGCGACGGCATCGACATTCACCTGACGGGCAACGTCGGGATAGTAGTCGGCCGCAGGCGAAATGCAGGCCATCGTGTTGAACACCACCTCGGCGCCTCGGACGGCCAAGGCAACGTCTTCGGCTTTCGTCGCGTCACCCCACAAAAGCGTAAGCTGGCCCTGCTGGGCCCAGCGCCGCAGTCGCCGAACTGACGGCCGCTGACGTTCCCGGGGCAGGACCAACACCGTCAGGTTGACCCCGCCGGGCCTCGCCAGCAGGGCCTGCACCACTTGGGTCCCCATGGTCCCCGAGGCACCGAACAAAACGACCCGAGGTGAGTTCCCAGAGGCGGTTGGCACGCCGAGGTCTACTTTTTGACCGGGTACACGCGCGGGATCCAGTTCTGCTTGTCGATGGGGGGCCGCTTGTAGCCCTTCACCTTTTGGCGCTCTGGAATGGTAATTTCAGGTGGAGTCAGGTCTTCGTAGGTGATCTGACCGAGCAGGTGCACAATCGTGTTGAGCCGGGCAGCCCGCTTGTCGTCGGCATCGACCACGTACCACGGGCTGTGCTTGGTGTCGCTGAAGGCAAACATCGCGTCTTTGGCCTTGGAATAATCGACCCACTTGGTGCGGGCCGTCATGTCCATCGGGCTGAGCTTCCAACGTTTGGCGGGGTTTTTCAGGCGGTCCTTGAACCGTTGTTCCTCGACGTCGTCGCTGACCGAGAACCAGTACTTGATCAGGATGATGCCACTTCGCTGGAGCATCTTTTCGAACTCGGGGGCCGACTGACGGAACTCTTCGTATTCGGCTTCGGTGCAGAAGCCCATGACCCGTTCGACACCGGCGCGGTTGTACCACGAGCGGTCGAACAACACGATTTCGCCGGCGGCGGGCAGGTGGGCCACGTAGCGCTGGAAGAACCACTGGGTCTTCTCGCGCTCGGTGGGAACGCCCAACGCGGCGATACGGGCTTGCCGGGGGTTGAGCCCCTCGGTGATGGCTTTGATGACGCCGCCCTTGCCGGCCGCGTCGCGCCCTTCAAACAGCACGACAACACGAAGGCCCTCGTGCTTCACCCACTCCTGAAGCTTGACCAGTTCGACGGTCAAGCGTTCGAGCTCGTCTTCGTACTCTACCTTCGTCAGAACAGATTTTTCTTTCATGGCGTTCCCTCCAGGTCTTTTGCGAAATGGTGGCTGACGATTCTCAACCCGGAATTGAGATACACGCGGTGGGCGTCAAAGCGCTGATGCCCCGAGTCGAGGCTGAAACTGCGGCAACCGGCCTCGCGCGCGGCGGCCTCGGCGTGGTCGAGAAGGGCTCGCGCATAGCCTTTGCCGCGATGAGCCGTCGCGGTGACAAGGTCATCCACGTACAGGGTTTTGCCCGAGTGAAGGTAGGTTTGGACACGCCAGCCGATCACGGCGGTCACTTCGCCGCCCGCTTCGGCGGCGAACAGACGGTAACCCTCGGCCCGCTGCACAGGAAACGCCGACAACAACACCCCGAGCGTGAGAAGCGGCCTGAGTTCCTTCACCACGGGGAAGGCCCGCGTCAAATCGCCCTCGGTCAGCAGTTCTCGGATGAGCATGACAACCTCCTGTTCTATTGTAGGGTTCCCGAGCTCGTGACGTCCACGGTAGACTGCGCAATGGCTCGGAAAAACCCCTTTATCGACTTCGTTCTGCTCAATGCCGGTCTATTCCTCGTGGCACTGGGCATTTATCTGTTCAAGATCCCCAACCATTTTGTAACGGGGGGTGTCAGCGGCCTTTCCATTCTCGCGGCGCAGTTGTTCCCCGGGTTCGAGGTCGGGCCGGTGATGACAGGCCTGAACCTGTTGCTCGTGGGTCTGGGCTTCGCCTTCCTGGGGTTCGGTTTCGGCTGGAAAACCATTTACGCGAGCTTCGCGCTTTCGGGCATGGTGTGGCTGCTCGACGCCCTGTGGCATATCCCGGCTCCGCTGACCAACGACGCGCTGCTTGAGCTGATCTTCGCCATTTCGCTTCCGGCCGTCGGCTCGGGCCTGGTGTTCAACCTCGGGGCCTCGACGGGCGGCACCGACATTGTGGCCAAAATCCTCAATACGAAGACGCATATCAACACAGGGCAAGCGCTGCTGATCAGCGATTTTGTGATCGCGGCCTCGTCGCTGTTGGTGTTCGGGGCCAAAACCGGCATGTACTCGGTGCTGGGGTTGGTGCTCAAGGCATTCATCATCGACCTGGTGATCGAAAGCCTCAACGTTCACAAGAAGCTGGAGATTATCTCGGCGACGCCTCAGCCTATTTTGGACTACATCCTGAAGGACCTGGGACGCGGCGCGACCATCTACCCCGCCGTCGGGGCCTACAGCGGCACCGAATGGAAGGTCATCCACTCGGTGGTGGGCCGCCGGCAGGCCTTCGGGATCCGTGCCAAAGTAAAGGAGATCGACCCCAAGGCGTTCATCACGATCACGACCACCAGCGAAATCATCGGGAAGGGGTTCAGAGGGGCCTGACGCGCGGCTACTGCGGTCAGCCTAGCAGCAGGATCTGGATGTCGCAGACGTTGGTGCCGGTGGGACCCGTCTTGAGCAGGCCTCCCGCCTCTTCGAGCGCGTGGTAGCAGTCGTTATCGTCCAGGGCCTCTTCGGCCAAAGGACCGAGCGCGGTCAGCACGGCCTGATCGACCAAGCCTCCGGCCGCATCGGTGGGACCATCGCCGCCATCGGTGGCTCCCGACAAAAAGACTCCATCGCCGAGTCCCAGGCTCACGCTTCCCAAGAGCTTGGCGAAACCCACAGCCATTTCCTGGTTGCGCCCGCCTTTGCCGGTGCCGGTGACTGTCACGGTGGTTTCACCCCCCGCCAAATAGGCGCGGCGGCCGGGTTTGCGCTCGATGACGCACCGCGCGAACACCAGAGCCGCGTCGCGTGCCTCGCCGTCGAGGTCGGTCGACAGGATGGTCGTGTCGTAACCCAGAGCCTTGGCTTGGGCTTCAGCGGCGGCCAGGGCCATGCCGTTGCTCCCCGCCAGCACATTGTCACACAGAGTGAAGGCCGGGTGGGCCGACTTGGGGGTCTCAGGCAAGCGGACAGCCTCACCGGCGTCGAGCACCTCGAGCACTTTGCGTGGCACTTTGCTTTCGAGCCGGTACCGGCGGACGATGGTGCGGGCTTCGGCCCAGGTCGTCGGATCATGCACGGTGGGCCCCGAGCCGACCGTGGCCATTTCGTCGCCCATCACGTCGGAAAGCACCAGATTGACCACCGTGGCCGGGTAGAACGACGCGGCCAAGCGACCGCCCTTGACCAACGACAAGTGCTTGCGGACGGTGTTCACGGCGGTAATGGGAGCCCCCGAGGCCAGGAGCAGCTGATTCACGAGCCGTTTGTCGGCCAAGGTGAGGCCGAAAGCGGGGGCACACAACAAGGCCGACCCCCCGCCCGAGACGCAATTGAGCACCAAGGTGCCTGCCGTCTGGGCCTCGGCAAAGGCCATCAGTTCGAGGGCCGCGTGCTCGCTCGAGGCATCGGGCACCGGGTGCGAGGCCTCAAGCACGCGGATGTTGCCCAGCGGGCGGGAATGCCCGGTTTTGGTGACAACGAGCCCCCCCTGAATGCGGTCGCCCAAAAGATCGACCAGCCCCTGGGCCATGGCCGGACTGGCCTTTCCATAACCGGTGACCAGCAACGTGTGGTAGCGCGCCAGCGGGTAGTAGTGCTCCCGGTGCTCGGTGCGCACCACCAGCATCTCTTGCCCGTCGCGCGTTTCGAGACTCAGGAGCTGACTGACGAGTTGGCGAGGCTCGACACGGTCAAGGGCGGCCTGGAAAATCGCCAGGGCATCGGTACGCAGGGTTGCGGCGCTGGAAGGACTCATCCGTCCAGTCTAGCACGCTCCCAAGGGGAACGCCACCCGGACCGAAACGACCCGGCGGCTCAGGCCAGACCCTGAGGCAGCGTCACCGGTGACGGTGGCACAACCCCCGTCAGATCAGCCCCCGCGATGCCGAACACCAGCTTGAGCACCTCGCTCACCTTTTCGACCAACGTGATGTCGAGCTCGGCCCGTACCTCGGCAGGAAGGTCCTTCAGATCGCGTTCGTTGAACTTCGGCAACAGGATGCGCTTGATACCGGCCCGGTGCGCCGCGATGAGCTTCTCCTTGATGCCGCCCACCGGCGTGACCGCACCCCGAAGGGTCACTTCGCCGGTCATGGCGAGTTGGCTGTCGACGCTGCGACCGAGCACCAGGCTGGCGATGGTGGTGAACAGGGCGGTGCCCGCCGACGGACCGTCCTTGGGAATGCTGCCCGAGGGAACGTGGATGTGCAGGTCGGTGGCTTTGAAGTCCCACGCCGAGGCGAGCACGCCCAACTGGCTGCGTACCAAGCTCAGCGCGATGCGGGCACTTTCCTTCATCACATCGCCCAGTTGACCGGTCAGGATGAGCTGACCCGAGCCCGGCATGGCCACCGCTTCGATGAACAGAATGTCGCCACCAACGGGAGTCCAGGCGAGGCCGGTGGCAACCCCCGGCGGCTGGGCGCTCTCGGCGACCTCGTGGTGGAAGGGTTTGTTGCCCATCAGCGCCTCGAGAGCCTCAGGGCGCACCACCACAGGAAGTTCGTCGGCCGCCGCGTTGACAACTTTTTCGGCGTTGACCCGGCAGAGCATCATGATTTTGCGCTGCAGGTCGCGAACCCCAGCCTCGCGGGTCCAACTGCCGGCCAGTTCTTGCAGGGCCGCGTCTTCCACAACCAATTTTCCTGTCAGGCCGTGCAGTTCGAGCTGCTTGGGCACGAGGTAGCCCTTGGCGATGTGGAACTTCTCGGTCTCGGTATAGCCCGACAGCGTAATGACTTCCATGCGGTCGAGCAGTGGCTGCGGAATGCCCTCGGTGCTGTTGGCCGTGGCAATGAAGAACACGTCGGCCAAGTTATACGGCAAGTCGAGGTAGTGGTCCTGAAAGGTATCGTTCTGTTCAGGGTCGAGCACTTCGAGCAGCGCGCTGGCCGGGTCGCCATTCCAGCCCTTCACCATTTTGTCGACCTCGTCGAGCAAGAAGACCGGATTGCGGGCCTTGAGCTTCTTCATGGACTGCAAAATACGCCCGGGGAGAGCCCCCAGGTAGGTGCGCCGGTGACCGCGGATTTCAGCGTCGTCGCGCACACCGCCCAAGCTGGCGCGCACGAACTCGCGCCCCATGGCGCGGGCGATGGACTGGCCCAGACTGGTCTTGCCGACTCCCGGGGGTCCCACCAGCAGCAGTACCGTTCCGCGCTTGTCTTTTTTCAGCTTCATCACGGCCAAGTGCTGGATGATGAGGTCTTTGACCTTGCCCAAGCCGTAGTGGTCGGCGTCGAGCACAGCCCGAGCCTGGGTCAGGTCAATGGACTCGTTCACGGGGTCAGCCCAAGGCAGACTGAGCAGCAGGTCGAGGTAGTTGCGCACCACGTTGGCCTCGGGGTTGCTGCCGCCCATGCCGTCGAGTTTGTCGAGTTCCTCGAGCGCGGCTTCCTTCACCTTGGCCGGCATTCCGGCGTTGCCGATCTTCTCGCGGTAGTCTTTGGCGGCCCCCGAGCCGGCCTTGCCCTCACCGAGTTCCTCTTTGATGCTCTTGAGCTGCTCGCGGAGGATATTCTCGCGGTGGGTCTTGCCGGCCTGGTCGGTAATTTTGGAGTTCATTTCGATCTGGATGCGCAGACTCTCCTTTTGTTTGCTCAAAAGGTCGAGAATTTTGAGACCCCGCGCCTTGAGGCTGCCAATCTCGAGGTAGAGCTGTTTTTCGGCGGCCGGGAGCGGCATGTTCTGCAGGCAGAACGCCATCATGCGGGCCGGGTCGTCGAACGCGTCGAGCATCTTCTGCATGTTTTCGCCGCCCTCGATCATGCCCAGAATCTCGGCCGAGATGGACTTGATGTTGGCCAGCAGCACCTGGCCGGTGGCTTCGTCGAGGTCGGCCTCTTCGTCGTCAAAGTCGTACGAGGCGGTGGGCAAGGGGCCCTCGTCGCGCAGGTTCTCAACCAAGATCTTGGCCAGACCCCTCACGGTGACGTCGAAGCCCGAGCCGCTGGCTCGCGAGGACTCGATTTCGGCGAGCGTGCCCGTTCGGTGAAACTCTCCGTCGGGCTTTTTTTGCAGGACGACCACGAGACTGTTGTTGGCGGTTGCGGCGTGCAGCAGACGTTCGGCGCCGTCTTTGCGGATGCGCAGCACCACAGTGGCGAGCGGAAACAGAATCTGGCCTTCGAGGGCGAGCACGGGGCCGTGGCGGTCGGCGACGCGGTAATCTTTCATGGTGTCCTACCTGAGCAAAAAAGTAAGAAGAACTCGGCCAAAAGTCAAAACCCCCTCACCGGATGGCGAGGTTTGACATTCCGGATAGCGGGACCGAGAATGGCGTTGAGGGACCCAACGAAAGTGAGCTCTGTGCTCGAGACCATCCGCAACCGGCTTCTCGCTTTCTTGTTTGAAGTGAGGTCCGAGCCCAATACGATTCCCCTGCAATCGCAGGTCATGGTCGCCGCCCTCTACGTGGTGGCTGCGGTGGCCGCCATGGGTGTTCCCTTCAACATGGCCATCGACTGGAATGCGGGAAGCTACGGCGCGGTTGTGGGCGAAGCGTTGTTCTCGGCCCTGCTGTTGGCCGGTTTGGTCTCCTTTTGGGTGACACGGCGGCTCAAGTTGCCACGCTTCTTCTACTCGCTGGCGGTATTGGTCATCACCATCCAGCTCGTGGTCGATGCCGGCGGACAATGGGGCATGGGTTCGCTCTACATCGTCTCGGGGTATTCGGTCATTTTTTTCGCGCTGGGACTGAGGGGCGGGGTGCTGATTCCTCTCATTCTGCTGATCGGTACGCTCATCCGCCTGCCGCTGGGCCACTTTTCGCCGTTGTCGATCTTCAACTCGCCTGACCTGTCGAACCGGTTCCTGACGGTGCTGTTCATCGCCACCGCCCTGGGAATCGCGGCTGTGGTCTACCAGCATTTTCTGGTGCGCAACCTGGCGAGGCTGGCCTACGTTGATCCGGTCAGCGGCCTGGCAAGCCGGGTTCGCATCCAGGAGTTCCTTGCCGAAAGCCTGCGCCAAGCCCGGTTGCACCACGGGCACCTCAGCTTGATTGCGTTCAAGATCCAAAACTTCACGCAGGTCAACTCAACCCAGGGCAGCCTGCGCGCCGATGAGGTGATGCGCGAAATGGGCGGACGGCTGAAGCAGGTGCCTACGGGAACGCTGGTGGGACGTTACTCGGGCACCATGTTTCTGGTCGCCACGCGGGAAGCCGACCCGGCCCAACTGACCCAACTGGGAGTCCTGTTGCACAATTTTCTGACCCAGCCCTACCACGTGGGAGGCTTGCCGGTCACCCTGCCCTGCGAAGTGGCCGTGACCCGGTATCCGCAGGACGGCGACAACGAGCAGAAACTGCTGGCCAATTTGCTGACGACGTTGGGCCATGCGGAAGGCGTACCGCCGGGTCAGGTGATGTTCTTCGACCCCCAGCACGCCGAGGAAGACCAGTACCGCTACCGCTTGGCCGAGGAACTGCGGCAAGCCATTTCGCGCCAGGAGTTCACGTTGGTGTATCACCCGAAGCTCAACCTGAGGACGAACACCTGCCAGGGCGCCGAGGTGCTGCTGCGCTGGACCAGCGGGCGCACGGGCGCGGTGGGGCCCGATGTGTTCATTCCGTTGGCCGAAGCGACGGGAACTATCCGCGAAATCACCAACTGGGTGCTCCAGCAAAGTTTTCACGAGATTTCGCAGCTGGACCAAGCTCTGGTTCACGCCATCAATCTGTCGCCGCTTGACCTGGCCGACCCTCACCTTTTGGGCTACATCGACGAGCAGTTGGCTGCCCACGGGCTGGAGGCTCGTCACATCGAGTTCGAAATCACCGAAGGCGTGCTGATGGACGACGACGCCACCATCCAGGACGTTCTGGAACGGCTACGCAACCGGGGCCACCGCTTGGCCATCGACGACTTCGGCACCGGCTATTCCAGCCTGAGCTACCTGACGCGGCTGCGGGTGAACAACCTCAAGATCGACCAGAGTTTCATCCGTCCGCTGGAAGACACCGCCAAGGCGGGCACCACGGCCAAGCACCGCATCGTCGAGGCCGTCATCTCGATGGCACGTGCGCTCAACCTCGACATCACGGCCGAGGGCGTGGAGACCTCGGCCCAGGCCGACTACTTGAACCGAACCGGGTGCACCTACGGGCAAGGCTGGCTGTACGCCAAGCCCATGCCGCTGGAGGAATATCGGAAGTGGTTGGCCAGCCGATCCTGAACAAGTCCCCGAGCACGCAGGCGATGCCGAAGAGGACCGAAGTCCAAGAGGTCCTGCTGCTGGAAAAACAACGCGGGGAGTACCTTTCCCGTGCAGACGGGGACGAAGGCGGTCTTGCTTGCGCCTTTTCGTACAAGGTGAACGGGAAAAGGGGCGCCTGCCCCTCGCTCCATAAAAAAGGCCA
>JBAXAI010000049.1:0-25227 GCA_037142615.1 Spirochaetales bacterium | reverse complement strand
TAAGGATCGCGACAGCGATCCGTCAGGGGTAAGGATCGCGACAGCGATCCGTCCCCTAGAACTTGCCCTTGAGGGTGTCGGCCAGGAGTTTCTTTTGAGCGTCCAGAATATCCTTGGGAAGCGCGTAGAAGAACACCTTCTGGGCGGACTTCGGTGAGTTGTTCAGGAAGAACGCCAACCACGCCGCCGTTTGGGGCTTGGTCTGCAGGATGGTGTCGGTGGTGTACGTGTACAGGTAGCGTGCCAAGCCGTAGGTGCCGTCCAGCGCCGTGGTCTTGCTGGGAGCGACTCCGTTGAACGTGACGTAGTTGGTACCGTCGGCTTGCTCGAAGTAGTCCATGCCGATCCAGCCGATCGCGTTCTTGTCCTTGGCGATGTTGGCGATCAGCTGGTTGTAGTCCTGGAACTGCTGGGTGTTCGAGGCCCCGGTCAGCGGTTCGGGCTTCTTGGCAAAGAACTTCTCGGCGAAGTACAAGAACGTGCCGTGGGCGGTCGAGGGAATCATGCGGTTGATTTTTTCCTTGGGGAAGGAAGGATCAACGTCGCTCCAAAGCGTGGCGGTCGAGAACACGGCTTTGACCTGATCCTCGGTGAGGTTCTTCAGGAACGTGTTGTTCTTGTTGACCAGGATGACCAGCGAGTCAATGGCCAGCTTGAACTCGAGCAAGTTGCCCTTGACCTTGGTCTTGTCAATCGAGGCGATCTGGTCGGAGTTGATCTTGGCCGACGAGTTGGCGAAGTCGACTTCACCGTTGGCAAAGCGCTTGATTCCGGCTCCCGAACCGATGTTGTCGATCGACAACTGGCTCTTGTAGCCTTCGCTCTTGAACTGGTCGATGGCAATCTGCGCCATGGGGAACACCGTGCTCGAGCCTGACGTCAACACGTCGCCCTTGACCTTGGTCACGTCGACGGTCACGAAACCGTTGGCGTCTTTCTTGGCCCACGACCAATCCTGGGCAAACGCCCCGGCGGCCAGCAACAGTGCCATTACAATCATTGCAGTCTTCTTCATGGAGATCCTCCTCAGTGGATGGCACTAATCTCCACTATGCTCGTGAGTCAATTGTTCAAAGATTGTTAGAATCGTGTTAGACTCCCCGACGAGGTGCCGTCCATGGGATTCAATCTGCTCGACCTGCTTCTTCCCAAGGAAGCTAAATTTTTCACTCTGCTGGACCAACAGGCCCAGTTGCTGACCGACGCCAGCCTGACCTTCAAGAGTTTCCTCGGCCAGTTGGAGGACCTGTCAGAAGACGAGATCCGAAAGCGACTGCTGCTGATCCGCGACCTGGAGAATCAGGCCGACAAAGTCGAGACCACCATCATCGACGAATTGAACAAGACCTTCATCACGCCGCTCGACCGCGAAGACATCCACTCGTTGACCACGCAAATTGACACCGCGATTGACGGCATTGACGGCGTGGCCCGCAAGATTGGTACCTATCACATCAAGAAGGCTTCCAGCCGGGTGTTCCGCTTTGCTGAACTCATCGTCGAGGCGTCGCAGGAAATCCAGGTGCTGCTCAAGCTGGTGCAAGACAAGAAGGTCACCTTCGCGTCGATCGAAAAGATCCACCAGATCGAAGTCCAGGCCGACGACCTGTTCTACGAGTGCATGGCCGACCTGTTTGCCAAGGAAGACAACCCGATCAAGGTCCTCAAGCTGAAGGAACTCTACGAGCACCTGGAAATGGTGGTGGATTCGATCAACACGGTGGCGAAAAGCATCCGCGGCATCGTCGTCAAGCAGGGCTGAGCATGGACCTCACGCTCGTTCTCCTGATCACCGTTGTCGTCATCGCCCTGTTGTTCGACTTCGTCAACGGCTTTCACGACGCCGCCAACGCCATCGCCACGGTGGTGGTTTCGCGCACCCTCACGCCGGGTCAGGCGGTTCTCATGGCCGGGGCAGCCAACTTTCTGGGCTACTTCTTTTTCGGGGTGACCGTGGCCAAGACCATCGGCAACGACGTGGTGCACCTGAGCCAGATGACGCTTCCCATTTTGCTGGCGGCCCTCAGCGGCGCCGTCACGTGGAACCTCATCACCTGGGTTCTCGGGTTGCCGACCAGCTCGAGCCACGCGCTCATCGGCGGTTTGGTAGGGTCGGCGATTGCCGCCGTCGGCTTTGGCGGGGTCTTGCTCCCCGGTGTACTCAAAATCGCCGGCTTCATCGTCTTGGCCCCCGTGTTGGGCTTTCTGGGTGCCTCGATCATCACCATCGTTATTTTCTGGCTGTTCCGGCGGACGCATCCGCGCAAGGCCCAACCCCTGTTCAAGGGCCTTCAACTGTTGGCCGCCGGCTACTTCAGCGTGACGCACGGGGCCAACGACAGTCAAAAAACCATGGCCATCATCGCCATGGCCCTCGTCGCCGCCGGAGTGCACACCACCTTGGTGCTCGACGACTGGGTGATCTTCAGTTGCTACCTGGCGATTTCGCTGGGAACAGCTTTTGGCGGTTGGCGCATTGTCAAGACGATGGGCACGAGCATCACCAAGATCCGGGCCATGGAGGGTTTCGCCAGCAACTTGTCGGCAGGCGCGACGCTGATGATGGCCAACATCTTCGGCATTCCCGTGAGCACCACGCACGTCATCAGCGGCTCCATCATGGGCGTCGGGGCGGTCGAGAACGCAGCCAAGGTGAAGTGGACCACGGCCCGCCGCATCGTGTGGGCTTGGATCATCACGATTCCCGCAGCCGCGACCATTGCCGCCCTGGTACACTACCTGCTCAAGTTCGTGTTCGGGTTGTAGATAAGCCTCAGCGCGAACTCAGAGCGGCGATTCGGGTGCCCAACCAGTCGGCCAGCGCCCTCATGCGGTTGCGGAAGCTCTCGTCCTTGCTCCGTTCCAGCCCGAACAGGCTCACCGTTTTACCCAGCAGCAGGCCGTAAACCGCGACTTTGTCGGCCAAGGGCTGCACCACAAAGAGCATCTGAAGGTTGCCCGGGTCGACGAGAGGCAGGATCGTGTAGTTGAGGGTGTCGAGATTGCGGAACGTCAGCGCCACGCCGCCACCGTCGAGGGCCTTCCACGCGAGTTCGCTGAACCCGTCACCCAGTTTGTTGTCCTTTTGGAAGACCACAGCCTTCTGCACCGGCGGGATCGTCGTAAAGACCGGATCGGCAAGCCGTGTGGGTTGCCCTTTCGAGGCCACCCGGTAGCTGGTCAGTATGAGGGTTTCGCGACGCTGGCGGGTCACCGAGAAGTACTGCAGGCCTTCCATGCTGGCGACCGAGTTGACGGCGTTGTAGAGCGCCAGCGGCACGTCTCCGGCAGGTCGGGGAAACAGAAAGAGGCCTTCGGCAGCCACCGTGGCGCTCTTCACGGTAAGGCCCGAAAGCTCACTCGCGAAGGGTGACTTGGCTCCAAAAGGGAGGTCTTCGGCCCGGGAGCCGATGGCAGTCAGCTCTCCGGTTGCGAGCAGGGTCTGGCGTTCCTTGGCGGGGAGGAAGGCGGCCCAGAGGTCCGCAGACAACCCCTCGGGCGTCGGGAGAGCCGCTAGCGTCGCAGGTGCCAAGAGCACAGGGCCCATGACTGCGAGCGCCAGAACCGTCGTTGCCAATCGGGATTTTTTCATGGTAAGATCACGCTACTGGAACGGGGGTGCTTGTGCAAGTTGTCGTCTTCACCGGCGGAGGGACTGTAGGTCACGTGGCACCCGGTATCGCCGTCGCCGTAGCCTTGGTTCAGCGCGCGCCCGCGCGTCTGGTCTGGATCGGCTCCAAGGATGGCATCGAACGCCGCTTTGTCGAGGCGCTGGGCTGGGAGTACCGAGCGGTACCCACTGGCAAGTTGAGGCGCTACCTCAGCTGGAAGAATGTCACCGACCTGGTTCGCATCGCGGCGGGATATTTTGCCTCGCGGAAGGTGCTCAAGGAACTGCAGCCGGCGTTTGTTTTTTCCAAGGGTGGTTTTGTCAGCGTGCCCGCCGTCTGGGCGGCTAAAGGGCTGCACCTCCCCGTGTACTCGCACGAAAGCGACCTCGACCCCGGCCTGGCAACCCGCCTCAATCAGAGTGCCAGCAGGCTGATCTTCGTGGCCTACGAGAAAACCCGGCAGTCGTTTTCCGCTGGACTCCGCGACCGCGTGGTCGTTTCGGGCAACCCTGTTCGCGCCGAGTTTTTCGCCACGGCCGAGCCTGGGCTTTCCCAGTTGTTCGCGGTCCCTGCGGGTGTACCCGTGCTGGTCGTCCTGGGGGGCAGTCAGGGGGCCCTGCAGGTCAACTCGCTGGTGCAAAAGGTTTTGCCGCTTCTGGAGGGTCGCGTGTACGTGATCCATCAAACGGGTGAAAACTGGCAACCGCTTCCCGACACGCCGTGGTACGCTTCGAGGCCGTTCTTCCGCACCGAGATGCCTGCCTTGATGCAGGGGGCGTCGCTGGTGTTTGGCCGTTCCGGGGCTGGCACTCTGTGGGAGGCTGCGGCCTGCTTGGTTCCCCTTATCCTTCTTCCTCTCGCTGAGGGTTCACGAGGCGACCAGGTGCGCAATGCCGAGCACTTCGCGGCCTGCGGCGCGGCCGTGGTGCTTGCGGCCGAGGCAACCGCAGAAGACTTGGCCCACGCCGTTTTTGCCGCCCTGGAGCCCGCGCGACGTGGGCAAATGCAGCGGGCGTTGAAGGCTTTTGGGGCCCGGGAAGCGGCCACGTTGATTGTCGAGGCCTTAGGCGCCTCAGGGAGCCTCCATGTTTGACAACATCTTGTTCCAGGGGCGCGTTGTCGAACAACTCAGCCGTGAAGTGCGCCAAAAGACCCTGCCGTCGAGCCTGCTCTTTCATGGGCCGCACTACAGCGCCAAACTCACCACCGCCCTCGAAACCTGCCGCGCCCTGAGCTGCCTCGCAAAAGGCGATTGGGCCTGCGCTTGCGAGCATTGCCGCGGACACCGGACCCTCGACTACCCATGGCTGATGATTCTTGGCCAAAAGAACCTGATGTCAGAAATCGAAGCCGGGGCGGGGTTGCTGGAACGCCATCACACCGACCCGAGGCGCTTCTTCCTGCTTCGCAGCGTCAAGAAGCTGCTCAAGCGCTTTGACCCCACGCTCTGGGAGGGCGAGGAAGCCAAGCTCAAGGGAACCTCTGGACCGCTGGCCAGCCTTCAGGAGGACCTCGAGGCGCTGTACCCGGCGCAAAAACTGGTCGAAGGGAAGGAACTGACCGCGCTTCTGGAGCGCATTGTCGCCTCGTCGAGCACGCTGGCCGACGCGCTTCCCAATACAGGCATACCGATCCACCAGATCCGCAAGGCCTCGGCTTGGGCCCGAACCACTACCAGCGGCGCCCCCAAGTTCATCTTGCTCGAGAATGCCGACCGTATGCAGGAGTCCTCGCGCAACGCTCTGCTCAAAATCCTGGAAGAACCCCCGGCTCACACGTGGTTTTTTCTGTTGACCAGCCAGAAGGGGGCGATCCTTCCGACCTTGTTGTCGCGCCTGCGCGCGTTCGGGTTTGCCGAGAGGTCACCCGAACAGGAACAGAAAATCCTTGCCTCGCTTTTTCACAGCACCGAAGGCGCCTACGGCGGGTTGGCCGACTACTTTCAGGCCTTCGAAACCCAAAAAAAGGGCCTGTACGATGAGTTGGCGGCCACGTTTCTGAACGGGCTGTCGCAGCCGGTGTTTCCCCTCGACGGCCAGGGCAAGTTTTGGAGCGAAGAAGACAATTTCCGACTGTTTCTCGAGGCGCTCGCGCACCGGTTGCAGTCCCAGTTGAATAGCGCAAACGCCGCACAACTCGCGTCGCAAGAGCGTTTCTTTGAACTGCTCACCGATGTACTGGGCCGCCGCGAAACCTACAATCTGGGGCCGGCCTTGCTGATCGAAACGCTGTTTTACCGGGCCAGAGCCGCCGGGCTGGCGCCATGAGCCGCTTTGTCAAGAAGGCGATGGAGCTGGCTCCCCGCCTGGAAAAAGGCCAACTGGCTTCGCTTCTGGCCTCGGTGGTCGCCGAGCACGAACTCTACGAGGCTTCGCTCCATTCGCTCCCGACGGGTTTCGTCGTCCTCGACCCCGAGCATAAAGTCATTTTTCACAACAAAGCCTCTGAGCGTTTGGTCCCTTTTCAAAAGGGGTTCGAAGGTTCCGACAAACCCGTTTGGACCCAGTTGCACGACCAAGACGTGGCGACCTTCCTGAGGCACGCCCTCGAGAATCAGGAGACTTCGCTCACCCGAGAGTTTGTGCTCGATGCCAACGCGGGTCCTGTCATCCTCAATTTCAGCTTGATGCCGCTGGTTCAGGCGGGTCGCATCCACGGAAGCATGTTGCTGGTGCAGGATGTGTCGGACCGAAAGAACAAGGAGAGCCAGCTTCGCCGGGCCGAAAGCCTCGCCGGCCTGACTACCCTGGCGGCCGGCGTCGCTCACGAAATCAAGAACCCTCTGGCCTCGATGGGCATCCACATTCAGCTGCTGCAGCGCACGCTGGCCAGCGGTAAGCCCCTCACCACCGACACACTGGGTCACGATCTCGAAGTGATCAACGAAGAGATCAGCCGTTTGAACGGCATTGTCGTCGATTTTCTGTTCGCCGTCCGGCCCATGGACACCACGCTGATTCTGGGCAGCTTGAACCGGGTGGTCGCCGAAATGGCCGAGTTCTTGGAGCCCGAGTTGGCCCAAAACCACATCACCACCACGCTTGAGTTGACCGCCGGTGACGACGGCGTTCTTCTCGACGAGCGGTTTCTGAAGCAGGCGCTGCTCAACCTGGTCAAGAACTCGATGCAGGCGATGCCCGACGGGGGCCATCTGGTGCTGGCTACCAAGCGCCTGTCCGAGGGGCTTCAGTTCCGCCTGACCGATTCCGGCTCGGGCATCCCCGATGACTTGCTGCAGAAGATCTTCGAACCCTATTTCACCACCAAAGACTTCGGTTCGGGGCTTGGGCTGACCCTGGTCTACAAGATTGTGAAGGAACACGGCGCCGAGATCCAGGTGACTTCCAAGCCTGAGCACGGTACCACCATCACCATCGGGTTTCCGTACCCGCACAAAACCCCCGCACTGCTGTCGTTTCAGGGAGACGCTTCATGAAGCTCTGCATTTTGGTTGTCGATGACGAAAAGAACATCCGCGACGGGCTGTCGCGTGCGCTCGAGCTCGACGGCTACGAGGTGCTCACGGCCGAGGACGGCAAGTACGCGCAGGAGGTGTTGGCCAAACGGCGGGTCGACTTGGTGCTCACCGACCTCAAGATGCCCAGAGTTGGGGGAGAAGAGCTGCTCAAGCACATCGCGGGTACGCAGCCCAACCTGCCGGTGATCGTGCTCACGGGGCATGGCACGGTGGAAAACGCCGTCGTGGCCATGCGCCATGGCGCCTACGACTTCCTCACCAAGCCCGTGCATCTGGACCGGCTGTCCATGCTGGTCAAACGTGCTCTTGAAAGCCGGGTGTTGGTTCTTGAGCATCAGGCGCTCAAGGAAGAAGTCGAAAAGCTTGAAAAGAAGCGCAAGTTCGCGCAGCTCATCGGCAAGTCGGCTCCCATGCAGCGGGTGTATGAGCTCATCAGCCAGGTTGCGGCCACCCGTGCCAGCGTGCTGATCACCGGAGAGAGCGGGGTGGGCAAGGAATTGGTGGCCGATGCCATTCACAACCTCAGCGACCGCCGGGGCGGGCCGTTCATCAAGACCCATTGCGCTGCCCTCAGCGAAACCCTGCTCGAAAGCGAACTCTTCGGCCACGAGAAGGGCAGCTTCACGGGGGCCGTGGGCCAAAAAAAGGGCCGTTTCGAGCTGGCGCACACCGGCACCATCTTCTTGGACGAAATCGGCGAGATCAACCCTTCCGTGCAGGTCAAGTTGTTGCGCGTGCTTCAGGAGCGCTCCTTTGAGCGCGTCGGCGGCGAAAAACCGCTCGACGTCGACGTCCGAGTCATCGCCGCGACCAACCGCGACCTGAAAAAGGAAATTGCAGCGGGTCGCTTCCGCGAGGACCTGTACTACCGCCTCAACATCGTCAACATTCACATTCCACCGCTGCGCGAGCGCAAGGACGACATCCCCCTGCTGACGGCGACCTTTTTGAGCGAGCTGGCGGCCGAGAACAACCGGACCATCGAGGGCATCGACACCAAGGCCCGCATCGCTCTGTCCAACTACAGTTGGCCCGGCAACGTGCGTGAGCTGCGCAACTGCATCGAAAGTGCCGTGGTGCTGAGCAAGGGCACGATCGTCACCCTCGAGGACCTTCCCCCGCAGGTCCGCAGCGCCGAGGATGGCAACATCATCAAGCTCGACATCGGCATCACCATGGACCAGGCCGAGCGCGAGATCATCCGGCAGACCCTCATCCACTACAAAGGCAACAAGAGCCGCAGCGCTGAGGTGCTGGGCATCGGCCGAAAAACCCTCCACCGTAAGCTTCACGACTATGGCCTCGTCGAGGAGTTCGGCGGCGGCGAGACCTAGCCCGCGAACTTCCTTATCGCTACAATAGCGCAAACCTCATTTTGGAGTTTCCCATGGCAACGCCCCGCCTCAAAGTCGGCATTCTTGGCGCCACCGGTATGGTTGGCCAGCGCTTTTTGACCCTGCTTGAGCATCACCCGTGGTTCACCGTGACCGTGTTGGCCGCAAGCGCATCGTCGGCCGGGAAGACTTACGCCCAGGCGGTGAACGGCCGCTGGGCGCTCAGCGCTCCGCTCCCCACCAAGTACGCCTCGATGACGGTGCTCGACGCCAGCCAGGTGTCCGAGATCGCGGCCCAAGTCGATTTTGTGTTCTGCGCCGTCGACATGAAGAAAGACGAGATTCTCGCGCTGGAAGACGCCTACGCCAAGGCCGAGGTTCCCGTGGTGTCGAACAACTCGGCCCACCGCTGGACCCCCGACGTGCCGATGATCATCCCCGAACTGAACCCCGAACACGCCCAGGTGATCACCGACCAGCGCAAGCGTTTAGGCACCAAGGTGGGCTTTGTCACGGCCAAGCCCAACTGTTCCATCCAGAGCTACGTGCCGTTGTTGCACGCGCTGCGCGAGTTCGGCGTCAAGGAAGTCAGCGTGTGTACCTACCAGGCCATCAGCGGCGCCGGCAAAACTTTCGCAAGCTGGCCCGAAATGGTCGACAACGTGATTCCCCACATCGGCGGCGAAGACGAAAAGAGCGAGACCGAGCCGCTGAAAATCTGGGGGACCGTGAAAAACGGTCGCATCGAGCCGGCCTCAAGCCCCAAAATCGGCGCTCAGTGCATCCGGGTGGCGGCCAGCGACGGTCATCTCGCCGCAGTGAGCGTCAATTTTGAGCGCAAACCCACCCGCGAGCAGATTTTGGAACGCTGGTCGAAGCTTTCGGGGGCTCCGCAAGCGTCCAGGTTGCCCAGCGCCCCGGTGCCCTTCGTCCACGTCAAGGAAGAAGACAACCGGCCCCAGACACGGCTTGACCGTGATCTTGGCAATGGCATGGCCATCAGCGTCGGGAGGCTGCGTCCCGACAACCTGTTCGACTGGAAGTTTGTGGGCCTGAGCCACAATACGGTGCGGGGAGCGGCCGGGGGGGCCGTGCTGACGGCCGAGTTTTTGGCCAGCGAAGGCTGGATCCCCGCCAAGATGCGGCGCAGCAGAATCTAGGAGCCTGTCGGACTTAGGGGCCGGGTTTTGGGCGAAGAAGCTGGGGGCCGGCTGGGCCTCTGAGCGAGTGCCATAATCCGTTATGGTGCGACCGAAGAGGCCCAGCCGACCCCCAGGGGCTCGTCCAAAACCCGGCGTCCAAAGGTCTTTCGGTCCATTCGGGCGTCTTTCGGTCTGATTCCGGCCCGTCAGTCGCCCCGAATCTCGATTCGAGGCTCTTTCCGATCCAAAATCATCCTCGAAATTCGCTCCGAATGGATCCGAAACCCTAAGTCCGACAGGCTCCTATCCCCCGGACTGCGAACCCATCAAGGGTCCGCGGCGGCTTTTGGCCTCTTCGACGTATTCTGGGAACTCGCCAGCGGTTTTTTGAAGCGCGCGGTCGAGGGCACCCTCGGTGCGGCCGGTAATTTCGTGGCTGTGGGTGCTGTCAAAGGTCTGGGTGAAGCTCAGCACATCGTGCTCGACACGCGCGAGGTTTCGGTCTTGAAGTTCCAGGAATCCTATCAAGAACGCCCCGAGCCGTGGCCCGTCGAGTTGTTCAGCCGCCATGTCGAGCACCCCGGGCGCGTGGTGCAGGCACAGGCCCTTGCCCGTCTGCCAGGCCTTGAGAAACTCGCCGTCGTCCTTCCACAGGGCCACCAGCGTGAACGCGTAGCGGGCGAGGTCGTCGGACACCTTCTCATCGATCAGGCAATGCATCTCTTGCTGGCGAATAAAGTTAGCCAGTCCAGCCACTTTGTCGCGAAGCCCCGACTTGTTGGCCAGCGCCGCCATGGGGCCGGTCTTGGCCGCCAAGCGCGCCGCCTCGCCTGCCGCCGGTTTGGCCTGAACCGCCAGCTTGGCTCGCAGGCCCTTGAGGCGAGTGTGGGTCAGCAAGGCAAGTCCGAGTTTGTTGGCGTCTTTGGACAGCAGTCTGAGGTTGTGGGGTGCAAAACCCCGCTCGTTGGTCTGCACCCGCACTTCGGGCACCATCACGGCAGGGCCGAGGAAGTACCTGAGCGCGTTGGTGCGTGAACGTCGTTCCAGCAGGCAAAGGGCGCACTCCGTGTCGGCCCTGAGCGCGTCCCAAACCGGGATCGTATCCAGCTCGTACTTCATGGCGTAACCCCTTACTTCGACTTGCTGATGCGCTCGTAGGCCTGTTGCACGTGCAGAAACTGCTCGGCGGCCTTTTTTTTGGCTGGATCGTTGTCGGGCAAATGCGAATGGGAGTCGGGATGGTACTTGCGGGCCAACGTTCGGTAGGCCTTTTTGACCTCGTCGTCGCTGGCCCCCGGTTGCAGCCCCAGCGTCGCCCAGGCGTCGGGTGTGGCCTCGCGAGCCGGGCGAAAGCCTGCCCAGGTCTGCTCGTCGTAGCTGTCTTGAGGGCGACCGCCGGAGACTCCTGCCGTGCCCACTTCTTCGTAAATGACGAAGGCCTTGGCGATCGCGTCGAGCAGTTCCACAATTCCCGGCCTCAGCGTGCCCAGCGCCGCCAGCCTGCGGCAAGTCGCATACGTCCAAAGGAGAGTCCGCCGATCCAGAAAATAATCGCTGTAGATTTCGCGGGCCAACTCGGAGGTGTCGGCCAGCACTTCGGCCCAAGGACGGCCTGAATTGCTCGTCACACTGTCTTGGAAGGAAGCCAGGGCCGTGCGCGCGCTGTTTCCTCCCAATTGGAGCTGACTCTGCAGAAGACTTTGCAGAAAAAGGACTTGCGTCGAGTTGACTCCACCGCCAAAACCGGCGACCCGACCGAAAAGGGCAAACAGATGCCGAACCAACTCCAGGCTGTCGGAACCAAAAGCTCCGGAGCGTGTGTTGCGCTGCAACCCGAGGTCGAGCAAGTGCCCCACGAGAAGGCCGAGCAGGATGCCCGGCCAGCCAAAGTAGGCGCCGATCAGGAAGCCGGTCAGTTTGCCGACGATACTCATACCAAGTTGCTCACCCGCCCAATCTAACATTTTGCTTTCTTTTTTGCCACTTCGTCCTATACTGAAAAAGATATGAAAATCGCCGTGACCGGTTCCCATGGCACCATCGGGAGTGCCCTTGTGCAGCACCTCACCAGCCAGAAACACAAGGTCATCGGGTGGGACCGCGCCCTCGTGCCTGTTTCCGACTACTGGGCCATGGAGAATTTTCTTCGCACCGAAGAGGTCGAGGTGCTCTACCATTTGGCCGTTCCGTCGACCCTGACTGGCATGACCAACGAAGGTTGGGTGGTCAATTACCAGTGGACGAGCGAACTCGCGTGGCTTTGCAAAGTGTTGCAGATCCGCTTTGTGTACATCAGCACCGTGATGGTGTTTTCCTCGGCGCTCCGGGGGCCGTTTACCCTGCAAACTAAGCCCGATGCGGCCGACGGCTACGGACTCGAAAAACGTCTGGCCGAAGAAAGGGTTTTCTACCAGAATCCCGAAGCTCGGGTCATCCGGCTCGGCTGGCAGATCGGCGGGCCACCGGGTTCCAACGACATGATCAACTTCCTCGACAAGAAGTTCGAGACGGAAGGTTTGGTGGCGTGCAGCACGCAGTGGCTGCCTGCGTGCTCTTTTCTCGAAGACACCGTCGTTGTCCTCGCCGGTTTGCCCGACCGGACAGCGGGCCTGTACCAGTTTGACACCAACGAACGCTGGAACTTCTACCAGATCGCTTTTGCCTTGAATAAATTGCTCGGACGCAGTTGGAAGGTCACCGCGACTGACAACTTTGTGTTCGACCAGCGGATGCTCGACGACCGGCTTCCGCCGGTTTCTCTCAAGAGCCGCTTGCCGCTTTTGAAAGCCTGATCAGTCCGGGCTCCCTTTCGATGATTTTGTCTTTCCACAGCGTGCCACAGGCGGTCTTGAACGCTTTCTTTGACACACCCAGCACCCTTTGGATTTCGTCGGGCGGCGAAGTATCGTCCAAGCTCAGCGAGCCACCGGCTTTTGTCAGGGCTTCGATGATTCGGTCGCGGGCGTCGTTGTTGCCGGCAACAAAGCCTTGCGGGCGAAGCCGGACGTCGAGCTTGCCGTCCTGGCGCAGTTCGGAAACGTAGCCGCGAAAACGCTCGCCGGGGCTCAGGGCGCGCGGAGCCTCGTTCTTGTAAACGAGCCCCTGCCAGCGGGACTCCACGAGGACGGTCCAGCCTTTTTCGTGAAGTCGCCACACCTGACAATCGATTTCCTGGCCCAAGCGGAAGTTGGTGAGGTCGGTCGCCAGGTGCTTGGAAATGAGCGTGGTGCCGTACAATCGGTCGGTCTCTTCGTCGAGCACCATCATCACCAGCGCCTTTTGACCCACGACCAGCGGCTGCAATTGCTGGGAGGGTGGCACGAGCAGATGCTTGCGCAGCCCAAAATCGACGAAAGCTCCCACCGCATTCACGTCGCTCACCATCAACCACGACGCTTCGCCGAGCGCTACGAAAGGTCGGCGCAACGTGGCCGTGGGCCGGTCCTCTGAGTCCCGATACAGAAAGACCCGGGCTTCGCCGCCGACTTTGAGGTCGTCGGGAATCTCGCTTTTTGGCAACAGAACTTCGGTGGTTCCGTCGGTGAGGTAGTAGCCGTTGTCAGTTTGGCGTGCCGCTTGCAGCGTCACGGTGGTGCCCATGGTCATGGGCCCATTGTAGCACAGCGGGAGTCCAAGACACTCCTACAGCATGGCCAAAGGGTCGGCGTCGATTTCGAGGTACAGGCCCGCCGCTACCGGGAAGGTTTCAGCGACGCGGCTGACGCCGTGATGCAGGCGGGCGAAGTCGGTGCCGCGGACGATGACTTGCCAACGACGGTTGCCGGCGACGGCGGCCATGGCGCATTCGGCCGGTCCGAGCACTTCGGCCTCGCCCGCAACAGGGTGGGTAGACCCGGGGAACTGGGCCCGGAGGTGGCGAGCCAACATCTGTGCTGTTTCACGCACCCGAGCTTCGTCTTTGCCCCGCACCACCAAACGGATCAGCCGCGAATACGGCGGAAACCCCAGCGCTTGCCGAAGCGCGAGCTCCTGAGTCCAGAAGCCCTCGTCGTCGCCACGGGCCGCCAAAGCAATGGCCGGGGCCTGGGGCCTGAGGGTCTGAAGGATCACTTCACCGTCGGGCAAAAAGCGTCCGGCCCGGCCTGAAACCTGGCGAATGAGGTTGTACACGCGTTCAGCCGAGCGGAAGTCGGGCAGTGACAGGCCCATGTCAGCTTGCAAAAGGCCAACCAGCTGCAGCTTGGGAAAGTTGAGACCCTTGGCCACCATCTGTGTCCCCACCAGAATATCGAGTTGGCCCTGACGGAAGGCCTCGACGACGGCCTCGGCGTAGCCCGCTTTTTCGGCGGTATCGCTGTCGAGCCTCGCAAGCCGCGCCTGGGGAAAAAGGGCCAGCACCTCGGCTTCGACCTGCTCGGTGCCAATGCTCGACCAACCGATATCGAGGGACCCGCAAGCCGGGCATTGGGCGCTCGGACGGGTCTGGTAGCCGCAGGTGTGGCACAGCAGAATGCCCCTGGCCTTGTGCCAGGTCATCGACACCGAGCAGTTTTTGCAAAGGCTTTCCTCGCCGCAGGTGCGGCAGAATAACGACGACGAAAACCCCCTTCGGTTGAGGAACAGGATGACCTGTCGCCCTCTGGTCAGGGTCTGATGGATTTTTTCCAGGAGGGTGGGGGTGAGGCACGAGCTGCCCGAAAGGGGCACAATCAGCACCAGCGGCGGGGCTCCACCCGCGAGGCGGCGGCTGAGGGCGAGGGTTTCGAGTTTCCCCTCGCGCATTTGCAAGACGGCTTCGAGGCTCGGGGTGGCACTTCCCATCACCAACCTTGCTCCGGTCTTGCCAGCCAAAAAGTGGGCCACCTGCCGTGCGTGGTAGCGGGGGCTGTTGGATGATTTGTAGCCACCCTCGTGCTCCTCATCGACGATGATGAGGCCCAGGTGAGCCAGCGGGGCGAACACGGCGCTGCGGGCCCCCACGACCAGCCGGGCTTCGCCACTCTGGATTCGTCGCCACTGCTTGAGTTTCTGGCTGGGCGTCAGCCGCGAATGGAGCACCGCCACCAAGGGCCCAAACCGGCGGGTGAGGGTTTCGCGCAGCTGCCAGGTCAGCGCGATCTCGGGCACCAGGTAGAGCACCGCCCCGCCGTTTTCGAGCACCGAGCGGGAAGCCTGGAGAAATACCTCGGTCTTGCCCGAGCCTGTCATTCCTTTGAGGTAGAACAACTTGTTCTCAGAAGTGGTAAGCCGCGAAATAGCCTGCTTCTGCTCATCGGACAGCACCAGGTCGTGGTCGGCAGCGTCTTCCCCCATTTCGTCGCCGGCCCAGGGGGGCATTTCGCGCTCGCGGCGGGCCGTTGGGAGCATGGCCGAGAGCGCCTCGCCCAAACTGCAGAAGTAGAAGTGCGCCATCCAGCGCGCCGTGGCCAAGGTCAGCGGGCCGAACAGCGGGGCTGCATCGAGCACCTTGTCGAGGGTCTTGATCCGCGAGGTGTCGCTCGGGGCAGCCTCCCGAACGGCCACCACGATGCCTTCTTTTTGACGGTTGCGGAACGGTGCCATGACCCGCCGACCCGTCCAAAGTGACGGGTCCTGTAGGTCGCCTGACGGGACCACGAGGCGGTAGGTGAACTCCTGATTCATTGGTAGCGCAAAGGCGACGTCAACCCACAGTTCGCGGGTTTCATCCATAGCGGAGCTTCCCCACCAGCCGCTGGAGGTCTTTCCACACGGCGGCCTTGATCTTTTGCCGTGCCTCGACTTGCTCGGCTGGAAGCGACAGGAAGTCCGCTGGCTCCAGGGTGGTGAGCAAGGGTGTCTTTCCGACGGTGAAGTCGCCATTGCGAAGCGTTTCCATCGAAAGGGGGGCTCCCAGAATGAGGCGGGCGGGCTCGAGACCAAGGCAGAACAAAGCCCGCGGCGTCAGAGCGTCGCAAAGAGCCTGGGCCCAGTCGCGCCAAGGAGCATTGTCGACCATAAAGTCTGGCAGAATCTGGAGATAAAGTTGCTCTTCGAGAACCACGTTGACCTTGGGATTCTCGAACCAACTGCGAACAAACTCCAGCTCGGGACCGCCGAGCGGGCCCTTGGTCAGCACAATTGCCATGGGGGCCGCCGGGCCGTTCCCAACCGGCCACTGGCTGCCCAAGATCAGGCGATCCTGGAAACGCAGGGCCACCTCGGCCAGGCTCACCTGACCGGCGACCGGCGGGACCACGTTCCCTCGGGGCGCAGGGCCCGCCCCCGCTTCTTGGAAGCCCCGGTGCTTGACCAGCGCTTCGGTGGCATGGAGCAGGTCCCACACCTGTTCAGAACGAGAGTTCGTGTTCATCGTAAATCACCTTGTGAAGATAGAGTCCCTTGGCCGGCGCGGTGGGCCCGGCCCGGCGTCGGTCCTTGGCTTCCAGCGCGTCGCGGAACTCCGCCGGCCCCCAACCCCTGGCGCCGAAGTCCAGAAGGGTTCCCACCAGCGAACGAACCATGCGCCACAGGAAGGCGTTGCCCGCGATCTCGTAAATGACCTTGTCACCCTGCGGATAAAACACGCTGTGGTAAATGTAACGGGTCCGGGACCGGTGAGGGTCTTTGGCCTGCGAGAAACTCGTGAAATCCAGTTCGCCGTGCAACAGTCCGGCCATCGCGTTGAGTTGCGGCAGCGGGGGCAGAGTCGTCAAACGATGGTAGTAGCGCTCCTCCCACGGCAGCAGGCTGGGACTGACCACCATTTGGTATTGGTAGACCCGCGACAGGGCCGTGAAACGGGCATGAAAGCCCGGGCCGACCTCCACACAGCGGGTGATCCGTACATCGGGCGGAAGCAGGCTGTTGAGCCCTCGGGTGAAGTGGACCCCCTGCATCCGGGTCTCGGCGTCGAAATGGGCTGTCTGCCCCCGGGCATGCACACCCGAGTCGGTGCGTCCGGCACCCACGACATCAACGCGGTGACGCACCAGAGTTTCGACGGCCGCCTCGAGGTCGCTCTGAACCGTTCGGCCGACGCGAGCCTCGTGCTCCTGTGTCTGCCAGCCCTCAAAATGGGTGCCATCGTAGGCGATGTCGAGGCGAAAGCGGCGCAAGGCTACTCCTTGATCTCATCGCCGATGAGTTTGTGCAGTTCCTTGGCTTTCTCGAGCAGGGCCGACGGTTTGGACTTCGACGATTTGCCCATCCCGACCAGGCGGGCGATGGCGCGACGCGCCGAAGCCAGCGATTTCTCGCGCATCTCAGGGTTCTGCTGGCTGCCAAAATGGTATTCCAGATAGCCCGTCAGGTACATCACGCCGTCGAAGCCGAAGTTGTTGTCGACGTCGGGGCCGAAGTTCATTGAGGCGTTGACCGACTCTTCGCCGCTTTGTTCGCGCTCGATGGCCAGACTGTAGTAGAACCGGGCCTTGTGGTACAGAATCTTTTCCAGGTAGTCGAAGTTCTCGGTCGAAAAACGGCGGTGCAGGTCGGCAAAGCACCAACCGGCACGCAGCGAGCAGATGGCGCTGCGGATGGTCGGTGTGAACTCGCCCGAGGCGTACTGGTAGCACATGGCTGCCAGAAAGTAGCTCGCGGCGCCTTCCTTGAGGGTATGCGGCGACTCCCAATCCAGATCGGGAAAGATAGTCGCGACGGCCTCGAAACGGGCCGAAACTCCGCCCTGAATCTTGCCCAGGGCTTCCGGGTCGGGGTTGAGGAAATCCGTCCCGAGGGCCGAGTAGTAACAAGAAGGGCAGGTCATCACGTAGTAGATCAGCGGGTACACATCGCCGAACTTTTTCGAGGCCTCGTAATAGCGGCGCAAATCGTTGCCCAAGGGCCCTGCGATCAGGCGACCGCCGCCCACGCGGAGTTCTTCGCGTTTGAACTTGCCCCCGCAGGCTGGGCACACGGTGTCGGCCTTCTGAAAAAAGCTGATCTTTCCAAGGCCAGAGGCGGAATCCGACATCATTCCTCCACAATCACAAACGCCAAAGAATATCCCTTCTCGTGCGAAAGGGAAAGATGAACCCGTGTGGCACCCGTTCGCGCCAGCGCCTGCCTCGCGGTGGGCCCCAGTTCTAAACGCGGCCTGCCGCTACCGTCACGCCGGGTTTCGATATCGCGGAGGTTCAGGCCGCCCAGACCGGTCCCCACGGCCTTTCCAAAGGCCTCCTTGGCCGCAAAGCGGGCGGCCAAAGACGCTGCAGGATGGCTGCCCGTGAGGGAATCTTCGCGCTCGGTTTCGGTGAAGTACCGCTCCAGGAGGCGCGGTTGGCTCAGCCAGCTTTCCAAGCGCACGTTTTCGACCAAGTCGGTACCAACGCCCACAATCAAGGCTTGACCTCAAGGTAAACGGCCACCGTCGACGGCTCCAGCGAAACCAGCTCGACGTTGTCGGGAAGTTGGGCCTTGATCGGCAGCGCAGGGATCTCCCCCGGGATGGCCGAGGCGCCCAAGTCGGCCAACAGGACCACCGAAGGCGAACCGTTGTCGCCGGTCCCCAGCGCCGCAAGGGCCTCTGGTGTACCGCGCAGTTTGACTTTCACCGGAGGAAGGGGAGACTGAAGCCTCAGACTCGAGTTCAGGTTGATCGGGGTTGGCACCACGGCGTCGAGCACCAGCGAAGCCAGCGACGAGGTCATGAGACCCTGAACTTCGACCGTGGAACCGTAAGGGTAGCTCAAGAGCGTGTTTTCCTGGTTGACGATGGCCCTGAGCTTGAAGGTGTCGGTCTTTCCGCGCAGCTCGATAGGTTCGGTGGTGACAGCCGTCAGCTTTTCGACCACCGACCGAGGCCCTTCCAGCGTGACGAGCGAGGGAATCACCTGGAAACCCGACAGTTCGTAGTTCTTGCCCGGCTGACCCACAAAGTTCGGCTGCACCGGCAGGGTCTTGACCAGTTTCTTTTCGAAGGCCAGCGAGATTTCCAGCGGATCGACCAGGATCTCGAGCGAATCCGCTTCGGCGGCCGCACCATGGCGCACCACCTGGAGCGAGGTTTTCCACAACCCTTCGCCCTGATGGCTCGAAAAGTCGGCCAGAACCTCGACCGAGGTTTCGTCGAGCGCCGAAAGCACGTCTTCGGACCCGCGTAGAGTCACCTTGACGCGTTTGTTCCATTCCTGCGAGGGCACCAGCGTCGTGTCGGCCATCAGACGCAGGGGAATCGACAGGGTCTTGACCTGCAACGAGTCGAAGCGGTTGAACAGGAACAAAAGGAGTGCCGCCCCGAGGGCAAGTACCTTGGCAGGCCACTGGTCGAGCAGTCGGCTCGCATCAAACTTTTTCATGGCTGTCTCCCACGGGTACCGGCGCTTCTTCGTCGTCCTTGAACTCGAGAAGGTCCTTAAGGCGCCGCCGCAGTTCTTCCGGCCTGAGGTCGTAATGGAGCGCGCCGTTGTAGGCCAGGCTGATGCTTCCCGACTCTTCCGACACGACCACGGTAACGGCATCCGTCTCTTCGGCCAGGCCGAGGGCAGCCCTGTGGCGGGTACCGAAGCTCTTGGAAAGCGTGGCATTTTCGGAAAGCGGGTAGAAACACCCCGCCGAAACGATGCGCCCACCCTCGACGATGAGTCCCCCATCGTGCAAAACCGTGTCGTGACCGAAGATGGTCAGCAGAAGTGCCGAGGAAAGCTCGGCGTCCACCGTGGTGCCGCGCTCCAGGATGTTCTTGAGCCCCACCTTGCGGATGAACGTGATCAGTGCTCCGCGGCGCACGTCGGAAAGCTGCCGGCAGGCCGACAGAACCGCATCGACGTGGTAAGCCTTGGGTTTGGCCTGCGGTGTGAGCCAGCCACCCTGGCCGATCTGGGTGAAGATTTTGCGCAATTCGGGCTGGAACACGACGGCCAAACCAACAATGATGCCCGGCGCCAGGAAGTTCAGAATCCAAGTCAGCGTGGCAAGTTGAAGGCCGACCGCCAAGCCGTAAACCATGAGCATCAGGATGATGCCGCGCATCAGCGGAACGGCGCGGGTCTGGTAGAGGATCCGGTAGCCCTTGTAAAGGAGAAACGACAGCACCCCGACGTCGAGCAACGGACGGAGGATGGTCTTGACGAGCCAGCTGTTGAGCAGTGAATCCATCAGCGTCCCCCTGGTTTCAGGCAGGTCCAGGCCCTCAGGGCCCGAGCCGTGTCGAGCACATCGTGCACGCGGAGCATGGCGACGCCGGCTTCGGCCATGGCCAGCGCTCCGGCGAGCGAGGAGGCCAGCCTCTGTTCCACCGGTGTGGGCCCGGCACCGGCTTCTTCGTCGATCTTGCCCAGAAAGGACTTTCGTGACAGCCCCACCAGAAGAGGGAAGCCGAGGGTCGCCAAAAGCGGCAATGCTGCGATCAGTTCCAGGGTTTGGCCGAGGGTTTTTCCAAAGCCGATTCCCGGATCGAGGTAGAGGTTCTCGGCGCGGATGCCCCACCCCAGCGCGGCCTCGACACGACGGCTCAGGTAGTCCCGAACTTCGGTTCCGATGTCGTCGTAATGGGGCGCTTTTTGCATGGTGGCCGGGTCGCCCTGATGGTGCATCAGGACCACGGTCAGTCCCGCCTCGGCGGCGAAGGGCCCCAGCTTCGGGTCGTCCTCGAGCGCCGAAACATCGTTGAGCCAAGTGGCGCCGGCTTCGACGGCAGCCCTGGCGGTGAGGTACTTTCGGGTATCGATGCTCAAGGGCAGCTGGCATCCCGCCTGTTTCAGGCCGGTCAGCACAGGGACGACCCGGCGTATTTCTTCGTCGGCCTCGACCGGCAGCGAGCCAGGACGCGTCGACTCGCCGCCAACGTCAAGCACGTGGGCCCCCTCGGCTTCGAGCGCCAGCCCGCGGGCGACGCCGTCGGCCCCGGTGGCACGGCTCGAGCCGTAGAACGAGTCGGGCGTGGTGTTGACGATTCCCATCAGCCTCACCAGGTGACCCCCGCGACCTTCAGGTCGGTTTCGAGGGCACTCCGGTAGAGCAGGTCGGGCTCGGCCAAGAGCGACTTCCAGACCTCAGGCGTGTCGTACTTGGCCTTCCACGCCTCAAGAAGCGACTTGAGTCCCTCGTCATACTGCTCCAACTCGATGAGCTGAAGCCGGGCCAGTCGGAACCATCGTTCGCCCTGCAACGTGTCTTTTTCGCCGGAAGGGAGGTCAAGGGCCGCTTTCCAGGCATCGACGGCGTCGCCGTACCGTTTTTGGGCTTCCAGCGACCTTGCCAGACCGGTCGCTAGGCCCTTGCGGGTCGCATCCCGATCTTCTGAGAGGTCCAGCCCTGCCTGATACAACTTGCCGGCCTTCTCGTCGTCGCCGGTTTCGGCCACCAAGTCGGCCAATAGCAACACCCCGGCGGCATTCTTGCCGTCCAGGGCGTACCATTTGTCGAGCGGGCCCAGCGCGTCGCTCTTGCGCTCGGCGGCGAGCAGGGAAATCCCTGCGTTGAACTGTGTTGGCGCGTCTCCAGGCAATTCGTCGGCCAGTTCCAACCATTTGCCAGCTGCTTTTTCATGCAAACCCGCCTTGTACAGCAGCCAGGCCATTTGCTGCGCCACCACGAGGTTCTTGGGGTCGGCGACGGCCAGCGGCGTCAAGAGGTCAAGCGCCGCAGCGGTATCGCCGAGCTCGGCCTTGGTGCGGGCCAGGTTGAGGGTGGCGATTTTCAGCGTGCCGTCATAGCCGAGAGCCGTCTGGTAGGCCCTCGCCGCCTGATCGAACCTTTTGAGCTCGAAGTAGGTGTTGCCCAAATTGTAGTACTCTTTGCCCAGCAAGACTGTTGCCTCACCCATCGTGGTGCAGGAGCCGAGGGCGAGAAGTAGCACAACAACCAAGGCGGGCACGGGTTTCATCCGAGAATGGTCTCCTCGATTTTTCGCACCTGCGAGCGGTAAAGGCTGAGAATATTCGGGCCGTAGTCGCCCAGCAGTTGGATCATGTTACGAGGAAGGTCCTCGGCGTCGCGACCGTTGAGGCGGTCGCCGGCGTCGCCCAGCCCGGGCATGATGTAGGCCTTGTCGTTGAGCACCGGGTCCATCCAAAGGGTGTAGATCGTCACGTCGTCGAGGGCCCTCACCACATTGAGCGCTCCCCTCAGCGCGCTGATCACGTTGAAAAACATGATCGAACGCGGCTTGATGTTTTTATCCTTGAGGAACTTGACGATGGTGACCAGACTGCCGCCGGTCGCATTCATCGGGTCGGCAAAAATCAGGTCTTTGCCCTGCAGGTCTTCCCAGTGGAAGAACGACTTCTTGAGGTCGAGCACGTACTCCATGTCGGCCTGTTTGCGGTGGTCGTTGCGCTTGATGCGGAACAAGGCAAACGGGGTCACGTAGCCCGTGGACGAGTTTTCCTGAATCTCTTTGGACAAAATCATGGAGGGAAGCAGAGCGCCCCGCAGCATGACGCACATCACCGAGTTCTCGATTTTGGCATCGACGTCGGGAATCTTGTGCACCGCGAAGTTCTGCACCGGCTGGGTAACCGGCGTCTTGACGATCAGGTGGTGCTTCTGGCTGCTGCTGGTGACCCCGAAAGCGAGGTTGAACAGCAGTTCGTACGCCCGCTGGATGTAGTACACAAACTCGTCGTGACCGGTACGCTCGTCGCGAAGTTTCGCGATCAGGCGGCTGGCTTCGGCGTGCAGAAGTGTCGGGGTCTCGAAGGGATAGACCTTGATGCGCGGAAACTTGGCCGTCACTTCCTGAAGCGCCTTGCCCATCGTGTTGTACAGCTCGATGATCTTGTCTTTCTCACGGGCCGCCGTGTTTTCATTGGGCGAGGCGGCCAGCAGCTTGAAGGAATCCATGGCCAGCGTGAAGGTGGCCTCCAGCCGGTGAATGTCGTCCAGATCCTCGGCGGTCAGCAGACCTTCCAGATCCTGGGCAGTTAGAACTATCTCGTTTTCCATGCGACCATGGTAGCCGGTTTCGTGGCAAAAAAGAAGACGGGTCTTTGACTTTTCCAGGAGGTTTTGGCATAGTGACAAGGTGAAAAAACTCCTCCTTGTCGTCGTGGTGACCTTCGCCGCGCTGTTCCCCGCAGGTGCCCAGTCGGGCGCCGTCGCCGTCGGGCCTGTGTATTCGCTGAACGTGCTGGGCATCACCAGCAGCCCCCTCAACGGGCTGGGTATCACGGGCAAGATTCCGGGCATCGCTCCCGTGTTCGGGTTCAACTTCTCGTTCAGTTCGACCGCCGCCAACTTTCTGGGGCTGACCTCCGACTGGGTGCTGTACAACCAGCCCATCTACCAGCCGTGGAACATCAACTTCTTCATGGGTCCCGGGGTGTATACCAGCATCTACGTGGCCCCGGCGTTTGGTCCTACCTCCCGTTTCGACCTGGGCCTGCGCATTCCCTTCGGCGTCAACTGGACACCGGTGAAGTTCCTCGAGTTCTTCGTCGACGCAACCCCTGCTTTCGGTATCACCTTCCACGACCCGGTGACCCCCGGGTGGTTGTTCCAAGCCGAAGCTGGCGCGCGGGTCTGGTTCTAGCATGGAGAAACTCCTGGTCACGTATGAAGATGTCCACCGCGGGTGCGCCAAGCTCGCAGGGCTGATTCAGGCCGACGGCTGGGAACCTGACGTCCTCGTGGCCATCGCTTCGGGCGGGTTCATCCCCGCGCGAATCCTCAAGACCTACCTGAAAAAGCCTATTTACGTGGTGGGCCTGCAACGCTACGACGAAGACCACGCGCTCCATCCTGTGCCGATCAAGATTCAGTGGCTCGACGAGGTCGAAAAGAAGCTCCGGGGCAAGAAGATCCTCATTGTCGACGAGGTCGACGACACCCGCGTCACGCTGAGTTACTGTTTGGCCGAGCTGAGCTTTCACGGCCCCGCCGAAATGCGTGTTGCCGTGCTGCACCAAAAGAACAAGCCGAAAGAAGGTTCGTTTCCCTCGGGTACAGTGGTCTACCAGGCCATCGAGATCCCCGATTTGTGGATCCAGTACCCCTGGGATGCGCTCGACATCGACGCACATAACCAAGCTCAGGGCTAGCTCCCGAAAACTGGTATGCTTCTTGCTTGGACTTGCCCTCGGAGGTCCTGCTCTTGAAGCTCATCATCGCCATCGTTCAGCCCTTCCGGCTCGAAGAAGTCAAACAGTCGCTCTACGGTGCCGACATCCAACTCATGACGGTCTCGGAAGTGCTCGGCCACGGCAGGCAGGGCGGAGTGACCGAAGTGTACCGTGGACACCGCGAAAGCGGCAATTTACTGCGGAAAATCCGCCTCGAGATCGCCGTCAACGATGACTTTGTCGAAACCACCATCGCGGCCATCGTCAAGGGCGCCAAGACGGGCGAACTCGGCGACGGGAAAATCTTCGTCTACAATCTGGAGGAGTGCGTGCGCATCCGTACCGAAGAGCGTGGCCCCACCGCCATCGGCTAAGGCCAGCCTGTGCCCGTTCCGACATTGTCGTCGGAGTTCGGGGCCAAATTTCTACATTCCTGAACTTTCTATCCACGGAGAATGCTGCCAATGATCGACCACGCCAATAATTCCTGGGTTCTGCTGTCTTCTGCCCTGATCATGTTCATGACCGTCCCGGCCCTCGGGCTGTTCTACGGGGGCCTCGTCAAAAAGAAAAATATCCTCAGCCTGATGATGCAAAGCTTTGTGTGCCTCATCGTGGTCAGTCTGTTGTGGGTCACCGTCGGCTATTCGCTGGCCTTTAGCCCGACCGAACTGGTTCCGGGCATTCTGGGAGACTTCCGTTGGGCTTTCCTGGGTGGCATTGGCTCGAACGACCCCAGCCCCTACACGGTGAGCGACCCCAACGGTCCCGTCGCGCACCTCACCTTTGTGATTTTTCAGTGCATGTTCGCGGTGATCACCCCGGCCGTGATTTCGGGGGCCTTTGCCGAGCGCATCAAGTTTTCGGCGTTCTTGGCTTTCTCGGTGCTGTGGTTGTTTGTGGTCTACATTCCGGTGGCTCACATGGTGTGGTCTAGTCACGGCCTGTTTGCCCAGGCCGGCCTGATGGACTTCGCGGGCGGGACGGTGGTCGAGATCAATTCCGGGTTCAGCGCGCTCGCCGGGGCCTTGATGCTGGGACGCCGCAACAACCTGAGGGCGATTCCACCACACAACCTGACCTACACGCTCACCGGGGCGGCCATGCTGTGGTTCGGTTGGTTTGGCTTCAACGCAGGAAGCGGTCTTGCCGCCGACGGCCTGGCCTCGAGCGCCTTCGTGATGACAAACACGGCCGCTGCTGCTGCCGGCCTGGCGTGGGCAGCGCTCGACTGGCTGCTGCAAAGAAAGCCCACCATTTTGGGGGCCGCTTCGGGCGCGGTGGCCGGACTGGTGGTCATCACCCCGGCGGCCGGGTTCGTGGCCCTGCCGGGGGCACTGGTGCTGGGGCTCCTGGCTGGCGCTCTGTGTTACATCTTTGTGGTGTTTGTCAAAAACGCCGTCGGCTACGACGACAGCCTCGATGCCTTTGGCGTCCATGGAGTTGCGGGGGTGGTCGGAACCCTCGGGGTGGGACTTTTTGCCGCACCGTTCGTCACTGCCCCCTTTGGAATGAACGGGGGAGCCGGTTTCGCGGGTCTTTTTTACGGCAACCCCGCAGCGTTATTGCTCCAGGCCAAGGGTGTCGTGGTGACTGTCGTTTGGGCGTTTGGCGGCAGTTTGGCGCTGTTCGCTTTTCTCAAGGTGACAATGGGCATTCGTGTCAGTGAAAAGGACGAGGCCATTGGCCTGGACATCACCCAGCATAACGAGAAGGCCTACACGCTCATCGAATAAAGCA
>JBAXAI010000048.1:0-25505 GCA_037142615.1 Spirochaetales bacterium | reverse complement strand
CGGGTCTGCCCCACTCCGACAGCAAGAGCGTGCGGCCGGCACGGATTCTGGTCGCCGAAGACCACGACGTCAACCGGCAGTTGTTCCTGCTGCTGCTCTCGAGCCTGGGTCACGAAGTGTTCTTGGTCGAAAACGGTCGCGAGGCTCTCGACCAAGTGCTGACATTCCAACCTCAGCTGGTGTTCATGGACCTTCAGATGCCCGAAATGAACGGGTACGAGTCGGCGGCCGGCATGCGCCAGAAGGGCGTGACGGCGCCCATCATCGCGGTCACGGCCAGCGCGGTAAAAGGTGAACTCGAACGCTGCCTGGCCGCCGGGATGAATGGCATCCTCACCAAGCCGTTTACGCTCGATGCCCTTGACGCCGCCATTCGGTCGTTCGCGCCACACCTGCTGGTTGCCAAGCTGCCCGAACTGCCGCCACAGACCCAGACGTTCTCGCTTGCGGCCGCGTTGCCGGTGTTTCTGGGCAATCGCGAGCTGTTGTTGAGCCTTCTGGCCCGGTTTCTTCCCCGCACCCGCGACACGCTCGACCAGCTGGCTGTCGCGCGAGCCGCCGGAAACTGGTCTCAAGTTGCGGCGCTGGCGCACGCCATCAAAGGCAGTTCCTACAATCTCACGGCCAAGCCCCTGGGCGAAGCCGCCAGTCGGCTCGAAACCTCGGCCAAGCAAGGGCAGACCACCGAGAGTCTGGCCCTCGAGCGGCAGTTGCGCCTGGCGTTCGACACGTTTGTGGCCGAAGTGACTCCCCTGCTATAGCGAGCTGTGAAAGACACCCAGAACCAGAAGCACCGCGACGGCCGCACCGAGCACAATGCGGTACACCCCGAAAGCCACAAACGTATTCTTCTGCACAAAACGCACAAAACCGACGATGACGGCCCACGCCACGAAAAAGCTCACCACAAAACCCACCACCAGCGAGCCCAGTTCGGTGCCGGTAAAGCCCAGCGGTGTTTCTTTGACATATTTATACAGCGAGTACAGCGTTGCCACGCCCATGGTCGGCAGCGCCAAAAAGAACGTGAACTCGGTGGCGGCGACCCGGCCCACCCCCAACAGCAAGGCTCCGATGATGGTGATGCCGCTGCGGCTGGTGCCGGGCACCAGGCTCAAAATCTGAATGAACCCAATCGCCAGGGCCAGCTTCCAGCCCAACTCGGTCACGTCGGTCACACGGGCCTTGGGCGCGAACCGCTCAATGAACAGAAACACGATTCCGTAGAACACCAGCGTCGACGCCACCACCGCAGGGGTCATCAGGTACTGGTCCATGTAGTCCTTGAGCACAAAGGCGGCCAGTCCCGTCGGCACAAAGGCGATGACGGCGTACAGCCACAGCGTCCACACCTTGCGGGCGCCACCCACCGCTTCGACGTGCTTGCCCCACGGCACCAACCGCTTCCAAAACACCAGCGCCACCGCCAAAATGGCCCCCAGCTGAATCACGATGTCGAACATTTTGGTGAACTGCGGGTTGGCGAAGTTCAAAAACTGGTTGGCGATGATCAGATGGCCCGTCGAGCTCACCGGCAGAAACTCGGTGAACCCCTCGATCACGCCCAAAATCGCAGCGGTGAAGAAGTCTTGCATCAGCGGGCTCCTTTCAAGTAGGGCTCAAAGGCGGCGGCGAGCTCGCCGTAGTTCCAGGTCACCGGGATTTTGGGAAACTGGGCGATGATACTTTCCGGCGGGCAAAAGAAAAAGCCCGCGTCGGCTTCTTGCAGCATGCCGGTATCGTTGTAGCTGTCGCCGGCCGCGAACACCTTCAGCCCCATCGAGTGGAACCCCTGCACGGCGATGCGTTTGCCGTCCTTTTGGCGCAATTTGTACCCGACCACCGAACCGTCGGGGTCAACCGTCAGCGTGTTGCAAAAAATCGTCGGCATACCCAGTTTCTCCATCAAGGGCCCCGCGAATTGGGTAAACGTGTCGCTCAGAATCACCACCTGCGTGCGCGATCGCAGGCGGTCCAGGAACTCCTTGGCCCCGTCCATCGGCTCCATCTGACGGATCACGCTTTGGATGTCGGCCAGCTTGAGCCCCTGTTCCCTTAAAATGCCGATGCGCTTGTTCATCAGCACGTCGTAGTCGGGCACGTCGCGGGTGGTCAGCTTGAGCTCAGGAATCTTCGTGATCTTCGAAAACTCAATCCAGATTTCAGGGACCAAAACCCCTTCCAGGTCGAGGGTGACAACGTTCAGCATGGGCAGCAACTCCTGCCACCGTTGTACCAGAAATGGAACAAAGGGGGAAGTTTTAATCGCAGCTGAGCTCACCCCCGAAAGTAGATTGCGACAAATTCGGTCGGGCTCAGCACTTCCAGACTTGAGTTTTCGAAATCGTCGACGTTTCTGGTTACAAGACATTCGCAGTCCCGTCCTTTGGCCGCGCACCTCTACAGCTTCAGCCCGAACACCAGGCTCTTCAAATCGCCGCCCAAGCCCCACATGTCGCCGGGCTTTTCGTCGAGCAAGGCGAAGCCCTGCTTCTTGTAGAAGGGCACGGCCTTCTCATTGGCGCTGTTGGTGCCCAGGTGAACCCCAGGTACACCTCGCCGCCGGAACTCGGTCAGCAGAGTGTCCATCAATTGGCTGCCGTGCCCCTGGCCTTGGTAGCCCGGCAGCAGGTTGATGTGCAGGTGAGCCGGGTACGCGCCCAGAAGTTCGTCCTCGAGGCGAGGGCGCTTGCGGTTCTTGGCCCACGCGCTCATCTTCAGGTAGTCCTCGCGGCTCATCCAAAAGGTGTTGAAAAACAAGTGTCGGCGCAGGCGCGGCAACATTTGGCGCACGTAGTCGGCTTTTTGAGCCTTGGTGTCGGTGGTGCCCAGTATGTAGCCGATGGCTTTTCGTTCCTCGTTCAGCGCGATGAAGCACAGATCGGGCGAAAACTCGGCGTAGTGCAGGCAAAAGCACAGCGCGAAGGCTTCCTTGTCCATAAAGTAGTCGGTGCCGGTCAGGTCCTTGCCGTACAAACCGGTGCGCCAGCAGATCTCGACGAGGTCTTTGCGGAAGCGGGCTTCGTAGGGAACGATCATCGCTTGAGCTCCCCGTCTTCCAGCAGCACCAGCCGGGTGCCGTCGTCCAGCTCGAGCTCGATCGTCGGTTCCTTGACCAGCCCGTCCAGATGGATGAGCGCGGGCCCGTCGTTGTCGTAGTTGCTGCCGATGGCAAAGTGGCAGGTCCGGGCGGCCTTTTCGTCGACAATCATGTTGCCGGTGATGCCGGCCAGTGGGTTCACGCCAATGCCCAATTCGCCCAGGTGCCGCGCGTTGCGGCGGTACTCGTCGGCCTTGTCGCCCAGCGAGGCCGCGTTTTCTTCGCCCTCGCGGATGGTGTCGGCCAGAATCTCGGCCTCTTCGCCGCCGGCAATGCTGGTGATGTACCCCGCCTCGAACTCGACTGTGATGGGGTGGTACAGGAAGATCGTCCCGCCCTTGGTGCTCATCGAGCCGTCGTACACGATGCGGCCTTCGGTGCTACCCACCACGGGTGAAATAAACGACTCCCCGGCCGGCAGGTTGCCTCCCGTGCCAGGGCGGCTGAAGTCGCCGTCGTCGACAAAGGCCGTGCGCCCTTTCACCGAAAACGTCATGTCTGTCCCCGCCGGCGAAGTGACGCGCACGGCGACGGCCCGATTGAGCCGTTCGGCCAACCACGCGCAGTCGGCCCCCAACCGCGCAAAGTCGACCGGCACCGACTTGCTGTACAGCTCCCGGGTGATTCCAGGGCTCCAAAAGCCGCGGGTGCACTTTTTACCCTTGATCAGGTACATCGGCAGGCTGTTGAACGGGGTGCCATCCGGAGCGAGGTAGGGCTTGGCCACACCCTCGACGTCTTTGCCAATCTTGTTGGCCGACATTGATATGTAAATGTCAGGCTCCGACAGCAACGCCCACCTTACCGCCTTGTCCATGGGGTCGAGCAGGGTCTTGGGTTCCTGCCACAGCAAGTTGGGTACGCCCCCGGCCTCACGAACCCAGTGGTACAGGTACTTCGAGATCTCGTCGACGTCGGTCAGAGGATTAGTGATGATCAGCACCCGTTCGCCGGGCTTCACCTTCAGCGAATCTTGGATCGTGATGCGGGTGGCGTTCAGCAGCGCCTCGTCGGACAGCGGGGAGGGAAAGCTCATCTTGCCAGCCTAAACCTCCCCCCCCTGCTTTGACAACGGGAACAATCTCCGTAAGATGGGAGGCATGAACCGGCCGGTTGTTCCCATGTCGGTGTACGTGCACATTCCGTTTTGCGACTACCGCTGCCGCTACTGCAATTTTACCTTCGAAGTCGGCTGGTCGCCCGAGCTGCTCGACCGCACGCTCACGGCCCTTGTTGACCAGGCTGCCCGGGAACGCGAGCGCGCCGACCGCGATGGCCTGGCGCTGAACTACCACACCCTCTACTTCGGTGGCGGCACCCCCGGCATCCTTCCTCCCGAAAAGATCGGCCCTTTTTTCGACAGGCTCAACGCGGCGTTGGGCACCACCAAGGCCACCTGGGCCGAGGCCGGGTTCGAAGTGAACCCCGAGAATGTCACACCTGATTTGCTGGCCTCGCTGGCCGACGCCGGCATCACCCGCCTGAGCGTCGGCCTTCAGAGCTTCTCGACCGAACGGCTCCACACCCTCGGCCGCTGGTGTACCCGCGAGGCCAACCTGCAAGCGCTGGAACGTATCGCCAACCTCTGGAAGGGCACGTGGAGCGCCGACCTGATGACCGGATTGCCTGGCGACCTGGGCCAGGCCGCCCAAACTTGGACCGAACTCAAGGCCGACCTGGCTACGCTGCTAGCCTTTTCGCCCCCGCATGTCAGTCTCTACAGTCTGACCGTTGAGCCTGAAACGGCCCTCCATTCCTTGGTCCGTCGCCGAAAACTCAAAATGAGCACGCCTTCGGTGCAGGACCAGCTGTGGCTTCGGGCCAAGCAGGAACTCCAGACGGCTGGCTTCGAGTGGTACGAGATCAGCAACTTCGCCCTCCCGGGTCGCCGGTCGCTCCACAATCCCGTGTACTGGCGCATGGACCCGTGGATGGGGCTGGGACCGGGAGCCGAAGGCAACCTCGTGGGCAAAAACCCCGCCGGAGAGTGGCGACCGCTGCGCACCCGCAATCCGCGCCTGTTCCCGTGGCTCAAGGGAGGCACCGAGTCGGATTTCCTCACCGCCGGCGAGTTCTGGCTCGAACACTTCCTCACAGGTTGGCGCACCAGTGAGGGAGTTTCGACGGTCCGGCTGGCGCGAACCTTCGGAATCATCCCCGTTAACACACGCTTCGCACTCACCGACGACGAACGGCTGACGCTGAACGGGTATCTAGAGAGATTAGAAGTATCGAATGATCAAAATTTGCGTCTAAACTGGTTTACGGACACCTCGCTTTGACCTTTATTGTCCCTTATTGTCTATTTATGTCGGTCATTGACCAAGCAAGCCTTTAAACCAAGCGGCGCCCCCTGGAATTGCTGTTCCGATTTAAGTCTTTCTCTGAAAATAACTTAACAATGTCCCATTTCACATTTTCCGATTCTTTCGGGACGCCAAACCGAAAAAAAACAAAAAAAGCCTTGTCAAACCCCTTTTCCCGTGTTCAAATAGCTCAAGTCCATGTGAATGGACCTTCCTCTCGTAGAGGGGAGATAAAATACGGATGTATTACACATCTTTTTGATTTTTCCAAGGAGTTCTAGATGAAGAAAGTCGCTCTTTCTTTCCTGGCGCTGTTGGCCATGGGCACGTTCGCGTTTGCCCTTGACGTTGCAGTTGCCTCGCCTCTCGTGGTCAAGGTCAACGCTTCGGGCTCGCTCATTGCCGGTTACGACCTCGATAAGGGTACCTTCGGCCTTCAGAACACGACCTCTGGCTCGGTGTTCATCAATTTTATCGGTGACGTAAATGGCGCCACGGACACAGTGGAGGCTTCGACTGACAAGCAGGGCCAGATCAGCGCTGAGTTCCGCATTGGCCTGAACGATGGCGGTGCCACCGGCAGCCATGTTGTTGCTGGTTCGGACATCACCTTTGACTACGCCAAGATTGTGCTCGGCGACCTGTACGTCAAGCTGGCCGGCGTGGTCGATCCCTCGCTGGACTACTCGGCCCCGGGCAACCTGTTCGACGGCGTGCTCTTCAATGGCACCTACGGTGCGACCACCTACTCCATCGGCGTGGCCGATGGCGTGACCACTAGCGCTCAGACCAGCACGGGTGGCATCGAAGTGGGTTACACCATTCCGAAGACCCTCGGCCTGATCTTCCAGGTTGCCAACAACCAGGACTGGACCGCTGCGGCTTCTTCGACGCAGACCTTCGAATACGCTGTCACCGCCAATGTGCTTGCTGTTGAGCACGCCACTCTGGGTGTTGCGTACTTGGGCAGCACCGTTACCAATGGCGTCAGCGGGATTGGTGCCAGCGTCGGTTACGACGCCGGTATCGTGAGCTTGCTCGCTCAGGTTGACTACCACCTGTCGGCTGATGGCCAGTACGGTGCGTTTATCACTGTTGCTGCTCCCATCATCAAGGGCCTGTCGATCACTTCGCAGACCGAATACCCGAACACCGGCACGCTCGACGAAGCTCTCAAGGTTTCGATCGCCAAGGATCTGTTGATGGTTGGTTCGCTCGACGTTGGCTACCAGCTCACCGGTTCGAAGATCTACGCTGACTTGGAACTGGCTCCCGCCGACGGCGTCACCGCCTTCGCCAAGGTGTCCGTCAACGGTTCGACCGACCTGAACGCCAAGGTTGGTGCCTCGCTCACCAAGATCTTCACCAACACCACCCTTTCCGCCGAGTGGGACTCCAGCAACCTGGTCAACAGCAAGCTGGGTCTGGTGTCGGTTACCGCCACTGTCTCCCTCTAAGACTCACTTCAGCGCAAGCTGAGCTGAGACTCGAGAGCCACCCGAAAGGGTGGCTCTTTTTTTTGTGCCGTAGCGCAAGCAAAACACCCTTCTTCCCCGTATGTCAGGGAAGGAGTAAACTATGGACATGAAACGGATTCTGGCGACGAGCGATGTGGTGTTCAAATACCTCTTCGGAGCCAAAAGCAGCACGGAGATTCTACGTTCCTTCATCAATGCGGTGCAAAAGCACGCCGGGATGGAGGAATTCACGTCGCTCGAGATTATCAACCCTATCGGCGAGCGGGAATATGACTCGGCGAAATCCACGATCATTGACGTCAAGGCCAAGGCGCCCGACGGCACCGTGGTCAACGTCGAAGTGCAGGTCCGCCGACAGTCCGAGTATGGCGAGCGAAGCTTGTACTACTGGGCCCACAGCTACGTCGAGCAGATCGAAGAAGGCGACCGTTACACCAAACTGATGCCGGTGGTCAGCGTCAGCATACTGAACTTCAACCTGTTCCCTGACTCGATCGCTTACCATTCCACGTTTCAGCTCATGGAAAAGAGCAATCCCGAGGTCTGTTTGACCGACGACTGCGTGATGCACTATCTGGAACTCAAGAAACTACCCGAGGACGACCATTCCGATTTGGCGGATTGGTTGTACGCCCTGAAACATCTCGATGAACTGGAGGGACCCATGATTGTCCTGCTCAAGAAGAACCACAGTCTGCAGGAACTGGCAAATCGCTACTACCGCTACGAAAAGAACTCCGAAGCCCGGGAGATCTACAAGGCCCGCATGAAACAGCAGATGGACGAAGCGAGTTTCCTATGGAACGCCCAGAAAGAGGGCCGCGAGGAGGGACTCGCCCTGGGCCTCGCCGAGGGGAAGGCCGAGGGGAAGGCCGAAGGCAGAGCAGAAGGCAAAGCAGAAGGCAAAGCAGAAGGCAAAGCAGAAGGCAAAGCAGAAGGCAAGGCGGAAGGCGAGCGGGAAAAAGCAATTGAGCTGGGGCGAAGGATGCTTGCCCGCGAGATCCCCTTGGCGGAAGTCCTCGAGATTACGGGCTTGGACGTCGCGGATCTCAGCTAGTCCAAGCCCTTCTGGTCACGGGACCTGTTCGATTCGGATCATGTTCGTGTCGCGATGCGCCGTGAAGGGAAGCGCTGCCGTGAACACCACCCGCTCGCCGCTCTTCACGTAGTGGGCGTTCTTGAGCAGGTTGGTCACCGTGCGCACCGCGTCATCGATGTTGTCGCCAAAGGTGCTGATGGGCACGCCCCAGACTCCCCAGTAGAGGGCCAGTTGACGAAGGGCCTTGTCGCTGGGGCTCACCGCCAAGATGGCGCGCGGCGGCCTGAAGTGGCTCACCACTTTTGCAGTATAGCCCGAGTCGGTAAGGCAGATTATTTTGCTTGCCCCCACCACGGCTGCGGCCACGCTGGCGGCCTCGCCGGTGGCATTGGCCACGGTGTAGGTCTCGTCGAGTTCGAGCTTGCGGTCGCTGAACGGTCGGCTACGTTTGGCCTCGATGGTGAGAATGATCTTGTGCATGTGCTCGACCGCTTCGAAGGGATACTGGCCCGAGGCGGTTTCGGCGCTGAGCATCACGGCGTCGGTGCCGTCGAGCACGGCGTTGGCAACATCGGTAGCTTCGGCACGGGTGGGGCGGGGGTTGCTGATCATGCTCTCGAGCATCTGGGTGGCCGTGATGACGGGCTTGCCCATCTTGTTGCAGCGCTCGATGATATCCTTTTGGATGGCGGGGACTTCCCACACGTTCATCTCGACGCCCATGTCGCCGCGCGCGATCATGATGCCGTCGCTGAGAGCGATGATTTCGTCAATGCGGTCCACGGCCTGGGGCTTTTCGATCTTGGCGATGACCGGCGTGTCTTTGCCATGAAAGTAGATGAGTTCCTTGATGGCTTTCACATCTTCGGGGCGCTGGACAAAGCTCAGGGCCACGTAGTCGACGCCGATCTCGAGGCCGAACTTGAGGTGTTCCTTGTCTTGCTCGGTGAGCGCTTCGACCGACAGGATGCTGCCGGGAAGGTTCACGCCCTTCTTGTTCTTGAGGATGCCATCGTGCACCACTTCGCAGTGAACGTCTTCGCCCTCAATTTTGATGACCTTCATGGCCAAGTTGCCGTCGTCGAGCAAGACAGTGGAACCGGGGAACACGTCTTTGTGGAACGTGGGGTAACTGACGGCCGCGATGCCCGAGTTGCCCATCACCTGACGTACCGTGAGGATAAACGGTGCCCCCGCCTTCAGTTCGACCTGGCCGCCTTCGAACTCGCGAACGCGGATCTTCGGCCCCTGAAGGTCTTGCAGAATCGCGATGGGCTTCTTCGTTTCGATGGAGGCCTGCCGCACCCAGTCGAAGCGCTGTTTGTGGTCTTCGTTGCTGCCGTGGCTGAAGTTGAAACGGGCAACGTCCATTCCGACTTGAGCCAGTTTGAGGATTTTCTCGTAGCTGTTCGTAGCCGGCCCGAGAGTACAGACAATTTTGACTCGCCGGGTTTCAATAAAGTTCAGCATGGACCACTCCTGAGATCAGTTTATCCCAGTATAGGACTCAGGCCGTGACTTTGGTAGCCCCATTAACCCACCGGCGGGCAGAAGCTGAAGGTCATTAGCGCTCGAGTTCGAGGGCTCGTTTGGAAGACGCCGAGACCGCGTCCATGATGAGGTTGGTCAAGCCACCGGCCTCGAGGACCTTGATGCCTTCAATGGTGGTACCCGCGGGCGAGGTCACCTTGCTGACCCACGCCACCGGGTGCTCGTTGCCGGCACGGAGCAGTGAAACCGCTCCTTCGAGCGTCGTCAGGGCATGGTCGAGCGCCTTGGGGTAGGCGAAACCCTCGCGTACCCCGGCCTGCGCCAGCGCGTGCACAAACTGGAACACAAACGCGATGCCCGAACCGGAAAGGCCCGTGATGCCTGCCATCAGCTTTTCAGGAATCAACGCCGCTGTGCCGACCGAGCGGGCCAGATCGAGCGCCAGGGTCGCAAAGTGCTCGTCGGCTTGGGGACCAGGACTGACTCCAACCAGCGAGTGGCCCGTCTGCGCCGCCAGATTGGGCATCCAGCGCACCACCTGCGGGCTGGCCAACTGCTCGGCAAGCCACTTGGTGCTCAGGCCCGCCGCCACCGAAAGGAACCACTTGCCACTGCCCAGCGGGCGCAACTGAACCAACAGGGCCGGCACGTCGACTGGCTTCACGGCGATGATGACGACCTTGCTGGCGGCGACCAGAGACTCGAGGCTGCGGTGAACCACGAGCCGCTTGTTCTTCGCTGCCAGGGCCGCGCCGCTTTCGTTGCGGCTGAGCACCCCAACCACTTGCTCGCGCGAGGTCTTGAGCAGGCCCAAGGCGATCGCCCGGCCCATATTGCCGTAGCCGATGATTCCGACAGGCTCGCTGAACTTCATGCGTTTCTCCTCGATGGTCGCTTGAAGGCGCCCAGAATGTGGTCTAGAAACTGCTGTGTGGTCTCTTCGAGTTGGAACCTCGTCCCGATGCGGGTTCCGTTGACGTTCGCAACGGTGGCCCTCACGACCTGCTGGTCGGAGTTGAGCCCAAACTTGAGCGCGATGGCGTCGCCCGGCAGAAAAAACTGGTTGATTTTGAGTCCGGCCCCATGGTTGCTGAGGTCGTAGAAGGTGCACGGAAACCATTCGTTGGAATACTGGTAAAAACCCGACAGGCTCACCTTGCTGCGTGGCATATTGCGGTTTTTGAAGATCGATTCGGCCATGAATCCCCCCCCGGGACGACTCAATTTAGCACAGATCATGGTATAGTGCCCACCATGGATATTCAGTGGTTTCCCGGGCACATGCTCAAGACGCAGAGGCTCATTCAGGAGCACCGTTCGCAGGTGGATGTGTTCCTTGAGGTCGTCGACGCCCGCGCTCCGCTGGCCACGGCTAACCCGCTGCTGCTCGAGCTCATCGGCAACAAACCCCGTGTCATCCTGCTCAACAAGATCGACTTGGCCGATCCGCAAGTGACGTCCGCGTGGAAGGCGTGGTTCGAGCGTCAACCCGACACCAAGGCCGTTCTGATCAGCTGCACCGAGCGCAAGAACTTGCCTGGCATTCTGACAGCGGTGACCGAGCTGTGCCACGACAAAAAGTGGTACGGCCTGCGCAAGGTGCGAGGCATGATCGTCGGGGTTCCCAACGTGGGTAAATCCAGCCTGATCAACGCTTTGGTCGGAGCCAAGAAAGCCTCGGTGGCGCCCAAGCCCGGTCACACCAAGGGCCTGCAACGCATCAACATCGCCGAGAAGTTCGACCTGTTCGACACCCCGGGCATTTTGTGGCATAAGTTCGACGACCCCTTGGTCGGGCAGCGGTTGGCCTTTCTCGGGTCGGTGAAGGACGAGATTCTGTCGGTGAGCGACCTGGTGCGGGAGTTAGTGACCAGCCTCACCCGCCAGTACCCCAGAGCCTTTGCCGCGTATTGGGACCAGCCGATCGACGTGGACGCCGAGGCGACCGAAGTGTTTGCCCGCATCGAGGCCTGGGGGCTGCGGCGGGGCATGCTCGCCAAGGGCGGGGTCATCGACTACGACAGGGCCTTCCAGTCACTTTTGGCCGAATATCGCACGGGCAAGCTCGGGCGTTTCAGCCTCGAAAGGCCTCCCAAAACGACAGAACCTCAGGAGGCGGAATGAGCTACCGCGGAATTGTTTTTGACTTTAACGGCACGTTGCTCTGGGACATGGACTTGCACGAGATCGTGTGGCGACGCATCGCCGAGACTCACCTCGGTCGTACGCTCAGCGATGACGAGTTCCATCATGGGTATGTGGGCCGCACCAACCGCGAAATCTGGCCCGATATCCTGGGGCGCGAGGCGACGCCTGCCGAGGTGCACACGCTTTCAGAAGAGAAAGAGGCGATCTACCGCGAGATGCTGCTTTCGATGCCCCATCGCGTCACACTGGTCGATGGCGCCGTCGAACTCTTCGAGCTTTGTTTGGCCAACGGCATCGAAATCGCTATCGGCACGGCGTCGGGCAGAAGCAACGTCGAGTTTTACATTGAAACCTTCGGCCTGCACCGTTGGTTCCGGCCCGAGCGCATCGTGTTTGACGACGGCACCATGCCGGGCAAGCCCGACCCGGCGCTCTTTTCGTTGGCCATCGCCCGCCTGGGTGTGAAGCCCGAACATTGCCTGGTCGTGGAAGACGGTGTGCTGGGCATTCAAGCCGCGCGCGCCGCCGGGGCCGGCAAGGTCTACGGCATCTGGAGCGACGAGGCCGGAAAGGCCAAAGTGACCGCTGCCGGCGTGGACCGCGTGATCCATACTTACCGCGAAATGGGCTTGGCCGACTTTCGCTGACGGCCCCGTTGGGTGGCGCTGGTAATCACAAACACCACGACCGTCACGAGCGAAGGCAACCCGAGTAGGAGCCCCTGAGGCAGTTCCGGCAGACCCTGCAGGAAGCCCGAGGCCTGTTGCGTCCAAGCCAGCAGGAGGCAGGCGGCCATCAACGGCAAAGGTCGGCGCAGCCCGAGGTACAGGGCCACCAGCGCGATCCAGCCCTTGCCGGCGCTGATGCCTTGAACCCACGCGCCGAGGTTGAGCGACAACACCGCGCCGCCCAGAGCGCCCAGCACCCCTGAAAGGACCAACGCCGTCGTCTTGAGTCGGTTGCTGTTCAAGCCCCGGCTCGCCACCAAGTCTTCGGACGTGCCGCTGGCCCGCAGTTGCAGCCCCCACGAGGTGTGAAACAGCACGCCGTGCACGACGACCGCCAGCGCCAACGCCGCGACAAAGGTCAGTTTGACGCCGCCGAGCTGGGGCGAAAAGGCTTCGTTCAGCCGGATGACGCCCTGGTTGCCGAACAAGCTGAACGAAACCCAGCCGATCACGGCGGGGATCAGCAGGTTGAGGCCCAGCGCCGCGATGAAGGGGTCTGCCTTGAGCTTCAAGGTTCCCCACGCCAGGAGCAGGCTTGTGGCCGCGCCGAAACTCACCACCGCAAGGGCTGTCAGCGCCAGGTTCCCCGTCAACTGTTGCACCAGAATCGCCGTGAACGCACCACCCAGCATCTGGCCCTCGAGGGCGATGTTCAGGATCCCCGCGCGCTCGGACAGCAAGGCGCCGAGCGCGGCCAGCAATAACGGCGTAAACAGGTCAAACGGAAGGCTCACGGTTTGCCTCGCAGCTTGCGACGGGCCACCGGTACCAACTGCGCCGTGATGAAGAACAAAATAGCCGCCTGGAACAGCGCGCTCAGCTGGAACGGAAACTGGCCCTGCAACACCACGGTCCGGGCCGCCTGGTCCAGAAAGGTGAACAGCAGCGCCGCCGGAACCACGGCCCAGGGATTGGTGCGCGCGATCAGGGCCACCGCGATGCCGTTCCAGCCCCAACCGCTCGAAAAGCCCTGCACCAGCGCGTGCTGCGTGCCCAGCACGCCCAGCGCTCCGGCGAGCCCGTGCAGGCCTCCCGACAGCCCCAAGGGCAACAAACTGTACCTTGCCAACGAGATGCCGGTGTAGTGCGCGAAAGCCCGGCTGCGTCCCAAAAGCCGGAGCCGGTAGCCCCACGGCGTCGAACTGATCAGAACTCCGAGGACGACCACCAAAGGCAAGACCAGCAGCGCGCCCGCGTGAAGGTTCGACGGCGGCAACAGACCGGCCAGCCAGAACTCGTGGGGTATCTTGCGTGACGTGATGAGGTAACTGCCCGCCGAAGCAAACAGCGGGCTGGTGATCAGGCTGTCGACAACCGGGATGATGGCCGCCGACAGCAGGAAGGTCGTGATCAGCTCGTCGGCCTCCCACCGCGCCTTGAGCGCGCCGCTGAGCCCCCCCCAAACCCCGCCCGCGAGCACTCCGGCGCACAAGGCCAGGCCAAGGCCCACAATCCCCCAGCCGGGCGGCAACACCAGCGCGGCAGCCAGAGCTCCCAGGCCGCCGAGGTAGATCTGGCCTTCGCCGCCGAGGTTGAAACTGCCCGATCCAAAGGCCACCGACGCCGCCAAACCTGTGAGGATGAGCAGCGAAGTCTGGTTGAGCGTGTTGCCCCAGGCCAACGACGACGAAAAAGGCCCCCCAAAAAAGCTCGTTAGCGCGTGCGCCGGGTCGCTGCCAAACAACAACAGCAGAACCACGGTGGTGCCCAGCGCGACGGCCAGGGCAATGGCCGTGCTGGCAAAGCCGATCAGCGGGTTCGGCCGTTTCGCCTGTGGATTCACGATACCCCCAGCAATTCACGGCCCAGACTTTCCAGCGACCACTGGCTGGTGGGGCGCTCGCCTTGCAGACGACCCGCGCGAAGCACGCCGATGCGGGTACACACCTCGAGCAGTTCTTGCGGTTCGGAACTGAGAATGACCACCGCGCTCCCCTTGCGGGCAGCCAGCCGGATCAGCCGGTAGAGCTCGCGGCGGGCTTCGAGGTCGAGGCCCCACGAGGGTTCGGCCAGAAGCAGAACGCGCGGTCCCTGGTCCATCTCGCGGGCCAAGATGAGTTTTTGGATGTTGCCGCCCGACAACGTGACCAGTTTTTGCCCCGGCTCACCCTGCAGCGAGAACCGTTTGGCCAGCGAACGGAAGTAGCCCCTCACCGAGGCGCGCCTCAAAATGCCTCCCGGGGCCAGGCGGGTGGCCTGGTAAGGGATCACGTTGCTCGCCAGGGGCGAATGCGGGCTGGAACCTCGCCCCATCCGGTCGCTGGGCACGTAGCTGAGCCCCAGACGACGCAACCCAGCAATGCTGTGCTGGCTGACGTCGGTGCCACCCAGAAACAGCTGACCCTCCGGGAGCGGCGACAGACCCGTAAGCTCTTCCTCGAGGTCTTCCGCGCCTTCCCCTCGCAGCGAGGTCAAACCGAGGATTTCACCCGCCCGGAGCGAGAAGTCGGCCCTGGTGCCACGGGCGACAAACACCGGCGGCAACGTGGCTTCGACCGGCGGCAAAGGATCTTCGGGCACAGTCGCAGCCAGGCCCGACGGAAACAGAAGTTGACTCAGGTGCTCCAGGCTGGTGTGTGCGGGCGTGGTCAGGGCCTCCAGGCGTCCTGAGCGCATCACCGCGATGCGGTCGGCCCACCCCAGGCTTTCGGCCAGCTTGTGCGTCACGAACACCGCACAGGCCTGCGTTTCGCGGGTCCAGGCCCGCACGCCCTCGAGCAGAGTTTCGGCCTCGTGGGGACCGAGCGCCGCCGTCGGTTCATCGAGGATCAGCAGACGCAGCGGATGCAAAAAGAACGCCGTCAAGGTCGCCTTTTGCAGAGCCAAAGGCCCGGCGTCGCGGCACAATTGGTGCCAGTCGAGCTGGAATCCCCAGCGAGCGACCGCAGCGTTCAGGGTGACCACGGCCTCCTTCTTTTCGAGGTGGCGACCGGGGAGCCCTAGAATGGCGTGCTCCCACAGGTGGAGTTCGGGCGAAAAAGGCGGGTGTTGTTGCACCAGCGCGATGCCGGCCGCCAAACCCGGGCTGAGGCCCGAAGCCAGAAAAACCTCGCCCTCGTCGGGGGCCAAAAGTCCTGCGAGCAAAGCCATCAGGGTGGTCTTGCCGGCGCCGTTCTCGCCCAGGAGCGCGAGCACCTCGCCTTCGTTCAGCTCCAGGCTCACGTCGTCGACCGCCCGTACTCCGTTGTCGGGAAAGGTTTTGCTCAGGTGCGACAGCGTCGCCAGAACGGCCATCAGTTCTGCGTGAGGAGTGCCGGAAGAGTCTTCTTGCCAGTGCGGAACTGGACCACCAGCGCCTCGAACGTGGCGCGCACGGAAGCGGGAACCGCCGCCACGTACGCGGGGGCCGCCGTGACATAGTCGAGGTACCCTTCTTTGAAACCGACCACCACCGGCTTACCGTACGCCAAGGTGCCGGCCAACGCCTTTTTCACCATTTGGTAGGCCGCTGTGTCCTGATGGATCACGCCGCTGCCGACAACCGTGCCCTTTTCGACGCTGTAGCCATCGTTGTCGTACCACAGCACCGACTTGCCAGCCTGTTTGGCGGCCGAGACCACGCCCTGGTTGGCGCCTCCGGCGATGGGCAACACCACCGAAACACCTTGGTCGAACAAGCCCTTGGCCAGTTCAGCGCCCTTTTGCGCATCATACCAGTTGCCCACCACGCGGAACTCTACTTTGCCCCCCGCGAGCACGGACTGAAAGCCCTCGCGAAAACCGGGAACGATGGCGTTGTTCATGTCGGGGTACTCCTGCCCGGCGATGAGTCCCACTGTCGGGGTCCCTTTTCGGGCCTGGACCAAAAGTCCAGCCAGGGCCCCATGGAGGTAGGCCAGCTCGCGGTGGTTGTACGACAAGGTGGCAAACGACGGATTGGTCGACCAGGATTCCAGAATCAGGAATCGCTGCTTCGGATACGCCTCGGCGATGGGCAGGCAGATTTCGGGCATGGCTGGGTTCGAGGTGACAATCAGTTGGTAGTCGCCGCTGGCTGCCAGGGTCGCGAGTTGCTCGCCCCACTGCGCCTGGTTGAAGCCACCTTCGATGGTCTTGACCTTGGTTCCCGCGACTTCGGCCGCCGCTTTGCGCACACCGGCGTCGAGCAGTTCGTAGGTGGGGCTCCCCTGCAAGGCTCCGGGAATGAAGACGGCGAGCGTGGCGGGTAGGGCCCCTAAGGGAACAGCCAGGACGGCCAAAAGGAACAACAAACGGGCAAACAACATCGGAGACTCCTGCCTTCAACATAGCGGAAAACCGGCCGCTCGCACAGGGCCCACCTTTCGATTGCGCGCCCCCCGAAACGGGCGTATACTCACAGAAAAATGGAGGCCCGATGGGTCTTTGGCAGAGTTGGCTTTCGCAATGGATACCCAACAGCGCGCCCGTGGTAGCCGGGTCACCGGAAACCGCGTCGTTCCTTGTTGAGCAGACTCGCGATCTGGTGATCTTTTTGCGCACCGATGGCACCATCGAAGCCGTCAACCCGGCCTTTTCGCGGCGCTTGGGTTGGGCCGATGAATACAGCCTCAACCGTGAACTTACCTTCCTCGCCCAAGGAACCGACACCCGTGATTCGCTGCTGGCGATTTCGTCGCTCGGTTTGGCCGACTCGGAAGGGCCGTTGGAGCTCTGCGACCCTCGCGGCCTGCCGGTGTTGCTGCACGGGGTGTTTCGGAGGGTGTACAACCCCGAGCGAGAGGCGGTCGGCGGCGTGTTGCTCCTGTATGACGTGCGTGAGGCACCCGCGTCGACCGGCGACGAGCGTGAAGACCAACTGACAAGTCTGGCCAACCGGCGGTGGGTGCTCGAACTGCTCGAGATCGAATTTCAGCGCTTTGTACGCTACGGTGGCCATGTGGCTGTCCTGTGGCTCAAGCTCGGCGGGCCCGAGGTGGACGACGACGTGCTTCGCAAGGCCGGCAACGTGCTCAAGGCCGGTTTGCGCAAGAGCGACTTTTGCGGGCGGATCGGCGACCGCGATTTTCTGGTGGTTCTGCCTGAAACCCTGCCGGATCGGGCGAGTCTGGTGCGGGAAAGCTACGAGGCCTTTTGTTGGCGATTCCCTTCGAAGGTGCGGCCGACCCCCTTGCCGAAGGCTTGGGAGTCGGCCTGGGTTATTTGGAAGACTCCGATGCGAGCACCGAAGTCTTCCTGAAACGCTTGGCTACCGGCCTCTTGGCGAGTACAGGTACTTGAAGTAGTCCATGTCGGTGGTCATGGTCTTCTGGAACTGCGGCATCGTCGTCTTGTAACTTTCGATCGATTTCCAGAAGTTGTAGAACTCCGGATCGGACCCATACGCGTCAGAATAGATGCGTGCAGCCTTGGCGTCGGCGTCACCCTTGACTTGTTCGGCCTTGGCATACGCTTCCGACAGCAACGACTTCTTCTCGCGTTCCATCTTGCCCAACAGTTCCTGCTTTTTGCCCTGACCGTAGCTGCGGTAGCCTTCGGCCAACTGCTTACGTTCGGTGATCATGCGGCTGTACACCGACTCGGTCAGTTGGTCGCTGTAACGGATCTGGCGGATCAGCACGTCGATGATCTCGATGCCGAACTGGGTCTGGATGTTCGTCTTGACCCCCGCCAGCACTTCCTGGCTGATCTTGCGCCGACCGGTCTTGATGGCGTTGAAGTCGGTGTTGCTGCTGATCAGGCTCTTGAGCGCCTCGATTTCCTCACCGTTGGCCCCCGTGAGGGCTCCGCTCCGTTTGGTCTCGTTGATGATGTCGGTGCTCCGCACGGCCTCTTGCAGCGGGTTGGTCGAGATCACCTTGCGCACGGCAGGGTCGATGATTTCGTCCAAGCGGCTGTAGGCGCGGCTGAGGGTCTTGGTCGACTCGTAGAACTTGCGAAGGTCGGTGATGCGCCAGCGCGCGGTGCTGTCGACCCAGATGAACTGGTTTTCCTGGGTAGGAATCAGCTGTGGTTCGCCGTCCCAGCTCATGATCTTTTTGGGATAGATGTTCGCTTCCTGGATGAGCGGAATCTTGAACTTGAGTCCGGCGGTGGTTTCGGTGCCCACGGCTTCGCCAAACTGGGTGATCACAGCCTGCTCGCCTTCGCGGATCTGGTAGAACGGACCGGCCACCAGAAAGCCGATGACGACGACCGCCACGGCCACGCCGATGATGGTGAACAGCTGGTTGTTGTTGGTCTTAGCCATTACTGGGTCCCTCCTGCGACGGCAGGGGCGCTCGTCTTGCCAGTCAGGGTCTTGAGCGGCAGGAAGCTGCCGAGTTTCTTGTCGACGAGGTCGGTGCCTTCCTGGCCTGCGAACACGTTTTCGACCATTTCGAGGTAGAGGCGGTTACGGGTGACTTCGGGGCTGCGTCGGTATTCACCGAGCACGGCTTTGAAGCGGGCGACGTCGCCCACGGCCTTGTTCACGCGCTCGGTGGCGTAACCTTCGGCCACCTGGATGGCCTGCTGGGCCTCGCCCGCGGCGCGGGGAATTTCTTTGTTGTAGGTCTCGTTACCTTCGTTGATCAAGCGGCTCATGTCCTGAAAGGCGACGTTGACGTCGTCGAAGGCGGCCTTGACGGTGCCTTCGGGCGGAAAAATATCCTTGAGCTGGGTGCCGGTAACCAACACGCCGATACCGTAGCTGGTGAACAAATCGTTCATCATCTCGGTGGCCTTGGCCTGAATGCTTTCGCGCTCGGTGCCCAAGATGTCGAGGATGGCCCGGTCGCCGACCAGTTGGCTCACCACCGACTGGCTGATGTCGCGCACCGTCTTTTCCTTGCTGTCGAGTCCGAACAACCAAGCTCGTGGGTCGGTGATGCGGTACTGGATGATCCAGGTGATGTCGACGATGTTGAGGTCGCCGGTCAGCATGGTGGACTCATCCTTGTAGCTGGCTCGGGCGGCTTCGGTGGTTCCGCCGAGGAACTCCTGATTGTCCATGCGGAACCCGAAGTCCATCTTCTGCACCACCTTGGTGGGAACGTTGAAGTTCTCCTCGATCAGCGGAATTTTGAACTTCATTCCAGGGCCCTCGGTACGGCTGTACTTGCCAAAGGTAAGCACCACGGCCTCTTCGGTCTGGTCGACGATGTAGACGGCGCTGAACACCGCGTACCCGACCAGAGCCAGAACGATGATGGCAATGATGAGCTTCGGGCTGAAGTTAATCCCAAAGGCTGTCATTTTCGGATCAGACATTTTGTCTCCTTTTCACAGGGATGAATGTAACTCCCCCGCCTTGCATGGTCAACGGAGCTTGTGTTAATCTGCGACCATGAGCTTCAACCGGCCCGCGTCGATGGGCATCCTCGCCTGTCCCGGCGGAAAGGCTTTGGCCGGCGAAATCCTTTCGCACCTGAAGAACATCTACCACCGCAATTTTGACAAGAAGATGGCCGAGATGGCCGGCCGCTACGGCCTGAGCCGTGAGGACATGACGCGTCAGCTCAACCTCGACAGCGACCTGCATACGAGTGAGACCGACACCAAGGGTTCGGTGGCGTCGTACCGGCCCCCACGCCTGCTGGTGCCGGGCAGCTTCACCCGGTTTGCCAACGGTGAGTTCAAAACCGAGATCGGCATTTCGATCCGCGGTATGGACTTGTTCATCATTCAGGACGTGGCCAACATGTACCCGGTGAAGTTCCATCACTCCGACGAAAAGTTCACCCTGAGCATCAACGATCACATCATCTGCCTGATGACCGCCGTCGATGCCGCCGTGCAAGCCGGGGCCGAAAGCGTCACGGTGGTGATTCCCAGCTACCCCTACGCCCGCCAGCACAAGAAGAAAGGACGCGAAGGCCTCACGGCGGCCCGTTTTGGCCAAATGCTCGAGAACATGGGCGTCAACCGCATCATCACGCTCGACATCCACTCGAAGGAAATCGAGAACACCTTCGTGCGCCTCAATCTCGAGAACCTGCACGGTAGCTACCAGATTTTGCGCCGCTTGCACGACTTGATCGACCTGAAGGACCCCGACCTCGTGGTTGTCAGCCCCGACACCGGCGCGGTGGACCGCAATAAGTTCTACGCCAGCTGTGTCCAGCGGCCGCTGGCCATGCTCTACAAGGAACGCGACTACAGCAAACTGAGCACCAGCGCCAGCGAGAGCAACATCACCAGCACCAAACTGCTCGGTGACGTGAGCGGCAAAAACGTGTTCATGGCCGACGACCTTTTGGGCACCGGCAGCACGCTCATCAAAGCTTTTCAGCTGCTCAAAGAGATGGGTGCCAAAAAAATCATCGCCGGCATCAGCCTGCCGCTGTTTACCGGCGACGCCATCAAAAGCTTCGACGACGCCTACGAAAAGGGCCTGTTCACCAAAATCATTGGCACCAACGCCGTGTACCACGAAGATGCCCTGCTCACCCGCCCCTGGTACACCGTCGCGAACGTCAGCAACCTGTTTGCAAGGGCGATGAGTCGGTTACACCACAACCGCTCACTGAGTTCGCTCCTGGACAATTCCCAGATCATTCAGAAGCTCCTCAAGAGCTAGGCGTTCGACTTCGGCGAGCGACTGGCGGAAAACGCGCGTTCTTCGCAGATAAAGTTGCGGAAATGGCGCCGTTTCGGCGAACTCAGGGCGGGCCACTCAAGTTTGTTCAAGTGAAACGTGGGTCAGCTTTGTTACTCGTTGTATGGCGAAAGTCATCACATCCCACGGGTTCCGTCTCTTCTTTTACAGCAACGAGGGCACGCCGAGAGAACCCCTACACATCCATGTTCAGCGGGGATCTGCCCTAGCCAAAGTGTGGCTGGATCCTCATATTGAGGTTGTGGAAAGCTCCGGTTTTGCAGTGCACGAGTTGTCGAGGGTACTGAGGATCGTGGCCGCCAACGAGCGACTGATCCGGGAGGTATGGCATGACCACTTTGACTAGTGTCCCCAACGCGAAGAAGGTCTGGTTTGACGACGTCAACTTCTGGGTTCTTCTGGACGATGGCCGCCAACTCGGAGTGCCCCTTTCGTACTCGCCGCGCTTGTTCCACGCAACACGCGAGGAGTTACTTCAGGTCGAATTGCTCGGTGGCGGCCAAGGACTTCATTGGGAGTCGCTGGACGAAGATCTCTCCATCGAAGGAATTCTGATGGGCAACCCGGTCGCCGCCCCCCACCGCTGAAGCACCAGGTAGGCCGCGACCACCGCGATGCCCTTGTCGACCAGGTTAATGGGCACGCGGGCCCAGAACGACGCTTCGAGCAGGTTCTGGCCGCCCATGATGAGCCCCGCCACCAAGAAGTCAGCACCGTGCAGCGTGATGCCGCCGAACACGAACGTGGCTACCAGTGAGCCGATCACCGAGTTGCCCAGCGCCACGGCGAACACGGCGATGATGAGCGAAGGAATCGAGCGGAACGACCCGAAACGGACCATGAAGCCGATGACGAGAGCCGTTTCGATTTGACACAGGACGAAGGGGAGGGCCATTCCCCACACCATGTTCTCGGCCACGACAAGGCTCGCCTGGATGGCCACTTGGCTTAGAATGGCGATGGCCAACCCCGGACCCCAACCATAGACCGCCGCCCCGATGGCCGTGAAGAAGCTGTCGAAGAACAGGGGTAGGTTTAGGACATGGTCGAGGTAGTTCAAGACGGCGTTGCCGAGCGCAGCGACGATCACACCGACGACAACCAAGGGACGCGAGCGAAGATTCATGTGCCCATTCTAGGTGTCACCCACTAGAATGGCAACATGAGGGTTCTTGATTCGGCCAGCCAGGTCGGCGTAGCCATGGTCGTGCTTTTGGTCACGGTGCTCGCGTCACTGCTGTTTCTCTATGCCTCGGCGACCCATACGCGCCAGAAGGTGGCTGAAGACCAGGTGCGCCTGCAGCGGGTAACCGACACTTTGGAGCTGCTCGACCTGCTCCCGGAGTCCGATCCCGTGATTCCGAAGGTACGTTCGCGATTGAGCGACTCGCTGCGGGATCTGGCTGGCTCGGCCACCGTCAGAACCTTGGGAGTTCTTGGAGAACTGAATCAAAGCGACCTGGACTTGCTGAAGACTTCGACGCTCCCGGCGCGACTCGACGAACAGTTCCAGCGGTTCGCTGCCGGTCAGGAATCAGCGTTTGGCAAACTTCAGGCGGCCCTCCTGGTGGCCTTCGTCGCGCTGATCGCCTTTGCCCTCGTTTGGGGACGAGAACAGGCGTTGCGCCGACGCCGGTTTGAGGAGCTGCAGGAAGGCTACCGGCTGTCGCTCTCACGGGTGGAGGCCGAGCGCCGTCGCATCGCCCTCGACTTGCACGATACGTTGGCGCAGGAGCTCGCGGGTGCGAAAATGCTCCTTTCGCGCGTTCCCGAACAGGAACGCGAGGCGCTTGCGGCCAGCCTCGACAAGGCCCAGCACCAGGTGAGGCAGTTGGCCCAAGGGTTGCGCCCCCCTGCTCTGGACCTGGTTGGGTTGCGCCGGGCGGTGACCGACCTGGTGCAGGAGTTTGCCGCCAGAACGGGGCTTCTCGTGACGGCTGACCTCGAACCCGGGCTGGACAAAGGTTTGGCGGTAGGGGCCGACATTCACCTCTACCGGATTCTGCAGGAGGCGCTGAACAACGTGGCCAAACACGCGCACGCGACCAAGGTCACCATCCGGGGCCACCACGAGGCAGGATGGCTGAAGTTCTCGGTTCGGGACGACGGAGTCGGGCGAGACATCGTTCCCCGAACGGGTTCGTTGGGACTGCGCGGAATGCGCGAACGGGCAGAACTGCTCGGCGGGCGGTTGTCTTGGGAGACGGCCGAGGGAGTGACCATTGTGTGGGAGGTTCCACTTGAACATCGTGATCGCTGACGACCATACCACCGTGCGGGCTGGGCTCAAGTCCATCCTGCACGACCTGGAAGGGAACGTGCACCTGACCGAGGCGTCGAGCCTGGAGGAATTGGTCCCCGTGCTTGAGGCGAGCGCCGCCGACCTCGTGCTGCTCGATGTCCGCTTTGGCGATGGAGTGAGCCTTGATCATTTGAAGGACCTGCGAACGCGGTTCCCGGGCCTGAGGGTGCTGATGTTGTCGATGTTCCGGGAAGGTGCCTTGGTGTTGCGGGCGCTGCGCGAAGGCGCCCAGGGCTTTGTGAACAAGGAAAGCGCCGGCAAGGTGCTCCTGGAGGCCGTTCGTTCCGCGGTGGCCGGTCACGTCTACCTCGACCAGATCAGCCTCGATGCCTTGGCCCGGCACCTGGCCAACACAGAGCGTGAACAGGAAGTTCCCGCCGGTCTTAAGACCTTGACGGTCCGCGAGCGGGAAGTGTGCCTGCTCTTGTTGAAAGGGGAGTCGGTCAAGTCGATCGGCTTCCAGCTCGGTATCTCGGCGAAGACGGCCGACAACCACAAGGCCGCCGTGTACGCCAAGCTCAACGTGAAAGGCCCCGTCGAGCTGCTCAAGTTCGCGCAGGAGAACCAGCTGGTGTAGCGTGCCCCTACTACGGGTGGGGAAACTTCTTATTGCGCCTGGGAGCCATCCGGCGACAACCTGAAGCATGCGTGGGCTCGCTCTCCGTATCGCGTTGGCCATGATTCTTGGCTCCGTCTTGGCTGCCGTCGGCATCTGGACCGCACCAGGCCCGGGAACCGGAAAAGGCCCAATCACCACTGCCAACCTCTATTTCAGCGAATCGGTGACAAGGGTGAGTCCGCGTTGAACGTGTGTGCCGCCCACGTCAGGTGGGGAATTTGCTGATTGTGTATGGGGGTTATCAGACTTCATAGTTTCCATGTACGAACCTACGATTCGAGGAATCGGAAGCTAAACCACTAGTCTGGAGAATGCTATGAAGAAATGCCCTGCATGCGCGGAAGAGATTCAGGATGAGGCTACCAAGTGCAAACACTGCGGTGAGGTGCTAGACAAGGTATTGAATGAAACTGCAGCGAGCCTTATCGAAGATTCGAGCACCGATTATGGTTTGAAGAAGCCACTCTCAATATGGAACGTTGGTCAAATCAAGGACCCGAAAAAGTTCGGTGGATGGGGCAAGGGGAAGTACCTATGGATTGCCCTCTGGAGCTTCTCTTGGCCAATTGGTCTCATTATCTACTTTCGTTCCAAGGGAAAGCCCAACAATTCCACAGTAAAGAAGACACAAATCTCGAGCCTCTGGGTCTTCATGATCATCGGAATAATCCTGTCGTTGCTCAATGTTATTGGGCGATTGGCCGGTAGTTGAGGAACGCGCCCGCATGAAGAAGTGTCCAGCTTGCGCGGAAGAAATCCAAGATGCTGCACTGAAATGCAAGCACTGTGGCCACTACTTGGCTCTCGGAACAAAGACCTACGCGCGACAGGACAAGGTCAAGCGAAAACACGGCTTCTGGTGGTGGACAGGAATAGCCCTTGCGGCGGTAGTGGGACTTTCATCCTTGGTCAGTCTTGGCAAGCAGATTCAGCAAACGTATCCGGAGGTCGCGGGATCTGCTGTGGTATTGGAATCGCAGCCGCGGACGACGCAGTACCTAGTGTGCTTGTTTGACGCCCTTGCAGGCGACCTATTTGATGGCCAGACCGCATTCGAACTTCAGTCGGGTGAAGTCTATCCCTTGCCGAAGATTGTTCGGCTGGAAACCTTGGTAGTGATCCTCAAAGTGTCGCCACCCCTTCACGGCAAGGTTGCCTTTGCCGGCAAGCCAATAGGAACCCTCGACGCGACCAAAGACTACGTTTTGGCGCTTAGCAGCGAGGGGTTGGCCGAGATTCGTAACATGGAGAACTGGAAACTGGTCTCAACGGGGATTTCGCCCACACAAATGTTTCCTCTCAAGGACGGCCAATCTGCAATTCTGGTCGGCGATATTCCCGGGTCCATCGCTGGACCCGACGCAGGACTTGTAAATCCGTTCATCTCACTACAACACGTACAGACAGGAAGGCCAAAGCTCAAAATTGCGAGCGACTGGAACGAGAAAGGGATAGCAGAAGCTTCCCTGGTTCTCCCAACGGATGTCCTCCCGTACGTCAAACTCGTGCCATTTTCTGCTGGTTCTTATCCAGTCATGGCTGGGGACAAGACCCCACTTTTCAGCAAGGACAAGTTTGGAGACCCCGTATCAGCAACGTTCGAACCCGGGAAGATCTACTCAGTGTCGCTGTCCTTTGCCGGTGGCTTAGAGGGACTAGTGTCTTCTGAAGTCATCCAGTTGGTTCTGAATCCGCAACAGAAGTAGCCAACAAGCTGAAACTAACCCGATCTTCTCACGAGGCGTTCGATGCTGACGTTTTCGGACCTGACGAACG
>JBAXAI010000047.1:0-26942 GCA_037142615.1 Spirochaetales bacterium | reverse complement strand
TCCCGTGCCGGCATCCCAGCAACCCGACGAATGCAGCACCGAAGGAACCGCGGGTTTGTTGCCCAAGTTCTGTCGCAGGTTCAGCGGGTACAGGTGTTCCACCACGGGTGCATCGGCCGCACCGGTATTCTTGAGACGAAGCAACCACTCCACGACGCCCGTGGAAGGAAACTCCGACAGCTCGACCGTCAGCTGCAGGGTCTTGTCGGGGGAGACAAAACTGCCCTGCTTCCCCCCGGGCGTAGCCGTCCACGTTGCGGTCCAGGATGGAAGGAACTCTTTCGACGGCCGACCTCCCAATATTAACGAAAACGGGAGGTCGACGGGATTCTCGAAGCTCCGCAAGAGATTCTGCATGGTTATTCCTTGATGGATCCGATGAGGACGCCCTTGACGAAATACCTCTGGAGGAAGGGGTAGACCAACAGAATGGGAACCAGCGCCACCATGACGGCGGCCATGCGCAGGGAGGTCGAGGTGATCGTCGAGAACTCGGTGGTCATCTTGGCCAGGGCTTGGGCCCCCGCCTGCGCGTTGTCGCGGCTGTAGGTTTGAGAGGCGTCAAAGGTCATGAAGTTCATGAGGAAGGTCTGGACAGGGATCAAGCTGCCCTTGGTGACGTAGAACGCGCCTGAAAACCAGTCGTTCCAATGCCCCACCGCCGTGAACAACGCGATGGCTGCGAACAACGCGGACGATAGTGGAAAGATGACGCGGAACAGTATGGTGAGTTCGCCCGCTCCGTCCATCCGCATCGACTCTTTGAGGCTTTGGGGGATACCTTGGAAGAACGTCTTCATGACCACGCAGTAGTAGATGCTGAACAGACCCGGGAAGATGTAGACCCAGAAACTGTTGATCAGCCCGAGGCTGCGAAGTTGCAGGTAGTAGGGAATCAAGCCACCGCCGAAGAACAGCGGAATGATCATGTAGATCATGATCCACTTGCGACCCGGGAGCTTGGCCTCCGACAGGCCGTAGGCGACCAGACCCGTCACGAAGACGCCACTGACCGTGCCGACTACGGTGCGCAGGATCGTGATCCAGTAGGCCGAACGGAGCTCGACGTTTTCGAGCATGACGCGGTAATTGACCCAGGTAAACGACCGCGGCCAGAAGAACACGCCGCCCTTCATCGTGTCGGTGCCCTGGTTGAACGACAGGGCGGTCATCATGATGATGGGGTACAGGCACGTCAGGCCGATGAAGCCGAGCACCAAAATGTTGACGGTGTTGAAGATGCGGTCAGCGCGGGACATTTTCTTTTTCATGGTAGCCACCTTGTTCACCAAAATCCTGTTTGGCCGGCCCGCTTGGCCAGCCAATTGGCACCCAAAACCACCAAGGTGTTGACGATCCCCAGCGCCAAGCCGATGGCGGTTGCTACGCTGTATTGGGCCTGCGTGAGGCCCAGACGGATCACGTACACGTCGAGCACGTTCGACACACCGAGATTGGTGGCGTTCACGAGGGGGTAAATCTGCTCGTAGCCGGCGGTCAGCAGGCCGGGAAGCGCCAGGATAAGCATGATGCTGACCGTCGGCATGATTCCCGGCAGGTTGATGTGGAGAATCCGTTGCAGGCGCCCGGCGCCGTCCATCATGGCGGCCTCATGGAGCTGCGGATCGATCCCCGAGAGAGCGGCCAAGTAGATGATGGCCCCCCACCCGAGTTCCTTCCAAATAGCGCTGATGATCACGATGGGCCGAAAGTAGTCCTGGGTACCCATGAAGTTGGTCTGCTCGAAGCCAAGGTACTGCAGCACCATGTTGAGCGGACCCGTATCGAGTTGCATGAAGGTATAGAGAATGTAGGAAACCACTATCCAGGAGATGAAGTGTGGCAGGTAGCTCAGACTCTGGATGAGGCGGCGAAAGGGCGCGTTGTAGAGCTCGTTGAGCAAGATGGCCAGAATAATCGGCGCCGGGAAACCGAAGAGAAACCGGAAGAAGGTGATCAGAATCGTGTTGTTGAACGACTGCCAGAAGACGGGGTCAGTAATGAAGGAGAAGTACTGAAACCCTACCCAGGGCGCCTCCGAAAGGGGCTTGTAGATCACATAGTCCTTGAACGCCACTTGAAGCCCAACCATGGGCATATAGGCGAACAGGAAAAGCAAGATGATTCCCGGCAGGATGAAGGCGTAGAGCCAGCCGTACAGACTGACCGTTCGCTTAAGGCGTCGGCCAAGAGAATGCTTTGTCGGGGGACGGGGCTGGATACCTAGTGGCTTGGTCTCTGCGCTGGTCATACCAACCTCCGTCGGAACTCTCGACTGGAAAAAACTGGCGCGCGTCGTTACCGGCGCGCGCCAGAACCCCTAGCGGGAATTACTTGACTTGCGCCTTGTAGGCCGCTTCCCACTCCGCGCGAACCTTCGACCAGTTGCCCTGCTGTTCCAGCTGGTTCTGGTAGTCCTTCCAGACGGCTTCGAAGCCACCCTTGGGCGCCGAAATCAGCTTGGCCTTGTATTCGAGGTCCAGGCGACCGAGAACTTCGGCATTCTTGTTCCACAGCCCTTCGGCCGGCATCTTGAGCGAGTCAAACGGGCGTTCCGGCGCCACGTTGGGCTTGTTGTAGTAGAACTTGTGCATCCGGAAGATCCAGTCGAGCACGTCCTTCAGGTTGGCCGTGAAGTAGTTCGAGTCGTTGCCCTGCACGATGATCGGGTTCATCGAGAAGCCAATCGCCGCGATCTTGTTGTAGTCGCCGCCGGCAGCAGCCATGTCGCGCAGCGTCACGTAGTAAGGCTTGCCAAGCTTCGGATCCCAGTCCCAGAACACGCCTCGGTTGCCGTACTCCAGGGTAAGTTGATGCTCCCACTTCGCGTCGGCACTCATCTTGGGGTCAAAGTCCTTCCAGGTCTCGTTGACCAGGTTGACAATCGCCTCGGGGTTCTTGGCGTTCTTCGTGATCAGAAGGCCGCCCGCGCTGCCGTTCGGGTTGTAGGTGACGTTGACGCCAGACTTGGCCGCGCCAGGAGCCGATGGGTATTCCAAGAAGGCCATGTCGGTGACCGGCGTGATTCCCGCGGTGACCGTCTGCCAGTAGGGCCAGGCGAAGCTCGCCATCATAGCGACGCGCTTGCCCATCATCTTCTCGCGCAGGGTGTCGTTCTTCTGCGAAAGAGCTTCCGGGTCGATGATTCCGTCGGCCCACAGCGAGTTCAGCCACGCGAGGGCGGCTTTGGTTTGCGGGTTGTCGCGGACGTTGACCATCTTGCTGCCGACCATGTCGAAACCTTGTCCGACGGTTGAGACGCCGAAGGTATTGAGGATGAGGTCGGCGAGACCGATGTTCTCACCGGAACTGATGGGGTAAACCGGCAGACCGTCGCTGTTCTTGAGGCCCTTGGCCTTGACGGCGCGCAGGAATTTTTCCACTCCGGCAATCGTCTTGAGATCGGAAGTCGTCATATTGACGGCGGCCAGGTAGTCGGGACGTACGGCCCAAACCGCCGCTGCCCAATAACCGTAGGCCTGCTTCGGGTCAGCGTAGACGCCCGTGGGGAAGTTGTAGATATGGCCGTCGGGCATCCGCCAGTAGTCGATGACCTTCTTCGGAATCATGTTGATGTAGGGGTACTTCGGGTTGTTGTAGTACTTGTCGAGCGGGACGATCACCTTGGCGTCGATCAACTTCTGGAGTTTGTCCATCGGCATGAGGGTTGCCGAAGGCATGTTGATGGCTTCGGGCCAGTCATCGGAAGCCAGGCGAAGGTTGAACGCATTAGCGAAGTTGCTGTTCTGGGTATACTGGATTTGCCAGTCGACCCCGTTTATCCCGGAAACCATGTTTCCAATGGGGGTATCGCTGTAGGATACCTCGGTCTTTCCTTCCTGTCCGACGCCGGTGATGGCCGACCAGATCGATACTTTGACCGGTTCGGCAGACACCTGAAATGCGGCCAGCACGATCACTGACGCTGCAAGGATCAATTGAACAATTCGTCTCATCATAATCTCCTTTTGCTATGGAAAACTCACGATGGAGACTTGCCCCATCGAACCCTTCTAGACGAAAACCACGGGTCTTCCCGTGATTTGCGGCAGTATCTCAGCGCTGGCGATGCCTCCTCCATCGTGTCTGGCCGGCGATTCGGAATGCTAAACCCCTATTTGTTAACTGTCAACAATTTTTCTTTTCGTGGGTCCGGCCGTAGACAGAGCTGCCTTTTCGCCCCTAACCTGAGTTTGCGGCCGTCCAAGTGGCCGTACTTGGAGGAGAACCATGGAACTGCCTGCCTCTTCGAACTCACTTACCAGGCCTTTTCGGACCGCTATTCAACTAGGGGTGGTCGTCGCCAATCTGGAACAAAGCATGGAGACCCTCACCTCGGTGTTCGGCATTGGTCCTTTCCGCGTGGTGGACTGTCCCCCGCCCGAGCGAGCCCAGCAGCAACTGTACTTCGGCGAGCCGGCTCATTTTCATACCAGGCAAGCTTTTGCTGACCTTGGCAGTATCGAGCTCGAGTTGATCCAGCCCGTCGACGGCAAGAGCATTTGGTCGGATTTTCTCGAGCAGAAGGGCCCGGGCCTCCACCACTTGAGGTTCAACGTTCCCGACCATCAAGCGCTCACGACCTACCTTGTTGACAAGGGAATGGGTCCTACCCAAGAGGGTGCCGGCATCCGCGAGGGTTCCTACTGGGTCAACTACGACACCGAGAAGGCGGTCGGCTTCATCATCGAGATCCTTCAACCGGTGTTGGGCAGCGATGGTCGCACTCCAGGGGTACGTCATGAACCCACCGTTTGATTTGCACGGTCGCACGGCCCTGGTCACCGGCGCCAGCCGAGGTTTGGGCCGCCACTTTGCCTTGACTCTGGCCCGCGCCGGGGCCGACCTGGTGGTGACGGCCCGGAACGTCGAGGCGCTTGAGGGCGTTGTGGCCGAAATCCGGGAGCTCGGCCGCACCGCGCTCCCGCTGCCTCTCGAAGTGACCGAGAAGGCGAGTATCGACGCCTTGGCCCGGAACGTTTCCTCGTCCGCCAACGTCGATATTCTGGTCAACAACGCCGGGTGCAACGTGCGCAAACCGGCCCTCGAGGTCACGTGGGACGACTGGAACCGCGTGCTCGACACCAACCTGCGGGGGGCCTTCTTCGTGGCCCAGGCGCTGGTTCCCGGGATGCTTTCCCGGGGGTACGGGCGCGTCATCAACATCGGCTCGCTGACTGCGGTGTTCGGCTACGCCGGCATCGGCCCTTACTGCGCCAGCCGGGGCGGAATGAAACAGTTGACCATGAGCCTGGCCGACGAGTGGGGTGCTCACGGAATCACCGTCAACTGCTTGGCTCCCGGTTGGTTCAAGACCGACCAGACGGCGGCGTTGTACGAAAACCCCGAGTGGCTTGCCTATTTGAACGACCGGCTGCCGCTGAAACGGCCAGGAAAGACCGAGGAACTCGAGGGCGCGCTCTTGTTTCTCGCGTCAGATGCCAGCACGTATGTCACCGGACAGACTCTGCTCGTCGACGGGGGCATGTCGACCGGTGCGACCCGCGCGGTTGTGAAGCCCTAGGAGGATCCATGTCAAACTACAAAGTCGTTTTGCTTGAGGACCGCTACGCGAGCCATGGCTACGAACGGCGGGTGCTCGAGGCCATCGGGGCAGAAGTGATCGAGGGCTCCGGGGCGTCGTCTCCCGGAGAAATTCTGGCTCTGTGTGGCGACGCCGATGCGATTCTGGTCAACCTTGCCCCGCTGTCGGCCGAGACCATCTCGGGGCTTGCGCGCTGCAAGGTGATTGCCCGCTACGGCGTCGGGTTCGACAATGTCGACATCCAAGCGGCCGCGCGGAAGGGCATCTTCGTACTCAACGTGCCCGACTACTGCCTCGAAGACGTCTCCGACCAGGCCTTTGCCCTGTTGATGGCCTGCGTTCGAAAGACCTCGCTTCGCGACCGCCAAGTGAGGTCAGGGCAGTGGAACATCGGCACCAAAGACCCGATGTTCCGCATCGCCGGAAAGGTGTTTGGCTTGGCGGGGTACGGCAGCATTCCCAAGGTGTTGCACCGCAAGCTCAAGGGCTTCGACCTGAAGAGGGTTCTCGTGTACGATCCCTTTGTACCAGAAGAGGTTATCCGCGAGGCAGGCGGGGAGAAAGTTGACTTTGGCGACCTTCTTTCCCGGTCCGATTTCCTCTCGTGCCACGTGCCTTTGGGCGAAAAAACCCGGCACTTGTTCAACGCAGCCGCCTTTGCCAAAATGAAACCGGGAGCGATCTTCATCAACACCAGCCGGGGTGGTTTGGTCGACACCCAAGCCCTGTACGAAGCCCTCAAAAACGGACACCTCAACAGCGCGGGGCTGGATGTGCACGAGACCGAGCCGGTGCCCCCAAACTACTCTCTGTTTGGCTTGGACAATGTGGTCTTGTCGGACCACACCGGCTGGTACTCGGAAGAGGCACAAGTGGAACTGCAGACCAAAGCGGCTCAAGGGGTCGCCGACGTGTTGACCGGCAAGCCGCCGAGAAACGCCGTCAACAAGCCCTAGCGCCCGCCTGGTCAAGCCGCACCATCTGTTCGGAACTCAGGACCACTTCGAGCGACCCTAGGTTTTCGTCCAACTGTTGCAGGGTGCTTGAGCTGATCAGCGGAAGGACGGTCGGAGCTGAGGCGAGCATCCAGGCCAGGACAACCTGGACCGCGGAAGCCCCCGTTTCCCGCGAGACCTCGGCGAGCACCCTCAGCCGGTCGTCGGTATCCGGTCCGCGGTACGCCAAAGGCACTGGCTTCTCCGGCCTCGAAGCGTAGGCCCCGCCCAGAGCGATGGAATAGCCAAGCAAAAGAAAGTCCTTGTTCGCGCGCGCATAGTCCCTGGTTTCCTCGTCGATGAACACCTGTGGCCGGAACGAGGCGCCCGGCACCGGCCGCAAGTAGGTGTGGCGCAACTGGGCACAGCAGTAGGCGGGGAAGCCCCGGTCCTTGCTGAGCTGCCGCGCCTGTTCGATGCGCCAAGCGCGGTAGTTACTGCACCCCAGTGCAAGGAACTTTCCTTCCCGGTGCAACTGGTCGAAGACGCCAAGGGTCTCTTCCAGCGGGTCTTCCCGCACGTCGATGTGGGCGTAGTAGAGATCGACGTGGTCGGTTCCCAACCGGCGCAGGCTTTCTTCGAGTTCCTCCCGGATCAACTGCGGCTTCAAGCTCCAGCCCCTTGCCGGAGGGTTCGCGCCCACCTTGGTCGCGAGGAACAGGCTGTTCCGGTTCTTTCGGGTACGCATCCATTCGCCGAGGACGGTTTCCGATTCCCGGCCGCCCCCGTCGGTCCAGCGTCCGTAGTTGTTTGCCGTATCCAGAAAGGTGCCTCCGGCCTCGCAGTAGCGGTCGAGAAGCGCCTCGGCCTGACGCGGTTCGGTCTTGACTCCGAAGTCCATGGTTCCCAAGCACAAGGCGCTCACGGTGCCTCCGGTTCCCCCGAGTTTCAGCGTCTTCATGGACGGCCTCCCTGCCCGCTGGTTTTCTCCCACAGGGCCCCCAAGGTTACCACCATATCGGCGATGTTGACAATTAACAAAATCGTCTTTCGGGCCCGTTTTCGCCTTGACAGCGCTCGTCCGTGTGCCCCACCCTTGACCGCGAGCGGAGGCGACGATGACGATCAACCTGCCCTACGGTAGGGAGGGCCTGAAGCTGGACCTTCCCGAGGGAACCGACATTCTCAGGTGCGCCCCCGTCGCCGGCCTGAGCGACGAGCGCGCTTCGCTCGTCCAAGCCCTTCGGGAGCCGATTGGCTCACCACCCCTGCGCATGCTCGCCAAGCCGGGCGACAAAGTTGTGCTCGTCCACAGCGACATTACCCGTGCCACCCCGAATGAACGATTGCTACCGGTCATTCTGGAAGAACTGGAGGCGGCGGGCGTGCACCGTCAGGACATCGTGCTCCTCAATGGCTTGGGAACCCACCGTCCGCAGACTCAGGCCGAACTGCGGAAGATGCTTGGCGATGCCGTGGTCGATAGATACCGCTGCGAACAACACGATGGCAACGACGATGCACGGCTGGTTTCCTTGGGAACCACGAGCTTGGGCAACCCCGTGAGGGTCAACCGCCTTCTGCTGGAATCGGACGTTCGAATCCTGACCGGTTTCATCGAACCCCACTTTTTCGCGGGGTTTAGCGGCGGACCGAAGGCCGTTCTCCCGGCTCTGGCCGGTGCCGAGAGCGTGCAGACGAACCACAGTTTTGCCATGATCGGGCATCCGCTGGCCACCTGGGGGGTCACCCGGGGCAACCCCTTGTGGGAGGAGATCTGTGAAGTCGCCCTGAGGGTCAAGCCAACCTTTCTGGTGAACGTGACCATGAACGCTCTCAAGCAGATTACCGGCGTCTTTGCCGGCGACATGCTCGCCGCGCACCAGGCGGGCTGCGAGTTCGTGCGCAGCAGCGCCATGCTGAAGGTCGACCAGCCCTACGACGTCGCGATCACCACCAACGGGGGCTACCCGCTCGACCAAAACCTTTACCAGACGATCAAGGGCATCAGCGCCGCCAGCCGGGTCGTCCGCGACGGAGGCACCATCCTCCTGTGCGCTGGCTGCGAGGATGGTCTTCCCGACCATGGGGGCTACGCCAAGCTGCTGGCAAAGGCAGGCTCACCGACGAGAGCCTTGGAACTGCTGGCCCAGCCAGACTTTTCCGAACCCGATCAATGGGCCGTGCAGATTCAGTGCCAAATCTTGCTCAAGCAAGACGTCTTCGTCCATTCCGTGGGTCTCTCGCCCGAGCAGATCACCGAGGCGCTCTACCAACCCTGCGGGGACCCGTTGGCCCTGCTCGCCAGGCTGCGCCTGGCAAAGCCTGACCTCAGGGTCTGCGTCCTCCCGGAGGGGCCCCAAACCATCGGCTATCTCGCCCTCGATATCGAGGACCCCGCGTCGCTGAGGGCCTACCTGCAGGACAAGCGCCTCGTGGACCCCGACGAAACGCTCAAAATGCGGGTGTTGGCCGGTGGGGTATCCAACCGGACCGTTTGGCTCGGGCGACCGGGCGGCGAGGCCTGGGTGATCAAGCAGGCCCTGGGGAAGCTCCGAGTGAAGTCCGATTGGTTCAGCGACCCCAAACGCATCCATCAGGAAGCTCTCGGCCTGAAATGGCTGGGACAATTGCTACCGCAGGGGAGCGTCCCCAAGCTCGTGTTGGAGGATCGTTCGGTCGATGTGCTGGCGATGGAGGCCGTTCCCGAGCCCCACCAGAACTGGAAGACCCTGCTTCTGGCCGGCGAGCTCGACCTCGACCTGGTGCGCCAGCACGGGACTCTCCTGGCCCAACTGGAGCGCGCGCCCGGGCAACAGGCGCCCCTCTTGGCCGCCGAGTTCGCCGACCGCTCCTACTTCGAAACCTTGCGCGTGGAGGCCTACTACCTCTATTCGGCCCAGACTTGCGCGGCGGCCAGGGAGTTCCTGAGCGCGCTGGTGCAAGAGACCCGCGCCACCACCGTGGCGCTGACCCACGGCGACTACAGCCCCAAAAACGCGCTGGTCTACCAGAACCGCCTGGTCTTGCTCGACCACGAAGTGATGCACTTTGGTGATCCGGCCTTCGATCTCGGGTTCGCGTTGACGCACCTGCTGAGCAAGGCCAACCATCTGGTTGGGTTGCGCTCCGCGTTCGCGGAAGCGGCGGCGACCTTCTGGCGTGCCTACCTGCAGGAAGTGGGCCAGCCGGCGTGGTTTCGCGGCCTAGAAGCCAGAGCGGTGAGGCACACTCTGGCTTGTCTTCTGGCGCGGGTCTGCGGGAAGTCTCCCTTGGAATACTTGAGCCCCCACGAGGGCGAACGTCAGCTTAAGGTGGTTCTTGGACTGCTGCAGGCGCCCCCCGTCACGGTCCCCGAGCTCGTTGAAGTGTTTGTCAGGAGGATAGCCGAATGCCCGTAGTCACGAGTCTGTGTGCGCTGGAAATCTTGGATAGCCGGGGCCGCCCCACCCTGAAAGCCACCTGCGTGCTGGCCTCAGGAGCCAGAGGCACCGCGTCGGTGCCCTCGGGGGCGTCCACAGGCGCCGCCGAAGCGAGGGAGCTTCGCGACGGTGACGAAAAGCGCTATCACGGCCTGGGTTGCCTCAAGGCCGTCGGGCACGTCAACAACGAGCTCAACAGGGCCCTTGCCAACCGATCCTTCGCCAGCCAGCAGGACCTGGACGCTGCTTTGGTCGGTCTGGATGGAACCGCCGACAAGAGCCGCCTGGGGGCCAACGCGCTGCTCGCGGTGTCGCTCGCCTTTGCCCGCGCGGCTGCTGCGGAGCAGGCGATACCCCTCTACGGCTACTTTGCCCTGGTCGCCGGCAGAAAGCCCGATTCCTTGCCCCGCCTCACGGTCAACCTGTTCAGCGGTGGCCTCCATGCCGGCGGCCAGGTGGCCATTCAGGATGTTCTGATGGTGCCCCAGGCGGCCACCATCGGCGCGTCCCTGGAGATGACGGCGGCCGTGTACCGGTCGGCGGCCGAACTGACCCTGGAGCACTACGGCATGAGGGAACTGAAGGCCGACGAGGGCGGGTTGGCGCCGCCGTTTGCCAGTTCGCGGGCCATGCTCGACGAGGCCGTGCTCGCCATCCGCGCCGCTGGCCTCGAGCCCGGCAAGGACGTGGCTCTGGCCGTCGATGTCGCCTCCAGCCAGTTCTACCGCGACAACCTGTATCATCTGGATGGGCAGACCCTCGACGGACCGGCCATGGTGCGCCGTCTTCAGACCTGGCTCGAGGACTTCCCCATCCTCAGCATCGAAGACCCCCTCGCGCAGGAAGACTGGCTTCACTGGAGCCAGTTCCGCCGCGAAGTCGCCTCCGACATCCTGGTGATGGGCGACGACCTGCTGTGCACCAAGGTCGCCCGCATCCAGAAGGCCATCGACACCAAGGCCGCCAGCGCGCTGCTGCTCAAGGTGAACCAGATCGGTACGGTCACCGAGGCCTGCGAGGCCCTGCACCTAGCGCGTTCGGCCGGCTGGAGCATCACGGTCAGCGCCCGCAGTGGCGAGACCGAGGACGACTGGCTGGCCGATCTGGCGGTGGGTTGGGGGGCAGATTACCTGAAGGTGGGGTCGATCAGGCAGTCCGAAAGGCTTGCCAAGTACAACCGCCTGCTGGAGATCGAGGCTCAGACGGGCCTGCCGGTACGGCCCCTTTAGATCCCCGGCACGTACCCCTGACCGAACTGCTTGCCGGGACCGTGGCGAAAGCCCTCCCCGAAGGGCATCCACGACGTGGTGCCTCCATCGGCGATCAGGGTTTGGCCGACGATGAACCGCGCGTCCTCACTGGCCAGAAAGACCGCGATGCGAGCAATGTCGAGCGGGGCCCCCTGAAAGCCGATCGGAATCAGCTTGTCCCCCTCGGCGATTTCGCGCGCGATGTCGACCCCCGGAGTGGACACAAAGTGGTTGTCGACCGGCACCGCCCCCGGTGCGATCGCGTTGACCCTGACTCCCCGCGGGGCCAACTCGATGGCGAGTTCCCTCGTATACGACACGATGGCCCCCTTTGTCCCGGCGTAGACCGAGTGCTCGGGGAAGGCCTCGAAAGCGTGGATAGAAGTGAGGTTGATGACGTTGCCTCGGCTTGCCAGCAAGGCGGGCAGGGCCGTCTGCGTGACAAAGAACTGTCCGCGCACGTTGACGTGGTAAAGGGTGTCAAACTGCTCGGGGGTCACCTGTTCAAAAGGCAGGTTGGCGGTGATACCGGCATTGTTCACCAAGACGTCCAGGCCGCCGAGAAACTCGACCGCTGCCAGAGCCAAGCTCCGGCACTCCCCAACCGAACCAAGGTTCGCCTGGAACGTTGAGGCCCTGACCCCCATCGCCTCAATCTGGGCCTTCGCGGAACTGGCCCCCGCGCTGCTGTGAGAGTAGTGGAGGACCACGTCAGCGCCTTCTCGGGCAAACTCCAAGGCGATCTCCCGGCCGATGCCTGTCCCCGCCCCGGTGACGAGGACGCGCTTGTCTTTCATTCTCAGACTTGATGGCATCGGGGGCTCCTTGACAGTGGCTACAGGGACGACACCTCGACGTGCACGTCCTTGCGCTGAAAGACTTCGGGACGCAGCGAGGTACCCAGGCCTGGTTTTCCCTCGAGCGAGATCATCCCGCCCTGAATCGGAATCCTGTCGGTGACGATGTCGTTGTACCAACCGTCGTAGTAGGCGCGCACCGTCTCGACAATCATGGCGTTAGGAGCGTGGAGCATCAGATGGGCTGCCGACCACAGGGCGACGGGACCGATGCAGTCGTGGCTCGTGACCGGCAGATAGTAAGTATCGGCCAAGGCACAGATCTTTCGGGTCTCGCTGAGTCCGCCGGTCCAGGCCATGTCGGGCATGATCACGTCAGCGGCGTTCTGCTCGACCACCTGGCGGAAGCCAAAGCGGGTAAACAGCCGCTCGCTGACGCACAGTTTGACCTTTGTTTGGGCCTTGAGGCGCACGTAGCTCTCGACGTTGTCGGGCGGCAAGATCTCTTCGAGCCACAGGATGTCGTAGGGTTCCAACGCCTGGGCGATGGTCACCGCGCACGGCAGGTTCCAGCGGGCATGGCCCTCGATGGCGATCTCCATCTTGTCGCCCACGGCCTTGCGGATGTCTTCCACGTAGGAAAGGCCTTTCTTGAGATCATCCTTGCTCAAGTAGTGGCTCACCGGCCCCATGGCGTTGGCTCCCGAGGTTCCCGAAGCGCGCGGCCCCGAGGCCCCCGACGGGCCTGCCAAGGAAACGCCAAACTGGTCGAAGGGCCAGATCTTCATGGCGGTGATGCCCGAAGCGAGCAAGTCACGGGCGAGCTCGCCGGTGTGGCCTTCGGCCCACGCCAAGTAGTCCTGATGCCGGCCATGGCCCACGCAGGTATTGTAGATCTTGATCTGGTCACGGCTGCGGCCACCGAGCAGGTTGTAGATCGGCTGCCCGGTGTGCTGGCCAAGGAGGTCCCACAGGGCCAGGTCGATGGCGCTGATGGCCCGCATCTCCGAGCCGGCGAAACCGAAGAAATTGGCCATCGAAAACATGTTTTGCCAGTGGTTCTCAATGTCGAGCGGGTTGCGGCCCAGAAGTACCTTGGCGAACATATCGTGGATCACCGCGCTCACGGCCCTCGGGATGTAGTAGGTTTCCCCCAGCCCCACCAAGCCGTCGTCGGTATGGATTTGTACCCAGCAGGTTGGCAGCAATTCGTCGCACCAAATGGTTTCGATCCGGGTGATTTTCATGGCCTGGCCCTTTCCTCGACAACGGGATTGGTCAGGACGCCGAGTCTTTCGATTTCGACAGAAACTGAATCGCCGGGAACAAGCCACCGTTTCGGGGTCCGGGCCGCTCCGACGCCTTGGGGAGTTCCGGTGAGGATGACGGTCCCCGCCTCGAGGGTGGTGCTGCCGCTCAGAAACTCGATCAGCGAGGCCACGTCGAAGATCATGTCGCTCGTGTTGGAATCCTGAAGGACTTGTCCGTTGATGACCGTCCGGATCCGCAAAGTTTGGGGATCAGGGACTTCGTCGGTGGTGACGAGCCACGGTCCGAGCGGACAAAACGTGTCGAACGATTTGCCCCGGCACCACTGGGTGCCGCCGAACTGCGTCTGCCATTCCCGGGCGCTGACGTCGTTGGCGCAGGTGTACCCGAGCACGTAGTCCAGCGCCTTCGCGCGCGACACGTTTTTGCAGGTCTTTCCTATCACCACCGCCATTTCGCCTTCATAGTCAACTTCGTCGCTCTTCAAAAAGCGCGGCAATTCGATGGGACCACCGGGGTTCTGCAGGGCCCCCGGGCTCTTGATAAAGAGAATGGGAAACGCGGGAACGGCGGCTCCGACTTCCTTGGCGTGGGTTCGATAATTGAGGCCCACGCACAACAAGGCGCTAGGCTTGATAGGCGCCAGGAGGGTTGCGACCTCGGCCTTCTGCCCAGTGTCCTTAAGGGTATGGAAGAGCTCCCCCTCGAGCCTGTGGGCGCTGCCGTCAGCTTGTTGCGACCCGTAGTTGACTCTCCCCTGAGGGTCGAGGTAGCGGATGATTCTCATTTTGCAGCTCCTTTCCAGCGCGCGAGTTTCTCGAGAAAGCCTTTGCGGTTCAAAACAGCCGGGTTCAACACCTGACCCGGGACGATTCCTTGCGTGAGGCCCAAGAGGCCTTGGATGATCGGTACGATCGTGGCGCGGCCGGCTTCCCGGGTCGTGGCTAACCAGTGGGGCGTCAGAACCACGTTGTCCAACTGCAACAGGGGGCTGGAAAGCGGTAAGGGCTCGGTCTCAAAAACGTCGAGCCCGGCTCCGGCGATGCGGTGTTCCCTCAGGTAGTGAATCATCACCTCTTCGTCGACAAGTTCCCCTCGGGCGATGTTGATCAGAAAGGCCGACGGCTTCATGCACGCAAACTCGCGTTCTCCGAAACTGCGGTGATTGTTGGCGTCTAGTCGGGTATGCAGACTCACGAAGTCTGACTCACGCAGCAAGGGGTGCAATTCGTCGACCAGAGTCACCCCGAGCTCGCGGGCCTGCGCCGGGTCGGCGTGCGGTGAGTAGGCCTTCACGATCATGCCAAAAGGAGCCAGCAGCCTCACCAACTCTCGAGCCGTTTGGCCAAAACCGACGATGCCCAGAACCTTTCCGGCCAGTTCCGTGCCGATGGCGTCCTTTTGCAGGTCCCAGCGGTAATCGCGCACCATTCTCTGCAGGAGCGGCAGCTTTCTCGCCAGCATGAGGATGAAGATCAGCGCAGACGAGGCCGTGGAGTGCGTGAGGCCGAAGGGCGAATTGAAGACCAGCACGTCGTTTTCGGTACAGGCCGACAGGTCGAACTTGTCGTAGCCGATGCCTGACCGGCCGATCGCGATCAGCCGACCTGCTCCTTGGGCAAACGCCGGGGCCTGGACCCAAGGCCTCAAGACGACAATGGCATCGGCGCTCGCGACATGCTCGGGGGTAAGGCTCAGAGAGTAGAGTTTGTCCTGGTAGCCGGCGTCACCGGGGCGAGGACATTGATCCTCGAGGAAACCCCAACTGACCTCGGGCCGCGGTTCCAGAAGATCCAGGGCCATGTCCATATTGGGCTTGCCGTCCGTGCCGCAGTAGTCACCCGTGAACTTGATGTGGAACTTACCCATCGTGTCTCTCCCTTACGCCAAGAAGACAAAGGGATCTTCTACGGCGATTCTTACGTCTTCGAGGAACTTAGCGGCTCGGCTGAGGCTGACCTCGGCCTCCTGGAAGGACAAAGCCAAAGCGATACTGGCGCCCTCGCCGCGCGTCGAACTTCGCGCCAAACGCCCGAATAAGAGCAGTTGGCCGCCAGGCACGTCGTACTCGGGCAGATACTCGTCCAGCCCCAGAGAGTCCAGACTGAGCGAAGTGAACGCTTCGTCTCCCGACAACGTGTCTTCGAGGCCCACCGGCCCCTGACTCAGCGCCGCCAGTTCGCTGACGCTGTGCGTCTCGGCGCCGCGAAGCGAACGATATCCCAGGCCCTCGCTGGAAATCATCCCAACGGCGAGGCAACTGGCCGCCACACCCGAGGTGTTTCTCAGGTACGCCCGTGCGGCAAGCTTGACGAGGATTGCTTCGTAGTGGTCGCTGACGCTCGACACGTACGCGGAATCGGCCAACCGGTCGAGGAGGGCCACCAGTTGTGTGGCGTCGGCCCTCACCCGCAGAAGCGAAACCAGCCCGGAGCCTCGGTTTCGACCCACACCTCCGAGCGTTGCTGACCGGAGGACATCGCGTTCACGGACTCTCCCCCCAGTTCCGGTAGGGGTCAGACGCCGCCAGTCGACCGAGAGTTCACGGCTTACCCGCCGGGCCCTGGGGCTGGCAACGACCCCCGTCTGCCTCGCTTCGGCGGCTTGGGAGGCCTTGGGGTCGGGTGCTTGCTTTGAGACTGGAATCGTTTGCGCCGGGAGGGTTGCTGGTCGGGGCGTCGCGGGCGCGGTGACGGGAGGGGCCTCGCCGGCCTCGAGCAGAAAGCCGATCACCGTACCGACGAGAAGCTCGGTCCCCGGAAGGGCCACCCCGGCGAGAATAGAGAGGGTTCCGGCGTCCTCGGAAAGCACTTCCTCGACGGCCTTGTCAGCCTCGATCGAGAACACGGCGTCCCCTTGGTTGACAAACTCCCCTTCGTGCTTCAGCCATTCGGAGAAGACTCCCTTTTCCATCGACCAACCGATGCGGGGAACAATTACTTGGAAGGCCACAAGTGTCTCCTCATTCTGCAAGAAGTTCCCGGGTCTTTTGAAGGATGGTCTGCGTACTGATCGCCATGGCTTTCTCTAGGGCGGGACTGTAGGGCGCCGGTGCGAAGCCGCAGTGGAGGCGCCGGATGGGAGCGTCGAGGTCGTCGAACGACTCATCGCCCACCCGGGAGGCAATTTCGGCCGCCACGCTGCAGGAGGCGTAGTCTTCCTCGACAATCAGCAGCCTTCCTGTCTTCTTGACGGAGGCGCAAATGGTGGCGACGTCCAGAGGCGCCACCGTTCGAGGATCGATGACTTCGACCGTGATCCCTTCCGCGGCGAGGGTCCGCGCGACTTCGAGGCACTTGGGAACCATGGCCGACAGACCCACCAGGGTGAGGTCGGTCCCTTCGTGCACAATCGCGGCCTGCCCAAAGGGAATGAGGTACTCCCCGTCGGGCACCGGTCCCTTGGTTGCCAGTAGCGCCCGATGTTCCAGAAAGATCACCGGGTCGCGCGAACGAAGGGCTGTCTTGAGAAGACCCTTGGCGTCGGCGGGCGACGAGGGCAGAACCACCTGAAATCCCGGAATATGAGCAAAGAACGAGTAGTAACTTCCCGAGTGGTGAGCCGCCGCACTGGAGAAGACTCCCATGCACGCGCGCACCACCAGCGGCACTTCGAGGCGCCCCGAGCTCATCCACCGCATCTTGGAGGCCTGGTTCACCAGATCGCTGATGCCATCGAGGGCAAAGTCGACGAACATGGCATCCACCACGGGCCTGGCGCCGGCGAGAGCCGCCCCGATACACAGGGTGGTGAACCCGCGCTCGCTGATCGGCGTATCGCGCAAGCGCTCAGAGCCGTACTGGGCGTGCAACCCCACGGTGGTACTGAAGTTGCCTCCGCGCGGCCCGATTCCCTCGCCCATGACGAAGATCGTCGGATCCCGTGCCATCTCCTCGCTCAAAGCCTCCCGGGCAGCGTCGATGTAGCTGAGTTCACGCATGGAGGCTTCCTGAATTGGCGGCGAGCACGTGCTCGAACTGGGTGGCGGCGTCGGGTTCGGGACTCTCGAGGGCCCTCTTGTTGGACTCGTCGACCAACAAGCCGACTTCCTTTGCGAGCGCCAGCAACTCGGAATCGGTGGCGAGACCTGCCTCTAGCAGGTGCGCCGCCAGCGCCTTGATCGGGTCGCGTTCTTTCCAAAGTTGGACTTCCTCTTTGGTGCGGTACCCCGACTCGCGCATCCCTTCGGAATGCGAACGGTGCCGGTAGGTGAGGCACTCGAGGAGCGTGGGACCGTGGCCCTCCCGGGCTCTCTTCACGGCCTCGCCGGCCTTGGCGTGAACATCCAGGATGTTGGTGCCATCGGCGACCACGCTGTGAAGCCCGTAGCTTTCGCCGCGTTTGGCGACGCTGGTCTGTTTTGTGACCGACGCGAAAGGAATCTCGGTGGCGTAGAGGTTGTTCTCGCAGATAAAGACGACCGGGAGATCCCAGTTGGCGGCCATGTTGCAGCCTTCGTGAAAAGCACCGTTGTTGACCCCGCCATCGCCAAAGTAGGCGACGGCGACACGAGAGGTCTTGAGCATTTTGAAGGTGTAGGCGGCTCCGGTGGCCAAAAGAAGGCTGGGTCCCACAATACCGTTGGTGCCCATCAGACCGATGGACGGTTTGAACAGGTGCATGCTCCCGCCCCGTCCGCCCGAAGCCCCTTCGCTGCGACCGTAAAGCTCAGCGAACAGCTCAAAGGGGTTCAACCCCTTGGCCAGGGCATGGCCGTGTCCCCGATGGGTTCCAAAAACAAAGTCATCGTCGTTGAGGTGAGCGCTGACGCCGCTGGCGATCGCTTCTTGGCCGATGTAGGTATGGCAACCGCCGTACATGAGCCCCGAATTGAAGGCCTTGATGAGGCTTTCTTCGCACTTTCGGATTTCTACCATCTTCCGGTAGAGCTTCAACAGAGATGGCAGGTCAGGAAGGGCCACTTCGGATTTGTGCATATGGACACAATACTCATTGCCACAGGGCGACTCAACAAGGCCGCTACCGTAAGCCCAATAGAAATGTCCGTCGAGCTACCGTTGACTCAGGCGTTCAGCTTCTGGACAAAACTCTCGAGCAGAGCGTCGAGAACGCTCGTGAGATGGGTTCGCATCAGGTGCTCGGCGTTCAGGTAGTCTTTCCGGTCGATCAAGCGGATGAACTCGACGTGCTGGTTGCAACCCCGTTCGAAGTCGAAGAAGCTGTGGATATTCTTGATGAAGATCAAATACCCGATCTGAGGACGAAGACTCATCCAAAGTTTGAGGAGCCTGCTGTGACCCGAAGCGCGGATCATTTCCTCGTGAAAGTCCAGGTCGTGCTGCACAGCGTCCTCGAGGGTCGAGCCGTCAACGATGCTCGAGCGAAGCCTCGCGATGGCCTCGGCCATGGGCCTGGTGTTGACGACCACGCTGTTGGCGCACAGATAGTGGAGCGCCAGCAGTTCCAACGACAGCCGGATACTGTGGATTTCTTCGACGTCGGTCTCAGTCAAGTCGACAACGACCACGCTGCGGTTGGCTTCGCGGATGACCAGTCCTTCGTGCTCAAGAAGGATAAACGCCTCACGGATGGGCCCACGGCTGGTATTCATCTTTTCCGAAAGTTCCTGTTCCAGCAGTTTCTGCCCCGGCTTCAAACTCCCGTTGAAGATGCTGCTTCGAATACGGTTTGAAACCTCGGTGGAAAGTGACTTCTTCTCGATCGGCGTGAGCATGGTCATTGACCCCTTGGGGCAATAGTTTATACCTAAAAATCGCGAGTGTATCCAGCCGTCCAGCCACCGTCGATAGCAATGACTTGACCCGTGATGTAGCTGCTTTCGGCCGCGCAAAGAAAACTGACCATTTCCGCGACTTCCTCGGGTTTCCCAGGGCGCGCCAACGGAATGTGGCTGAGCATACGGGCGGTTAAGTCGTTCAGGTCGGCCTCTTTGGAGTAGAAGAGGCTCTTTCCGCCCTCCAGTTGAATCGAGCCCGGGGCCACCGCGTTCACGAGGATGCCGTGCGGGGCCAATTCCAAGGCCATGGACCTTGCCATGTTGTGCACGGCCGCCTTGGCCGCCGTGAAGGCAATCTGCTGCCGGGCGGGCACCATTCCAAAGACGGAGCCGATACAGATGATTCGGCCCCCCCCCTGCTTGATCATCGCTTGGGACACGAGCTTGGAGCAGTGATAGACACCATCGAGATCGATGGCCAGAATGCGCGACCACTCCTCATCAGGAAACTCATCGATGTTCTTGCGCTTCTTGCCGGCGATGTTGACGCCGGCGTTGTTCACCAAGATATCGATCTTGCCGTGTGCGGAAAGTACCGCGTCAACCAACGCCCTCACGCTCGAGAAGTCGCTGACATCGGTCTTGTGGAAGAGGTAGAGAGGATCTTCCGTCAGGTCAGCATTGACGACCGTAGCCCCGTTTCTGGCTAGGCTGGCGGCAATAGCGCCGCCAATGCCACCCGATGCGCCGGTGACGATAGCAACTTTTCCACCTAAATCGACTTTCATGCTGTTCCTCCTGTCAAGAAACCTTTCCAAGAGCCCCGCCGTTGACGACGTTGGGCAACTTCTCACCTCGAAGCGCGATGGCAACCGTCTCGGCGACCGCGTGCCGGAGCCTGAGAACCGCCTGGGGGCTCCATGCGGCAACATGGGGCGTGATCAGCGCGTTCCCAAGCCCGACAAGCGGGTGGGCCGGATCAATTGGTTCCGGATCGGTGACATCGACCGCGGCGGCGGCCAGGTGGCCCGAAGCGAGGGCCCGGGCGAGGTCGTCGGTCTGGACCAGCGTCCCTCGCGACACGTTAACCAGCAGAGTGCCCACCCTCATTCTGGCAATCGACTCGGCGTTGATCATGAAACGAGTTTCCTCGGTGCTCGGGCAGTGAAGCGTGATGATGGTGCTTCGGGAGTACAATTGTTCAAGGCTCACCGGCTCGACGCCATCGGCGCGCATCTTCGCCTCGTCGGCAAACGGATCAAAGGCCACCAGTTCGCACTTGAAAGCCCGCAACCGGAGGGCCACTTCCCGGCCAATCCTTCCGTAGGCCACTATGCCCACCGTTTGGTCCTTGAGGCTCCGCATGGCCTGCAACGGCACCGCCGAACCCCACGTGCCACCGCGGACCTTGACGGCGTTTTCGGTAACCCGTCGGCAGAGATCAAGGATGAGGGCCAAGGCATGATCGGCCACTTCGTTGGTGCAGTAATCGGGAACGTTGCACACCGGAATTCCCTTGAGCGCGGCGGCCTTGACATCGACGTTGTCGACGCCGATACCGTACCGGACAATAAGCTTGCACCTTTCCATCTGTCCGATCACCTCGGCATTGAGGTCGGCGAACTGGGTGATGACGAAATCGGCGTGCTTTACCAGCGAAACCAGTTCGTCCCGGTTGCTGCTGGACTTGAGGGCTTCCAACCGGCAGCCCAACGGGGCGAGGAGGTTCCGTTCCAGCTCGACGTCCGCAAAGTTGTAGTCGGTAATAACGGCCTGACGCATGTCTGTGACCCCCTTGCTTTTCATACTTCCCCCGGCAAAAGGGGTCAACGCAACATCAATCGACACTCGTTAGAAACGTCCACCCCCTGGACCCCGTATACTCAAGCTCAGCGCGGAAGTTCCGTTGCCATCCGTTCGGCCTAGGCACAGAAGGATCGGGAGGGCCGATGGTTCTGAAGATAATTCACCGCACCTTCAAGCTGGACCACGGCAACGGCGAAGACAAGAATGCTTCCTTCCTGATCGCCGAGATGTTCTGGGCTTCGCTTCTGGGCAGTGCCGTGGCCTTTGGTGCGGCCTTCGCACTCCGTCTGGGGGCGAGCAACGCGGAAATCGGCCTGCTCAGTTCCATCCCCTCGCTCCTGGTGATCTTGGTTGCCCTTCCGGCCGGCCGCTTCATTATGAGCCGTCATAACCCGAAGAAATGGCTCGTGGCCAGCCTTGCCGTTCACCGGGCTTCGTTCACGCTGATTGTCCTGCTCCCTTTCGTTATCGGGTTTGGACTGCCTGTGGGAACATTCAGCGTCTGGATCTTCATCCTGATCGGTATTCCAGCCCACTTTTTCAACATCGGTTTCTTGTCGCTGCTCGCCGACGTGGTAAGCGAGGAGCGGCGGGCCGCGGTGTTTTCCGCGCGGGCCATCGTCAACAACGCCGCCTCGGCGGTGTTGATCTTCGCGTTTGGCATCTGGCTGAAGGAAGCTCCCTACCCCGCCAACTACCAGGTGATGTTCGGAGTCGGGATTCTGACGTCCTTCATCAGTATCCGCTACCTCGCGAAAATCGTCGTTCCCCACCGTCCCCCTCCAACGGCCTCACGGCTGTCGCTGTTCGAGGAAGTGCGCAAGCTCCGCGTCGCCTTGCTCGAAAACGCAGGCTTCCGCTCGATCGTGCGAAACACCTTCATCCAGGCCTTCATGCTGTGGACGGCTGGTCCTCTCTTCATTCTCTATTACATAAAGACTTGCGGAGCAGACGAAGGCTGGCTTGGTGTGAACGGAACAGTTTCTGGTCTGGTGACCATCGCCTCGTACGTGTTTTGGCGCCGATGGATGCACCGCTTCGGCGAGAGCACAACGTTGAAGATCACGATGGTGCTTGCCAGCACGTTTCCGTTGCTCGTGGGCCTTTCGCCTTCGTTAGTCCTCATTCTCTTTGCCAACGCGCTCAACGCCTTTGCCAACGCCGGGGTCAGCCTGAGCCATACCAACACGCTTCTCAAAGTCATGCCCGAGAATAGCCGGACCGAGTACGCCGCCTACTGGTCGCTACTGATGAACGCGGGGGCCTGCTTTGGCCCCATGGTTGGGGTGCAACTCTCGGCATGGTTCGGTCTCGGACCGACCCTCGTCATTTGCGGGGTTATTTCGACCCTCGGGGCCCTGAGCTTCACCTTCTGGCCAGTACGGGTTCCCGTCAAGGAACTGCCAGAGTCGGTGTAGGTAGGCCGCCTTGGCCCCACCCGGGTACCGAACCACACAGCGGGTGATCGGGTACATTTTACTTCTGGTTCGGGATTCGTTATGGTTCGTGGCATGGGTCCGAGCAACGCAACCGCCATGAAGAATCAGAACCGACTGAGGCTTCTGCGCCTGTTGCGAAGGCACCCTTACTCCCGCGCGGAGTTGGCCCGCCTGACGGGACTCACGAGGGCCGCCATCGGCGGGATTGTCGACCAACTTCTCGGAGAACACATCCTGCTCGAAGGGGCCCTTAAGGGTCAGGGAGTCGGCAGGCCGTCGGTAAGCCTGCGCTACAATCCCGCGATGGTTACTCCCTTGGGCTGGTCGATTTTGCCGGCAAGGTCCGCCACCAGGCCCACCACCCGTTGAACCTCGAACTACCGTACCAACACAGTCTCGAAAAGATGGAAGCCGCACTCAGGGACTTGGTAGCCCGCAGCGTTCCCGACGGCGCGCTTCTGGGCCTGGGAATCACCGCCCCGGGGCCGCTGGAGGTGAACAACGGCATTATTTTGTCACCACCCAATCTCGGCACTTGGAGGAATGTGCAGATCGTCGGGTTCTTTGCCGAACGCCTGGGCACGCTGGTGCTCTTGGAGAACAACGCCAACGCCTTGGTGCTGGCCGAGAAGAGCTTCGGTCTGGGTCGCGAGCACGAGAGCTTCCTCCAGCTGGTGGTGGACTCCGGCGTCGGGGCCGGCCTGATCCTCAACGGCGAGTTGACCAAGGGTGCCACGGGTTTCGGAAACGAGTTCGGGCACATCAGCTTGAACCCCGACGGGCCGGTTTGCAGCTGCGGAAACCGCGGTTGCTTCGAGCTCTATGCCTCGATTCCCAATCTGGTTTCCGCCGTGAGTCACGACCATCCTGAGCTTTCTAGCTGGAGGCAAATCGTTGCCTTGGCCAGAACCGGCCACCTTCCGGCGCGCAACGCCGTTGAGCGGGAGGCCAACTACCTCGCCGCCCTGATTGTGACGGCAGTGAACATCCTGGATCTGCAGGTGGTGGTGATCTGCGGGGAAATCGGTGCCGAGGCCGAAGACTTGAGGCAGAGCATCAGCACCAAGGTCAACGCCCAGGTGATTTCGCGGGGCAGTCGCCAAGTCTCGATTCTCCAGTCCCAGCTGGAGGCCAGTCCACCGGTCCTTTCCAGCGCCAACTTGGTGGTTGAGCATTTTTTGCGGGGCAAAGGCCCGCTGTGGAAGAACCTTCTATGAGAAGAACCCGGCCTCGAGCATGGAGCAAAGCGCGTGGTAGATGGGAAGGTGAAGTTCCTGCGCAGCATAGGTTTCCGTCGCGGGCACCGAAATGCAGACGTCGGCGAGGTCCTTCAGAAGCCCTCCCTGGGCTCCCGTCAGTGCAAGAGTTCTAACCCCCAGGGTCCTGGCAACTTGAAACGCCCTGACCACGTTGGTGGAGTTTCCTGAGGTACTCAGGCCCAGCAGCATGTCACCCCTCCTTCCGTACGCCAAAACCTGCTGGGCGAAGACCAACTCCGGCGACACATCGTTGCTGAACGCAAAAATCAACGCGGTGTGGGCCGTCAAAGACATGGCTTCCAGGGGCCTCTGCAGCCTGGCGGACATCTCCCTGCCGTCTTGGAAGATGTGACCGTGTTGCTGCAGAAGGCACTCGACAAGGCCAAAGGCGGTGTGCTGTACGTTCCCGAAGGCACCTACCGCATCCAGGACGTCCACTTAGGAGCCGTGACCCTTCAAGGAGCCGGCCTGTGGCGCACCCGGTTCGTCGGGCCGGCGAGCCAGGTTCGGTTTGAGGGGAAAACGGCTCACGTGGCCGATCTGGCGATTTTTGGTGAAACGCGCGACCGCAACGACGTCAGCGACGCAGAGAACGGCGTGGGCGGGATCCTGGGGCGGCAAAACAACTGTCGTCGGGCTCACCCTCGAAGCCTGTCGCATCCGGAATACCCTGGCCGACGGGGTGAATCTCTGCAGCGGCTCGTCGGGCTGCGTTGTTCGCGACTGCCACTTCCGCAACACCGGCGACGACAGTTTGGCCGCGTGGTCGCCGAAAGCGGGCGGCCCCCCCGACAACAACAACACCCTAGAGGGCAATTTCATTCAGTTGCCGTGGTTGGCCAACGGCATCGCCATTTATGGAGGCGGCACCTGCAAGGTTGTTGGTAACACGATTCACGACACGGTTACCACGGGCTCGGGCATTCTCATCGCTGCGAACTTTGATGCCTGGCCCCTTCAAGCCGAGGTCACCGTTCAGGGAAACCGACTTGTCCGTTGCGGGGCACACGAAAGTGATCAAGGCGGCCCCACCGGCGCGCTTCGGGTACTAGCTTTTGACAGTGATTTATCGGCCGGGAGAATCAGGTTCTTGGACAACGAGGTCATTGCCCCTCTCGAAAGCGCTGTCTCGATCCATGGGCCCCGGATCGCAGGTTCACTCTCGTTTGAACGACTTTTGGTAACAGGCCTTACCTCCGGTGGTCCGCTGCTCGACGTTCGCCCCGGTGCCGCAGGCTCCGTCCAATTCACGAACATGGCAAGCGACTTGTCGGTACCGGGCCTCTGGCGCAATTTGGCCGGTGCAGACTTTGTCGTAACCCGACCGTGAAAGGGGACGTGGCCCGCTAAAGAAAGTTCTTCCCGGGGTTGAGGATGCCCCGGTGGTCGAGGTCGGCGGCCATGGGCTTCAGTTGAAACTTGTCATAGGTCCTCTGGGTTGATGGCGTCATATTCGTCATGGGGATTGTCCCAGACTTTACTGAGGCCCGTTTGAGCTATGACCTTCCAGTCTTCCTGTTCCCGCGAAGTCCCGCAATTCATGACGCGCACCAGGCGGGAGACGACCGGCGATTTCCAGAAGATCCGCCATTAGGAAACCCTGTGTTCAACTATACCGGCACCGAAAGTTCATAAAGGTCTTCAGGGTCGAAATCGAGACCGTTGGGCCACTCGACCGTACCAAGAACAACCTTTGCCTGAGCAAATAGCCGCTCATCGAGCAACTCAAGAAAGCGGCCAACATTCAGGTAGGGCCGAGCATCAAAAACCTTAACTTCGCCACTTCGGAAACGAAGTTCCAAATGGAGTTGGGGACGTACACTCACTTCAACTACGTTGGGCAACATACAGAAACTCTACAGGAGTGGCTCGATTTTTTCCAGATCCTGACCCAATCTTGCCAATTCCCAGTCGGCAAGCAGCTCATCGCGCCGAAGTTCGATCCAGGCCTCCACCAGTCGACGTTTGTTTCCTGGAAATTCCCCACCCAGGCAGGTACAGTCCTCAATGGAAAACTTCGCTTCTTGGCCTTGAAACCAAGCATGGAAATCTTGTTGGCATTTTGCCCTCCGAAAGGACAGACGGGCAGAAGTACCATTTTGCTTCAAGGATGGGTCAGAAATCTAGAATTTCGCGCGGGGACGCGGAGAACGCGGAGGCGGGCGTTGCCCGAGACACCCCGGACTGGTAGCGACGATTAGCTGAGCACAACCTGCCCCCGACCCAACAAACTGGCAAACACGCGGTAGTTCTGTTTGGTGTGCTGGACCCGGCCTGCCACAATAGCGGGCGAAATCCCCTGCTGCTGGGCGTACTGCACAACGTCGAGCGCTGTGATGAAATCTTGCTGGTCAAGCGCAAAGTCATCCGGAAGCAGGGCCTTCTGTGCAAAATCGTCGGCTTGTTTCTCGACGAGGTCATCCGAACCCGCGCTGAGCGACAGATCGTCGACCAAAAAGTCTCCCGGCTTGTCGCCCAGGTGCATCATCAGGTGCCCCAACTCATGGAAGAGCGCAAACCAGAAGTTGTCGATGCGGTTGTACCGCAGGGAGAGGCCAATGACGGCCTTGTGCTCCTTCGTCAAAAAGGCCGCCCCATCGAGATAGGTGTTTTTCAGGTGCTTCACGTGGACGAGCACTACGCCCAGGCTCCCCAAAAACAACTGGGCCGCCTGTGGTCCGTCCTTTTGGGAACTGAGTTGGACCAAATGGCGAAGGATTTCGGGGGTGAACTTGGTAGCATCAAAGCGTGGCACCGCCGTCTCCTGCGCTTCGGCCAGAACCTGCAAGCACCACCCACGGAGCGCGTACGAGTTGAGCTTGGCGTTCTTGCGCGTTGAGGCCCCCGTTCGGAAGAGGGCAGTCGGCAGGGCTTCCACACCCCCAAGGAACGTGATAAGCCGTCCGACGGCAGTTTCGGCTTTGCCCTTCACATCGGCGAGTCCGAACCGCCGAAAGGCCCCATTGCGCTCCATCTCGACCACCGGAAACCGGTCCCAAGTGATGTCAACCGTCTGCCCTTCGCGCGGTGTCGAGCTTCCTAGCAGTGATTCGGCCGGTATACCCAGCTGGGCGTGCAGTCCTCGCGCCATCTGTATCGTCAGCTCGCGCTTGCCCGAAAGAATCTCCGATACCCGGGTCTTGCCACCCAAGATCGGCTCGAGGGCCTTACGGGTCAGCCCGGCCTGTTCCAGGCGGAACTTGATAGCCTCGATGGGGTGTGGGAGCGGGAGGTTAATGGTTTCGTCTTCGTACTTTTCGATGAGGATGGCCAGCACATCGCGTTCGTAGGCCTCTGGCGTTCCTTCGTCGGCATCGATCAGGCTGTCGAATTGCGCGAGAGCCGCCTCGTGTTCGGTAGCGCTGGTAATGGGCTTCAGTTGAAACTTGGTCATAGGTCCTCTGGGTTAATGGCGTCGTATTCGGCGTGGGTCCCCACGAAGCGCACGTAGATCACATGCGTCTCAAAGAAAACTCGCACCACCAAGCGGTACTTGTTGCCACCAATGTTGAAAATCACAAT
>JBAXAI010000046.1:0-27355 GCA_037142615.1 Spirochaetales bacterium | reverse complement strand
TTCAGCTGACCAGTACTAATTTGCCGTGCGGCTTGACCATATTATCAATACCCATACCCTGGAAGTCTGCACAGCAGACTTCGGGCGATCTGCTGATCGCCGTTCATATGCGTTCATACTTTGTTATTAACGCCTGGTGATCATAGCGAAGAGGTCCCACCCGTTCCCATCCCGAACACGGAAGTTAAGCTCTTCAGCGCCGATGGTACTGCTATTGCGGGAGAGTAGGTCGTCGCCAGGCTTTTTTTATTTTGAAGGCGCGTCTGCCTTCTTCCCCACTGAGTTTTACCGAATTGTTTCTGCTTTTGGTGTGTCGGTTTCGCCTGTGCTACTTTCGCGTCCAGCGAGAGTGCTTGTCGCCGTGCTTAGCCGGCTTCCCTCGGTAGGGCTACGGTGCGCGGAACTTGAACAAACTGTGCGGATTTTCTAAGATCGTCGCGGAGTAAGTATGACAGATCCCCGTCCACCGAAAACCCGAGAGCACTTCCTCGAAAATGACAGGCGAAAGACCTGGCCGATGGAAGCGGTTTTTGAAAAGTTCCTCTGGAACAGTCGCTATCTCGTGCTCTTTGCTGTACTTTCCAGCCTCGCCGCTGCTTTCGTGCTGTTCGTTATGGGCACCTTCGACGTGGTTCGAGTGGTTGTGGAGATGGTCTCGTACTACTTAGGTAACGAACACAAGGCCGACCTGCACGCTGAACTGATCGGCAAGATCATCGGAAGTGTCGATATTTTCCTGATCGCTGTTGTCCTTCTGATCTTCAGTTTCGGACTCTACGAACTTTTTATCTCGCATATTGACGCTGCTGACAGCACCGAGGCTTCCAACATTCTGGATATTGCCTCGCTTGATGTGTTGAAAGATAAAATCGGTCAAGTCATCCTCATGGCGCTCATCGTTAAGTTTTTCCAGGTGGTCCTTAGCATGAAACTCGCCAACATCAGCGAAATGCTGCTTTTTGCCGGCTGTGTCGCGCTTCTCGGCGTTGCACTATTTCTCCTCCAATTGGGGAAACACCTTGGCAAGCACGATTAGCGCTCTACGGGAGAGTTACGGTTTTCCCCAAAGGTCGATTCCGAGCCACTGATTCGGATCCGAGTATTCTTTGGGGATCATTCCCAACGGTGGTTTGTTCACGTTGTCGGTGAGTTCTGCAACCAGCCAGTTCGTACCATCAAGGGGGAACCTCGCTCCTGTGCCGGCGAGATTGAGCGCCGCCATTGCGTGGGAGTACTTGGCGCTCACCATCAGGATGCCCTTGGTTCCGGTTTGTTCCAGCAGAGCAAGGTACAAAAGGCTACGTGAATCACAGTCTCCTGACTGCGTTGCGAGAGTCTGCCACGGTGTAGAGAGGTCCGTGAGGCCCCCTTTGCGGGAGTACTCGAAGTTCTGTATCCACGACATCACTGCCTGCGGGAGGTCTGCCTTTGCCACGGTTCCCTTTCGCACCTGTGTGAGCCAGTATTGCGAGAGCGGAAGAACGCTGGCGTACATCTCGCGGTAGATTTGCCGGTAGAAGCGGCTCCAGGCGGCGTTTAGGAAACGCGTTTGAACCATGGGAACCATCAGGCGGCTTTCCCGTTCCATGACCGTCTGCACACTTTCGTCGGTATCTTTGCTGTAGCTCATGGTGAAGGCCGAGGGCAGGCCGGTCAGTGTCTTCTGGTCAAGTTCGGTCTGCGTGCCGGTCTGTCGGAAGTAGGCGCTCAGTGGCCCGACGTCTTTTCGCCCTACTTCTCCCAAAGCCAGACTGTTGAGGGCCGATTGCAGCACGTCGAGGTAGGAGTCGAAGTCCTTTTCACCGCAATACGCCAGAGCAGTCAGAAAACTGTCCTGATTTCGGGTCACCAGAAGGATGGCGTGCACGGGGTAGGGTCCCGCCTTGTAGGTGAGGTCGCCTAGCCAAGATTCCTCACCCGACCAAGTGAAGGTTTCCCCTTCACCCTTGGCTTGCAGGTTCGTGAGCACCGTTCGGGCTTTTTCCGTGACATTCTTTGCTGGGTCTGGCGCTTTTCCCTGGGTAGACTGATTGAAGATTTCCAAGAAGGCGCTCCCGTCCGAGTTTCGGATGAGGAAGTGCTCGGGAGTGGGATCTTCGTAGAAAATCCAACCGATAGGGGGATCGAGATAGAAGTCCTGCGGCTCGGACCAAAGAACCTCGGCCGAGGAAACCGCAGGCAAGACGAGAAGCAAGCACAGCGCGAAGATCAGTCTCATGCCAAGACTATCGGCGGATTTTGCCCCGGACTTCTTCCATTTCCCGGGCGACCTGTTCCCAGCGTGCCTGAAGTGAAGCGACTTGGGCTTGCACCACACCCAGTTGAACAACCACGTTCTTGGCTTTGGCCCCGTCGGAATAGACTTCGGGTGAGCCGAGCTCGGCCTCGAGCCGGCTGAGTTCGGCATCAGCGACGTCGATCTTCTCCAAAAGAGATTCTTCTTCGCGCTCGAGCCTGCGTACGGCAGTCTCTATCCGCTTGGACTCAGCCCGATCGAGCTGCGAGGCGCTGGCGGCCGAGACCCGCGCGACCTCGACAGCCGGTGCGTCGGCCCAGGTGAGAGACTCTTGGTAGGCCTGCCAGCCACCGAGGTGCAGTCGGTGTTTGCCAGACCTCAATTCGAGGACTTTGTCGGCCAGATGATTCAGGAAGTACTTATCGTGCGACACGACCAGTACCGTTCCGTCAAACTGTTTGAGCGCTTGGAGAAGGACATCTTTGGACGCGAGATCGAGGTGGTTAGTGGGCTCATCGAGCAAGAGGAGGTTCGCGGGACGCAGGAGCAGCTTGACCAGGGTCAGGCGATTCTTTTCACCCCCCGAAAGCACGGCGGTCTTCTTGAACACATCGTCACCACGAAAAAGAAACGACCCCAACAGGTCGCGAAGGCGCGGAACCATCGACGTCGGCGCATCAGCTTCGACCTCTTCGAGCACCGTTTTCGTTGGGTCGAGGTCTTTCTCGTGGTCCTGCGAGAACCAGGCGGTCTTGACGTCGGTTCCCCAGCGCAGCGAGCCCTCGAACTGAGTGTCCTTGCCGGCCAGAATGCGCATCAGGGTCGACTTGCCCATGCCGTTGCGGCCGGCGACCGCGATCTTTTCACCCCGCAGAAAGGTGTACTCCAGGCCATTCAACACCCGATTGTCACCGTAGGCTTTGCCAAGGTCTTTCACTTCGAGCACGATCTTGCCCGAGTGCGGTGCCGGTGGGAACGAAAAGTGCATCGGTACCAGAGATTCTGGCAATTCGACCCGTTCGAGTTTGTCGAGCGCCTTGATGCGACTTTGGACCCCGGCTGCCTTGGTGGCCTTGGCCCGGAACCGGTTGATGTACTCTTCCTGTTTGGCGATTTCAGCCTGTTGTTGCTTCCACGCTTCTTCCATTTGCCGGATTTCGAGCCGCCGCCTATCTTCCCACGTGCTGAAATTGCCTTTGGAGACTGTTAGGCTGCCACGAAAAATCTCGGCCACCTCGGTGACCACGGCGTCAAGAAAGCCACGGTCGTGCGAAACCAGCAGAAAACCACCCGCCGAACCTCGGAGAAAGGCCTCGAGCCAGTCCTTGGCCTCGATGTCGAGGTAGTTGGTGGGTTCATCGAGCAGAAGAAGGTCCGGTCTTTCGAGAAGGCAGCGCCCGAGAGCAATACGCATCTGCCAACCGCCGGAGAAGCTGGCCGCCGGACGGTCGAGCTCAGCGCTGGAAAAACCCAGGCCGCGGAGAGTCTGCTCCACGGTCTCGCGCCGCTGGTAATAGCCGGACTCCAGAAGCTTCTCCTGCATCTCATGGTGCTGGTGGAGAACGCGAGAAGTGGTGCGCTCGTCTTTCCCTTCGAGGCCTTCGACCAGCGCGTGCATCTGGGACTCCAACTCGCTCCACGGCTCAAAGGCGACCTCGGCTTCCTGAAACACGCTTCCGGTCCCCAAGAGGATGCCTGATTGGGGGAGATAGGCGACGCGTGTGCCCTCGGGTCGGATGACTTTGCCGGAATCGAACTCGGACTCGCCGGCCATCACCTTGAGCAGGGTCGACTTGCCGCTTCCATTTGCCCCGGCCAGGGCCACCTTTTGCCCGGAATGCAGAGTAAAATCGATCCCGCGCAATAGATCCCGGTCACCAAAGGCGAGGTGAATGTCTTGAAGTTGAACAAACGCCATGGCTACTGCTGAAACGTGAAGAAGATTGACAGACCTGACTTGCTTTCACGCAGAACGGTATGCTTGGCTTGGTCGGTGTCTCGGGGAAGCACGGGCAGCAGTTGGAGTCCGTCCTTCAAAAAGCGGTAGAGGAACACCTGCGATGGTCCGGCCGGCGTGTTGCCATTCTCGGTCTGACCAAACTCGAAGCGGACCGCGCGGAACTCGCCGACCAGCTTACGGTCGTTGAACCAGTCAAACACGATACGCCCGTCGGGGGGAAGGTTGGCAGGCAGAATGTCTCCCGAAGGCGGCTGCAAGGTCTCAAAGCCGGCCCACGTGAAAGCTCCGTTTTCGCCCAGCGTGAGAACGCCGTAGGTAGGGCTGGAAAGAACCGAGCCATGGTTGAGCAGTTCGACCCACTTCTGCTGGCGTGAGGCCAACTCTCGACTCAGGAGTGTGCCGACGTCTCCGGGGAGTACCGAAAGCGGAATGTTCTTTTCCTGACCCTTCCACGTGAAACCCAGCGTGATGCGGGTGAGCTCTGGGTTGGTGAACTGTACCCGGAGTTTTTCAGGACCACCGAACCAATAAGAGAGATCGTCGATCTTGCGCGGTTCTTCCCAAGGCAGTTCGTAGAGTTCATCGGGACCAGCTTCGGAGGCGAGGGTGAGCAGGAAGGAACGGGCCGACCCATCGGCTCCGCCTGCGCCGTTCCCAGCCGAAACCAAGCGCAGACCCAATTCAGGACGGAAGACCTCGGGCTGCAACCGGTCCTGGTCGACCATGACCTTCATTTCTTCGGGGTACCAGGAGGTGGAAAGGATGAGTTGAACCTTCTCATCGCCGGCACCGCTCGCCTTGACGGCGGTTCCCCCTGCCTTGTCAACCAAGCTCAGGTAGTAGTCAAACACCCAGCCGCTGTAGCCATCCTTGGTGAGGATTTCGACCCAGGTACCTTCCAAGTTTCCCTGTTTGACCCGCTTGTCCTGTTTGGAGAGAACCTTGACTTCTTCGTTTTCGCCGAGTTTGTAGACCCGGTTGGCGTTGGCATCCGGAGTCTCCCGCACCGGGAGTCCTTGTTTGCCCGACACGGCCCAAGCGTCTTTCAGCGCCGCGTAGTTCTTGGCGAAATCGCGGGCCTCGTTCTCGTTCGCAAACGAACGGATCCTCCACTGGTCGGTTTCCAGCGAAGCCGAACCGTCGGACTCCTGAATCTTGAACGAACGCCGTATGCGGCTTTGTTCCCAGATCCACACCACGTCAGCGTTCTTAACCGCCGCAACAGCCCCTATCTCGGCAGGCTCGGGGGCCCAAAGTACGACGCCGGTGGCCTGACGCCCGAATCCGCAGGAAAAAAGCAACGATCCCGACAACGCCAGCGCGGCAAAGAGACGGAGTTTCATCCCTGCATTGTAGCTTGTCTTTCGAAGCGAAACAACGTAAAGTCCCCATTGTGATCACGGAAAAGCACCATCAGCTGCTCCTCACTGCCAAAGAAACAGGCAAGCCGTTCTCGGTCACGACCCGCAGCTACCTTCCCGCCGATCAGGCCTATATCGACGAAGTGCTGCGCGTGTTTCTGGCCGAATTGGGGCTGCCTCCCTTGTTTGATCAGCTGTCGTACTGCATCCGCGAACTTGCCGACAACGCGAAAAAGGCCAACACCAAACGCCTGTTTTTCCAGCACAGCGGCCTGCGGATCGACGAGGCCCAAGACTATCTCAAGGGCATGGAAACCTTCAAGACCAACACTCTTGGCAACCAGTCCTTTTACCTGGACCTACTCGAGAAGGGAACCCTTTCCATCAAGATCGAGTTTCTCCTGAGCCGCGAAAGCTGTTCCATCGCCGTGCGCAACAACTCGTTGATTCTGGAAGCTGAACTGGCCCGGGTTCGCGACAGGGTACAGAAGGCGTACACCTATGCCAGCCTTCAGGACGCCTTTTCGGAGGTGCTCGACGAGTCCGAAGGCGCAGGCCTGGGAATCATTGTCCTGATCCTGATGCTCAGAAAAGTAGGTTTTGACGGGGAATTCTTTCAGATCGACACGTTAGGAGACGAGACCGTTGCGCGCATCATTTTGCCGTTGACGGTTGATTAGGCTCGAGGGGACACGATGGCAAAACTCTGGCAGAAAGACTATCAACTCAACGCACTGGTGGAAGCCTTCACGGTGGGACTCGATCCTGAACTCGACCAACGCCTGGTTGCGGCCGATGCTGTGGCCTCGATGGCTCAGGCCCGACAGTTGGTCCGCATCGGTCTGCTGACCCCCGACGAGGGTGAGGCCCTGGTGCAAGAATTGCGCGCCTTGGTGCGCGACTGGTCCACCGGTGCCTTTGTTGTCACGCGGGCCGACGAGGACTGTCACACGGCGATCGAAAACCGGTTGACCGAGAAACTCGGCGACGTCGGCAAGAAGATTCACACCGGTCGTAGCCGGAACGATCAGGTGCAGACTGCCCTTCGTGTCTACGGGCGTTCACGGCTGCTGAGTCTGCGCCTGGGCGTGGTTTCGCTGGCCAAACGGATAGCTGGTTTTGCGCGCACCCACCAGCAAGTCCCCATGCCTGGTCGCACCCACATGCAGTCGGGCATGCCCTCGTCAGTGGGCCTTTGGGCGGCCGCTTGGGCCGAGGAACTTACGGACGTTCTGCTGCTGGCCGATGCGGTAGGACTGCTGTGGGATCAAAGTCCCCTCGGTGCGGCAGCAGGTTATGGCGTTCCCTTGCCGTTGGACCGGGAGTATTCGGCCTCGCTTCTTGGTTTCAGCAAAGTGCAGAACAACGTCATCTACGTGAACAACTCGCGCGGAAAGTTTGAAGCCGCCGTGCTCGATGTGGCCGATCAACTCGGGCTGACGCTCAGCAAAATCGCCCAGGACTTGATCTTGTTCTCGCTGCCCGAGTTCGGCTACTTCCGCCTGCCACCGGCACTGTGCACGGGAAGCAGCATCATGCCACAAAAGAAGAACCCGGACGGCCTGGAACTCGTTCGGGCGAAGAGTGGCAGCCTCTCGGCCTGGTCGGCGCAGGTGAAGAGCATCATCCGTTCGCTTCCGTCGGGCTACAATCGCGACTTTCAAGAGACAAAAGAGCCGTTGTTGCGTGGGCTCGATACCTCGGGCGACCTGCTGGCCCTCATGGAGTTGACCTTTGAGCAGCTCGAAGTGGTGCCCGAGCGTCTGGTCGCTGGCTTCACCCCGGATATCTTTGCCACCGACGCGGCGTATGAGTTGGTACGCCAAGGCTGGAGCTTCCGCGACGCCTACCGCGAGGTGGGCCTCAACCTGCAGCGCTTGAACCAGCGTGACCCGGTTGCTTCCATTGCCAACCGTACCCACACCGGTTCAGCCGGCAACTTGAAGCTCGAACCGCTAGAGGACCGACTCATGGTCTTGACCCGCAGCTACACTGCCGAGAGCGAACGGATCGCGACGGCTCTCGAGTCCCTGGTGGGCCGGGAAGTCTGGGAGGTGTGCCGCCTATGATCCTGTACTTTCAGAAACTTTCGCTCAAAACCCGCTTCATCGGCGTCCTGGTGAGCTTCTTCCTCGTGTTCTGCGCCTACTATGCCTTCAGCAGCACCCCCTGGCTTCTTGTCCAGCTCAAACAATACTCGCCCGAGCATGGAATGCCCGACCAACTCTGGTGGTACACTCCTGCGGAACTTCACACGATTCTCGGCGCTTGGGGTGTTGTCGGCCGGGACTTCTACCGGACCGTGCTCTTTCCCTGCGATGCGGTGTTCCCTCTTCTGTACAACGGCTTTCTGCTTTTGACCCAATTGTACCTTTTCAAAAAGATCAACCCTCGTTCAGGCTGGTGGTACCTTCTTTGTATGCTGCCTTTGTTGGGCTGCGTGGCTGACTTGGGCGAGAACCTCGGTGTGCTGACCTCCTCGCTCCTGTATCCCGACCGCTGGGACACTCTGGGGTGGATCACGGGGGGGATGACGACGGCGAAGTGGACGCTTCTGGTTGCCAACCTTTGTATCATCGGCGCCCTTCTGGTGTGGCACTGGGCGCAGCGGATTCGGCTCTTGCTGAGTCCCGACCGCTAGGCTACAGTGTGAGAACTGGACAAAGAGGAGGACGAGATGGGTGACAAATCGAAGCAGAAGAAAGAAACCAAGAAGCCGCCCTTGAAGACAACAGACGAAAAGAAGAAGGAAAAGCAGGCCAAAAAAGCCAGCCGACCTACTTCCTCTGCAGAGTGATGTCGGCGAGCAATTGACCGCTTCGGCTGGTCACCTTGAGGGTGATCACCGAGCCCGGTGGCAAGGGTACCGTTTCGGTGCTCTGGCTACCGGGTATTTTTTTGTTCTTTTGAAGCCAGAGCTGGGTTCCTGCGCGCCATTCCAAGCTCACGCCGTCTTCGGTCATGGTGTACTTTTTGAGCACCAGCACCAACGTCGAAGCCCCCTCCGCGAGGCTCAGCGTTTTGTGAAAGACGGCGCCTCCGAGCAGGAGTGTCAGGCGCGGTGGGTTGGAACTTTCCCAGACCCACGGGTCGGGCCAAGGCCCAGCCGGATTGGCCACTGCCCCCAGCGCGAGCGTGCCCAAGCAAACCACCATCAAGGCTCGCCGAAGGTTCACTGGCCTTCCCCCGGTTGACCGCCCATTTTGGCCGTCGGATAGTCGACCCCCGTAAAGAGCCCGAACTGAAGCCACGCCTGATGGTCGAGCATCTGGCGGCCGAAAAGTACCTGGCAACCGGCTTGCCGGGCCCTTTCGAGGAACGAGGTCCATTGTGGCGCGTAGACGATGTCGTAAGCAATCTCGTTGCCCGTGAACTCGTACCAAGGCAGGGGGTCCTTTCCTTCCTGGTCTCCCATGCCTACGCTGGTCGTCTGCACCAGCACGCTGGCGTGGGTCTTCACGGCGTCCAGGCTTTCTGGCCCCAAATGGGCAGCTTGAACCCCGAACTCGGCCGCAAGGGCTTCGGCCTTGGCGAGGTCGCGGCCCAACACGAGAACCCGGCAGCCGGCCTGCGCGAGAGCCCACACGATAGCCCTTGCCGCGCCGCCGGTGCCGATCACCGTAACTCCGGCTGCGGAAAGGGCCCCGGAACCGTGGATGGACCTTTGCAACGCCGACAACGGCTCGAGAAACCCGCGAGCGTCGGTGTTGTCACCCCGCCATCCGGCTGGGGTCCTCACAAGGGTATTGGCCGCGCCAATGGCCTCTACCGCTCCCGAGGCAGATTCCAGCAGCGGCAGAACCGCCTGCTTGTGGGGAATCGTACACGAAAGTCCCCGCACGCCCAGCAGCTCGGCGGTACGCAAAAGAGCCTGCACGTCATCGGCGAGAAAGGGCACATAGGTGCCAGGCAGACCGAGGGCAGCCAGACCCGGGTTGTGAATGTGGGGTGACTTGGAATGAAAAACCGGATTACCGACAACCCCGTAGACGGGAGTTTGGCGGGTCTGCAACCGGTAGCGGTAGAGCTCGACCAGCGTTTGCGGATCCGTTTGCCCTGGGGCAATGGTGTTTCCGGTCGGCGAGGCGTAGGTCCACAGGCTGCCAAACCGCGCCGTGAGCACGCGGCTGGTGAACCCGACCCCCCCCATCGCCAGCAGAACCCGGCGGCCGGTCGGAAGCGAGAGCACACCCTGCACAAAGGTCAGGTAGTCGCGCGAGCTTCGGGGCATCAGCGCCGCTTTGACAACGCCATCGGTGCCCGCTAGTGTGGCCTGGGTGCGCCGGATCCGCTCAAGCCAACCGACCCCGAGTCCCTCGAGCTCATGAAAGGACACGATGAGCTCGTGCCCGGCCGCGCGCCAACGGGCCTCCCAGTCGGGCATTCGCTGGTCGTCTTCCACGTCGGCCCAGGCCCAAACACCGTCCAGAGCCTGTTCGAAGAAGGCCTCGCGCGCGTCGGGGCTTCCCGTCCAGTCCCCACCGTGCCGGGGCTGGCGGAGCGTCAGGACCAGCGGCAAACCCGCCTCGCGCGAAAAGTCGTTCAGCGCGGGCCAGTCCTCGCGACCAATTTTGTCGGCCCGCACCTCGGCGAGGTCGATCCATGGCCGGTTGTCTTCCAACTGACGGCGGCAGTCCTCCAAGGTCGGCCCGGCGAGGACTAAGCAGATCCCTGGCCGGGTGGTCACAGATCGCTCCGATAGAACGAGGCGTCGAACAGCAGTCCGTTCTCAAAAACCAGTCGGACCTGACGCGAAAAGGCCCGGAACGGCAGGGCCCACGAGTCCCAGGCGGGAACGGCACCGGGAGCGCTGCTGACGGCAGGGGGCCCCAACACCACCAGCGCGCTGTCGCGGGTTTGTCCCATCGTCAGGCCGAGGAAGCCGCCCGTGTAGCGCCGGTCGAGCCGCACCTGCCACACGTGGTTGGCGTACCAGTAGAGGGTGACGTTGCTGGGGTAGAACTGTGCCACTTGCCAGCGGGTAGCGTCGGCGGCCACCGGAAACACCTCTGAAGGGGCTCCCAACTCGCGATACGCCGTTTCGGGCGTCATGCCCAGCCAAAGCGCGGGGTCTTGCGGGGTCGTCTGCGACGAAGCCCCCTCCGAGAACAGCCAGAGGGTGACCAGCAGCGCGCCCCGGAGGAAGTACATGAATGTGGGCTTCATCGCCTAGTCCTTGGGATCGGCGGGCTGCAACCACGAACTCGCGAGCAGGGTGAGCCCCATGAAAATGAGCAGCAGCGGCCACCAACGGCCCACAAACTCGGCCAGTGATTCCTTGACCACCGATAAACTGAACAGGAGGAACGCAACACAAAGGAAGATCAGGAAAAGGCCAGGAATGAACAGGCTGACCCGGATGGTACGGCGGTAACGCGCACCGTAAGGCAGCAGTGAAACGCCAATGATGCCCATGTAAACCGGCCACAATTCCTTGAGCGAGAAGCCTTCGGGCAAAATGCCGGTGCTCAGCAGCAACGTGAAGGTGCCGCCGAGGACCAAGATCAGACCGCTGAACAGATAGCCGGGGCGGGCCTTCAGAAAGATCACCCGGTACAGGAAGTAGGCGCCCAAGAGTACCAGCGCCGTCGGTGACCACTTGACCACCGACTCCAGCACATTCTGCGTGATGAACAAGAGCACCGCTCCGCCTCCGGTGAGCACCAGCCCCGAGATCAGGGTGGCGCGGCGGATGGCATCGCGTCGGGTCATGACCGCATACCGTCGATCACAGCGTTGGCGAACCCGCTGCAGCTCACCTCGGTGGCGCCTTCCATCAAGCGGGCAAAATCGTAGGTGACTTTTTTGGCGGCAATGGCGTTCTCGAGGCCGTTTTCGATCAGCGTCGCCACTTCTTTCCAGCCCAGATACTCGAACATCATGACCCCCGAGAGGAGAACCGACGAGGGATTGACCTTGTCGAGCCCCGCGTACTTGGGAGCTGTGCCGTGCGTGGCCTCGAAGATGGCATGGCCGGTGATGTAGTTGACGTTCGCCCCCGGAGCGATGCCGATGCCACCGACCTGGGCGGCCAGCGCGTCGCTCAGGTAGTCACCGTTGAGGTTGAGCGTGGCAATGACATCGAAATCCTCGGGGCGGGTGAGCACCTGCTGAAGTGTGATGTCGGCGATGCTGTCTTTGATGACAAGCCCTGCGCCCGGCTTGCCGGCCGGGATCTTCATCCATGGGCCTCCATCCACCAGTTCGGCGCCGAAAAAGTCCTTGGCCGTCTGGTAGCCCCAGTCGCGGAAGGCCCCTTCGGTGAACTTCATGATGTTGCCCTTGTGGACGAGTGTAACACTCTTGCGCTTTTCGGCGATCGCGTGGCTGATCGCCGTGTGGACCAACCGCTCGGTACCCAGCGAACTGACGGCCTTGAGGCCGAGGCCCACCTGGACCGGTGCCGCCCGGTGAGGCGTGCCGAACGACTCCAACTGGTTCTGCCACGCCTCGGAAGCGGCTTGCGTCCCGAACCGGATCTTGCCGAACTCCTTGGGAAAATTGACCTGGAAGAAGTCGAGGATCTTCTGCGCTTCGGGGGTGCCTGCCGCGTATTCGATACCGGCGTAGATATCTTCCGTGTTCTCACGGAAGATGACCATGTCGACGGCCTCGGGACGCTTCACCGGGCTGGGGACTCCTTGGTAGTACTTGACGGGTCGCAGGCACACGTACAGGTCGAGGATCTGCCTGAGTGCGACGTTGAGCGATCGGATGCCGCCACCGACTGGCGTCGTCAACGGGCCCTTGATTCCCACCAAGTGGCTGCGGAACACGTCGAGGGTTTCGTCGGGCAGCCAACTCCCGGTTTTGGTGAACGCCTTTTCACCGGCGAGGACTTCTTTCCATTCCACCTGACGTTGGCCCCCGTAGGCTTTTTGGACGGCGGCGTTGAAAACGCGGACGCTGGCGGCCCAAATGTCGGGACCCGTGCCATCACCCTCGATAAAGGGAAGGACAACGTGGTCGGGAACTTTCAATCCCTTGGGGCTCATCGAGACGGTTTGGGCCATACAAACTCCTGCCGACCAGTGTACGTCAAAGCACTGTCCACGGCAAGCCGGGCTATGTTAGGATGCTGGCGATGCAAAGATTGCTGAGTCTTGTTCCTGCGGTTCTGGCCCTCGTTTTGGCCTTTTTTCTCGGCGCATCCAGCACCCGCGATGACGCCTTTCTGGTCGGTTCTGAACAGCAGAAAAAGGAACTTACGTCACTTTTTGGTCTGCTGGCCCGCGAAAAGTCCCCCGGTGCCACACGCTACACGCTCATTCAGGAAATCATCGCCAAGCTGCGAGCCCAAGGCGAAGTCGCCCGCATCAACCTGTTCCTGACCGAATACGTGGCCCAGAATCCCACCGATCCTTTCTTGGCCCACTACTTGTTCGTCGTGGCAGAAAACTACCGGCTGGCCGGTGCCACCGCCTTTGCCCTGCGCTACTACGAGCGTATCCTGGCTAGCACCCCCGATATCCAGGAAGAAGGCCGGTCGATTCACGAACAATGCCTGTTCTTCCTTGTGCGTCTGGAGCCGTCAGCGAGCAAGCGTCGCCAACACTTTGAACAGCTCAAGGCCCGTTTTCAGTACAAAATGGTCACCCCTGACCTGTATTACTCGTGGGGCAGAACTGCCGAGACCCTGGGCCTGTGGGACGACGCCCTGACCGCCTACAACCGGTTTTTGCAGTTTCCTGATCCCACCGTGGCCGGTGACCCCAAGGCGAGCCAGCGTATACGTTCCCTGGTTGACATCTCGCAGACCGACCGGGCTTGGGTTCGGCAGGACTTGAGCGAACTGGTGGAACAGGTGAAAAAAGCCGTCAGCAACAGCAACACGCCGCTGATGGAAACCCTACGTGCCAAGGTCGGCTTCTTTGCCCTTTCGTGGGACAACACCGACTTGGCTGAAAGTCTCACCGAAGCTTTCGACATCAGCAAGTTTCTCAAAGAGCTCGTGCTGCAGGCCAACTACAACTCGGGCTCGGAAGTGCGTTTTTCCCCGTCACTCGATGAACTGTCGAACGACTCTGAAGCGTACCTTCGCTCCACCGGCTGGAACTACCGCATTCCAACCTGGTACTTCTACTTTCGCCGGGTTGAGTTCCCGGCAGACCCCGAAACCAACGGGGCGTGGGAGTGGGCGGGCGTCTTTTTCGGCGAAAAGCTATGAGGATCGTCCTCGCTACGCTCCTTGGCTCGGTTTTGGGGGCGCAGGAGCTTCCGCCTTTGTTGCCGCCCGACGAACCGTTTGCTAGCCAGACTCTGCCGTACTTGGGCGATTTGGCTGCCCCTGACTTGCCGCTGGCGCTCAATGCCGATCATCCTCGCATCGAAAAGTCGGTAGCGTACTTTCTGGGCGCGGGCCGGTCCTGGGTCGAACTTTGCCTCAAGCGGAGCCTGCCGTACCGGGACTTCATTCACGCCCAACTCGAAGCCAGGGGTATGCCTGACGACCTCTACTGGTTGGTCGCCGTCGAGTCGGCCTTTTCACCGACAGCTCAGTCCAAGGCCGGGGCGATGGGCCTTTGGCAATTCATGAAGAACAGCATCAGCGGCTACGGGATGACGGTGAGCACCTATGCCGACGAACGCAGGGATTTCTGGAAGGCCACCGAAGGCGCGCTCGACAAACTGCGCGATAACTACGAAACCTTTGGCGACTGGTATTTAGCGCTGGCCGCCTACAACGCGGGCGATGGCAAGATCCGCGCGGCCATCAAGCGCTCGGGGGGAATCCGGGACTACTGGCAGTTGCTCGACAAGGGCTACTTGCCGCGCGAAACAGCCGGGTACCTGCCGCAGCTTTTGGCCTTGGGCCGCTTGATGGCGAACCGCGAGGCCAACGGGTTTTCGGTCGACTGGGCCGATCCTGTGCAATGGGAACGCCTGGCGCTCGACAAGAGCGTCGACCTGAAACTGCTCGCCGAGGCCGCCGGGGTTCCCTGGGAAGCGCTTCGCGACGCCAACCGCGAGCTCAACTACACCATCACGCCGACGTTCACCAGCGGCTACCAGTTGAAAGTCAGCCCTTTGTGGGTGCAACCGCTCACCCAGGCTCTCGCCGATCCGGCCCTTCCGCTGATGCGCTTTTACTTGTACAGCGTGAAGAAAGGCGATACTCTTTCGGAAATTGCCCTTTGGTACGGTGTGAGCATACCCATGATCCAACGCTACAATCCCGGGCTTGCGCCCGAACGTCTCAAGATCGCTCAAAGCCTCGTCATCCCTGGTCTCAAGGACGTGGGCCCTTTCTGCAAGGGCGCGAAGGCGGGCGGTTGACATGGGAACTCCCCGAATTGTCCCGCTTGGTTGGTTGACGGTCATCCTCGTTGCCGGCCTTGTTTCCTTGCCTGCCGAAGAAGCAGCAACAGGCGCAAAAGCCTCTGACGGGATCGAGTCGCACGTGGACTGGACCGAAGGGCGGTTCTACCTGACGCTGACGGCACCGCTTGTGGCTCAAACCGACGTGGCTCAGATGGCTGGTCCCAAGCGGCGCTACCTCACCGAGCAGTTGCTGGCGTCGCGCCTTGAAGCCGCCTTTGTGCGCGAAGCCGCAAAGCTTCCCGTCGATTCCTCGCGCACGCTGGGCGACCTTGCCCAGGAAGACCCGGCCATTGTCGGTCAGCTCAGCGGCTTGGTGCCCCGGCTGAAGTTTCACTATTCGCGCGTCGACGAGGCCTACACTTCGCTCGAAATGCGCTGGTCGGCCAGCTTGTGGACCGACTTCGAGCCGCTCTTGGAAGCCTCCGAGACCCCCAACGACCTGTCACGCCTCGTGAGCTGGAATCCCAGTCGCGACTTTTCGGGTTTGGTGATCTTCGCGATGGGCAACCTTCCCTGGTGGGGCACCAACAAGCTTTTTGCCGAATGGAAACCATCGTTGTCGTTCCGCCTGCTTTCACCCGACGGCGAGGTGTTGTTCGACCGGAGCATGGCCCACTCCGCCGCGCTCGAGGAATGGGGGCAGGCCGGCCTCAGCGAAGGCAAGTTCAACGAAGAAGCTTGGCGCGAGCGCATCGGGCTGGACCCTTTTCGCATCGTGGCCCGGGGAGTCTTTGGCACCAATCCCTGCGACTTGATCCTCGCGCAGGAGGACTGGAACCGCCTCTTGGCCCGGCCGGCGAACCGGGAACTTCTTGCTGCGGGCAAGGTGCTGGTTCTCTGGGGGCCTTTCCCCGACTACACCCGCCACCCCAACCCCGACTCGGTGATCAATGAGGCCGAGCCGTCCTTCCAGATTATTCCGCAGCCGCCGATTGAGAAAGCGGCGGAACCTGCCAAGTCGGGCGAATAAGGCCCAGGGCTCCAGCCCGGGACAAGAACGAGTCGTAGCCTGGGCGTCGATCAAAACTCCAGTACACCTCGGCCAACGCTTCGAGACGGCCGTCGAGGCGCTCTCCAAGCACTTCGGGCGAGACGTGTTCGGTCCACAGGCAGGCTTCGCCCCCCTGGATTCCAGCCATCAAGGACTCGCAGCCCGGAGGCACCACAGGGTTGGCATACACCGTGGCCACCGGCGTCAGTTTCATATAGCGGGGCTCGTACCACGAGTCATGGTTGGTATACGGATAGTCAAAGTAGCAGAACTCGGTGCTCGAGCTCAAAAGGGGATTGCCGGCCTCGAGCGAGCGCTGGGCAAGGTCGGGCCTATGCCACCACTGGACCACCGCCGACCGGGGAATCTCGTGCTCGAACATTTCGTTCCAACCCACGGCCGTCTTGCCGTGCGAGGCCAAGAACGCGATCATCCGGCGAAAGAAAGCGGCCTCAAGGGCTAGAACTCCGTCGGCACCGTTTTGGTCCCAGCCCTCGGCGCGGATTTTGGCCTGACAGCGGGGACAGACCTCCCACGCAGCGCGAACGACCTCGTCGCCGCCGATGTGCACCCAAGGGCCTGGAAACAGGCGGCAGGTCTCTTGCAAGATGGTTTCGAGCATCGAGGCCGCCTTTTCGGACGAGGCGCAATACACGTGCGGCAAAATACCCCACGACGTGGGCATCTCCAGCGGTTGGCCGGTGCACGAGAACTTCGGATACGCCGCGATGGCCGAACCGCTGTGACCGGGCAACTCGATTTCGGGCACGACGGTGATGCCGCGTGACTGGGCGTAGGCGACGACTGTCTGGACGTCTGCGGTGGAGTAGTACCCTCCAGCGCTGAGTTCTGTCAGCCTCGGAAGCCCGGGGATTTCGAGCCGCCACCCCTGGTCATCGACCAAGTGCCAATGAAAGCGGTTGAGCTTGAGCGAGGCCAGTCGATCCAGCAGCGCCAGGATGGTCGGAACAGGAAAGAAGTGACGGGCGCAGTCGAGCATCAGACCCCGCCATGAGAAACGAGGCTCGTCGCGGATCACCCCGGCCGGAATCGATGGCTGGGTCGCCAGTTGCGCCCACGTGGTACGGGCGTGACCCAAGCCGAGCGGATGCAGCGCCTTGAGCTCGGCCACGCCAGGCGAAAGCGTGATCTCGTAGGCCTCGGCGCGAACAAACTGCGGTTCGAAGCCGAGCTGAGGAACCAGGGACTCGCTGACGGTCAAAGTACGGGGATCGAGAATCCCGGCCGACGCCACAAACTCTCGCGGGGCCGGAAGGAGGTTGGGTTGCTTGAGCATTTCAACAAACTAAACTGCCCGAGGAATTATGGCTAGTACCAACCGTCAGGATAGCCTGACCAGCGCGGGGCGACCTCGGCCAGCAAGGCGCGGCCGAGGCGTTCGTCGCTGAGCACGTGATCCCAATACCGGCCGTTCGTGTGTTGCTCGACTCCGCCCATCGTCGTCAAAAGCAGGTACTTTTGGGAATTGGCCAGCATTTGGGCGGGCGTAGGGGTTCCCGTGTAGACGGGATCGTTCCAAGTCGTGTCGAGAAACAGCCAGGTGCCGCCGATAAACACGTTGTTCCAGGCATGGGCACCAAACTCGGTTGGCGTGCTGTACCCGTCGCCTCTCACGGCTTTGGTGCGAATGCCCAGCGCGCGCAACAGGGCCGCGGCCGTCGAAGCGTAACCTTCGCACACCCCCGTCGCCAACCGAAGCGAGGTCAGCGCGTCTTGCTTTTGCCGTTGTCCCGAAACCACGCTGGTCTGGTCGTAGTGGTAGTTGTCCACAATCCACTTGTTGACGGCCGTGACCGCCGCCGTCTTGGCGCTCTCCGTCGCGGGCAAGCTCCCCCCTGCCAGCGATAGGGCCAAGTTGGTGACGGTGTCGCTATCGCTTTGGACGGCATCGGAGGGGTAAAAAAACGTGCCGTCCTCGGAGCGGGTGTTGGTGACATTCAGCCTGACCACCGGTGTGGGGTACCAGGAATAGCCCATGATGTCGCCTTCGCCCGCCAAGTCCAACTGAAGCGAAGAGAGCGTGTGCACGGTCACCACATAGTCCCCCGCTCCGAAACGCAGCCAAATCCGGGTTGAAAAATCGCCTTGCACGTACCAGCTTGTCGTGTGCACCGGAGAGGTGGTGCCGTATTCGCTGGCGAGGGTTTCGACCACCAGCGCATAATTGTAAACGGACGGAGCTGCAACCCTTCCCTGGAGGGTGAAAAATCCGTCGGCACGGAAGTCCGTGGTGTTGGGAAGGGTGATCAGGATGCCCTGCGACGCCGCCTGCGGCACGGTGCCCGAACCTGGCTCGGGCCCCAGGTAGTCCTGACCGGCGTACCGGACAGTCCCGAGCGCGGCCTTCACCGTGATGGTGGCACTGGTGGTCGGGTGGCCCTCCGACGAGGCCGTCACCGTGCAGGTTCCTGCGGTCCCGGGCAAAAAATGTCCCGACGCGTCGATGGTCCCGCTCCCACCGTCGGTTCCCGGGTTCACAACCCAGGTAAAAGTGCCCCCCATCCGTGTGCTGCCATCCGCGCGCAGGGCCTGCGCTGCAAAGTCCAGACTGCCCGAGCCCACAGTGGTGACCAGCGGTGTCGCGGGGCTGAGGCTTACCGATTCGGTGGTTTCGGAGGCCAACGTGATGTCATCGAGGAAGAACGAGTTCGAACTGGAGTTGTAATACCCGGAATCATCCTTGCGCGCGACCCACTCCAACCGATGGGCACCAGCCGTCAGCACCACGGTGCTTCTCACCCAGTCGGAGGAATCGGCCCACACGGCCTTCTGCTCTCCGTCCACAAAAAAGGTCAGCGAAGCCTTGGTGTACGCGTCCGAGGTGACTCGAAACGAGACAGCGGCAGCGGCCGTTGGTTCAACCTGAAACCAAAGGTGCAGCGCTTGGCCGACTCCCAGGTCCTTCATCGGGAACTGGACAGCGTGGGTGCCTTCGGCCACCGTCGTGGTCTGAACCGTCGGCAAAACGCTGTCGACGCTGGTCGCGTTCCAGCGGAAGTGCGTCAGGTCGCCAGACTCAAAGCCTTCGGCGGCCAGAACACCCGAAGCTCCGAGAGGAATGGAGTTGGAAACCGGGGCCACCGGATTGGCGCACGAAGACACCATCAACACCAGTCCGCCCAGGGTCAGCGCCGCACCCGACAAAAACCGCTTCGTCATGCCTCCAGTGTAGCGCGGAAATCGGCTCACAGCGCGACCAACTCGTCGCTAAACGGTGGGGCGTTGGTCCACAGGCGCTTCATCCCGGCGTGTTCGGGCCTTTCCAGTTGGGGATCGTCGGCCAGCAACGTCTGCAATTCCTCGCGGCAGATGACCAAGATTTCCAGATCGCGCCCCAGGTCGGCTGCGGCCAACTTGAGAAAGCCCGACTGCTTGGCCCCAGCGATGTCTCCGGGGCCACGGAGCTTCAGGTCCTCCTCGGCCACCCGGAAACCGTCGGTCGTCTCCATCATCACCCTGAGGCGGGTCTTGCCGTCGTCGGTCAGGGTATCTCCATACACCAAAAAGCAATAGCTTTGAAGGCTGGAGCGCCCAACCCGGCCGCGGAGCTGGTGCAGCGCCGAAAGCCCAAAACGTTCCGCGTGCTCGATGACCATGCAGGTCGCGTTGGCGACGTCCACCCCGACTTCCACAACGCTGGTGGCGACCAGCACGGCCGCGACGCCTCGCGAAAACTCCTCCATCACCGCCTTCTTTTCGTCCTCGGGCAAACGCGAATGGATGAGGCCCACCCGGTAGCCGGCGAACACTTCGGAAAGCTGGGCGGCCATGCTCTGGGCATCCTTGAGGTCAAGGGCCTCGCTGGCCTCGATGAGCGGGTACACAAAGTACGCCTGATGCCCTGCCTGCAGCTCGGCACGCACAAAATCGTAGACCTTCTGCTGGTTGGCCATCTTGTTGGTGTGCGTCACGATGGGCTTTCGACCGTGGGGCATGGTGCGGATCACCGAAGTCTTGAGATCGCCGAACGCGGTCAGCGCCAGGGTGCGAGGAATGGGCGTCGCGCTCATGAGCAGCAGGTCGACGACCTCACCCTTTCGCAGCAGGGCTTGGCGTTGCAGGACCCCGAAACGGTGCTGCTCGTCGATGATGACAGCCCGCAGGTTTTTGAACGCGACAGGATCCGAAAACAGCGCGTGGGTTCCCACCACGAAGTCGATTTTGCCCTCGGCGAGCTGATCGAGCAGCGCGTTGCGTCCGGCCGCCTTGAGGTTGCCCGACAAGAAGGCGATTTTGACGCCCAAGGGATCGAGCACCCGGGCGGCGTTTTCGGCGTGCTGGAGCGCCAGGAGCTCGGTGGGGGCCATCAGCGCGCACTGAAAGCCGGCCTCGATGAGCGGCAGAGCCGTCAGAAACGCGACAAGGGTCTTGCCGCTGCCGACGTCGCCCTGGAGCAACCGGGCCATCGGAACCGGGGCCGTCAGATCGGAGTCAATTTCTTCCAATACCTTGACTTGGTCGGTCGTCAGGTCGAACTCCAGCCTGGCGAGAAACTCCCGGCGGAGGCGAGCGGGAAGGCGAATCGGGGGCCGCGACGGCGCCGTGGCCGCCAGTGAACGCCGCAGGATGGCGGTTTGCAGGTGGAACAGCTCGCGCCACACCAGTGTTCTCCGGGCTGCCTCGAGCCGCTCGAGGCTGGGGGGAAAATGGACCTGCCGAAGGGCCGTATCGAGGTCTGTCAGGGCATGGCGCCGGCGAAAACTTTCGGGAAGTTCGTCGTCAAACCTTTCCTTGGCAAAGTCGGCCAGGGCCTGTTTGACCAAACGGCCCACCCCGGTGTGGTTGAGGCTGCCGGCCAGCGGATAGTGAGGCACCAGATTGCCGGCCTCGCCCAGCGGAGCTCCAGGCAGATACCCGGCAGGAGGCAGGTCCAGGTCGAAGCTGGCGATTTGCAGCGAGCTGTATTTGCTTTCGGGCAGGCCGTTGAGCCACGCGTGGGCGCCAACCGGCCAGCTTTTGGCGAGGAAGGGCCGGTTGAAGCAGGGGAGCTCGGCCGGCGTGCCCTGGCGGTCGATCACGTGCAGTTTGAGCGTTTGCCGGTGCGGGGGGCCAAAGAAACTGTGCGCGGCCACGGTGACCACCGTATTGGCCGGTTGGTGCCGCGACAGGCCCTCGAGCAGGCTCACTTCGTCGCGGCGGTTGGCGTGCTCGCGCGGCAGGTGCATCAACAGCTGGGCGACAGTCGAAATGCCGAGTTTCGCCAGGTCGCGCACAGCGGCCGGTCCAGCTCCCTTCAGGCGGGTCACGCTGACGGACAGTTCCCCGGGCACCATGGCAAGGAATCCCTAAAAGGGCAGGTGTTCCAAGAGCAGCACCAGTAACCCGATTCCGATGCCGCCGGCCACGGTGACCACGACAGCCAGAACCACGACGATCAGCAGGCTGAACGTGTACGGGAAGAAGGCGTCGCGCCGCAAAAGCCGGCCCAGGCTGAAGGTCATGGGCTGAAGCAAGGCATCGAGGAAGTGCCACACTGCGGCGCCGCCCCACCGAAACTGCACCGCCAGAAACCGGACCAGCGCCATCGCCCCCACCAGGAACACGATGGACGACACGATGAGCCAAAGCTGCGCCAGAAGCGCCGAGGTGACGATTCCGACGGTCAGGCTGCCTTCGAGCGCCAAACGGTAGGTCAGGCCCTGAAGGACGATGAGAACGCCGATGGCGATCATCGGCGAAAAGTCGAAATTGCCCAGCTGGAGACGGAAACCGCGGAACAGCCGGAACCACGGGTCGGTCACAGCCGCCAGGATTCGCACCAGCGGTTGGTTCGCATCGAGGCTTACCCAGCTCAAGAAAATGCGGATGGTGAGGACCAAGATGTACACTTGGAGCACCTGGGCCAGGATGATCAGCGGATTCATTATTCCCTCCAGACGGCTTCGACCCACGAATGGGTGCCCAGTTTGTCGAGCACGTCCTGAGAACTGGCGACGCGCAATTGGTTCGGGCACCGTATTGTAGCGGTTTTGGCGCCGTTGGACAAATGCAGTACCAGCGGCGAACTGCCCTGGTGGTCCAAAAAGGAATCGCGGATGCGGACAATCTCGGGCTCTTGCCAGTCTTTGGGTTTGAGACGCACGTGCACCGTGAGCGAGCGCACCTGCGCCAGCCCTTCGGGGTGAAGAATATCGTCGACCAGGAACTTCGGGCCTTCGTCGTTGATTTCCACTTTGCCGGTGAAGCCTAACACTGCCTCTTCGGTGAGCCAAGGCTCAACTTTGGCGAAGGTTTTGGGAAAGATCACCAGGTCGATGGAGCCGTTGAAGTCTTCCAGGACAGCGCGGGCCATCTTGAGGCCCTTCTTGGTGAACTGGATGCGGATGCCCGAGATAATGCCCATCAGCTGGTCTTTCTTGTCCTCGTCGGTCTTCTTGGGCGCACCGAGATTCACCGAGACTGTCTGCTTCCACAGTTCGCGCTGCGCATCGAGAGGGTGGCCCGAAACGTAAGTTCCCAGATTCACCTTTTCGAAGTTCAGCAACTCCTTCTGGTCCCACTCGGGGAAGACGACCATCGCGAAGGGCGGCGAGGCGGAGTCGTCGCCATCGAACAGACCGCCCTGCCCGGAGGCCTTTTCTTCCTTTTCCTTGGCAGCCCACTCGATGGCTTTGTCCAGGTTGTGGAAAAGTGTCGCCCGGTTGGCGCCCAGGCCGTCGAACACCCCGCACTGGATGCCGGTTTCAAACAGGCGCTTGTTGACGGCACGCAGATCGACCCGCCCGAGAAAATCCATGAAACTTTCGAACTTGCCACCGGCCGCTCTGGCCCGAAGGATCTCCTCGACCGCGCCGCCGCCGATATTCTTGACCCCTTGCAGGCCGTAGACGATTTGGCCGTCGACCACGGTGAACAGCTTGTCGCTGGAGTTGACGTGGGGCGGCAGAATAGTGAGGCCCATGGCGCGCGCCTCGGCCATGTACTCGCCCATTTTCTCTTGGCTGTCCATCTCGTTGGTGAGGTTGGCCGCCATGAACTCGGCGGGGTAGTTGGCCTTGAGCCACGCCGTTTGGAAGGCCAGCACCGAGTAGGCGGCCGCGTGGCTCTTGTTGAAGCCGTAGCCGGCAAAGGGCACCAGATAGTCGAAGATGCGCTGCGCCACCTCGCGGGTGTAGCCTTTTTTTTCGGCCCCGGCCAAGAACAGCGCCTGCTGCTTGTCCATCTCCTCTTTCTTCTTTTTGCCCATCACGCGGCGCAAAATGTCGGCGCCGCCCAGCGTGTAGCCGCCGATGATCTGGGCGACCTCCATGACCTGTTCCTGGTACACAATGACGCCGTAGGTCTCTTTCAGGCAGTCGATCAAATCGTTGTGCAGCCACTGGATGCTGCGCGCGTTCTGCTTGCCGGCGATGAAGTTGGGAATCTGGTCCATGGGGCCGGGACGGTAGAGGGCGTTGAGCGCGATGAGGTCTTCCATGCAGGTGGGTTTGGCCTGCTTGAGCGTCTTTTGCATGCCGGTGGATTCAAACTGGAACACGCAGGCCGAGCGGCCCTCCTGGAGCATTTTGAAGGTTTTCTCGTCGGAGTCGGGAATATCTTCTTCGGTGAGCGTGATGCCGCGCTTGGCGATGAGGCCGAGGGTGTTGCGCACCAACGTGAGCGTGGCGAGGCCCAGAAAGTCCATCTTCACCAGACCGCATTCCTCGAGCAGGTCCATGGTGAACTGCGTGGTGATCTGGCCCGACTTGGGATCCTTGTACACCGGCACATAATCGGTGAGCACGCTCTTGCCAATGACCACGCCCGCTGCGTGCGTGCTCACGTTGCGGCTCAGGCCCTCGAGGCGCTTGGCGGTTTCGAACAGGTTGCGGTACAGCTCCCCCTGACCGTAGTATTCGCGGAGTTTGTTGCTGTTTTCCTGCCAACCCTTGTCGATGTAGGGCTGCGAAAGCGGCTCGGCCAGCAGTTCCTCCAGGTGGAGCTTGAAGTTCGGGTCGTCCGGAATGAGCGCACTGAGCATGTTCGACTCCGTAAAGCCGATGTCGAGCACGCGGGCCACGTCTTTGAGCGCGGCCTTGGGCTTGAGGGTTCCGAAGGTGATGATTTGCCCCACCTTGTCGCTGCCGTAGTGCCCGGTGACGTAGTCGACCACTTCGCCGCGGCGATCCATGCAGAAGTCGATGTCGAAGTCGGGCATGCTCACGCGCTCGGGGTTGAGGAAGCGTTCGAACAGGAGCTTGTACTTGAGGGGGTCGATGTCGGTGATGCGCATCGCGTAGGCCACAATGCTGCCGGCCCCCGAGCCGCGGCCCGGTCCCACGGGAATGTCATGGTCCTTCGCCCAACCAATAAAGTCTGCCACGATAAGAAAATACCCCACGAAGTCCATGGTGATGATGACGCCAAGCTCGTAGTCGAGGCGCGCCACGATGTCGGTTGCCGGGGCCGCGCCGGTGCCGGGGTAGCGCTTGGCCAGACCCGCGTTGGCCTGCCACACAAAGTACTGCGTGGCAGGGTGGTCCAGGCGAAAGAGCTTGTCGTCGGGGATGCGGCTTCGGAGCCGGGTGAGGTCCTTGCCGACCAGCGTGTCGGCTTTAGCCAAAAAGTCGTCGGGGACGGCAAACTCGGGCAACAGCGGGCCCGGCAGCTTCATGTCCATGGTGATGCTTTGCGCGATTTGCAGGGTGTTCTCGAGGGCTTCGGGGGTGTCGGCGAACAACTCGGCCATCTCGTCGGGGCTTTTGAGGTAGAACTCCTGCACGTCGAAGCGCATTCGCTTGGTGTCGTTTTTCTTTTTGCCGGTGCCGATGCAGATCAGCGTGTCCTGGGCGTCGGCATCGTCACGTTCGACGTAGTGGCTGTCGTTGGTGCACACCAGCGGGATGCCGGTCTCGCGCGACAACTGGATGAGCACGGGGTTCATGCGCTGCTGCTCGTCGATGCCATGGTTCTGCAACTCGAGGTAGTAATTGCCTTCGCCGAACAGGTCGCGGTATTCCAGCGCCCGTTTCCGCGCTTCGTCGACCCGGCCGGCCAAAATCAGCTGCGGAATCTCGCCTGCGAGACAGGCCGAAAGGCAGATCAGGCCTTCATGGTGCTTCTGGATCAATTCCCAGTCCACACGGGGTTTGTAGTAAAAGCCTTCGGTATAGCCCAAGCTGCTGAGCAGACGCAGGTTGGCGTACCCCTCGTCGGTCTTGGCCAGCAGGATCAGATGGTTGTAACGGCTGTCGTCCTCGGTCTTTTCTTTGACGAAACGGCTGCCGGGCGCCACGTAGAGCTCGCACCCGATGATGGGCTTGAGGCCCTGTTTTTTGCATTCCTTGTAGAACTTCAGCGCGCCGAAGAGGTTGCCATGGTCGGTGATGGCCAGTGCGGGCATCCCCAGCGCCTTGGCCTTGGCCACGAGCTTCTCGACGCTGGCCGCCCCATCAAGCAGACTGAAATCGGTATGGCAGTGAAGGGGAACATAGGAGGGGGAAGACATGGTGGGAGGATACTTCTGGACACCCGAGAATTCAAGGCAGGGTGGAGTTTTCGCGACGCAATTCTCCGGGCCCAAGCGGCCGAAGGTCGCGTGGCCGGGGTTCAGCGAGCTTCGGTAGCCTTCAGGAGCGCAATGCCGTTCTTCAACACCGTGTTCGCTAGGTCGTTCACGTCTCGACCGGACCTATGTGCCAGACTCTCCAGTTCCGATTCGACTTCTGGATCCAGGTAGACTGGAAGCCTCAGCTCTTCAACCTGACCAAGGAACTTGCCGTGCACGGCCTTGCTAAAGTCGTAATGGTCTTTCAAATTTCACCTCGCTTTTCAAAGTACAGCACTTCCTCTGCAACATCTTTTCCTCTGGTTCCCTTTTGGGTCCGTGCAATCCGTGCATTCTAGCCTCCATTCCTTTAGTTGGAGGCTGACCCGACCGGGGATCGGACCTCGGCCCTTGTCCCTCCCTTTGACGAAGGCCGCACACAGACGTACTATTGACCCGTGAACAAGCTCAAAGTCTACTTGGACACCAGCGTGATCAGTTTTCTCTTCGCTACCGACTCACCTGATTTTCAGGCAGCGACCAAGGACTTCTTTGACAACTTCAGCAAGCACCCTTGAGGCTTCTTTCTCCCCTGGAGGTCATTGATGCATACGACGAGTGATTCCAAAGCCATGACCGACGTTTGGGCCTGGAGGGACGAGATCTACGACGAGCTCAAGGAATTACCTCTCGATGAGTTGCTCGCCGAGGTTTCCCGCAAAGCCAAAGAAGCGACGCAGTTGTTCCACGAGCGGAAGAAGACGCCCGACCAGCCCACTTCGCGCTGACTTTCGAAATCCACCCAAAGCTGACCCGTCGTTACGGACCCTAGGATTGTCCTTCTCCTTGTGTTACACTTTGTCTCACAAGAGGCAACACATGGCCACGGTTTCAATCCGCATGAATGAACACGATCTGGAGGAACTCGACCAGTTGGCGCTCGCACACGGCCTGGCCCGTTCTGACTACGTCCGCCGTGCTTTGGAGGCAATGAAGGTTGCCCACGAAGCCGAGAACCGGCGTTTTCGCCTTCAGAAGGCCAGCCTCCGCACCCGCCAAGAGAGCCTCGTGGTAAACGCTGAGTTTGCTGCGGTCGAGACAGATCCAAGTGCTTAAACGCGGGGAGATTTGGCTGGCCGAGCTGAACCCACCGCGAGGCACTGAGCCGGGGAAGGTCCGTCCCGTGCTGCTCTTTCAGCATCAGGACCTGCTGGACATCGGCCACCCTTCCACCCTCGTCCTGCCGCTCACAACCAACCTCATTGACGACGCTGAACCTCTTCGGTATCGCCTGCAGGCCCGTGGCCAGCTAGAACGCGACTCCGATGTGCTGGTGGACCAGTTGCGTGCTCTTGACAGCCGTCGGCTCGTCTCGGGACCATTGGCTCTCGTCGACGAAGAAGTGCTCCGTCAGATTGGCAAAGCCGTGAGCGAAGTCCTGGGTCTTTGACCGGATACCTTGCCCACCCATGTCGTCACCACACAACTCGCCGCGGAGAATTGCAGCGCAATTCTCAGGGCCCTAACAACCGCCGTCAGGCCCATCGCCAAGCTCCTTTCGCAGCTACGCTATGGCCGGGCGCAAGGAGGCCATGGGCCGACGTCGCCGGTCTCCTGTGGGGTGAAACGAACTTCTCATGGGTTGCTCACGGCCCGCTCACACGGGGGGTGTAATTTCAAGCCATCGGGATCTGCAGATCGGGTGGCTTTTGGCCCGGTCTGCAGCCTCCCTCGGTGGAGGACTTCATGCCAACCTACGATCCGATGTACGCCGAAGTGCCAAAGTTCTATCGCCGAAGTTTCCCCAGGTCACAAAAGTAACATCGGTTTTTCACGCTTCGTTGTGGTTCCCGAACCGTCCGCCCAGTCCCTTTCCCGCTGAACCCATCGGGGGCAGACCCTACAAAGACACAGAGGGGGTAGCGGAATAACAAAAGGCTGACCCGGCACGGGTTGGCCTTTTTTATGGAGCGAGGGGCAGGCGCCCCTTTTCCCGTTC
>JBAXAI010000045.1:0-27395 GCA_037142615.1 Spirochaetales bacterium | reverse complement strand
CTAAGAAAAGCTTAGGAAGGGCAAAAGTTTGTGTTGACAACGGGGTCCATCATAGTCCACTCGGGGGCTCCGAGGCTTCGACTGGCAGGAACGCCCACTTGCGACCCACCACCCAAAGCAGGGCGTTGATCGTGTAGGCGACGGTGGTCAGCCACAGCACAGCGCTGGGGAGTCCATAAGCCTGCCCCAACCAGCCGACCGCCACGGAGAGCGCCGCTGTGATGCCTCCGTGCACAAAGCTGAACAGAAAGCCGAAGGCCGTGGACCTCACTTCGGGGGCGACGCTGGCGCTCACCAAAGGCATCACGGAGCCGGGCATTCCGATCGACGAAATCAGGCCGAACACGAGGAACAGCGGGTAATAGGCCCAATGAGGCCACTCAATCTGCAAGCACAAAAAGCTCATCACCGCGAACAGCACCAAGTAGGCTTGCATCAGCCGCACTCGCCCGTAGGCTCCCCAGCGGGCGTGGGCCCGATCGCCCAGCCAGCCGCCGAGCAGCGAACTGCCGATGAAACCGGCAATAAAGACTGCAAGCACAAACGTGGCCTCGGCGTTGGAAAAACCCCGCACATCGACCATGAAGGTGACGGCAAACGAGATCATGACGGGGCTGGTGGTGAACAACAGGCTCACAGCGATGAACCAGATGGTCCGGTTCTTCGCCAAGTGCTTCAGGTCGTCCCAGTGCAGGCGGTCGTTCCCGACATCGTTCTCTTCGGAAGCACCCCGACCCGGATCACGGAAGAACGCGAGAATCAGAAGGCCGCTGACGATGCTCAGGCCCCCGAGAAGAAACATGGCCCAGCGCCAGCCTTCGGGGGAGCGAGACAAAAGGCCGATGATGGGAGCCAGAATGACGAACCCGAGACCGCCGATGGCACGCAGGGCACCGAAGGCCTTTCCGCGTTCCTGGGCTGGAAACAGGTCCGACGTGATCGAGGCGGTAAGGGGTTCCGTTGCCACGGTCCCGATCGAGCCCAGGGCGTACAGCACCAGCAGTTGGGTCTCGTTCTGAGCGAAGCCGGCGGCCACGGTCCAGAAACCCCAAACCCCCGTCACCAGGAACATCAGGAACTTCCGGTTCCAGCGGTCGGCGGCCATCGACCACAGCGGGCCAAAGATCATGCGCGAAAGCTTGCCAATCGCGGTCAGTAGGCCTAACGCCTCCAGGTTCATGTGAAGGGCGTGCCGAAGGGCCGGGAACAACGCGTTCACGAGGCCGGTCTCGGCGGTATCCACCATGTTGCCGATTGCAAGCACAAACAGGTTGAGCCATCGGCGACTCTGGGGAGGGGAAGACATGAAACCATTGTAATCTTAAACTCGCCCCATGGATATCGGAAGATTCGCTCCGACGACCAGTGGCCGCGCCCACCCCGGCACGCTGCTGTCCGGCCTCTTGGCTTGGTTGGACATCCGAAGTCGGGGAGGGCGCTTGGTCCTGCGGTTCGAAAACATCGACCCGGCGGCCCAGTCGCCGCACCTGACCAGCGGCCTGCTCGACGACTTGAGCTGGTTCGGTCTCGACTGGGACGAGCTGGTGGCGCAGTCGGACTGCCTGAAGACCCATCATGCCGCCTTGGACCGCCTGGCAAACCTCGGCCTGCTCTACGAATGCGACTGCACCCGGGGCAAGGTGAAGGCTTCGGGACTTCCTTCCGCCGCCGGAGGGTGGGTCTACCCGGGAACCTGCCGTCACCGCAAAGTCCGGGACTGGCGCGCCTCGACCAGCGGCCTACGCGTCGACCTGGGCGAGTTCCGGCTCGACCTGGTGGACGAAGGAGGGACAGACCTCAGTCAAAGCGTGGCCAGCGCCATGGGAGACCCGTTGGTTCGACGTCCCGACGGCGGCGTCACCTACCAATTGGCGGTCGTTGCCGACGATCTTGCCAGCGGCGTGACTCGGGTTGTCCGCGGCCGCGACATCGCCCCCAGCACCGCAACCCAAGCCGCGCTGTGGGACCTTTTGGGCGCACTGCGGCCCACGTGGCGCCACCACCCTCTGCTCCTGGAACCGCACGGGGACAAGCTAGCCAAACTGCACCAGTCCATCGCCGCGGACGAACTTCGGCGCCACTACACGCCCGACGGGCTGAGGGGCTTTCTCGGGTACGTCTGCGGCCTTCGCGACACTCCTTCGGCCGTCACACAGGGACAGTTGCTGGCCGACTTCTCATGGCAACGGGTTGGTAGGGCCGACCGCGTCATCGCTTGGGATGGACGCGTGCTCAGCACCCCGCTAAAATGACCCACCATGGAAACGTTACAAGACCGCCTTGCCGAGGTCGATGCCGAGTTCGACTTGGCCGGTGAGTGGAATGACCGCTACCGCCTTCTGGTTCAGTGGGGGACAGACCTCGCCCCACTACCTGAGGCCGAAAGGACACCAGATTGCTTTGTCAGCGGCTGTTCCAGTCCGCTCTGGCTCAAGGTGGAACGTGGTGACCAATGCCGGGTCCGCGGCTTCAGTCCCGGCTACCTTCCGCAGGCACTGGTGGCGCTCTTGGTCCGCCTCTACGATGGACTTTCACCCGAGGGACTCGGCGAAGTTGTCGATATCTCGACGCGGCTCGACCTCGGCCGCCATTTGACGCCGACCCGCGACCTGACGTTTCGCCGCCTGTGCGCCCGGGTCGACCAGACCCTTCGGCTCGAGGCAGGAGCGCCCGTGTGATCGACCTGAGCTACGAGAACCGCTTCGGCGGCCTGGCAAGGCTCTACGGGCCGGGGGTTCTCGCCAGGTTGCGCCGCAGTCAGGTCACGGTCGTAGGTCTTGGTGGCGTAGGGAGTTGGGCCGTGGAAGCCTTGGCCCGCTCCGGTATCGGCCACCTGACGCTCATCGATCTCGACGACGTTTGTGCAACCAATACCAACCGCCAGCTTCCTGCTCTCGACCCGGAGTGGGGTCGCCTCAAGGCCGAGGTACTGGCCGACCGAGTGGTGCGAATCAACCCCGACTGCGAGGTGAGGGTGGTCGCCGACTTTGTGACGGCCCGCAGCGCCCCCAGACTGCTGGAGCCGTCGGGGGACAGACCCCAGGTCGTCATCGACGCGATCGACTCCCTTGCCGACAAAGCCGCGCTCGTCCAGGCCTGTTTGGAACTCGGCTTGCCGGTTCTCGTCTGCGGCGCAGCCGGTGGCCGAAGCGACCCCACGCAGGTGAGGTACTCCGATTTGGGCCGAACGCAGCGTGACCCTCTGCTCAAGTCGCTCAAGAAGTCGCTCAAGGCCCGAGGTCTGTCCCCCGACCCGCAAGGCCTTTGGGGTGTCGAGGGTGTTTTCAGCCTCGAGGCCGCCGTGATGCCGTGGGAGGTCTGTTCCTCAGTGCCCCGGCCCGACGAAGGCGGTTCGGCTCGCATCGACTGCGCCGACGGCTACGGGTCCAGCGCCTTCGCAACGGGGACTTTCGGGCTCACCTTGGCTTCGAGAGCCGTGGCCCGACTGCTGCGTTAGCGTTCAATTCGCGTGTACTTTGGGCAACCGCACGGTGAAGGTGCTGCCGTGACCTTCCTCGCTTTGGACGTCGATCTTACCTCCGTGCTGCTTCACGATGGCGTACGAGACCGATAGTCCCAAACCAGTTCCTTGCCCGATCTTCTTCGTCGTGAAGAAGGGTTCAAAGATCCGGGTTTTGACGCTCTTGGGCATCCCTATTCCCGTGTCGGTGACGGCGAAAAGTACCCATTCGGCCTCCTGCCGCGTCTGAATCCGTATGGTACCCTTGTCGGGAATCGCCTGCAGTGCGTTGACCAAAAGATTGAGCAGCACTTGGCTAATCTGCCCCGGATTGCAGCGGAGCATCGGAACCGGCCCCAGCTCAAGTTCCAGTTCGATGCGGTTTTTCATTTCGCTGCTGGTGATCTTGAGCACGCTCTCGACCAGCTTGTTCAGGTCGGCAGCTTCGACCGAATCACTCGTGCGGGCAAACGAGCGCAGCTCGCCGACAATCCCTTTCACCCGGGCCGTTCCTTCCAGCGTGTCCTGAAAAAGCTGCGGACCGTCCTTGAGCAGGTAGTCGATGTCGAGCTGTTCGCGCAGCGCACTTTGGTCGCCATGCGGCCGCCCGTCGTGGGCCTGAAGGTAGGCGCTGAGCCGATTCCAGGAGTCGCGCATCGTTTCGATGTTCGAGATGATGAAGCTCATCGGGTTGTTGATCTCGTGCGCCACCCCAGCCGCCAACTGGCCAATCGAGGCCATCTTGTCTTGCTGGGCCATTTGCTGGTACGCCTCATTGAGCTCGTCGTTTGCCTGTTCCAGCTCCAGCGTCCGCTGGCGTACCTTGCCGTCGAGGTCGTTGTACAGGCTGGCCAGTTGCAGGGCCATGGCACTGAAGTTTTCATGCAGCTGGGTAATTTCCTCGACATTCGAAGCCTCGCGCTCCATCTGAGGGCCCGAGGGGTTGGTTCTGATTTCACTGCTTCGCTGGGCCAGATAGCGGATGGGTCGGGACAGAGTCTCGGCAACTCGGCGCGAACGCGAGAGCAACACGGTGAAGAACGCCGCATAGAACAACAGCATCACCACCAGCGCGACCACCCCGAAGCGCTTGGTCAACAGGTCGAGTTCGACGATAGGCTGCCGCACGATGGCCTTGTCGACCAGAATCATCGCGTGCCACGAGGTTGCAGCAATGTGGCTGTTGGTCAGGAAGAACTCCTTGTCCCCGATCCGGAAATCGTTGACCAGTTGCTCGCTCGAAAAGACCGCGCGGAACTGCCCGGCGATCGAGGCATCCTTGTTCTTGAACAGGTTGAACTCCTCGGGCTTGACCGTGTCTTGCTTCACGGTGGAGTGGTACACCTGGGCCCGGAGTTCTTTGAGGCCCAGGGTACTTTCGATGGCCTCGGGCATGGCGATGATCACGCCGTCATCGTCAACGAGAAAGGCTGCCCCACCCCAAGGGAGTTTCAGGTCGAGCAGATTCTTGATGATGGCGTCGATCGTAATGTCGATGCCGGTAACGCCTTCGAGCACCTTGCCTCGGTAGACCGGTGCGACGCACGAAGCCATCCAGCCTTGTCCTGCCGGGTCGAGGTAGGCGGCGGTCCAGACGGGGGCGCGCGAAGGGTCGTGGGCTGCATCGGCGAGGTAGTAGAAATTGAACTTGGGGATGTCCATTTTGGGGTCGAACACATTGTAGAACTCGGGAACCCACGGATAGTAGCGGCACATCGAGTCGTTGGAATTGAAGTAGACCGCCACGATCTTCTTGTCCGACTGTGCCACGGCCCGGAACAGCGGATCGAAGACCTCGGTCGCCCGGGCTTTGGCCCGCTGGGACTCTCCGATCGGGGTGTTAGCGGAGTACCACAGCGAGGATCCGCCATTGTCGTTGACTTTGTAGAACACGCCGTTGGGGGCAAACGAGAAGACCGGGGGGCTCGCGGCTGCCGGCGCCTGGGCTCCTTGGGCGAAGAAGCGGGTGTTTTCCGTCTGCAAGACCCGCGAAAGGGTCGTCACATTGGCAATTTCGGTATCGATGTTCCGGGCCTCGCGCACCACGATTTCGCCGAGATTGCGACTGGCCTCGCTGTCGAGAATATCCATGGCCCGGCTTTCCAGGTAACTGGTGGTTCCAAAGTAGAGGGCCAGTAGGGCGAGTTCGATGACGATGATCGGCGCCAGCGCGGCCTTGCGGTACTCGCGGTAGATAAGGTCGCGGATCGTGTGCGGCTTGGCCATCACTTGTCCTGCAACACGTCCGCCACCAGTGCCCGAAGTTCGTCATTGTCCCAAGGTTTGGGTATGAAACGTGCAACCCTGGCCTCGTTGACCGCCGCGACGAGGGACTCAAACTCCGCATAGCCGGAAATCATCACCCTCGCCGTAAGGGGGTGAAGCTGCCGAACACGCTTAAGGAGCTCGGTGCCACTCATGCCCGGCATACGCTGGTCGGTGATGATCAGATCAAAGGGCTTGGTCGCCAGGAGGTCCAGGGCCGAAGGGCCGTCCGAAGCCGTGGTGAGTTCGCGGTCGGACCCCCTCAAGACCCGTTCCAAGGCCCGGAGGATGCTTTCCTCATCGTCGACCAGAAGGATGCGGTGTTTTTGGGTTTCCATGCTCCACCTCTGACTCTGATTATAGAGTAAGCGGGGGTTTACGCCAATGCACTTTCGGCCAAAGCCACCGCGCCGAGGACGCCTGCCCGGTTGCCAAGTCCGGGCGGCACCAAGAAACCCCCGAGACCCTCGGGCGTGAGAGCCGGCGACTGGATGTAGCCGTTGTTCAGCCTGAGAACTTCGGCCCGGAGCTTGGGAAACATCTGTTTCTGCTCCATCACGCCACCGCCGAGGATGATGCGCTGTGGCGACAGCGTGGCGAGGTAGGCCAGAACCGCTTGGGCCAGGTAGGTCGCCTCGAGGTCCCAGGCTTCATGGTCCGGTGGCAGGTCGTAGGCCTTCCTTCCCCAGCGTTTTTCGAGGGCAGGGCCCGAGGTGTAGCCTTCTACGCAGTGACCGTGGAAGGGGCATAGGCCCTCAAAGGTGTCGCCTGCCACTTTCGACAGAAGCAAATGGCCCATTTCGGGGTGTACCAGGCCGTGGACCAGCTTGCCGCCCGAGATTCCACCTCCACCAAGTCCTGTACCCACCGTGATATAAATCAGGTCACTCAGCCCCTGGCCGGCTCCCCAGCGCGCCTCGGCAAGCGCCGCGCCGTTTACGTCGGTGTCAAACCCGACCGGGACCTTGAACTCGTCACGGAACAGCGTGGCGAACTTCGTGTGGGACCAAAGTGGCTTGGGCGTCGCGGTGATGTTTCCCCAGGTTGGTGACTTCTGGTCCAGATCGAGGGGGCCGAAACTGCCGATGCCCAGCGCCGCGAGCTTGCCGTGCTTGACTTGAGCCTGGCGGAAGTAGTCGAGCGCCCGGCCGAGGGTCTCGGTAGGGGTGGTGGTCGCAAAGCGGACTTCGTCGTGCAGGTCGTCGGGACCGGTTCCCACCGCGCATACGAACTTGGTGCCGCCGGCTTCGATGGCGCCAAAAAGGGGCCGCATCAATGCCCTGCCGGGGCCGGACTCGCCGGAATCGGACCCAAGTATTGAGAAATGTCGACCTCGTCGAGCTGCTCGGGCCGCATGTACTTTTCGGCGTAGGTTTTATACACGCCCGAGGTCAGGAACAGGTCGAACAGTTCGCCGTCGATGTGCCTGTCCTTTTTGAAGAAGTAGAGCACTTTCACCGACTCGCTCAACGACTTCGGCTTCTTGTACGGCCGGTCGCTGGCGGTCAGGGCCTCAAAAATGTCGGCGATGGTGAGGATGCGGCTCTGCATCGACAGGTCCTCAGCCTTCTTTTGGTAGGGGTAGCCGCTGCCAATCAGAGTTTCGTGGTGTTCGCCGGCAATCAACGACACGTTTTCCTGACCCTTGGGCCAAGGAAGCTGGTCGAGCATGAAGATGGACTGCATCACGTGTTCCTTGATCTTGAAGTGCTCTTCGACCGTGAGCGTTCCGCGGCCGATGGCGAGGTTGTAGATTTCGCCCTGGTTGTACAACAGCTCGGGAACGGGAGTCTTGAACTGGTAGGTGTACTTCACCTTGCCGTTCTTGTCCTTGACCGTGTACTCGTCGGCAAAGGCCTTGCGGCGCGGGAACTTGTGGATGGCCTTGTCGTCGAGCAGCTTTTCTTGCACGGGGAGCGGCAACACAGGGCTTTCCTTGATGCGCTCCTCTTCTTCCCAACTGAGGCCGAGCCGGTCGTCGAAGTAGCGCAGCCAGGTGCGGCTGGCGATGGTTTTGACCATTTCGACTTTGTCGGGACTCAGGAACTCGCCCCCGAGGTTGGTCTTTGCGATGAACGACCATTCTTCTTCGAGCTGAAGCTTGGTGGCGGCCAGTTGAGCCTCAGCGGCCTCGAGCACCTTTTTGTCGGGTTTACCCGCGCTGGCCAGCACGGTTTCGTAGCGCTGGATGACGGCGTCGCGGTACAGGATTTCGAAGCGCGAACGCACCTCGTGGATGCGGTTGTAGATGGTCTCGAGCTTGGTCGATTTGTCGACGACGTATTCGGGGGTGGTGACCTTACCCACGTCGTGCAGCTTCGACGCCAGCTCAAACTCCTTGAGCTGGTTCTTGTTCATCTCGAAGCCGGCCAGCGGTCCTTCTTTGACTTCGGAAGTCACCCGGGCCAAGTCGATGGCGATGAGCGGAACTCGGTCACAATGGCCGCCGGTGTAGGGGCTCTTGCGGCCGATAGCGCCGTTGATCACGTCGATGATGGCATCGAACAGGTGCTCCAGGTTTTCGACCAGCTGTTTGTTGTAGATAGCGGTGGCGGCGCTGGCGGCCAGGGCCTCGACAAAATCCTGCATGTCCTTGGCGAACGGGATGCTCGTCACGCCGTCTTCGGCCTTGGCGTTGATCAGTTGCAGGGCCCCGAGCACGTCGGCCCCGAGGGGTTTGAGGGGCACCGTCAGGATCGAGTCGGTCTTGTAGTTGTTGTTCTTGTCGAAGGCCTTGGTCCCCGAAAAGTCGAACTGAAGGTCGTTGTACACGTCGGGAATGTTGAGCGGCTCGCCCGACAAAAAGGCGTGGGTGGCCACATTGTGGTGGTTTTCCTCGCCGTTTTCCTTGAACAGCGGTACCGAGAACGGGGGAGGGTCGCCGTGGGTGCCGCCCCGGCGGAAGTTGGTGCTCTTGGTCACCATGACCTTGAAGTCGAGCTTGTTGCCCTCGGGGTTGACTTGGTACAACGTGCCGCCGTCGGCTTCGGTCAGGTCCATCGCGGTGTCGAGGATCTTTTGAAGCAGGGCCTCGGTGTTCTTTTCGGTCGAAAGGGCGATGCCGGTTTCCACAATCTTCTTGAGTTTGAGCTGCGCCACTCCCAGAACCTTGGTCTCGGTAGCCAGCGTGCTCTTCATGGATCCGAAGCCGCGGGCCAAGTTGTCAAACTCACGGACACTCGAGCCGCTCGGGGACTCCCCGCTGAAGTCCATTTTGCACACGCGATCCACGTCCTCGCTGAGCACGGTCATCATGCGGGTCAGGCGCTTGGTGAACAACATTGTCAGCGGCAGGATGAGCAGTACCAGCACCAGCGTGGCCAAAATCACCGTCAATTGCATGCGCTGAAAGTCGCCGTCGAAGTCCGACATCGGCGCGGTCAGCACGATTTCCAGGTTCTGCCCCGCCAAAACGTGGGCGACGTTCTTGGTGAGCCACCCGGGATGGCGCTCGAAGTTGGCCGACTTGGCCATGACGGCCTTTTTGGCGTCGAGCAGCATCACCCCGCCGTGGGGCGACACATCCTGTTGGTCGATGAACGCCTGCAGACCTCTCGTTGTCAGATCGACGCCGAGCACCTTCTTGCCTCCCGGCAACAACACGCTCGCGGTGATTCCCGGTTCCTGGAGCGAGTTGAAAATGTAAGGGTCGGAAAGCACCACCGAGCTCTTGTTGACCGCCAGTTGGAACCACGGGCGCGCTGAGGGGACATAGTCAAACTCGGCGTCAGTCCGCTGCCCGAGAAGAGCATCTTTGTCACCAACAAAGCTCCAGTGCTGGGTTCGGGCGGCGCCGGTGCCGGTGATCGTGCGAACCACGTACTTGGTGCCGGCCGGTGCCTTGTGAGCTTCCAAAATGCGGGGATCGCCGAGGGTTTGGATCACTTGGAAAAAGGTGCCGTCGGTGCCACCGACGTAGACCGAGTAGAGGGTCGGCGTTGCATCGAGAGCGCCCTTGAGGAAGCTGAGAAACGGGTGGTCGAGGCCAAAGCCATTGACGGGGTCGGTGCTGTGGGCGTCGAGAGCCGCGTAGCGGGCGAGCGAAATGGTGTCTTCAAACTGCGCGTCGGTGCGCTCCCCGATCGTCTCGGCGATCCGGGTGAAGAGCGTTTGAGCACTTTTTTGGGAGGAATCTGCCCCGATGTTAATGACGATCGCCGTGGTGGCAACAGCCATGATGGTGATGGTCACCACCAGAACCAACGCGATGCTGACACGAAAACCGACGACAAACGGAGCACGGGGTTTCATGGAGACCTCCGTCTCAAGTTATCGGCGCCCTGGGGTCGAAACTTCAGGCTCATCGCAAGGATGAGCACAGTTTATCTGCCGGCAGGTTTTCCCTCGACACCAGAGTTTTGCTCCACAATACTTTTGGCATGGACCCCAAACTGGCAGACCCCAAACGATCGGTCCCCCTGCGCGTGCTGGAATGGCTTCTCAGCCCGTTGCCTCCGCAGCCGTTTCTTGACCGGGCCCGGACCGGTTTCTTTGGCCTCGTGGTGCTGGTCGCCTCAGTGTTCATTCTCTCTTCTCTGGCGAGCATCGCGCTCAAGGCTCACTGGGCGTCCTTGGTGCCCGAGTCTCTCGTGCTGCTGTTTCTGCTGGGCCTGTTGTTCCTGATCTGGAAGGGTTTCGCCAAGGTGGCGGTGGGTCTGTTGTCGGTAATCGTCCCGCTGGCTTTTGACCTGCGCTTTTCGCAGGACCCGTACTACTTGCTGGCCTTTGCCGCAGCGACGCTGGTCTCGCTGACCCTGGTGTCGTCGCGGGCCCGCTTTCTCTTCCTGGCCGGGGTGCTTTTCGGGCTCGCGGGCCTTTACCCGAAGGTTCAACTTCGTTATGTGCTGATCCTCGCCTTTTTGACCATGGCACTGGCCCTGCTTCAGTGGGTGCTCGGGCAGGCGACCAAGATGTTCGTTGATTCGGAAGTGCGGCTCAGGCTTGTCCTCGAGGAGCGGACCGCCAAGTTGGGGCAGGCCAACGCGAAGCTCGACCGCGCACGCCGCTCGTTGGCTTCGGGCGAAAAAATGTTTTCGCTCGGTCAGGTCATCGCCGGCGTGGCACACCAGGTGAACACCCCGCTGGCCGCAATCCAGTCCAGTCAGGCCCACCTGCAACACCGGCTCTTCCCCATGGTTCAACAATGGACAGCCCTTGGTGGGCGGCTGCCCGGGACTTCGCTGGCGCTCCTGTGGGAGCTTAGGGAACGTTGCCGCGAGGATTGGCCGTTGCCCAGTTCGCGCGAAGGTCGCGACTTGCGGGCCAGTATCGAACAGCAGTTGCTCGCCTTGGGGTCTGCCGATGCAGAAATCAAGGCCGAGATGCTGGCCGAACTCGGGCTGGTGACCCTGGATGCCGCCTGGCGCGAGGTCGCAGCCTTGCCGTCCGCTGTCGAAGTCTTGCGGGCTCTGCTCGAGCTTGTCCAGCTCGAAAGGTCGCTCGCCATTGTGGCTGTGGCCACCGAAAAGGCCAGCGCCCACGTGCTTGCCCTCAGTCGTTTCGCCACACCGGTCGGCACCATCCCCGAGCCCGAAACCGTTGATTTGGTCGAAAACCTGGAAACTGTGCTCGAAGTCTACCGCAGCCAGATTCCCGAGACTCTTGAGCTGGTCTGCAGTCTGCCGCCGCAAGGCCTTTTCCTGAAAGGCCACCCGGAACAACTGATGCTGGTGTGGAGCAACCTGCTTTCCAATGCCAGGCAAGCCCTGCAAGACAAGGGCACCATTACGGTGCTTGTCGAGGTCTTGCCGACAACGTACGAGGTACAGATTCGTGACCACGGTCCCGGTATTCCGGACAACCTCCGCCAAACCTTGCTTCAGCCGTTCCAAGTCAGCCGGACTGCGCACGACACGGGACGCATCAGCCTGGGCCTCGAGATCGTGTTGAACATTCTCAGCCGGCACAAGGGCAGCTTGACCTTTGAAAGTGTTCCCGGGAACACGGAGTTCAAGGTCACTTTGCCCCGCAGTTAGCCCAGCTCGACCATAGCCTTGCGCTTTTCGATGAGCACGTCGACGACGCTCGGGTCGGCGAGCGTGCTGATGTCGCCCAGTTCGGTGTACTCGCCGGCAGCGATCTTGCGCAAGATACGCCGCATGATTTTGCCCGAGCGGGTTTTGGGCAGGCCGTGCGCCACGATGATGTGATCGGGGATGGCGATGGGGCCGATGTGGTGGCGCACCTCGTTGCGAAGCTCGCCCACCAGTTCGGGGGTTTCGTCCCAGCGGTCTTTGAGCACCACAAACGCGAAAATGCCCTGGCCCTTGATGTCGTGCGGCACCGGGACCACGGCGGCCTCGGCGCAGCCAGGGTAGCTCACCAGCGCGCTCTCGACCTCGGCGGTGCCCATGCGGTGGCCCGACACGTTGATCACGTCGTCGACACGCCCGGTGATCCAGTAGTAGCCATCCTCATCGCGGCGGCAGCCGTCGCCGGTAAAGTATACCGCCTCGTAGGGCTTGAGGTAGGTGGCCAGGTAGCGCTGGTGGTCGCCGTGGATTCTTCGGCTCATGCCCGGCCAGGCCTTTTTGATGGCAAGCAATCCGCTGACGTTGTTGCCCTCCAAGAGGTTGCCTTTTTCGTCGAGCAAAATGGGCTCCACACCGTAAAAGGGCAGGGTGGCCGACCCGGGTTTGAGGGGCGTGACCCCGGGGAGAGGCGTGATCATGATGCCGCCGGTCTCGGTTTGCCACCAGGTGTCGACAATGTCGCAGCGCTTTTCGCCCACCACCTCGTGGTACCACTTCCAGGCCTCGGGGTTGATGGGCTCGCCGACGCTGCCCAGGACTCGCAGGCTCGTCCGCTTGTACTTCGTGACGAAGTCGTTGCTCTCGCGGGCAATGGAGCGGATGGCGGTCGGGCTGGTGTAGAACTGGGTGATGCCCAGGCGGTCGACCATCTCCCAGTAGCGCCCCGCGTTCGGGTAGGTGGGAATGCCCTCGAACAGCACGGTGGTGGCGCCGTTGGCCAGCGGGCCGTACACAACATAGCTGTGCCCGGTGATCCAGCCGATATCGGCCACGCAGGCGTATACGTCGCCGGGCTTCCAGCCGAACACGTGCTGGTGGGTCATCTTGGCGTACAACAGGTACCCGGCCGTGGTGTGCAAAATGCCCTTGGGTTTGCCCGTGGAACCTGAGGTGTAGAGCAGGAACATCGGGTCTTCGCTGTCCATGGGGACCGCCGGACAATAAGGACGCTGGGCGGCCATGGCCTCGTCGAGCCACACGTCGCGCGGCGGAAAGAAGGGCACCTTGTTGCCGGTGCGCTTGGCCACGAAAATGGTTTTGACGCTGGGGCAGGCCATGACGGCTTCATCGACCGTGCGCTTGAGCGGAATGAACTTGCGACCGCGCAGGCCCTCGTCGGCGGTGATGACGGCCACACATTTGGCGTCGTTGATACGGTCACGCAGGCTTTCGGCGCTGAAGCCGGCAAACACCACGCTGTGCACAGCCCCGATGCGGGTGCACGCCAACATGGCAAAGACGGCCTGCGGAATCATGGGCATGTACAGCGCCACCGTGTCGCCTTTGCGGATGCCGGCCGCCAGCAGCGCGTTCGCCACCCGGCAGACCTCACGGTGCAGTTGCCGGTAGGTGATGCGCTCTTCCTCGCCAGGCTCGTCCTTTTCCCAGATGAGCGCGGTCTGGTCGGGGCGGTCGGCCAGATGCCGGTCGACGCAGTTGACGCTCACGTTGAGCTTGCCCCCAAGAAACCAGGTGGTCAGGCCCTCGCTCCAGTCGTGGTCGGCGACCCGGTCAAACTCGCGCATCCAGTCGAGCTCGTCGCGGGCGGCGGCCCCCCAGAAGGCATCGGGGTCTTTCACGCTCCGTTCCCACGTTTCGCGGTATTGTTTCAAGGTCGTTGCGGCTTCCACCTGCCACCTCCGTAGTTCCTGACAGTCTATGTCGGGATCTCCGCGTGGTAAATGGTTTTCTGGGCATCATTTTTTGCGCTTTGGAAGCCTGACTTGCGCCAGCGGTGGACCTGACCTAGACTGTCTGCATGAGCAGCGACATTCTTCCCGTCATCGTTCAGGCCGCCTGTGAGGCCATGGACCAGATGTTCTCTTTGGCCCCGGCGGCAGCAGCGCCCCGGGAACTCGACCAGAAGGCCGGCCACGGTTGGGACGCTTCGGGCGTCATTGGCCTTACCGGAGGCGGCAAGGGCATGGTGGTTCTGCGGTTGCGCAAGGCCATGGTGACCGAGTTACTCAAGATGTCGGGCATGGAAGCCTCGACCGCCGACGAAGAGGAAGAGTTGACCAATTCGCTGTTGGGCGAACTGACCAACGTTGTGTCGGGCCACGTGATCAACACGCTCACCGAGCATGACCTGGACATCACGGTGCCGCTCATCGTGCAAGGGCCCAACCACAAAATCAACTGGCCCGCGTTTGCGCCGGTGCACCAGGTGCCCATTACGACCAGTCTGGGCGAGATGGAACTGCTGGTGTGTTTTGCGCTGAAGTAGAGGGCGGCGCTGAAGAGGTTAATACCCGCCCGGTACCTTGTCGGCCCAAGGTCGGGCCTTCTCCAGCTGTCCCGCCAGCCTCAGCAGCGTCGCCTCGTCGCCAAACTTCGCGACAAAGTGCAGCCCGCAGGGTAGTCCGCCTGCCATTTCGAGGGGGACAGACATCGCCGGTTGACCCGTGACGTTGAACACGGCCGTCCAGGGCATGAACTCGAAGGTCTGGGCCGCCAACGGTTTGATGATGCCCAGCGCCTTGAGCAGCCAGCCACCGTCGAAACTGCCGATGACGCGGATGAGCGCCTTTTCGGCCGCCGAAGGTTGCAGCGATCCAATGGGCACCGGCGGCTTCGCCAGCGTGGGCGTCAGCAAGAGGTCGTACCCGCCAAAAAAGCCGCTGATGCCGCGCGAGGCCACCTGAAGGTAACGCGAGGCCTCAGCGTAGTCGCGCGCGCTGAGGGCCTTGCCGAGCATGCCCAGGCCGAAGCTCGAGGGGTCAAAGTCGCGCACATCGACCCGCTTGCCTGCTTGTTTGGCCGTCCACTCGATGTCGGCGCGCAGTTCGGCGGCCAAAATGGTGACAAAAGCCAGCGAGAACGGCTCGGCGTCGAGGCTGGGGGCCGCTTCGACCACGTCGTGGCCCAGACTCTTGAGCAGTTCGACCGTGCGAGCCAAGGCTTCCAGCACTTCCGGGTCCACCTGCTTGCCCATCAAGGGTTTGCCGGTGACCGCGATGCGCAGCTTTCCGGGAGCTTTCGAAACTTCACCCAGGAAGTTCGTACCGACTTCGGGTGACGCATAGGGAGCCCCGACGTCGATGCCTTGTGTGGCGTCGAGCAAGGCCGCCGAGTCGCGCACGCTGCGGGTAAGGACATGCTCGATGGCAAAGCCGTTCCAAGCTTCGCCGAGAAAGGGGCCGGTGGGTGTGCGTCCGCGCGTGGGCTTGAGACCGAAAAGCCCGCAGGCCGACGCAGGGATGCGGATCGAGCCGCCACCGTCGCCACCCGAGGCCAGGGGCACCATACGCGAGGCCACCGCCGCCGCCGAACCCCCCGAAGAGCCGCCGGGCGTGCGTTCCAGGTTCCACGGATTGCGGGTGGGGCCAAAAGCCAGAGGTTCCGTGTAGGGGGTGAGCCCGAACTCGGGAGTGTTCGTTTTGCCCAGAATGATCAGGCCCGCAGCCTTCCAGCGGCGCACGAGTTCGCTGTCCTGCGTGGCGGGGACAGACCGGAGCAGGCGGTTGCCGTTGGCCGTCGGCGTGCCCTCGACCGTGGCCAGCAGGTCCTTGACCAGAAACGGCACGCCGCCGAAGGGAATCGTGCTGGACGGGCCTACCGCCAGAGCCGAAGCCTCTTCCCGGGCGCGCTCGTAGCGCTTGGTGATCACCGCGTTCAAGGGGGCATTGTGAGCCTCGATGCGCTCGATGGCGGTCTCGACCAATTCCAAAGCCGTGACCTGCTTCGTCCTGACCAGTTCTGCCAAACCCAAACCGTCGTGCTGTGTGTATTCCGGGAAGTTTTTCATGGTGTTTTGAGTGTACCATGGTTTTTTTCCGACAACACGCCGTTCTCGAGCGTCAATTGGCGCTCAAAGCCGGCACGGTCGGTGAGCCGGTGCGACACCCAGACCAGCGTTTTGCCGGTCAGGTAAAGGCGCACCGAGCGGACCAAGGCCTCACCGGCTTCGTCGTCGAGACCTTCGGTGGGTTCGTCGAGGATGGTGACAGGGGACCGGCGAAGCAGCGCCCGAGCGACCCCCAGACGTCGCCGCTGGCCACCGGAAAGGCTTTCGCCCCCTTCGTCGATCCAGGTGGCAAGGGCCTCGGGCCAGGCTCGGATCGTTTCGGCAAGCCCAACCACGGTAAGTACTTCCCACAGCTCATCGTCGCTAGCTTCGTCGCGGGCCAACCGCAGGTTGCCGGCCAGGCTGTCGGTGAACAGGTAGGTGTCCTGGCTGGCGCAGGCGATGGCCAGGCGAAGGGTTGTCTCGTCGAGCTGGCGGAGGTCTGTCCCCCCCAAGGTGATCGTTCCCGCTGTGGGGTCTTCCAGACGTGTCAGCAGGCGCACCAGGGTCGTCTTGCCCCCGCCACTCGGACCGCTGAGAACGACGTGCTGGCCAGCGGCCAAGGTCAACGTCAGGTCGCTCAGCACCGGTTCGGCATCGTAGGCGAACGACACGCCAGTAAGTTGGAGGTCTGTCCCCACTTGAGTGGGACGAGTCCCCTCGGAAGTCTGTGCCGAAGCTTCCACATACGCGGGGTTCGGAGTCTGGCTGGTCAGCCGGTTCAGTCGGCCTGCCGCCTCGGCGGTTCCTGGGAGTTCCAGCCACACCGCGGGCAGCGCCCCCAGAAACTCGGCCAGCCCGGGGACGACCAGGACCAGTCCAACCAGCAGGGGACCGTCGATCTGCAACCCGGGGGGCAACAACGCCGCCAGGCCGAGCAAGACCCAGGCCACCAGGCCGGTCACGAGTCCGGTGAGGGCCTTGAAGCCCGACGACAGGCGTTGCTGGCGCGCGGTCAGGCTCAGGCGCTCCTGGTCGCAGGTGGCCACCACCTGGTTTTGGCGCGTCCGCGCCGGGCCATGAAGAGCCAAGTCGTCGAGCGAGTCGAGGGTGTCGAGCAGAACCCGGCGCAGGCGACCGTGGCCGCGCACGAGCTCTGGCGACAGACGTCGTCCCGCCGCCCAGCTGACCAGTGGGAGCACCAGAAAGCTCGTGGCCATGAGGGCGAGCAGGGGAAGCGCAAAGCCAGGCGACAGCACCGCCGCAAAAACTGTGGCTGCCGTGACCAGCAAGAAGGCCGACGCGACGGGAACCACCAGCTTTTGGTACAGGTTGTCGAGCGAGTCGATGTCTTTGGTGAGCCGACCGAGCATTTCGCCCGCGTGGAGGCTACCGGTCTGTCGGGGCGACAACTGCGCCAGCTTGTCGTAGAGCCACACCCGGAGCGAACCGATCAGGCGGAAGGTGGCGTCGTGGGTGACCACGCGTTCGGCCCAGCGGAACCCTGTTCGGCCCAACGCCAGGCTTCGGATCGCTCCCGATGGCGAAATCAAGTCGTACGCTTCGGCCAGCGCGGCCGAAACCCCGGCCAAACCGCAACCGGTGAGGAACCAGCCCGACACACCCAAAAGGGCCAGACCGCTGATCTGCGTGGCGAGGCCCAGCCCGAGTCCGCCGGCCAAATGCTTGCGGAAGTCGAGCATGCGGACCGCGAACGGCTTCAATTCGGCAAGGCGGGCGTTCATGACGCGCCCCCGGCCGTCAAACCAGCCTTCGTCAGACGGCCCGCGCGCAGGTCCAGGACGCGGTCGACGATCTCGAGCGGTTGGGCGTGGTGGGTCAGAACCACCAAGGTCCGGTCTTTTTTGAGCACGGCCAAGCGGTCGAGAATCAAACCCTCAGTTTCGTGGTCGAGGCTGGCCGTCGGTTCATCGAGCAAGAGCAGTCCTGCCCGTCGCAGGTACACGCGGGCCAGACCCAACCGTCGTTGTTGCCCTCCCGACAGCCCCCGGCCTTCTTCGCCCAGCAGCGTGTCCAATCCGCGGTCGAGGGTTTGGTACAACGCGTCGAGGCCAGCGAACTTCAGGGCCTCGTGCAAGTCGGCGTCGCTGGCTTCGGTGCGAGCGATGCGCAGGTTCTCGGCCAAGGTTGCCGACAGGACCCGGGGGTGCTGGTTCATCCAGCCCAGCGACTCTTTCCAGGCCTCGGGGGACAGACCTAGCAGAGGCTCCCCGTTGACCAACAGGGTTCCCTCGTCGGGAGCCAATTGCCCGGCGATGAGCCTCAACAACGTCGTCTTGCCGGCCCCACTGGGCCCTGTGATGGCCACGGCCTCGCCAGCGGCTACAGTCAGGTCGAGCCCGGCCAAAATGGGCACGCCCGGCACGTGGGCAAAATGGACGCCCCGGAGGTCCAGCCTGGGAGCCCCCGCAGCGGGTTTGTGCTCACCGGCAACCCCCGGCCTGGCCTGCGCCGCGAACACGGGCAGGACCTGAAGAGCCGCTGCTTTGGCCTCGGCCTGCGCATGGTAGTGCACCCCCAGTTCCCTCAGTGGCAGATAGAACTCCGGCGCCAAAATAAGAACGAACAACGCCATTCCCAGGTCCGGACTACCGTTCCACGCCCCAAAGTTGAGCAGGTGCAATAAGCTGAAACCCAGGTAGATGGCTGTGAGCGCGATGCTCAGCATGGTGAAAAATTCCAGCACCGTTGACGACAAAAACGCCAGGCGCAGCACCGACATAGTACGGACCCGGAACTCTTCCGATACGGCGGCAACGCGGGGCGTCTGGCGCCGGTGCGCGTCGACGAGCCTTAAACTCGGCAGGCCCCTTACCAGGTCGAGGAAGGCCCCGCTCATGCGCGACAGGCTCAGGTACTGCTTGGTCTGCTCCACCCGCGCGCCTCGACCGACCAGGCTCATGAACAGCGGGATGAGCGGAGCGGTAACAAGCAGCAGCAGGCCGCACGCCCAGTTGATCGGGAACACCACCGCGAGCACCAGCGCCGGCCCGGCCATCGACAAAGTCTTTTGAGGTAGATATTTGGCCAGCCACGCATCGAGCCCGTCCACCTGCTCCATCAGCTTCGACACCAGCGCGCCCGACTGCTGGCCGGTCTTCCAGGCGGGCCCCAGGTCGTGGATCTTGGCCAGCAATTCCTGCCGCAAGGGTCCGCGAACCTGCTGCGATGCGCGCACGCCGGCCTCTTCCTTCGCCCAAGTGGCGAGCACCTTGAGCAGGAGCACGCCGGGGAGGGGGGCCCACAACCACAACAGGTCGGCCAAAGCTTTGTGGTCCATCACCAGACCCGCCAAGAACCACGCCACCAGCGCCGCCTGAACGATGGTGAACACCATGCCGAGCAGCCCTGCCACGACGGCCAGTCGGGTCCACAGGGCGATGCGTCCGGCGAGTCCCATCAGCCAAAGGTCTTCTTTCGTTTTCATGGCAACACCGCCAATTTGCGGAGGCCCGCCAGGACCTCGGGTTTGTCCCAGGCGTACGACCCGGTTTTGCCGGCGACAAGGCGCCCGGCTTTGTCGATCACCACCGTGGTGGGGATGGACTGTATTCCCCACCTGTTTCCCGTGACGCCGTCGGTATCGAGCAACACGGGAAAGTTCGCCGGATTGTCCTTCAAATAGGCCTTCACCACGTCTTGGGACTCGCTGAGGTCGACCGAGAGGAACACGATGTCCTTCTCGGTTGCCAGACTGGCCTGGAGTGCGACCAGCGAGGGCCACTCCGCCTTGCAGGGACCGCACCAGGTGGCCCAGAAGTTGAGCACCACGACCTTGCCGCGAAGCGAGGCGAGGTCGACCCCTTCGCCCTGCAGATTGTTCAACACAACCGGCGGAGCCGCTGAAGTTTCCTTCAGGGGCGCGAGGCCCATCGACTGAACCAGCGGGCCCAGATCGGCCGGCTGCGAACACGATGCGGCCACAAGGACCATCAACAGAAAGACAAAACGCATACGGGCGAATCTAGCACAAATCGGGGAGATGGACCTACAATCTCTCATGGAATCTGGAACCCTTCACCGCCTCATCCGGGTGGTCCGAAAAGCTTTGACCGAACTGGGACACCCCCTGCCGTTGCCCGCGCTGGAGCCGACCTGCGTCATCATCCACCGCATCATGAACTACCAGACGCGTCAGTTTCACACCATCCGGCACGTGTTTGGTTTTCTCGACAGCGACACCGATGCCCACACGGCGCTTGCGGCGGTGTTCCATGACCTGGTGTATTTTCAGGTGGATGATGGCATTCCGCCGGTCCTCCACGATCTGTGCTACGAGTACATCCTGTTGAAAGAGGGGCAGGTTTTCCTGCGCACCGATCATCCTAGCGACCAGCTTTTCGGTCTCTGCCTTCAAATTTTCGGGTTTGCCGAGGGGCAAGCGCTGCACATCCTCGGGGGGCTCAACGAGTTCCTCAGCGCTCTTCTGTTCCTGAGGATGATGGGCGACACCTTGCCAACTCGCGATCTGGTCGCGGTCGCGGTTTGTATCGAGGCCTCGATCCCGTTTAGGGGTGTCAATTCTTCGGGCCGACAGGTGCACGAGGAACTTTCCCTGCGCCTGGCCACCTTGCAGGGGCTGGGCAGCGGCCTGACGAGTGCCGAGATCCACGCCTTCGTGGCCCGGGCTATCGGGTTTGCCAACCGCGATGTGAACGATTTTCAGTTGCCCGAGCCCGGGGTCTTCCTCAACAACACTTGGAAGCTCATGCCCGAGACCAACCCTGCGCTCCGGTTTCCCGGCACGTTCACGGTCAAGGAGTACCGCGTCGCGCTCACCAAAATGCTGGGGTTCTTCCGCTACCTGAAGCCCGAAAACATCTTTCATTGGGCGCCAGGGCTCAAGCTCGACCTCGATGGGATGACCGCCCGGGCCCGCAACAACCTCGCGATCGCGATGGGCTATCTGGAGGCCAAGCTGCTGGCGGTGTCGTTGCTCGAGGCCTTGGCCCTGGTGACCGGAGGCGATGCCCCACTTTCGCTGTTTATGGGCGACATCGCGCACGGCGACGAAGAGTTCGCGACCATCGAGAAGTTTCTACCACCTGCGGGGCGCCCGGCCTGGCTCGACGTGACGCACCCGGTTTTTCACCTTTTGGCAGTGGGCCGTGTCGAGGAGTCGAACTTCGACCTGAAGAACTCGCCTTTGGCCGAGTTCTTGTACGTCAGTCTGGAGCCAGAGGCCAGGGAAAAGTTGTTGCCCCGGATGAACGAGTTTTTCGCTGGTACGCTGTGGCCTCAGGCTTACCTCGAGCTCTGGCCGACGACCGCTCCCAAGGCCGTGTTTCACGCCTGTGCCCAGATTGTCAGCACTCGCCAGGACGAGCTGGAGGCTTGGGCGTCACGGGACTGGCCCGCTACCTCCGCTTCGAACTGACGCGCGCGTACAGACCGGGTAGAAGGCGTGCGGCCCAGAGGCCGTAGTGCGACTCCAGCTTGAACGCGAGGTACGAATGGGCCTTGCCACCTTGTGCGTCGCGCAGAAGTTTCTGGGCAACGACAGCGGGGTCGGCACCCTTTTGCGTCCTCGCGTCGGTATGTCCCTGCTGTGCCCCGTCGGCACCAAGGGCGGCCCTGTCGATGCCGGTGCGAACGTAGCCCGGAAACGCTGTCGTCACCGAGATTTGCCTGGAATAAAGCTCACTTCGCAGCACCGCGCCGAAACCCGTGAGCGCGTGCTTGGCCGCTGAATAGGCCGACCGTCCCGGTGTTCCCAAAAGCCCCGAAACGCTCGACACCAACACAAACCCCGAGCCGGGCTGCATCGAAGGGAGCAAGGCCCGCGTCAAGTCGACCGGTGCCATAAAATCGAGGTCGAGGATCTGGTCAAAGGCCAACGGCGAAAGGTCGGCAAAGCTCGATCGCTGCGATATTCCGGCATTGAGGATGACCAGAGCGAACGTGCCGGCGACAGCCAGAGCCTGACTCACCGCGTGAATCCGGGCCGGGCGGTCGAGAAGATCGAACACCAGAAGCGCGTGCCCTCCGGCGTGGCCGTTCTGTGTGGAGCGGACCTGACAGTCGACCTCGACCCGCTCGAGCGTTTCGCGGTGGCGACCCGACAGCAGCACCCGCGCCCCCTTCGAGGCGGCTTCGAGGGCCAACTGCCTGCCGATGCCCGACGAGGCCCCGGTGATCCAAATCCATTTCTGTGCGAGCTCAAGTGGCATGGAGGGAGTGTAGCACGCCCTCGAACCGCCAAAGGGTCCACGTCACGTCTTGCGTTTTCGGTTCTCCCAGGCGCGGCACAGGCCGTAAAGCACCGGAAGGAGCAGGGCCCACACCAAATAGGTGTAGCCCAGATCGAACCGGAACGGCAGGGCCCCGAACTCGTGCTCGACACCCACGACGACGAGCACGCCATCGGCGGCGACCAGCACCACCGCCAGCACCAGCAGGTGCACGAAGTAGTAGAACAGCGCGTTGCGGCCTAAAACGGTCAACAGGTTGTTCCGGCTTGGCTTCAGCCCGTCGAAGGCCGCCAGCGACAGCAGCGCGGGCCCCAGGGTCATCAGCAGGTAGTCGAGCGACGGCGGGTACTTTTCTACCTTGAGCAGGTCGAGGAACGTCAGAAGAGTCGAGGCCTGTCCCCCGGAAGACCGACCCCGCCACGGCCTGGGGTCACCATAGCCATTGAGGTGGCGCAGCACGAAGAAGGCCAGCACCGCGACGGCACCACCCACCGCCAAGACGGTCCGCCGCCGGGCCTGAGCTCCGGGTGTGTCCCCGTTGTCTCCCCCAGGGACTCCGAGGTACAGCCCGCCCAGCCCGTACCCCAGCGCCAGCACCCCCGCCCAAGGCAGAGCCGGATACAGCACTTCGAACGTAAAGCCAGCTATGACAACACTTTGGTGTTGGTGCATCAGGGCCCAGAGCAACTGAAAAACGGAGTTGTCAAACGTCAGGTTCGGCAAAGCGTTGTGGCCCGCGATGATCGCGATCCCGACCAACGCGGCGCCGAGGTGTCCCAGTCGCTTGAGACCCGCCAGCACCACCAGACCAAAGCCGATGGCCCAGATCACCTGGAACAGCACGCTGCCCAAAAAGAACACGCGACCCCACAGGATGGAGACGACCAGCAGTTCGAGCGCGATGAGGGTGGCCCCACGCCGTAGCAACTTGAGCGATCCGCTGCGGGCCAGCGAGGCCGAAAGCCCCGTCAGCAGCACAAACACCGGCGCGCAGAAGTGCGTCACCCACCGCGTGAGGAACAGCGCCGGAGACCCATTCACCAAGTCGAGTGGGTCGAGGCCGGTCCCTTCGTTCCAGCCGCTGCGGGTATGGTCGAGTAGCATCAGGATCATCACCAGCCCGCGAAGCAGGTCGACCGACTCCACGCGCGGGCGATTGAGGGAGCTCATGACAACAGGTTGGCAGAAATCGCCGGGGTGCACTACCCTCTGGACACGAATGGCCACAAGCTACCCTGTCGACTACGGCGCTGACCGTAACCCGCCTGCCACGGATGCAGGGTTTGCCGTCCATTACTTCGGGATTCGTCGTGATCCGATCGAGCCTCATCGCGTACCAAGAATTCCATTGGGCGCTGGAGAAGTCAAAGTGCGGCGAATGGACGCCTGGAGAATCTATTGCCGGATTCTCCACTCGAGTTGTTACTTACTTCCTCTTGATTGAACTAGACGCTTTTCGGCTTGTGAACTCAGCTGTACCCGGCGACACGCATCCTCGTGTGTGACCTTACGTGTCAGCGCACGATGAGGCCCAAATGACGGGCGAGGTCGATCAGCTCGCCGAAACTGTGCAGGCCGAGTTTCTTCATGAGGTTGTCGCGGTGGACGTTTACGGTCTTGGCGCTGATGCCCAGACGCGACGCCACATCCTTGTACCCCAGGTCTTCGGCCAAGAGGACAAAAACCTGCTGTTCTCGGCTGGTGAGTGCCGAATAGCCGGTCGCGACCGATTCGTCGAGTGGAGTGAGACCAGGCGAAGTCCAGAAAGTGGACGACAGGGGTGCCTCCAACACCCGCAACAATGCATCCAGGCTGTCGTCCTTGAGGAAGTAGCCCTTGGCCCCCAGATCTCGGGCTTGACGAGCCAGCGAAGGCGAATCGTGCATAGTGAGGACGTAAGTCGGCGCCGCCGAGGCGAACTCGCTCAGAGCAGATAAACCCGACTCGGAACCCAGCGAAAGGTCGAGCAGGATGCGCTGTACCTTATCCCCAGCCAAAACTCGGCGGGCATCGCCGAGCGTGCGGGCCCAATCCAGTTGCCACGTCTCGGGCAACGCCCCCCGCAGTCCTTCGAAAATCAGTCGATGGTCGTCAACGATGAGCAGTCTGCTCAAGGGGAACCTCGATAAGAATACTCAAGCCGCCCTCACGGGGCGGAGGGTAGCTCATCTTACCCTGAAGTAGTTTGGTTCGGAACTCCAGACTTCGCAACCGTGGATGGGTCGAACCCTGCGACGAGGCGATTCCGACGCCGTCGTCGTGGTATTGCAGGCGAACGGTGGGTGGTAGGTTCTGCACGGCTAGGTAGATCACAGTCGCTTGGGAGTGCTTGCGCGCGTTGGCAAGCAGTTCCTGCACCATGCGCACCAGGTGATCCTCGAGAGGTTGGGTGTTGAGCTCCGTAATCCCGGTGGTAACCACCTCGAGCCGGATGTCGGACCAGCGGCGGAAGTCGCCCAGCAAATCGGTCAGCCGCTGGGCGAACGGGGCGTCGAGCTGCTCCAGCGGCGCCAGGGCGTCGCTCAACTGGCGGGCATCGCGGATGGCGTCAGCCAACAGGGCCGTGCCATCCTCGTCTTCCGTCCCGAGTCTACGGTTGCGTTGCTGCAGGAACCCGAGTTTCTGCACCACGGAGTCGTGCAAATCCATGGCAAAGGTCCAGCGCTCCCGTTCCACAGTCTCAAGAAGCTGCTGGTGGAGGGCGAGTTCGAACTTTCTGCGCTCGCGATCCTTGTGGTTTCGCCACTCCGACCAAGCCACCGACAGGGTGAGCATGAGGATCACGACCACCACGAGACCAACCAGAACGCTGTTGCTGGCCGACTGCCTGGCCCAGACACTCGAAAGGAACCCGTCGAGCTCGGGGAGGGCAGCGACACCCTCGGGCAGTTCCAGGTGGTTGACCTCGCCCGTGACGTACGTACCGCCACGCCAATAGGTCGTCGCGAGCAGTCGGACAGCCTCGCTTTGCTTGAGCGCCTCCAACCGCGCTGAAGCGCCCCGCAGCGCCCAGAGGTTCTGCGGTTCGGCCAACGCCAACAGGTAGGCCGTCTTGATGCCCTCGACCTGCTCACGCACCTGCTGGACAACCTGATTGGCCTTGAGCTCGTACCAAAGCGTGGCTCCGAGGATGCCGAACAACACGAGCGCCGCCGAGGCCAAGCCCCAACCTGGTGAGAAGGTCGAACGAGGCGTCACGCGCGCTTGCGAACCCTCTCGGCCACCAGACGCATGGTCGCCACAAGCACTATGACGGCCACACCCTTGTCGACCAGATTCAGGAACAGGTGCCCTAGGAAAGCCGCGCTCGGAACCGACTCGCCGGTGATGCGTAGGGACTGAACGATGACATCGGTTGGGCCACCGATGACTCCCCCAAAGAGTACCGTGGCCAGAAACGCCCCCAACAGGGAGTTTGCCAGAATAAGCGCCACCAGCAACCACAGGTAGCCGGTGAACGACTTGAGGAGGCCCGACCGCACCATGGCCCAACAGATCAGGGCGCTGGTCATGTTCACCAGGCCGAAAGGCCACTCAAAGCCAGGAAAGTTCTCGTATACCTCGTACAGCCCGTTGGAAAGCAGGCCGACCAGCAGCCCCGGTACCAACCCGCCGAACGCGGCGGCCAGCAGAGTCCCGATGGTATCGAGGTAGACCGGCCACTGCAGGGCATCCTTGACCATCCCCAGACCCTGGTTGAGCAGCACCAAGGGAACGATAAACGCGTAGGCCCACGGTGTCGTCCAGCGGCCGTTGTCCTGCAAAAGGGTTGTTCGCATGCGTTGCCTCCTGAGCGACGGGAAAGGCCGACTTACCCGAGTTTCGACGCGGGAAGGGGGGAAGTCAATCCTGACAGCGGGATTGACCGGGTTCGAAGAGCACAGATCCTAGGAAACGTTCCTATAGAAGTCCAACGAAATGAGTCGTATCGTCGGAAGCAACGTGGAGGAACCAAGTGACGGAAGGACTTTGGATTGCCCTGGTGACCGGTGGATGTACGTTAGGTGGCATCGCGCTGTCGGGGCTGTTTCGACTTGGAGAACTGCGGCGCCAAGTCAAACGGGAGCAACTGGACAAGGCAATGGAGAACTTGTCGTTCTTCTACGACTACGAAGATGTTGTGCTTTCGGAACTGGCGAGCGCTACCGGGCGCAACACCCAGACGCTCAAGATCGAACTGCGCAAACGGGCCGGCGGCGACGACGCGAGCCGAAAGTTGTTCAAGCGCAACGAGGTACGTCGTTACCTCGTGGAACGGAGGCTCTTGGTGGCTTCAGAGAAAGATGCGGAGGAAATAGAGTGAACAAGTACATCGGCATTGCCCTGATGGGCATCCTGACACTGGCGGCACCGGGCCTGTTGGCGCAGACTCGAACGCAGACAATCATTTGGGAGGGGCCGCTGACGGGCCAGATCGAGCTCAAGTCCGGGGAGATCTTCCCGTTGCCAAGTGATCTTGTACAGACCTTTGCGGACACGGATACGAATCACACGCAGGGAGTCGTCATCTTTAAAGTGTCCCCGCCGCTGAAAGGGCCAGCGTTGTTAAACCTTGGTGAAACGAGCTTCGGCCTTGGCACCTTCGAGGCGGCGAAGGATTACTTTGTCGTAGCGACCAAAGCGGACTCAAAAAGTATCCTTTCGCCGATCAAAGTTCCGACCCTCAAAAAGAGTGAGGCGGTTCTCCTGGTGGGCGACATCTGGGACAGCGCTCTGGGCTGGTTCTTATCGATGAACGCACTTGACCTCGGTGTCTACTGGGGTATCGATATGCAGCACCCAAGGTACGCTCCAACCATGAAGCCTAACGTCAAACCAACGATGCGACTGGGCGAAGACTGGAGTTCGAAACCCGCGCTGGAAGTCTCAATGATCTTCCCCGCTGACGTGGTTCCTTACGCCGCACTCTACAAGTTCCCCGCAGGGAATCATGCCATTATGACGGGGTTGCCAGGCCTTGAGAAGGAATTCGGTGCCCCCCGTTTCGACGTCGACAAGTTCGGTAGCCCAGCCCAAAGCACCTTCGAGGCTGGCAAGGTCTACATCGTCATGGAGGGAGCTCGTTTCGGTTCCGAATTGAAGCTGTTGTTCCCGAAGGAAGTTCCCCAAGCCACCCTTTCGAAACAGAAGTAGCAGCAACGAAGGAGAATACCCTTTACCGCGCGTCAATTACGGTCGCGCGGTAAGTTCCCGGGGGAGTCTGGTAACGGCGGCCATGATTTGTCGATCTGCCGGGTCAGAGATCTGCATTCCATCTCTCGTCAGTGCCTAGCAGGTCATCGTCCCGCTGAACTATTTCCGCCAGACGGTTCAGCGGGCACCAAGTCACTTCCAGCCCGGCGACGTTGCGCGTGTAGGGCTCGACGACGTCTGCGGCGCAAACGAGGTTCTTGCCATCTGGATGCAACGCACGGAACGCTGCTAGTGTGATGTCCCCGAAGTTGCCACTGAATTGGGTGTATAGTGGAGGCAGGGGGGAG
>JBAXAI010000044.1:0-27829 GCA_037142615.1 Spirochaetales bacterium | reverse complement strand
TGGGACAGCCTGCTCCCCTGGAACATCAACCAAGGGAAGAATTGACGGATACACACGGATGATGAAATGCTAGAAGAATATGATTTTTCCTCCGGGGTCCGTGGAAAATATGTCCAGCGGATGAAGGAAGGGAGCAACCTCATGGTGATCGATCCGGATGTGGCACGGATCTTTCCTGACCACGACTCGGTCAACAACGCTTTGCGGCACTTGGCGGCTGTCATCGCTGAGCATCGCTGAAACGAACTGATCCCACCCGCATGAGATCCCCGGACTAAATCACAGGTGGCATCCACCTGTTTGTGGGCGGCATCGGTGCCGACGGGCACATCGCCTTCAATGAACCCGCCAGCTCGCTCACCGTCGGCGTCGGCACCATGGGAACCGTCAGCTGCCTGCAACTGCACCATGCTGACCAGAGGTCAGCATTGCTCTCATCGTCTGCGACGAAGACGCCACCGACGAGCTCAAAATACGAAATAACCATGAAGGGGCCGTGGCTGCATCACTTTCGGCTGCCGCAAACAGCTCATCTGGGTTTCATCTTCGTGGAACTGCCCAAACTGCTTCGCGCGTCGGGCTGCCGTTCCCTGTTGAAAAAGGCGGCCATTTGGGGCAGATTCCGAGAGAAGCCCGAGACGAGCCCAGCCAACGGCCCTGCCGATTTGGTTGCCCTGCTTGGCGCCGCAAAGCAACGGATGGAGGCGTACCTCATGCTGGAACCTGAAGTCTACAGAGAAATCCACGAGTCCATGGAGCACCATGACTATGTCAGCGTCAAGGGCGAAGGCTACCGCGAGGGCAAGGCTGAAGTCGTAGAAGTCACCGGACTATCGCTGGCCGAGGTGACGAAGCTCAACGACCAAAGTGGAACCCATCAGAGGGGGTAGCGGAAGACCCCGGCGACGGCGCTAACGCACCTTTCGCCCGGAGTTTTCGCCACGCGAAAACTCCACGCATTGCCCATTCGTGAATTGCCGACTCGCCGAGGCTGCAGCGAGGGGCAGGCGCCCCTTCTGACTCCGCGACAGACCCCGCGCTTGATGACCACACAATCACAGGCCGACGCCTACGACTGGTTGATGGATTCCTTGGTGGAGGTCGACGCCGGCCGAAAGTTTTCCCGGGACAAAATGAATGCCCGGTAGGCTTGATCCGCTCGGCGTTGGCGAACGACGGCTGCCTCAGTTCGCAGGTCACCCGCGCAATGCTCTACACCGAAGATCTGCAGCACGGTCAGGTTCTGGCCAGAGGGCGAAGCGGTCTTCCTCATAGCGGAACACCCTCGGGTACCGGGAGTGAATCGCCTGTGAGACCTTTTTGACCAGCCGTTCGGCTGCAGGAACAACAGAAAGTCCAACACCAAGTCAAAGCCCAGCACAGGTGTAGACGATGAACAGGTTGATGTCGACGACGTAGTAGTCAAACCACCCCAACAAGAAGATGGCGAGGAGTCCGAAGAAGACCACGGTCAGGGACTCCAAGCCGTTTCTCGGGGGTCGCTACACCCGCGGACTGGTCGGTTCCACGCCCGGCGTCGGGGCTCCTGGCAGGGTGTAGACGCCTCCGATCAACCAACCGCCTGAATCCTGGCGGAAAAGCTGATAAAGGACAAACCAGACCTCGCCGTTCAAGTCGACCATCCGGATGAATTGCCAGGAACGGTGGTTCCCGATGCGAGTTTCCATGAACCTGTAGGTGAAGTGATGAAAGACCACCGGGTAGCCACCCTCGACCATGTCGAGGAACGCTTGGGCCGAATCGAACCTGTCCTTGATCTCGGGAGCGGCGAGCGAGAGGGCTTTTTCACCGTCTCCCCCTGCAAAAGCAGCCCATTGGTCTTCGATGACCTGCTGGATTGCGGCGGCTTCGTCGGAAGCGGCGGGAGGTGCGACCTCCTGCGCGAAGAGCCCTTGCACGAAAAAGAGACCGCAGACGAACACAATTGACAACTTCATGGAGGCCTCCCTGCGGCTAATGCCGACAAAGGTGGTCATAATTGTCCGTTCCGTCAAATGCTGGGCGTTAGGGCCTTGCCGGCTCGACATGGATCCACGCGTTGCTGATGCCCAGCGGCGACGCCAGCAAGGCGTCTTTCACCCGGTGCGAGATCTCGTGCCCGGCGGTCACGGTGAGGTTGCCATCGACGCGGATTTGCAGGTCGACGACGAACTCGAGGCCCATTTTGCGCACATGGCATTTGTCGGTGTCGGCGACGCCAGGCACCGAAAGCGCCAGCGCGCGAACCTTGTCATCGTAGTCGCCGGCGGGCTTGGCGTCCATGATCTCGTTGAAAGCGGGCACAAACAACAACACAGCGTTGAGAATGATGATGGCCGACGCGACCAGCGCGGCCCAGTCGTCGGCGGACTCCCAACCCGCACCGCCGAGCAGCGCCACCGAAATGCCGACAAAAGCAGCGGCCGAGGTGAGGGCGTCGCTGCGGTGGTGCCAAGCGTCGGTCTTGACGGCGGTGCTGCCCACCTCTTTGCCCACCTTCGACACAAACCGGAACAGAAGTTCCTTGGTGATCACCACGCCGACCAGCACAATCAAGGTGAAGGGCTCGGGCGCGTGATGCGGCTTCACGATTTCTTGCAGGCTGTTGACAATGATGAGCAGGGCCGCCCCGAACAGTGCCAGCGTCACCACCAGCGCGGCGATGGGCTCGGCCTTGCCATGCCCGTAGGGGTGGTTTTCGTCCTTGGGGATCGATGAGAACTTGAGGCCGATGTAAACGGCGATCGAGCTGAAGATGTCAGACGACGATTCGATCGCGTCCGCGATGAGAGCAAAGGAGTTGCCGAGGAACCCGGCAATGCCCTTGGTCAGCGCCAGCACCAGATTGATCAGGATGCCCAGCAGGGTGGTCTTGAGACCCCGGTTGGCCTTGGTGACAGCCTGGTGCTCGCTCAAAGCAGGTTGATCCCGGCGTTGGCGGCCCCGACCAGCGCGGTGTTGTAATTCAGGATCATGTACACAGGGATGCCTTCGAGAAACTCCCGGACGACGCGGTTGTTGTGCGTCAGGTAGGTTTGTTCGAACAGGTTTCCGTCGCGGAACCAAGCGAGGTTTTTGCTGCCGATGCCCCCGGCCAAATACAGGCCCGCGTGCGGGAGAGTCGTCATCGCGATATTGGCGGCAAACCGCGCATAGAGGCGGATGAAGTTCTGCATCAGGCGCTTGGCGCTGGCGTCGCTGGTCGCAAGTTGGGCAATCTGTCGTGGAGCGTCTTCCAGCCCGGCCTTTTCGACCGCAGCCTTGAGCGGTGACGCCGCCGTGATCCAGCCCGAGGCGAGAGCAAAACGGTACAAATTGCGCAGTCCGATGCCCGAACAGGCGAGTTCGACGCTGGGCACGGTGCCGAACTCGCGCATCAGCCAACCGTGAAAGGCCAAACTGTCGTCGTCGAAAGGAGCAAAGTCGATGTGGCCGCCCTCCGACGGCAGGGCCGTGTAGTGGCTGCCCTGCTGAGTGAGGATGCCCACGCCCATGCCAGTGCCGGCGCCGATCACCGCGCGCACCGAGGCCGCCTGATCACTGCGGCCAGGCAAGGCAACGGCGTGGAGCACGGCCGCTTGTTCGGCATCGTTCACCGCGACGAAGGGCAAGGCGTAGCTCACCGACGTGAAGTCGTTCACGATGGCTGTCGGCAGGCCGGTGGCGGCCTTCACTTCGGCGCCGCTGATCTGCCAGTTGAGGTTGTGAATATGGCAATGGTTGTCTTTCACGGGACCGTTGGCGCCGATGCTGACCAGGTCGATCTTCGCGTCGGGGCGCTCAGCGCCCAACTCGGCCAAGGTCTGCTTCACCAGCGACGGGAAGTCGGTCACGTTCTTGCTGGGGGTTTCGAGCTCAAACAGCAGTTCGAGGCGATCGCCCCGTGCCCCCACCAGCCCCAGGTTGGTGTTGGTGCCGCCCACATCGCCCGCCAGAATGTAGCGGTCCCAGTGGCCTGTCGGCTGGTACCATTCGCGCTTCATCGGCCCGTTCCCGAGATCACGGTGCCAAAAAAGGCCTGGCCGCGCAGGATCTTGCCCAGATTGGGCAGATCGGCCCCGGCCGCCATATACACCGTGAGGCCCAACCCGGCCGCCTTGGTGGTGGCGATGGGGTCGAAGGGGGCGTTGAGGCCCGGCTTCCACTCCGTGCCGACGATGCGCTGAAACTCGGGCCAGGTGACCCGCTCGAGCGGCTTTGCGTTGGGATTCTTGCGAGGATCGCCGGTGTACACCTGCGCGATGTTGCTGAGGTTGATCACGGTGCCGGCCCCAAAGCGCTCGGCGATCATCACGGCGTCGAAGTCGGTCGAAAAGCCGGGCTTCCAACCGGCGGCTACCAGCACGCGGCTGGTCCATTCAAACTCGGCGGTGGGATCGGTGACCACCGCCGTGGTGCAGTCGGCGCCGAAAACGGCCTTCACCAGCGCTCCGTTGAGGCGGGTGGCGGCGATGCCGATCCAGTCCTGGGCCTCGGTGTCGGCCTGCCCGGTGACGCTTCGGTACGCTTCCTGATACACGCGGGCAGGGGCGCCGCCTCCGGTGATGAGTACGACCCGGCGGCCGACCTTCTCGTCGAGCCAGCCGACGACCAGTTCGCGGAAAGCTTTGAGAAACGCGGTATCGACCTGATTGGGTGCGATGATCGATCCGCCGAGCGAGATAATGGTGGTTTCGTGCGTCAAAGCGAGCCCTCCGGTGCCACCACTCTAGTTCGGTATCCTTGACGAAGCAAGTCAAAGTGGGTTACGAAAGGGGGTGAGGTACCGCGTTTGAAACCCTTGGTCCTGCTGGCACTCCTGTCCTTGGCTCTCCCCGTGTTTTCCCAGGACATCGTGACCGCCGCGCAGTTTTTCAACACGGTGAGCGAAAAGTACGGGTCGGTGAACGACTACTCCGCGCACGTTGGCATCGCCCAAGGCAAAACGACCATGGACGGCACGCTGTACTACAAGAATCCGAACAAGCTCAACATCACCTTCAGCAACCCCTCGCAGCAGGTGATCAACAGCGACGGCAAAACCCTCACCGTCTACCTTCCCCGCTATTCGGTCTCGTTCTCGCAAGAGCTGAAGAACCGCAGCGACGCCGCCATCGCCGCCATGGCCAGCAAACAAGGTTTGACGCTGCTCAAATCCAGCTATTCCATCAGTTACGTGAACGGGCCCGCGCTGGAAGCACTGGAAGACGCCAGCGCCGAAAAGGTCACCCGGCTCAAGCTGACCTGGCGTTCTGGCAATCAGGCCTTCCGGCAGTTGGAACTCGATGTGGGCGGCAACGGCTTCATCCGACGTATCGTCGGGCTCACGGCGGCCCAACAAACCGTTCAGTTCGATTTCACCGCGATCAAGACCAACATCGGCGTGCCTGACAGCCGCTTTGAGTACGACAGCCCTGCGACGTCAAACCGCATCAACAATTTCCTCTTTACACCCGAAGGTTGACCATGGAATCCATTGGACAGTTTCTGCGGCTGGCCCGCGAAGAACGCGGTATCAGTCTCGATCAGGTTTCCCGCGACACCAACATCTCGCGCCATTTCATCGTGGCCCTTGAGGAAGACAAACACGAGGTTTTCCCTGCCGAGCCCTACGTCATTGGCTTTTTGCGGAACTACAGCGAGCACTTGGGCCTCAACACCGAAGAAATCATTGCCAAGTACCGCACGGTCAAGATTCAGGAACAGCCGGCTCCGATGGAAGAGCTGATCCGCAAGCCCAGCCCGTGGCCTTCGCGCGTCCTTTTGGGCGGTGGAGTCCTGCTTGTTCTGTCCGCCATCGTTGTGTTTGTGGTTCCGCCCGCCTTCGAGTTCGTCGCGGGCCTTCCCAAGGCCTTGGCTTCCGCCTCGGCCCCCAAAGAACCTCGCAATTTCACCCTGACCGCCGACAAAAAAGCTTTGACCCAGCGGCTTTACACGGGTGACACCGTGGCCCTCGAAGACCAGGGACAGTCGTTCACGTTCACCCTCAAGGCCATTGGTGACGAGACGATACTTTCGGGAGCTCCCGGCGACTACAAGCTTCACCTGGGCGACGAGTTGTTCCTCGACCTGAACAGCGACAACGTCAACGATTTGCGCCTTTTCCTCAAGGACGTCGTGCCCGCCGAGCCCAACCGAGGCGCGGAGTTTGCCTTTGAGCGGTTGGTGGCCACGGCTTCCACCCTGGCCTCGGCGCCGACCAATTTGGGCGACGAAGTCAAACCCGGCATGGCCGCCGCCGGCACGGTTTCGGGAGCCAGCGTGGAGCAAAAGCCCATCGTGATCCTGACCGACGTGACCCCCAAGCCGTTCACCGTCGACGTGACCTTCCGGGGCTACGCGCTGTTCCGCTACGTCACCGACGACAACCTTCGCGAAGAGGCCTACTTCCACAAGGGCGATACCGTGCGCATCGACGCCAGCCGCAAGATCAAGATCTGGGTGAGCAACGCCGGGGCCTTCGCCGGCAAGGTCAACGCCACCACCGACTTCGAGATCGGCCGCAGCGGCGAAGTCGTCGCCCGCACCATCGAGTGGGGCAAAGACGACACCGGCAAGAGTCTCCTCGTCGCCAATCCGCTGAACTGATCAGGCCGTCATGAACGACCTGGAGTTGCTCAACGAGCGCCAGCGGGAAGCCGTTGTTCACGGCAAGGCTCCGCTGCTGATTCTGGCTGGTGCGGGCTCGGGCAAAACCCGCGTGGTGACCCTGCGCATCGCCTGGCTTATCCGCGAAATGCAGTTTGCCCCCGACAGCATTTTGGCCGTTACGTTTACCAACAAAGCCGCCCGTGAGATGCACGAGCGTGTGAGCAAACTGCTCGGCGCCGAAGGCAACGCGGGCGACCGCTCGCCCATGGTCAAAACGTTTCACAGTTTTTGCGCTTGGTTGCTGCGCCGCAACGCCGCGCTGGCGGGCCTCGACCCTTACTTCAGCATCTACGACGATGACGACGCGCTTTCGCTGGTCAAGTCCATCCTGCCTGCCAAGATCCCTCCGGCCGAGGCGCGGCAGTTTGCCCACTGGATCAGCCGCTGCAAAGACGACAACCTGACGCCCGAACAGGACTTGGTCCGCGTCAGCGCTCACCCCGACCTCCCCGAGGTGTTCCGGCTGTACGAGGAAAAGCTGACCGCCAGCGGGAACGTGGACTTTGGCGGCCTCATCCAGAAGAGCGTTCAGTTGCTGCGGAACAATCCAGCCTTTCAGGGCCGCATCCGGCAGAAGTTCCAGGTGGTGCTCGTCGATGAGTACCAGGACTGCAACGGCGCCCAGTTTGAACTGCTGAAGGAACTTGCGGGGGCCGAAACCTGGCTGGGGGTGGTGGGCGACGACGACCAGTCCATTTATCGCTTTCGGGGTGCCGACGTGGGGCACATTCTGGACTTCCAGGACCGGTTCCCGGGGACCACCGTGATTCGGCTGGAGCAGAATTACCGTTCCACAGGGCACATTTTGGCCGTGGCGAGCCAAGTGGTGGCCAAGAATCAGGGGCGTCTGGGCAAGACTTTGTGGACGCAGAACCCCGAGGGCAACAAGCCGCGCTTTGTGCTCACCGAGGACCAGGACGCCGAGGCGCAGTGGGCCCTCGACCTGATTCGTCGCTCACCGTTGACCGAGACGGCCATTTTGTACCGCACCAACGCGCAGTCGCGCGCCTTTGAGGCGATTTTTGTCCGCGCCAAGATCCCGTACAAGATCGTTGGCAGCGTGCGCTTTTTTGCCCGGGAAGAAATCAAGGACGTGCTGGCGTGGTTGGCGTTTTTGAACAACCCGCGCGACGCGGTGGCCTTCGGGCGCATCATCAACAAGCCCGCCCGCGGGCTGGGAGCCACGGCCCTGGGGCACATCGAGAACCGCTTGGGCTTTGCGAACAACTGGCTCGACGCCTGTGGCCTGGCTCTGGGTGATATGAAGGGCAAGGCCAAGGGCGGGCTGAGCAACTTCCTGACGCTTGCCGCCGACCTTGGCAGACTGCTCGAGGGGGCCGAGCACCTGGCTCCCGTGGTTGGCGAGATCATCGGGAAGTCGGGCTTGGCCGAGTACCATCAGGCGCAGGACGAAGTGCAGGCCACCAGTCGCGGCCAGAATCTCGACGAGCTGGTGAGCGCAGCAACGCCCTTTGCCGGCAGCCGCGAGGGCCTGGCGCAGTTCCTCGAGACCATCGAACTCGACGCCGCCGCCAGCCAGGAGACCGAAGAAGACAAGCCCGGCACCGTCACGTTAATCACCATGCACAACACCAAGGGCCTGGAGTTCGACCGGGTTCTGGTAACAGGGCTCGAGGATGGCCTGTTCCCCCGCGACGAAACGGCGTACGACCGCGACGAGCTCGAAGAAGAGCGCCGCCTGTTCTACGTGGCCATCACCCGCGCCCGCAAGGAGTTGTACTTCACCGCCTGCAAGCGGCGGCTTCTGCACGGCCGGTTCCTTGACCGAAGTCCCAGCCGGTTCTTGGCCGAGATTGCGCCTACCGACGTCGATGGTCTGGGGCAAGTCGGCTCTGCCGCCGGGCCGGGAAACGACGGCTGGGTTCCTGGACAGCGCGTGTTTCATGACGACTTCGGCTCCGGTACCGTGGTGAAAAAGTGGTATAATGCGGGCGAGCTCGCGCTCGACGTCCGCTTTGACAGCGGGCGGATGGGGCGCTTTCTACCGGCCTACACGCCCCTGGAGAAGATGGCAAACGATGATTGACACTTCGCTGATCCAGCTTCTTCCCCCCATCCGCCGAGCGCGCGGCGACCGCCTGTACGCCAACGAGCGCCATTGGGTCGACCTGTGGAAGCAAAGTGGAGCTTGGCTGTTGGGTCACCGCCCCGAAGGCGCCGCCCGCGAGTGGAAGAACCAGCTCGACAAGGGGTTGGCCGCCGTTTTGCCCTCCCGCTGGACCGCACGCCTGGAGACGCACCTGAACGACCTTTTGGGCTATGGCGAGGCCAAGGGCACGTTGCGCCTTTACGCCAACGAAGAGTCGGCCGTTCAAGCTCTCGAAGCCTGGGGCGGCGAAACCTTCACTTTTCAGGACGCCAAGCGGGCCCGCTGGCTGCCTTTTTCGGGTGACGACCCGCCCGGATTGGGAAACTACCCTAAGCTCGCCAAGTCGCCCTGGAAGGGCGTGGTGCTACCGAGGCTTCCTGCCGGCCCTGCGACGGCTTTTCCCGTTATCCTTGGGCCGAAGTTGAATGTGGTCGGCGACCTGCCCCCGGCCCCGCTGGTTGCCGTGACCGAGGCAGCGGCCCTTGTCCGCGCGGCCGTGACGCTCAGGCGCAAGCAGGGCGATGCGAACTTCCTTGCGGCCCTGACCGCAGTTGGCAAGCAATTTGACCGACATGCGAGCCAGCTGGGCTTCTTCCGTCGCAGTGGCCCTTGGTTCGAGGCCACCTGTGAGCCAGAGGACTACGAGCGCCTGTTCACGACCTTCCTCGAAGCCGGCTTCGTCCTCAGCCCCGACCAGGACCAGGAATCGGTTCTGCCCCCCGAACTCAGCGAAGGTGAGTGGAAGGCCTTTCGTACCGCCGGGGAGAAGTTTCTGGCCGACACGGGTCCGGGAGGGTCGTGATGGAGTTGCTGATTCCCGGCGTGACCTTGGAATGGGCCGTGAAAATGGTCTTTGGTTTTTCCGCCTGCGTGGCTGGAATCATGCTTTGGGCGCACAACCGGCAGCCGGCCTGGGTGTTCATCATCCTGGCAACACTGCTCGCGTACGTCAAAGTGCTGCTCGACTTTGTCGACAGCCTCGGCCTGTACGCCCTCGATAGTTGGCAGCCCGGCGGCGTGCCCGTGTTGAGGTTGGCGTTTGCCGGCGGGGTGCCGCTGCTGTACGCCATCGGGCTGTTCCTGGCTTACCGCGCACACTACCGCTGAAAACTTCCCCAAGGAGAAACCCATGAGTTCTGCAAGCATCATTGGCGCCTACAACACCCGGTTCGGCAGCTTCGTTCAAAAGAACAAAGAGACCGGCGAGGTGACCGACCTCAAGTCGCTCTACGACCTCATTCTCGAGGCCGGTCGTGGAGCGTTTGCCGACGCCGGCGTTGCCGGTTCCGAGGTGGACGGCGTTTGGCTGGGCACGTGCGCTCCCGGACTCTTTGCCAACCAGGAACACCTGGCAGCGTTCGCCCTCGAAATCGACCCCGTGGGCCTGCGCTACAAGCCCATGACCCGCTGCGAGGACGCCTGCGCTTCGGGGTCGGTGGCCCTTTACGACGCGATCTACGCCGTCGAGTCCGGCCGCGTGAAGACGGCGCTGGTTCTGGGCGCCGAAAAGATGAATCTGCTCGACACCAAGGGCGTCACCCACGCCCTGGCCACTTGCAGCTATTGGCCCGAAGAAGGCTTGGCTGGAATGACCTTCCCTGGCCTCTTTGCTGAGTATGCCAAAGGCTACGCCCAGCACTACGGCCTCGACGCCAAGACCCTGGAACGGATGCTGGCCGCCGTCTCGGCCCTCGGCTACCGCAATGGCCTCGACAACCCGCTGGCGCACTTTGGCAAGGGTGGGCCTTCGGACCGGCTGGGCCTCACCACCCTCGAAGCGATTCTGGGCCTGCCGCCCGAAAAGAACCCGATGATCGCCGATCCCCTGCGCCTGCACGACTGCTCGCTGGTCACCGACGGTGCGGCCGCGCTCGTGATCACCCGCAACGATGCGGTCGCCAAGGGTCGAACCAAAGTGGTGCAAATCGCCGGCATCGCCCATTGCCAAGAGCGGCTGGCGCTTTCGCAGCGGCAGAACCTGCACGAACTGCTGGCTGGCAAAGAGGCCGTTCGCCGCGCTTTCGCCGAGGCCGGCATTACCGCCGACGACGTCGATCTCGCTGAAGTACACGACTGTTTCACGATCAACCAACTGCTGTCGACCGAGGCGTTGGGCCTCTCGAAAGACGGGCAAGCCGGCCACGACTATTTGGACGGGCGGTTTGGCCGCGACGACGCGCGGGTTTCGGTGAACCTCTCGGGTGGCCTGAAGGCCAAAGGGCACCCTGTCGGCGCCACAGGCGTGTCGATGAACGCGCTGTTGTACAAACAGTTGGTAGGTGACCCCGTGGGAGCGACGCCGTCGAAGGGCCATCCCGAAGTGGGGGTGGCCTTCAACGTCGGCGGCTCGGCTGTGACCAACTGCGTGACGGTGCTGCGGCGCAGTCGGTAAGTCCCCACTGTGATATAATCCACATAAAGAGGACTTCATGCGCATTCCTCGCTCCTTGGTCGTGCTGATGACGATGCTTTTGCTCTCGTCGGCTCAGGCCGAGACCGCGCGGTTCGCGCTCGTGATAGGCAACGCGGACTATGCGGGCGCGGCAGCCTTGGCCAACCCCGCCAACGATGCCAGCGACGTGGCAGCCGCGCTGACGTCGGTCGGCTGGACGGTCACCACGCTCCTCAACGGCGACCGCAAGGCGATGAACCGCTCCCTCTTTGAGTTTCGGGACCTCTTGAGGGCCGCCGAGAACCCCGTCGCCCTGTTTTACTACGCGGGTCACGGCCTTCAAATCTCGGGCCTGAACTACCTCCTGCCTGTCGGAGAGAACTTCGAGACCGCCGACGAGGTGCTCAGCGACGCGATCTCGTTGCCCTCGGTGCTTGCCCTGTTCGACGAGGGGCGGGTGAGCGTCAGCGTCGTTATCCTCGATGCTTGCCGCGACAACCCCTTCGTCAAAAAGTCCACCCGCTCGGTGGGTGCAACCCGCGGACTGACCGTCGTGCAACAGAGCTCCACCGTGGAGGGCTCGGCCGTGCTTTTTTCGACGGCGCCGGGCGACACCGCCGCCGACGGCGACGGACGCAACGGAATCTTCACCCAGGCCCTCCTCAAGTACCTCACCACGAGCCTGAAGCTTCAAGACCTGGCGACCCGCGTCACCGGCGAGGTGAAGCGCCTCACCGGGGGCAAGCAGGTGCCCTTCAACAGCATCAGCCTGTCGGAGGACTTCTACCTCGTTCCCGCTGCACTGCGTGGCCCTGAACCGTTGAGTCCGGCAGTGCTGAATGCGGCAGCACTGGCACCCGCGAAGCCATTGTCAGTAAAGAACTCTGGTCTTTCGCCCCTGTGGAAGGCGAGCCTCGGTTGGGGAAGCCTTGCCGCCGGCACACTGGGCGTTGGCCTGTCGTCGCTAGGTTACTGGACCGTGGCCCAGGCGCGGCTCGACTACTCGGCTGCCACGGTGCTCAGCAGCCAAGTCGGCTGGGATGCCGCCAACGTCGTCCGCGGTCGAGGAAACCTGGAGTTCAACGCGGGCTTCGGCCTGGTCGCGGCGGCCCTGGTGGCGTGGCTGACCCCCGGCGCGCTGAGCTTTTTTGCGAAGGTTGCCCCGTGAACCGCCTCCTGGGCGGACTCCTCGGGTTGGTCCTCCTCGCTTCGTGCGACCTCGGCTCGGACGGGTTCTCGGCGCCGAACGACGTGCACTCGGCCGCCAATGCGGGCCGGTCGACGGACTTCGTCGTGAACTTCCATGGCAACGGCGGGACGGGTGCCATGGAAGCGCAAAAGGTGAGCGTCGGCGTGGCGCTCAAGCTTCAAACCAACGGGTTCGTTCGCACCGCCCAGAGCTTTGCAGGCTGGGCCACCACCGAGACGGGCCTTGTCGCGTTGGTCAACGAAGCGAGCTTTGTTCCTGGCTATGCCGACCAAGACCTCTGGGCTATGTGGAGCCCCTGGGCAAGCCTCACGTTCGTGCCGAACTTCGAGCCGGCGACCGGCGCGGGTTCCATGGCCGACCTGGCACTCTCGCCAGACGAGCCAACCAGGCTGGGTGGCAACCTGTTCGAACGGGTGAACTTCACGTTCGAACAGGTTGCCACCCGAGCCGACGGGAGTGGCACTGACTACGTCGACGGCGACGCCTACCCGGTGACCAGCGAAGGCTCGGCCGTCACGCTGTATGCCCGCTGGACCGCCGGACGAGCCCCCACCCTCACCACGTCGGCAGTCACCTCGGTGACCTCGAGCACGGCGACCACCGGCGGCACCATTGCGACCTACGGGGATTGGCCCATCACGGCCAGCGGCGTTTGCTGGAGCACTGGCCAGAACCCCGTGGCCACCGGTGCGCACACCAGCGAAAACGTCAGTTCGGGAACCTACAGCAGCGCGCTCGCCGGTTTGGCTGCAGGAACGACCTACTACGTTCGTGCCTATGCCACGAACTCAGTCGGAACGGGCTACGGGCCCCAGGTGAGCTTCACGTGCATTCCTGCCGCACCGGGGGCTCCGACGGCAACCACGCTGCCCGGGCCAGCAGGGAGTGGACAACTCAGTGTCGCGTGGGCCGCCGTCAGTGGTGCCACGCTGTACCAAGTTTATGCCAGCACCACCAACGCGTTGCCCGGTAACCAAGCCTCGGGCGGTACCGACGTTTCGGCGACCTCGTGCACCCTCACCGGTCTGACGAACTACGCCAGCTACTACGTCTGGGTCAAGGCGACCGGGACCTCTGGGACCAGTGGCCAAAGTACGCCCTCGGCCTTCACCCCCGTGGGCATCAGGGTGGCGAGCGTCACCTTGAACAAGGCGTCGTTGTTGTTACTGCCGGGTTCCAGCGAGGCGCTGGTGGTGACCTACTTGCCGAGCAACGCCACGGCTCCGGGCGTGACCTGGAGCACGACAAACGCCACGTGGGTCGCGGCTTCCGCTGGTACCGTGACCGGAGGCTCGACGGCCGGAGTTGCGACCGTTACAGCAACCCCCTCCGACGGGCAAGGTGGAACCGTGGCGACAGCCGCCGTGACCAACAAGCTCTACCTCGCCAACACGGCCGGACCGGCCGGTGGCTACCTGTTCTACGACAAGGGGAGCTATTCCAACGGCTGGCGGTACTTGGAGGCGGGGGCGGTCAATTTGGGGGCGAACCACGCGTGGAATGACTCTCCGTATAACTGCGTGAATGTAACGGGAGCGACGGGCACCGCGGTGGGCACCGGGAAGGCCAACTCCGACGCCATCTTGGCGCTCCAGGGAGCGGGCTCTTACATGGCTAACGACTGCCACACGTATACCCTGGGCGGGTACGCCGACTGGTTTATGCCCAGCCTCGACGAGGGGAAAGCGCTCCAGAACGTAGTTACCTCGGTGGGATGGGTATCCGTGTACGTCTTCAATTCATCAAGCCAGTGCGCCACCAGCGGGTGCTGGGGCTGGACCAATCCAAATCTCAACCTTGTGGGCGCCTCGTGGAATGCCCTGCTGAAAAGCAACACGAGCAACATCACCGTCACCCGCGCCGTCCGTCAGTTCTAGATTGCCTTTCCGAGCACCCGGTTGAGCCGTTGCACGAACTTGGCCGGGTCTTCGAGGGGCACGCCTTCGATGAGCAGGGCTTGGTCGAGCAGCAACCACGCGGCGTCGGCCAGCTGGTCTTCGTCGGTAACATCGGCGAGCCGCTTCACGATGGCGTGGTCGGGGTTCACTTCCAAAATGGGCTTCATGGCGGGCATGTTCCCTGCTTGGCCCATGGCCTTCATCATCTGAGCCATTTTGAGTGTGGGGTCGTCTTCGTCGGCGACAATGCAGCTGGGGCTGTCGGCCAAACGGACCGAGGAGCGCACGTCCTTGACGCTGTCACCCAAGGCTTTCTTCAGGCGTTCCAACAGAGGCTTCACGTCCTCTTCTTTCTTCTTGTCGGCTTCTTCCTTCAGGTCGTCGCCGGCGCTGGCCTTGTTGACCGACTTGAGCTCCACGTCCTTGTACTTGTCGACGCCGCTGAACACGATCTCGTCGATTTCGTCGTCGAGGATGAGCACCTCGATGTCTTTCTTCTTGTAGATTTCGAGCAGAGGGGAAGAACGAAGCTGTCCATTGGCGCCGCCGGTGATGAAGTAAATGCCCTTCTGGTCGGCCTGCATGCGGTCTTTCACTTCGGCGAGGCTGGTGTACCCTTCCGCCTTCGTCGACTTGACGCGCACCAGGTCGAGCAGGGCCTCGCGGTTGGCGAAGTCGCTGTATAGGCCTTCTTTGAGCAGGCGGTTGTAGTTTTCGATGAACTTGCCGTACAGCTCGGGGTTGTTGGTGGCCAAAGTCTGCAGCTCGCCCAGCACTTTCTTGACGCTGGCCGTCTTGATGGTGTTGAGCACTTTGTTTTGCTGCAGAATCTCGCGGCTGACGTTGAGCGGCAGGTCTTCGGAGTCGATGACGCCGCGCAAAAAGCGCATCCACGTGGGCAGCAGTTCCTTGTCGTCGTCGGTGATGAACACGCGCTTGACGTAGAGCTTGACTCCGGGTTTGTAGTCGGCCTGGAACAGGTCAAAAGGCTGCTTGCTGGGCACGTAGAACAGCGTGGTGTACTCCATGGTGCCTTCAGCCTTGGTGTGAAACCAAACCAGCGGCTCTTCCCAGTCGCCCGACAGGGTCTTGTAAAACTCCTTGTAGTCTTCGTCCTTGAGCTCGCTCTTGGCGCGCTTCCACAGGGCGTTGGCCGAGTTGATCTGCTCGGTGGTGTTCTTTTTGACCGACTTCTTTTCACCCTCGTCCCACTCACTCTTGTCGTAGGTCATGTGGATGGGGAAGGCGATGTGGTTGGAGTACTTTTTGATGACGTCTTTGATCTTCCAACTGGAGGCGTATTCTTTGCCCTCTTCGTTAAAATACAGGATGACCGTGGTGCCGTGTTTGTCGCGTTCGGCGGCCTCAATTTCGAAGCCGGACTTGCCGTCGCTGGTCCAACGACAGGCTTTTTCTTCGCCGGCCTTGCGGCTGATCACTTCGACGCGGTCGGCCACCATGAAGGCCGAGTAGAACCCGACGCCGAACTGGCCGATCAGGTTGCTGTCTCGCTTGGCGTCGCCGGAAAGTTTGCTCAAGAAGTTCTTGGTTCCCGAGCGGGCAATGGTGCCCAGATGCGCCACGAGGTCTTCGTCGTTCATGCCGATGCCGCTATCGGCAATGCTCAGCGTGTGATGCTCTTCGTCGAGCTCCAGGTCGATCCGGGGATCGAAGGCCAACGACTTGTAGGCGTCCTCGGTCAGGGTCAGGTATTTGAGCTTATCGAGCGCGTCAGAAGCGTTCGAAACCAGTTCCCGCAGGAAGATCTCCTGATGGGAATACAAGGAATGAATGATCAACTGCAGAAGTTGGTTGACCTCGGTTTGAAACTCTCGCTTGGACATGAAATCTCCTTCGACGGATTAATGTAAGGAAACAGGGCCCAAGTGGCAAGTCACGCAGGCACCAGGGGGTCGGTGCTAGTCCGCCTCGGACCAAAGCGAAGCAAGTTCAAGCTCGGAGCCATCCAGTACCGGGCACACCACCGTTCCCTGTTGGACCAGCGACGGCGGTCCCTTCAGAAAAGTGCCAAGCTGCACACTCAGTTCCATCGAAATTGCCTGGTGGTCGAACGACGGTGTCGCCATCCAAAAGGCCACGCCATCGATGAGTTCCCACCGTTCGTCCTCGGGCCAGTGTCGCGAGTCGCCATAGGTGTAGTGCTTGTCGTCCAACCGCTCCGGCAGTCCCCTCTTTCTCATGCTCCTTTTGTACCACCCAGACGGCGAAAAGGGGAGTCCTGCTTCAAACTCCGCCCCGTTTCACCGATAATCGTAGGGCTGAGCTATATATTGTCAGCTTGAGGTGTTACCCCGCTTGAGACGTTTCTTGACCCGAAGCTCCATTCTTGCTGTTCTCATGGGTATGCTGGCCGGGGCGGGGTGGGGGCAGAGCATCCTTTCCGTCAGTATTCCCGACGCGGCCACCGTGGGGAAAATCGGCGATGTGGTCACCGCGACCCTTGTGCTCGACGGAACCTTCACGCCGGGGGACCAATCCCCCTATGTCGTGACGGGCTCGGTTGCGGGCTACGCGCTCAGTACCCCGGCCACCTATGTCGACGACACGCACCTGACCGTGACATTCACAGTCGCGGCGGGTGCGGACTACGCCGTGCTTGCAGCAATTCCCGTGGTCAGTTTGCAGGTGACCAACACTCTATCGGAAGCGACGGCGGCCTTCACGGGGTCGCTTGACGCGCTGACGAACTACAGCATCGACGCCACCCGACCCACGTTGTCGTCTGTTTCAATCGCTTCGAATGACACCCGAAGTGCCAACTTTGCTACCCAAGGTAAGGACATCACGGTCAGCTTCACTTCGAGTGAGGACCTCGCCGGAACACCGACGGTCACCATCAATGGAGCGGGTGCGGCGGTCTCGGGCGGTCCGACGAACTGGACAGCGACCAGCACGCTCGGTGTTTCGGCGCTTTCATCGGGCGGGGCAATCACCTTTTCGATCAGCGCCAGCGATCTGAATGGCAATGCTCTGGCGGCGCCGGTGACGGCAATTACGACGGGAAGCCCGGTGGTTGCCTACAACACGCTGACGGCGGTGGCCTCGGGAGATCCGTCCTTGTCGGGGACTTGGAACCTCGCTGTTGCCCCTGCGGTCGACGACGCGTTGGCGCTGGCAGGAGCCTTCAGCCTGACCCAAACTGGGGCTCTTTCGGTGTGGAAGCTCGGGGTGAGTGCCGGCACCTGGGTGACCGCCTCCAACGACCTGACCGTGGGCGCGGGAGCCTTCACGCTGGGCGGAACTGGAACCCTGGAGTTTGATGGCACCGGGACCTTGACGGGGCTCGGCACCTCGTTGGGGGGAACGGTCCGGATCACGGGTGGAACCTCGCTGGTCCCGTCGGTCACGACCTACGATGTGCTTGCCATAGCTGGCGCGGCGTTGACGAATCCGGGCGGATTGACGATTTCCAGCCTCAACCTCTCGTTGGGAACGTTTGACACGGCGGGATTTGGGTTGGCCACCGTGAGCGCCTCAGGCGGCACCCTCTCGAACTCAGGGGTGGTGGCGACGATCACAACGCTGAACGTCACCACCGGAGTCAACTTGGATGGAGGTTCGAACGGCCTCGTGGTCACGAATCTGAATCCCACGGGAAGTCCTGCGCTCGTCACGGCTGGCAAGTTGACCTTGGCCAGCACGGGCCTGGGGGCCCTCAACAACAGCGGCACGTTGACGGCCAGCGGCAACCTGACGGCCAGCGGAGCGGTGACCAACAGCGGAACGATCGCCCTGGGCGGGAACACGTTGGATGCCTCGGCGGCGGGGATCAGTGGAATCGGAGGGGTGACGACGACGGCCGGGACGATCACGGCGACCGGGACGATCGCCAGCCTGACGGCCGCGACCTCGGTGGTGCTCAACGGCGGCGCGGGACTAACCGTGACGGCGGCTACCTACACGCTGGCTCCAGCCTTGACGAGCACCGGGGTGGTGTCTGTCGCTGCGGGAACCGTTGGAGCCCTGACGGTGACCAGCGGGTCGCTGACGCTTGGCGGAGTCGTGAATGCGTCCACCGTTACCGTGACAGCCGGAAGCTTGGCGCTCGGCGGGGCACTGACCTCGGCCGGCGCGATCAGCAACAGCGGGACGATCGCGCTGGGCGGGAACACCTTGAGCTTTGCGACCTACGCCGGGACAGCGGATGTGATCACGACCACCAGCGGGGTGGTGACAGCCACCGGAACCGGCGGAACGATCGCTACGCTGACGGTGACCACCGGTGCGACGATCAACGGCGGGGCGACGGGCATCGTGGTGACCAACGCGGTGGCCGGAAACCTGGTGACAACGGGACTGGTGACGCTCCAGGGCCTCGGGATAGGCACGCTCAACAACAGCGGCACTCTGACGGCCAGCGGCAACCTGACCACCAGCGGAGCGGTGACCAACAGCGGCACGATCGAGGTGGTCACCCACACCTTGAGCGTGCCCAACCTAGACGGTACCGTGACGGTGACAAGCGGCGTGATCAGCGACAGCGGAACCTTCGCACCGAGTTCCTTCACTCAGGGCGCCTCGACGGTGACCCTCAGCGGGACCTCGAGCCTGGGAGCCTATACCTTCAACAACCTGACGGTGACGGGTGCCACGACGATGACCGGCAATGTCGTCGTGTCGGGAACGCTAGGCGTGACCGGAGTGACCCTGACCACAGGAGATAACAGCCTGAGTGCGGGCGTGCTGACCGAAGGCGCCTCGGGTGTGATCGATGCCAGCGGGCAGACCGCAGGCAAGACGGTGACGGTGAGCGGCGCAACGGCCACCTTGGTCGCCGCCGGCTTCACCAAGGGCCTGGGGACGTTCACTCTCAGCGGCACGACGGACCTGACCAGTGCAGGGAATAACCTTGGCGCCATGTCGGTGGGTGGCAGCGTGACGCTGGTCGACAACCTGACCGCCGGTGCGATCTCCGTGTCCGGAACGCTGTTGGCCACGGCCCGGACGATCACCGCGACCGGGACGATCGCCAACCTGACTGTCACGACCTCGGTGGCGTTGAACGGCGGCGCGGGACTAACCGTGACGGCCGCTGCCTACACGCTGGCTCCAGCCTTGACGAGCACCGGGGTGGTGTCTGTCCCTGCGGGAACCGTTGGAGCCCTGACAGTGACCAGCGGGTCGCTGACGCTTGGCGGAGTCGTGAATGCGTCCACCGTTACCGTGACAGCCGGAAGCTTGGCGCTCGGCGGGGCACTGACCTCGGCCGGCGCGATCAGCAACAGCGGGACGATCGCGCTGGGCGGGAACACCTTGAGCTTTGCGACCTACGCCGGGACAGCGGATGTGATCACGACCACCAGCGGGGTGGTGACAGCCACCGGAACCGGCGGAACGATCGCTACGCTGACGGTGACCACCGGTGCGACGATCAACGGCGGGGCGACGGGCATCGTGGTGACCAACGCGGTGGCCGGAAACCTGGTGACAACGGGACTGGTGACGCTCCAGGGCCTCGGGATAGGCACGCTCAACAACAGCGGCACTCTGACGGCCAGCGGCAACCTGACGGCCAGCGGAGCGGTGACCAACAGCGGAACGATCGCGCTGGCGGGGAACACTCTGAGCTTCGCGACCTACGCCGGGACAGCGGACCTGATCACCACGACCAGCGGGGTGGTGACAGCGACCGGAGCGGGCGGGACGGTCGGGACGCTGACGGTAGGAACTTCGGTGACGATTAACGGAGGAGCAGGAGCGACGGGCATCGTAGTAACTGACCCGGTCGCGGGGGCGATCACGACCACCGGAAAGGTCAGCTTGGGCGGCACCTCGATCACGACGCTGACGGTCAACTCGGGAACCCTGACCATGAGCGCAGACGTCACCACTTCGGGGGCCACCACCATCACCGCTGGAACCCTGATCCTGCCGGCGGGCCGGACTCTGACGACCGCCTCGTTCAGCAACGGCGGCACCCTCGACACGTCGGGCGACCTCATCTCGGGCGCTGTGACGAGTACCGGCACCATTACCAACACGGCCGTAAACACCATCACGGCCACAGGCGACGTCGCGCTGTCCGGAACCTTCGGCGGCACTGCGACCAACTCGACGCTGAGTGTTGGTTCGACGGCGAACCTTACGGCCGGGTTCACGCTGGGGAACCTTGCGGTTGCCGCAGGGGGCGGCAATACGGTGTCTGCCTTGGGGAGCCTCACCTTGGCTGGAAACTTGGCTCTCACCAGCGGCACCCTGGCCATGGGGGCGCAAACCTTGGCTGTGGCAGGAAATGTCACGCCAACCTCTGGGTGGATTACCAGCGCGTCAACCGTCACCCTCGATGGAGCGGCACAGACGGCAGACTTCACGGCTTCGAGCCTGACAACCTTGACCGTGGCCGCCAGCGGGGCGGTCTCGGTGACTCCTCCCGCGTCGGTCATCGCAACGGTCAACCTGAACAACACCGCGGGCTCGATTGCGTTTTCGGGAACTGCGCTGTCTGCCACCTCGCTCACCACCTTGGGAAACGCCTTCAGCCTCAGCCTGACCTCGGGCGGAAGCGTGGCGAACGCGGTCACCTTCCTCAACACTGGGACTCTCACCCTTCCTGCTGGTTTCACCTTCGGTGCCGGCGCTACGGCCACCGCACCGAGCTCCAAGAGCCTGGGCGGAGCAATTTCCGCCACGACGGGCACGCTCGACTTCCAGACCACCACGACAGCGCTGACCTCGGCGACCACGCTCAGCGCGACGGCGGGTACGGGCCGGGTCCGACTCTCCGGGGTGACCGGAACCGGGATGGATCTGACCATTCACGGAGGAACCGGCGCCACGACCCTCGGTGGCAATCTCGGCAGCAACGGGGCCCGCCTGGGTGCCGTGACAGTCGATACCACTGCAGGCGGAACGATCACCCTGCAATCGGTCTTTTCCAGCTTGGCACAAACGCTAGGCTCGGCTGCCAGTACCTCGACCACGCTCAGCGGCAACTACACGACCTCGCTCACTTCGGGTACCGGCATCGCGCTGGCGGGTCCGATCCTCCTAGGCACCACTCCGACCTTCACCACGGCCAACGCCGATGTCACGTCGGGGGCTGTCCTCGAAGCCGCCGTTGCTGGCGTGGATGGCCTGACGCTGGTTCTGGGCAGCGGCACCTGGACGGCCTCGGCCTCTCTCGGGGCCACCACGCCTCTGGGCGCCCTCACCCTGACCAGCGGCACCCTGGCTCTCGGCGCGAACAACCTTGCTCTGGAGTCGAACTTGACCCAGACCGGCGGGCTGCTCAGTTTCTCGGGGGCCGGGACGCTAAACCTCACCGGAACGGCGGCCCAAAGCCTCGATTTCTCGACTTCCACACTCCAAAACGTCGTCGTGAACAAGGCCTCGGGCACCGCCACTTCGACCGCAGCGATGACCATCGGCACGTCGCTCGACGTGCAGTCGGGAACGTTGGCCTTGGCGGCGGCGCTGAATGCCGGTTTGGCCACGGTGACTGTCAGCGGTGGTAGCCTGACCGCCGGAGCGACGGCCTTTGCGACCGGAGCGATGTCGGTCAGCGCCGGAGCCTTTACCCAGACGGGGGTCAGTTCGGCGCAGACTCTCGCGTCCTTGGCCGTTTCGGGTGGAAGCGTCACGTGGGACAGCACCGCCGCCGGGGGTACCCTCGTCGTCTCGGGAGCCGTGAGCCAAACAGCGGGATCGCTGGCCTTCAACAACAAGAACGTTTCGCTCGGCGGCAACGTCACCGGGAACCTCAGCCTGTACGATCTCACCATTCCTGCCGGGAAGACCGTGACGCCCCAGGCCGCTTCGTCCCTCACGGTCCTCCATGACCTGAACATCGCCGCCACGGGCTTGTACGTGAACAACGGCCGACCCCTGACCCTTGGTGGCAGCACCGTGACCACCGGCACCTTCACCGACCTGAACACGCCGTTTGGAAACCTGCAGGATCTTGGCGCGGTCACGCTGGCAAACGGCGGGGGGGCGACCACCAAGACGATCGGCGGCTCCTCGCTGGGGCTCGTGGCGTCCAGCCTGACCGTGGGAGCTTCGGTGAGCTTCAGCACCAACGGCCTGCCGTTGACGGTGACCGGTACGCTGACGGGTGCTGGCACGTTGGTCTCGACGGGGAGCGAAACCGTTTCCGTGGGTCAGGATTTCACTGTCACGAGCTTTACCCCAGCGAACGGAACTGTGGTGCTCTCCAACGGGACGGCAGGAGCCGCAGCCCTGGGAACCGGGGCAATAGGCGCCTACACGTTCAAGAATCTCACCCTGTCGAAGTCGGCCCCCGGTGATGCTGTGACACCGGCCAAGGCCCTCACGGTGACCGGCAGTTTGACGTTGACCCAGGGCACTTTGGTGGCGGGGGCACTTAACCACCAGATCGCGGGGAACTGGGACAGCTCGAGCGGCACCTTCGCGCTCACGGCGGGAGCTTCGACCTTCACGCTGACCTCGGCGGGGGCGACCATCAAGTCCGGGAGCGATCCTTTTTACCATCTGGTGGTTGCCCAAGGTGGGTCGTTGCTGTCGGACTTGGCGGCGGGCGGAAACCTCACGGTGGGCACCACCACGCCGGCCTCGCTGGCCGACGCGGCGGGTACCTGGAAGTTGGCCGTCACGGGGACAACGAACGTCACCGGGGGTGCCAATGCCCTCTCGTGGACCAATGCCGCCAACACCTTTGGCGGTACCGTCACCCTCGCCAACACCGGGGCCAATCCGATCACGGTGGACAACGCGGGGGCCATCACCTACGGCGTGGTGTCGGCGGGCGGCGCTTTTTCGGCCGTATCCGCCGGAGCGGTCAACACCAACGGCAACCTGACTGCCGCTTCGATCAGCGTGCAAGGCGTCGCGGTGTCGGCCACCACCTCTGCCGTCACCTGGGACGCCGGCTCGGGCGCGATCGTTGTCAACGCCGGTGGTTCGGCCCTCGACCTGACAAAGGCGTCGCTCACCACGACCAACGCCACGAGCTCGGCCGTTACGCTGCAAACGGCCAGTACGGTCACTTTGGGCACCATCACCGCGAGTGCGGCCGGGGCACGGCTCACTTTGGGTCTGGGTGCTGCCGACGTGACCGGTGCCGTTTCGCAGGCCCTCAACACCTCGCTCGTGGTCGATCAGGTCGCCGGATCCACCGGCAATGCGGTCACCTTGGTCGCGACGGGCACTGGCTCCAACGCGGTCGCGGCCGTCGCGGGGTTCACCACCAGCCACGCCGGAGGCAGCGCGGCCTTGTCGGTGACCAACTCGGGCGCTTCGGTCCTCAGCGTGTCCGGGGCGGTGTCGACGACCTCGTCGGGAGCGGGCAACAACAGCGATGTCACTTTCAGTTCGGTGCACGGCCTGAACTTGGGAGCCACCGTCACTGCGGGAACCTCTAGCACCGGCCTGATCACCTTGGCCAACACCACCGATGGAGGCATCACCGAGTCGGCCGCCCTCACGGCCAACGGGCTTCAGGTGACGGGTAGCTACTCAACGGCCCTGTCGCTCGGGAGCGCCAACGCGGTGCCTCTCCTGGCGACCAACACTACCGGCGGGACGTTGACGTTTGTCACCGGAGGGGCCCTCACGGTGGGTACCGTCGGCGCCACCAGCGGCGTCACCTCTGGCAATCAGAACGTGGCGCTGACCTCAAACGGCCTGTTGACCTTCTCGCAGTCGCTCGTGGCGGGCTCGGGCACGGTGTACCTGAACACGGGTACCGGTGGTCTGACCCAGACCGGCACTGCGCCAGGGCAAATTACCACCACCGGAGGCCTTGAGTTGGTCGGGGCCTCGGCGGCCGGCTTTGCGCTGCCCAATACCTCGAACGCCCTGGCGAAGCTGGCGGTGAACACTTCGTTGGGCGCCGTGTCGGTGTATTCCACGGGGGCCGTGTCGGTGGATCACGTGGTCAACCTGGCCAATGACGGTGTCACCACCACCAATCAGGATTTTGCGCTCACCACCACCGGAGCCGTGAGTCAGACCAAGGCCATCAATGTTGGCCCGGCCAACCTGCTCACGGTGCGGACCCAGTTGAACGCTGGTGCCAACGTGTCGCTGGCGACCGTAGCCAACACCTCGGGGTCGCTCGACCTGCAAACCCAGACCAGCGCGGGGGCAGCCAACAGTGCCGGAGCCATCGCCTACCTGGCCGCGCCGACCAACCTCAATGTGGTCGCCCTGAAGTCGGGAACCGCCACCGGCACCCTCGATTTCCAAATGAACGCCGGGACCCCGAACTCGGTGACCCAGTCGGTGGGCGCCCTTGTCGCCGGCACCTCGGTGAAGCTCACGGCCAACAACAACCACATCGACTGGTCGACCAATGGCGCCAGCAACACGCTCACAGCGGTGCAGTTGGTCAGCGGTGGCAACGTCAGCTTGAACTCGGCCGGGGGCTACGCGCTGTATGGCACCGTGGCTGGCAACCTCAGCGCGATTTCCGGCGCAGGCAATATCACGGTGACAGCGGCGCTGGCCTCCACCGGTGGCTCGTTGTCGCTGGTTCCCGCAGGGTCGATTCTGCTCAACGGTGCGGCTTCCCCCCTGGTCTCTACCGTCGACGCCAACCTCACCCTTGGCAAAGACGTTTTGCTGGTCGCCGATGCCACCGTGTCGATTACCGCCCCGACGGTCCTCCGGACGCTGGCCTTTTCGGGCAAGGTCGACAGCTCCGGCTCTGCGCACAGCCTGACCGTGAACTCGGCCTCAGCACTCGACAACGAGGTGACAATCGCCGGCCCCATCGGATCGTCACTGGCGCTCAACGCGCTTACCGTGCACGGCAACGACTTGTCCTTGCCCAACATCGGCACTTCGGCACCAGCGGTTGGAGCCGCCACCGTGACCGTGCTCGGGTACGACAAGACGGCCACTGCCGCCGTCAAGTTGACCGGAACCCAGTACCGGACCAGCGGTGCGCAGTCGTACGACACCAACGCCGCCACCGGGCAAGTCTTCCTGCAGGCGGGTTCGCCGGTGAACTTCGCGGCGGCGGCCAACCTCACCTTGGGCGCCACCACGACGAATCCCGTCCTGCTGTCCGCCGGGACGAACCTGAACGCCACGACGACAGGCACCGGAAATCTCGCCACCGTGGCCATCGCCGGATCGAGCTCGGAAGACGTCACGCTGACTGCCTCGGGAACCGGCACCGTGACGGCCGGTGCGATGACGGCCAACATCCACGCCATTTCCCTGACGAGCAACGCGGTCACCGGCGTCACCTTGAACGGCAACCTCGCCACCGATACCAACGTGGGCAATACCGTCACCATCACCGGTAACTTGACGTTGGCCGCCAACCTGACCATCACCACGGGCAACGTGGCTGGAAACGCGATTTCGGTGACCGGTACCATCAATAGCGACGGTGTGGCTGCCCGAACGCTCACGCTCGATGCCAGCGCAGGTTCGGGGAGCACGGTCACCGTCGGCGGGGTCGTCGGCACCGACGCGACCGGGGGCAGCGCCCTCAAGCGGTTGGCTGCCTTCACGGCCAAAGGCACCACGATCGGTGTGAACAATGTGTTTACGAACGGGGCACAGGCTTACACAGCGACGACCGCCACCAATCTGAACGGAAGTACCTACACCTCGACCACGACGACAACCAGCCCGGCCTTGGGTTTCACCGGACCCGTCGTCCTAAGGACGGGAGCCGGGCTCACGGCAACGCTGACCACCAACGGCGCGGCCAACGACGACGTGAGCTTCTCGGGCACCCTCGACGCCAACAACGCCACGCCGGAGCGCCTCACCGTTTCGGCCGGCGCGACGGGCAACCTGACGATCGGCGGAGTGCTTGGCGGCACCAAGGCGCTTGGAGCCCTGACCATCGCCGCCCACACCGCGACCTTCGGCGGCAATGTGGGCGCGAGCGCGGCTGCCGCCGGAGTGGCGGGCACGTCCAGCGTCACCGCGTCGAACCAGGTCGTGTTCGGTGTCGGTTCGACGGCGCAGACCTTTGCTGGGGCCACAACCCTGGCGGCGGCGGCAGGCAACAATCTGGTCTTCAACGCTGCGAGCACAGTGACCAACCTCAGCACGGCGACACTGACCTTCGGAAGCGCCACGGTCGGGATCCAGCTCAACGCGGCTGGTGCCCACCTGACGGTCAACTCGAAGGGGCCCCTCTCGCTCCTCGGTGGCGTCGCTGGCACAAGTTCCGAGTCGCTGACGCTCGACACCTCGTCGGGGGTCGCCTCCAACCGAACCATTGCCCTGGGGGCGTCTACGGCAGCCCTTAAGTCCATCACCCTCAACGGTTTGGATGGGATCGCCCTCCACGGCAACCTGACCACCAGCAATGTCGGGGCGTTCGGTGTCAGCATCACAGGGCCCGTCACCCTGCAGAGCAACGTGGCGATCGACTCCTCGGCAGGAACCGGCGGCATCACACTCGCCTCGGGTTCGACCATCAACGACAGTGCGGCCAACACCCACACCTTGAGCCTTGTCGCCGGGGGAGCCTTGTCGCTCGGCGCCAGTGTCGGGAACACCGCTGCACCCCTGTCGGTGGCCGGCAGCGCAACGACAATTGCCACCTTCTCGGGGACCACGTACGCTTCCACGGGCACGCAAGGGTGGAGCGCCGCTGCTGGCAACACCTTCGTGATCGCCAGCGGCGCGACTACCACCTTCAGCACTTCATCGGCGCCGCTGAGTTTCAACACGGGAAAGCTAGCCCTTGGCAGCACCAATAACCTGGTGCTGTCGACCACGGCGGGGGCCATTTCTGCCCAAGCCGGTGTGCAAGGCAACCCTGGGACGAAGCAGACGGTCAACCTCAACGCCGGTACCTCCACGCTGGATGTCGGGCCGATCGGCGTGTCGGGGCAGAACGATATCAACACCGTCACGCTGCGGGGTGACACTTCGGTGACGTTGCGCGGTGACGTGTTCACCGACAACCTGGCCGCCAACAACGTGAGCGTCACGGGACCCGTCCTCCTGGCCACCGGGGTCACGGTGCAGACCGGCACCGCCGTGACCTTCGCCGCCGACGCCCAGGTCAGTTTCAGCTCGACCCTCAACAGCACCGGCGGGGCCGGAAAAGCTCTCACCGTGAAGACCGGCCCTTCGGGAGACCAGGGCAAGCTGACGGCGAGCGGCGTCCTAGGCGGGGTTTCCAGCTTGGGAGTGTTGACCATCCAGACCAACCAAGCCGCGCTGAACGGGATCGGAAACGCCGGTGGCCCCGGCGCCACCTCGGTTGCCCTGACTCTGACCGACCCCAGCGGGCACCTTCCGGTTGCGACACTCACGGGTGCCTCGGCTCCTACCCTGTACCGGACGAGTGGCAGTCAGAGTTGGGACGCCACGCCAACGGGCACGCTGCAGCTTTCGGCCAACGACGTGACCGTGCGTACGCAGGCAGCGACCATCGCCTTCACCGGCCTGCTCAACCAGAATGCCAAAAACCTCAGCCTCGACGCCACCGACGCGGCGGGTTCGCCGGTCGGCGCCAACGTCACGGTCAACCAAGCCATCGACAACGGAGTGGCGCTGACTGTGAATGCGGGAACGGCAGGGACGGCAAGCCTGGCGGGGTTGGTTGGCGCAACGACACCGCTGACGGGCAACCTGAGCGTCACTGGCCTGGCCGCGCTGGGGAAGCG
>JBAXAI010000043.1:0-28423 GCA_037142615.1 Spirochaetales bacterium | reverse complement strand
GGTACCCCACGCGGCCCGGGCGCTGGTGGGTCCCCAAGCCCGGTTCTCGGTCCCGGCGTCGATGCTGCTGGGAGCCGGCTTTTTGGCCTTGTGCGACGTGGCGGCCCGGGCGAGCTTCGCCGGCGAGTTGCCGCTGGGCGCGGCGGTGTCGGCTTTCGGGGCGCTGGCCTTTGTCGGGTTCCTGGCCCGGGGACGGATCGAACGGTGAGCCTCAACCTGCACGGCGTCAGCTTCCGCTACGCCACTTCGACCCGCAACGTGCTCGAAGACATTTCACTGACCGTGGAAGCCGGCCAGGTGACCGTTTTGCTGGGAGCCAACGGCAGCGGCAAATCAACCTTGCTGTCGCTGGCCTGCGGACGCCTGAGCCCCGCCCGGGGCGAAGCCCACGCCGACGGGAGGGCACTGGCGTCGTTGACCGACCAGCAGCGGGCCCGGACGCTGGCGTTCTTGCCACAGGCCGAGCGGGTCCCCTTCGCGTTCACTTGCCTGGAGTTTGCCCTGTTTGGCTCGGCGCACCGCCGGGCTCCCTTTTCGTTCGCCAGCGCCGACGATGCCGACGCAGCCCGGCGGGCCTTTGCCGACTTGGGGCTCGAGGCGCTCGAAACCCGCCCCGTCACCGAGGTGTCGCTGGGCGAACTCCAGTTGGTGCGGCTCGTGCGCTGCGTGGTTCAAGACGCGCCGTGGCTGCTGCTCGACGAGCCCACGGCCATGCTCGACCCGGCCCACGTGAGGGCGGTGGGCAGCGCTCTGCGCCAACTGGCTACCAGCGGTCGCGGGATTCTGCTGTCAACGCACGACCTGGGTTTTGCCAGGTTGGTGGCCGACACCGCCTTTGCGCTGAGCGGGGGCAAGGTGATCGCCAGCGGGCCGGCCGCCGAGGTTCTTGTCCCAGCGGTCTTGGAGCGAACCTACGGCGTTCCCCTCGGCTGAGGCCCCCAATTCATAGGGCTCAACATTTCTCTTGACTTGTATACAATCGGGTATATCCTGACGTATTCATGAAGAACGTCATTGTCAAAAAGGATTCCTACTACGATTCCGTGTTCCTGATGCTGATGAGCAAGGAGCTGCAGGACCTGGCCGGGGTTACCCAGGCGACCGTCACGCTGGGCACCCCGATGAACCGCGACCTGCTGGCCACTTCGGGTTTCGACGCCGATCGTCTGGCCCTTGCCGGGCCCAATGACCTGGTGATCGCCCTCGAGACCGACGACGCCGGAATGGACACCGCCGTGAAGTCCGCCGAGGCGCTGCTCGTCCGCAAGGCGGCTCCGCGCGCCACCGGAGCCGGTCAAGCCGCCCAGCCGCGCGACCTGGCCGGGGCCCTCGCCCTTCAGGAAGGCACCAACCTGGTCGTGATCAGTCTGCCCGGGGCCTACGCCGCCCGCGAAGCCCGGAAGGCGCTCGAAAAAGGGCTCCACGTGATGCTGTTCAGCGACAATGTGCCGTTGGAAGAAGAAATTGAGCTCAAAACCTTCGCCCGCACCAAGGGCCTCCTGGTCATGGGCCCCGACTGCGGCACGGCCATCGTCAACGGTTCGCCGCTGTGTTTCGCCAATGTGGTGCGCCGAGGCAAAGTGGGCATCGTCGCCGCGTCTGGCACGGGCCTGCAGGAAGTCAGCTGCCTGCTCGACCGCTACGGCATCGGCGTGAGCCAAGCCATCGGCACCGGCGGCCGCGACCTCAAGAACGAGAAAGTCGGCGGGCTTACGATGCTGACCGCGCTCGAAGCTCTGGCGGCAGACCCCGCCACCACGAGCTTGGTGGTCGTCAGCAAACCGCCGGCCCGCGCTGTGGCCGACAAAGTGCTTGCCGCGCTCGAAAAGGCCGGCAAACCGTCGGTGGTGCATTTCATCGGGCTCAAGCCCGACCCCAAGGCCAAAGCACACCCGCTGATCCGCTGGGCCAGCAATCTGGAAGAAGCCGCGAGAATGGCGGCGGGACTCGGGCCCGAGGCCTCGTCTGCCCAGGAACTGGAACGCCTGGCGAGCCGCGAGGCCGCCCGCCTTTCCAAGACGCAAAAGTATATCCGCGGGTACTTTACCGGCGGAACCCTGGCCGACGAAGCGTGGTTGCTCCTGCACGGTCTGACCGGCGCGGTGTGGTCCAATAACCAGACCGACCCGGCCTTTGTGCCACCCGATCCGCAGAAATCTGTCGGCCACACGGTGGTCGATCTGGGTGACGACGTGTTTACCGTCGGCCGACCTCATCCCATGATCGACCCCAGCACCCGAACCGACCGCATCGACGCCGAAGTAGACGACCCCGAGATCGCCGTGATGCTCGTTGACGTGGTTCTCGGCTACGGCTCGCACCGTGACCCCGCCGGGGCGCTGGTCGGGTCGCTGATTGCCGCCAAGGCCGCTGCCGAAAAGCGGGGGGGCTACCTTCCCATCGTGGCTTCGATTACCGGCACCGAGGGCGACTACCAGGGACTCGCCGGCCAAAGGGCCAAACTCGAGGCCGCCGGGGTCGTCGTGATGCCGTCGAACTACCAGGCCTCGATGCTGGCCAAGAGAATCCTGGAAAAGGGGACCACCCGATGAACGCCGTCCTCAACCTGTTTCAGAGCCCGCTCAAGGTGGTGAACCTCGGCCTGGCCTCGTTTGGCGAGACCCTCGCCGCGCACGAGGTGCCGGTGGTTCAGGTCGACTGGCGCCCGCCGGCCGGTGGCGACCTGGCCCTGCTTGCCGCGCTCGACCGAATCGCGGCGCATTCCACCGTGAACGTCGAGGAGGCAAATGCCGAGGCCGTGAGCCGCATCCTCAAGGGCAAACCGATGCTCATCGGTGTCGGCACGGCCCGCGACGTCGTTCCCGGTATGCACTCGCACCTGGTGCTTCATTCCGGCCCACCCATCACGTGGGACCGCATGGCCGGCCCGATGCGCGGCGCGGTCATCGGAGGCCTGATCTACGAAGGCTTGGCCAAGACCCGGGAGGAAGCCGAGGCGCTGGCCGCTTCGGGCAAAATCACCTTCGAGCCCTGCCACCACCACAACGCCGTGGGCCCCATGGCGGGCATCATGACCAGCCGCATGCCCGTGTGGATCTTCGAAAATGAGACCTACGGCAACCGGGCCTTCGCCACCTTCAACGAAGGCTTGGGCAAGGTGCTGCGCTACGGCGCATTCGGCGAAGAGGTGCAAGAGCGCCTGAAGTGGATCGAGACCGACTTGGCCCCGGTGATGAGCGAGGCTCTGGCCGCCCACGGGCCCCTCGACCTGCGAGGCCTGTTGGCGCAGGTGCTCCAAATGGGCGACGAAGGCCACAACCGCAACCGCGCGGGCACGTCGCTGGTGATCCGCGAGCTCGCGCCGCACTTGGTGCTGCTCGACCGGCCGCGCGAAGTCATCGCCAAGGTGCTGAACTTCCTCAACGGCAACGACCACTTCTTCCTCAACCTGTCGATGCCCGCCAGCAAATGCGTCGTTGACGCGGCCCGGGGCATCGAGGGCAGCAGTGTCATCATCGCGATGGCGCGCAACGGCACCGACTTCGGCATCCAGCTGTCGGGCTTGGGCGACCGCTGGTTCACCGGTCCCGCAGGCATCGTCGAAGGACTGTACCTTCCCGGCTACACCGCCGCCGACGCGGCCCCCGACATCGGCGACTCCGTGATCACCGAAACAGCCGGCATCGGCGGGTTTGCCATGGCGGCCGCCCCAGCCATCGTCAAGTTCGTCGGCGGCACCCCTGCCGACGCCATCGCCTTCACCGAGCGCATGTACGAGATCACCCTCGCCGAAAGCGAGCATTACAAGATTCCCGCGCTCGACTTCCGTGGCACCCCGACCGCCATCGACGTGCGGCTGGTGGTCGAAAAGGGCATTTTGCCCGTGATCAACACCGGCATCGCGCACAAAACCCCCGGCATCGGCATGGTCGGCGCCGGCTTGGTCAAACCGCCGGAAAACTGCTTTCAAGACGCGCTCAAGGCCTTCGCCGAACGCTACACCACCCCCCATCAAAGGAGCACTTTGTGAAAGTCATCGATCTGTCCATTCCGCTGGGAGTCGGCACGCCGCCCTGGCCCACCTACATTCCTCTGCAGGTGCAGTATTTCAAGCGCCTGGCGCCCAACGGGGCCAACGGCCAAGTGGTCACGCACAGCAACCACCTGGGCACGCACCTTGACGGCGAGATTCATTTCTATACGCCGGGGAAAGATATCGCCAGTCTGGACATGGACTTTCTCGTCCATGAAGGCGCCATCGTCGACCTGTCCGACGTGTGCGACGACTACGACGTCTACACCTCGAAAATGGTCGAAGACCGCGTCGAAGTGAAAGAAGGCGACATCCTGCTCATCCACACCGGCCACCACCACTACGGCTGGGACCAGCCGACCGCCGACGAGATCCGCTACATGATCAAGCACCCGGGTCCCGACCGCGAGTTTGCCGAGTGGGCCAAACGCAAAAAGCTACGCTGGATCGGTGTCGACTGCGGCTCGGCCGACCACCCCATGAACACCAAGATCCGCGAGTGGATGCCCAAGCAGGCCAAGGAGTGCGACGCGCACTTCCAAAAGAAGTACGGCAAAAAACTCGAAGAGGTGTTCACCGAAGACAAGTACCAGCTCATGCACATCGAGATGTTCAACGTCGGCCTGATTCACGCTGAGTGCGTCGGCGGCGACATCGACCTGCTGCTCAACCAGCGGGCCACCATCGGTTGCTACCCGTGGAAGTTCGTCGACGGCGAAGCTTCGATCGCCCGCATCGTGGCCCATGTGGACGACGACCGCTACGAAGAGCTGATGAAGAAGAAGGCCAAGGCCAAGCTGACCAAGTACGGCGACATCGCCGGGTCCGAAAACGCCTGGCTGCACCAAGAAGCGATCCGCAAGTAATTAACGCCCACAGAGGCAACTTCAAAAGGAGAAGAATATGGCAATCGACGACATGGAAAAGAAACTGAGGCCACCGGCCATCGAGCTCAAGCCCTACCCCGCCAAGGTGATCACCCTCGCCAGCGGCGAAAAAATGGTGGTACGGGAAGCCCGCCGCGAAGAAGTCGGAGCCCTGTTGGGCACCGTGTTCCCGCTCATCGGCGTCCCTTCAGATTATTACGACATTGTTGCGGCCCGCATGTACTCCGAAATCCTCGGCTGGTACCGCTACCGCGTGGCCAATGAGTTCGTTCTCGTCGGCGCCATCAACGGCGTCATCGCCGGCATCGTCACCAGCCGCCACGTCAGCGCCGGCCTGGGCATGAGCCTGCACACCATGACCATCAAGCGTGGCCTGCGCGTCGGTGCCCAGCTGTTCGCCGCCAAAATGGAACACCACATCGACATCCTGGGCGAAGACGAAGTCTGGATCGTCGCCGAAAGCCCCAACGGCTTCAAGCGCTGGATGATCGAATACCAGCTCGAAGACCGTTCGGCCCAGTTCCCCGAAGTGCGCCACGAACTCGGCGGGGTGCCCACCTTCGTGCTCACCCGCAAGCTCTGGAATGCCGTGCGCGACATCAAGTGCACCGGCAGCCGCCCCGTGTCCGACGCCGACCTCAAGTCGTGCGAAAAGCTCATCATGCCGACGGACTATCCCCAGCTCCCCGGCTTCAAGAGGTAAGGTATGGCACCCCGAGTAGGAATCGTCGGCATAGGGCACACCCGATTCGGCAACTCCAGCGAGTACGATCTGGCAGACGTTCTGGCCTACGCGGCCACCGACGCGCTGTTGGATGCGGGCTTCCTGGAACACCGCAAAGAGATTGACCAAGTGTTCGTCGCCAACATGGCGTCGGGCCTGTTCTGTCACCAAAGTGCCGTGGCGTCGTCCATGGTCAGCCGCCTCGACATGGAGCCAGTTCCGGCCGAACTGGTCGAGAACGGTCCCGCCTCGGGGGCCAGCGCCGTCAAATTGGGCACGATGGCCATCCTGTCGGGAATGGCCGACGTCGTGCTGGTGGTCGGCGGTGAGATCATGCGCAAGGTCTCGGGCTGGAACGCCACCGATATCGTATCGACCATGCTCGACACCGAGACCGAATACAACATGGGCCTGACACTACCCGGGTTTGGCGGCATGTTCACGCGGATGTACATGGAGAAGTACGGCCTGACCGAGCGTGACTTGGCGCTTCTGGCCGTGAAAAACCACGACAACGGGGCCAAGAACAAGTACGCCCACATCCAGGCCACCTGCACGGTCGAGGCCATCGCCGATGGTCCCGAGGCCGACGTGGTGAACAACTACATCGCCGAACCGCTGCGCATGTACTCGACGTGCCCGGTTTCCGACGGAGCGGCCGCGTTGCTGCTGGTCAACATGGACTCACCCAAGGCCAAGCTGTTTGCCAAGAAGGCGGTTCGCATCGCCGGAGTGGCCAGCGCGACCGACACGCATTGCGTGCACAACCGGGCCGACCCGCTTCAACTCAACGCTGTGCGCATCGCCGGCGAAAAAGCCTACAAGATGGCAGGCCTGAAGCCCAGCGACATCAACTTTGCCGAACTTCACGACGCTTTCAGCATCCTGGAACTCGCCATCAGCGAAGAAGTCGGCTTTTTTGAGCGTGGCAAGTCGTTCCTGGCCGCCCGCAAGGGTGAAACCGCGATCACCGGTCGCATGCCGATCAACACCTCGGGGGGGCTGAAGTCGAAAGGACACCCCGTGGGCGGCACCGGCGTCAGCCAGGTTGTCGAACTGGTGCGTCAACTGCGGGGCGAGGCCGAAGAAGGCCGTCAGGTCAAGGATCCCAAGTACGGGATGTCGGTCAACTTCGGTGGCTTCGGTAACAACGTCGTCGCCGTCATCTGTGCCAAGGACTAGGAGGACGCCATGATTGACTTCAGCATGTACGACGTGAAAGCCCCCGAGATTCTGGGGTACACGTGCGACAAGTGCGGCACGAGCTACTACCCGGCGCCGATGATCTGTCGCAAGTGCGGCGCCCGGCGCGACCCGGTGACCAAGCGCAACTGGACCACCTTTGAAATGGGCGGTCCCTGCACCCTGCTCACCTGGACGAGGGTGTGGAATCTGCCCGAGGGCTACAACAAGAAGTTCTTGCAGTTCGGCATCGTGCAGTTTGAGAACGGACTGCGGGCCTCGGGCCGCGTCGAGGTCGACGAGCCCAAAACCGGGCTCAAACTGACCGCGAGCGTCGAGGAATCCGACGAAAGGCCCGGCAAGCCGGTGAAGATCTTCGTATTCCAATGATCGTGAATCTGAGCGGGGACATCTACGAGCAGCTCAGCCTCCGGATTCTGGGTTGGGAGTACCCGCCGAGCCATCGACTGACCGAGGAAGGCCTTTGCGCCGAGTTCCAGGTCAGCCGGAGCCCGGTCCGCGAGGCGCTCAACATGCTCGTGGAGCGCGGCTTGGTGCGAAAAAACGCGCGCCAGGGCTACACCGTTCGCGACCTCGATTTGCAGGAAATCAAAGACTCGTACGATGTGCGCCTGGTGCTGGAACTGGATGTGGTGGCCCGTCTGTGCCGGGCCGGCGTCGATGGCGCGGTGCTCGACCGCATGGAGGCCCGTTGGACGCAGCTGCGCGATGGTTTGCCCGCTCTTTCGCCCAAAGCCGCCGAAGAAGACGAGGGGTTTCACCGCGAGCTGGCCGAGGCCACAGGCAACCGCGTGCTGGTGCGAGCGCTGGGAGCCATCGACAGTCACATTCATTTTGTGCGCCGGTCTGACATTACCAACACCGAGCGGCTGCGGCAGACCTGCGTCGACCACCTCGAAATCATCGCGGCGTTGCGGCAGAAGGATCTGGCGACGGTTTCGGTGGCGTTGCGGCGCAACATCGAATGGGGCAAAACCAACGTGGAAGCGGCGATCAAGGACGCCTTGGTGCGTGCACACCTGGGTCGCTAGCCTGAGCGGTTGCCGCGCGGGCTCGTCGTTCCCCCGCTCCGGAGGCAACTTCACGGTGCACAGCGTGTTTTCGCGCGCCGTGAACCTGCGGGCCGAAACAGGGGTTCTGGTGTCCGTAGTGACCGACCCGGGGCTGGCCCACCCGCGAGCCGTGCTGGCTCCGGGGTTGAACTTCGACGAGTCGGGTCTGGAAACCGGTCACGTGGTGACGCTCAACATCGGTTCGCTCGGACTCAGATTTGCCGAGCCCGAAACCGAGCGGGTCCACAGCCGGTCGGCGGGTGCGGCCTCGAAAGAGCGTGACCCGCGCCCCACGCTGAGGTTGGCGGCAAAGGCTATCGCCGCCGTGGTGGCCGCTCGGTCAGACCGCAACCTGTACCTGTCGGTGCTGAACGCGGGTTTGAGACGCCTGCAAGACGCGGTGGCCAGCGGCTCGACGGTTCAGCAATGGCAGGCCGTCGAGCAGCTTGTCGGGCTCGGCCCCGGCCTCACACCGGCGGGTGACGATCTGCTTTGCGGATTTTTGGCCGGCTTGGAGGCGCAGGGAAGGCTGGGCGACCTGTCGGTCCGCGCCGAGAACATCGACTGGGAGACCCGGACGGGTGCGATCTCAGCGGCCTTTGTCACCGAGGCTTTCCGGGGCCGCTTTGGCGCTGCGCTGGTCGCTTTTGGCCAGGCCGCGCTGGGTCATCGCGACGATCTGGCAAGCACGGTCGAGGCCCTGGCAGCGCTAGGACACAGTTCGGGAACCGACGCGGCCCAGGGTTTTCTCGGGGCCTGGAACATCGAAGGAGCAACAGCATGAGCACCGCAATCCGCACCGCCGTCGTCGCCGTCGGGGGCAACGCCCTCATCCGCGACCCCCAGCACACCTCGCTGTACGACCAGTACGAGTCGGTGCGCCTCACGGTGCCCCACATCGTCGATCTCATCGCCGACGGCTGGCGGGTGGTGCTCACCCATGGCAACGGTCCGCAAGTCGGCTTTCTGCTGCGCAAGTCGGAACTCAGCTCGGCCGAACTGCCCCCCGCCCCGCTCGACTACTGCGGCAGCAACACCCAGGGGTCCATCGGCTACATGTTCGAGGTGGCTTTGTACAACGAGTTTCGCAAGCGTGGAATGCCCAACCGGGCGGTGGCTCTGATTTCGCAAACCGTCGTGGACCGCAAGGATCCGGGTTTTGCCCACCCCACCAAGCCTGTCGGCTCGTTCATGGACGCCGCCGCCGCCGAAAAGCACCGCGTCGAAGACGGCTGGACGGTGATGGAAGACTCCGGCCGAGGCTGGCGCCGGGTGGTCCCCTCGCCTGCCCCACTGCGTATCGTCCAGGAAACCATCATCCGCGTGCTCATCGACAAGGGCGAAACCGTCATCGCTGCCGGGGGTGGAGGCATTCCCGTGGTGGAAGAAACCGACGGAACGCTTTCGGGCGTCGAAGCCGTCATCGACAAGGATTATGCCTCGGCCCTGCTCGCCGGAGCCATCGACGCCGACCTGTTTGTCATTGCCACCGAGGTCGAAAAGGTCTGTCTGGACTTCAACAAGCCCACGCAGCGCGAGCTGACCTCGCTCACGGTGGCCGAGGCCGAGGCCTATCTGGCCCAAGGCCAGTTTGGCAAGGGAAGCATGGAGCCCAAGATCCGGGCCGTTCTGGCTTACTTGGCCGCGGGCGGCCACCAGGCCGTCATCACCAACGCTGAAAACCTCAAACGAGCCCTCCAGGGCGAAACCGGAACCCGCATCATCCGGGGTGGAATCCCCGCCTAAAGGAAACGCTATGCTGCACGATTTCCGCTACGCGGCTCCCGAGAGCCGCAAACAACTGTTGAGTCTGGTCTCCGAGCATCAGGGCAAAGCCAAGGTGTTGGCCGGAGGCACGGACCTGCTGACCGGTATCCGGGCCGGCTCGGTGAAGCCCGAGGTTGTCATTGACCTCAAGCGCCTCGCCGAGCCCAGCGGCCTGGAGTGGACCGCCGAAGGGCTGGTTCTCGGCATGACGACGACCATCAATGACTTGCTTCGCGACGAACGGGTGCGCCGGGAGTACCCCCTCCTGGCCGTCTGCGCTCACGATTTGGCCAGTTATCAGATCCGCAACCGTGCCACGGTCATCGGCAATGTGGTCAACGCTTCGCCGTGTTCCGACATGGCCCCGGCACTCCTGTGTTTGGGTGCCGTCGCTCACCTGAGCTCGGTACGCGGCACTCGCGACCTGCTCTTCCAGCAGTTCTTCACCGGCGTCAAAAAGACGGCTCTCGCCCCCGACGAAATCGTCGAACGCATCGTGGTACCGGCAGCCTCGGCAGGCACCCGCGGCGAATACCGCAAGCTCAAGCGCATCACGGGCCACGACCTGGGCATTGTCGGCGTTGCCGTGGCCCGCAAGAACGGCAAGCTCAGCGTCAGCGTCAGCTCGGCCGCGCCGGTGCCCGTGTTGGTCGAAGGCTTCACCGACAACACGCCGCTCGACGACGTGGTGAAGGCCACGCTGGCCGCTGTCAGCCCCATCAGCGACATCCGCTGCACCAAGGAATACCGCCTGTTCATGGTCGAAGCCTACCTTCGACGCCTCTGGGAGGAAACCAAATGATCGCCATCCAACTCACCGTCAACGGCAAGGCCTACGCCCGCAGCGTGGCCGAAAGCCAGACGCTTTTGCATTTTCTCCGCGAAGACCTCGGCCTCATCGGCACCAAGGAAGGTTGCGGCGCCGGTGAGTGCGGGGCCTGCACCGTGTTTTTCGACGGGCGCACCGTCAACGCCTGCATGGTGCTCGCGGTCGAAGCCGACGGAAAGGTGGTCGAGACCATCGAGGGCGAGGCTCAGCAAGGCCAACTTTCCCGAATCCAGGAAGCCTTCCACAAGCACCACGCCGTGCAGTGCGGCTTCTGCACCTCGGGCATGATCCTGTCGACCCGCGAGTTGCTGCGAACCAACCCCAAGCCCACGGTGGAAGACATCAAAGACGGCATTGAGGGCAACTTCTGCCGCTGCACCGGGTACCAGCAGATCATCGAGGCCGTCCTCGAGGTCTCGGGCCAAACGGGGGCCGACGGACAGCCTTCGGCCAAGGGAGTCCTCAAACATGCTTGACCACCAAGACCCCTCCACGCTGAAGCACGTCGGTCGCGACGCCCCGCGCGTTGAAGGCCTCGAAAAAATGACCGGCCAGGCGATCTACGCCAGCGACATGATTCTGCCTGGCATGCTCCACGCCCAGGTGAAGAAGAGCCCGCACGCCCGGGCCAAGATCCTCAAGATCGATACCAGCAAGGCCGAGGCCCTGCCCGGCGTCCGCGCCGTGCTGGTCGGCACCGAACTCGACTACCGTCTGGGCTTGTACGTCGTCGACAAGGACATCCTGGCCAAGGGTGAGGTACGCCACTTTGGCGAGGCCGTGGCCGCCGTAGCCGCCGACACCTTGGCCATCGCGAAAAAGGCCGTCGACCTCATCGAGGTCACCTACGAGGTGCTTCCGCCCATCCTCAACCACATGGACGCGCTGAAGGAAGGCGCCCCGCTGGTGCACCCCGACCTGGGCCAGTACGACTACGTCAAGGCCGCGTTCACGCCCATGCCCGGCACCAACATCGCCAACCTCACCAAGCTCCGTAAGGGCGACGTCGAAAAGGGTTTTGAAGAGGCCGAGTGGATCATCGACCGCGAATACACCAACCCTTCGGTGCAACACGTGCCCATGGAGACCCACGTCGCCATCGTGCAGTGGAAGCTCGGCGACGACGTGACCATCTGGACCAGCGCTCAGTCGCCCTTCACGGTACGCAACCTGTTCTGCTACGCGTTCAAGCTGCCGCTCAACAAGGTGCGCGTGGTGATTCCCCACGTCGGCGGCGGTTTTGGCGGCAAGGCAGGCATCCACATCGAACCGCTGGTGGCCTGCCTCAGCCGCAAGGCTGGCGGCGCTCCCGTCAAGTTCCAGGCCACCCGCGAAGAAGAGTTCAGCCTTCTCCCCTGCCGCTCGGCGCTCACCTACCGCATCAAGACCGGGGTCAGCAGCGATGGCAAGATCCTTGCCCAGCAAATGTGGATGTACTGGGACGCCGGGGCCTACGCCGACTACGCCGTCAACGTCACCCGTGCGTCGGGCTATTCTGCAGCCGGCCCGTACGAGATTCCCAACGCACACCTCGACGCCTACACCATTTACACCAACAAACCCTACGGCACCGCCTACCGGGGCTTTGGCCACGTCGAGTTCTTCTGGGGGCTCGAGCGGCACATGGAACTGGTGGCCCACGCCATCGGCATGGACCCTCTCAAGTTCCGCCTGAAGAACGCTCTGCGCCCCGGCTCGGTGACGCTCACCGGCGAGGTGATCACCGAACACACCGGCAACGTCGTGAAGTGTCTGGACGCGGCGGCCCAAGCCATCAACTACGGCCAACTCACCCCCGACGAGCTCGCCCGCGAAAAGGCCACCGGCCTCAAGATCGGCAAGGGCATCGCGGCGCTCCACAAGGCCCCAGCCATGCCGCCGTTCACGGCCACCGCCACCATCATCAAAATGAACTCCGACGGCAGTGTGAACGTCAACCTCGCGCTCACCGAAATGGGTCAGGGCTCGGCCACCGCGCTAGGCCAGATTGTCGCCGAACGCCTGAAGTTCCGCCTCGACCAGGTGAAGGTCACCGTCGAAAAAGACACCGACCGAGACCCCTACGACTGGCAGACCGTGGCCTCGAAGGGCCTGCTGCTGTCGGGCAACGCCTGCATCCTAGCCGCAGACGACCTGCTGAAGAACGCCTATGAGGTTGCGGGGCAGATTCTCCGGGCCCAACCGGCCGACCTCGACCACGACGACACCAAAGTGTTTGTGCGCCACCGTCCCCAGACGGGCGTCACGTTTGCCGCGATGTCGATCGGCTATGCCTTCCCCGACGGCAACGCCATCGGCGGGCCTCTCATCGGCGTCGGCCGCTACGTGGCGCAGGGCCTGAGCAACCTCGACAAAGAGACCGGCCAGGGCAACCCCGCGCTCGACTGGACCTACGGCGCCCACGGCGTCATCGCCGAGGTCGACCCGCACACCGGCGAGTTCCATGTGAGGCAAGTGTCGTCGGTGTTCGACGTGGGCCAGGTGATCAACCCCGACATCGTGCGCGGCCAGTGTATCGGCGGCATGATCCAGGGCCTGGGAACAGCCGTCTGCGAAGGCTACATCTTCGACGTGGCGGGTCACCTGCTCAACCCGAGCTTCACCGACAACAAGATCCCCACCTCGCGCGACATCCCCGACGTGATCGAGAGCATCGTCGTCGAAACCCCGCAACTGGACGGCCCGTACGGCGCCCGCGGCGTGGGCGAGCACCCCATGATTTCGGTGGCGCCGGCCCTCGGTAACGCCATTCAGCAGGCGGTCGACGCCGAACTGACCCACATGCCCATTAGGGCCGAAGACGTGTGGCGTTCGATGCGCGATCACGAACCGATCAACAACTGGATCACCAAGACCCCGGCTGGCTCGTGCCGGTCGGATCCCGCTACCCGGAGGCATGACCCCAGTCACGCCATCACACCCTAGAACCCAAGGAGGACTTCTGCGCAAACCAGCATTCTCCCCGAGCGTCCACGGGGAGAGATACGACTTTTAATTGTTTCTAGATATAGATTTAACGTATTAATTCGGATTTACATTGACGCCAGCACAGAACGGGCGTAGCATGGCGGCAGAGTTGTAATCTTAGGAGGCTTCTATGGCTATTCGAGAGATCATCCAGGTTGAACAAAAGGTTCCCATCCTGAAGGCGATCCCGCTCAGTTTCCAGCATCTGTTCGCGATGTTCGGGGCATCGGTGTTGGTCCCCATCCTGTTCAATAGTTTTGCGAAAGTGCAGGTTGTCGACCCGTCGCTCGTGCTTCTGATGAACGGTATCGGCACCTTGATCTACATCCTCGTCACCAAGGGAAAGGCCCCCGCCTTCCTCGGCTCGTCGTTCGCCTTCTTGGCGCCCACCGGTGCCATTCTGGCCACGTCAATCGCCACCGGCGGCGTCGGCGCTGAAGTCGGGTTCGCGCAAGTCACCGGCGGCTTCGTGGTCGCGGGCTTGGCCTTCGTCATCGTGTCGCTCATCATCCGGTTCGCCGGCCGCAAGTGGATCTCCATCGTGCTGCCCGCCGCCGCCATGGGCCCCATCGTCTCGCTCATCGGTCTGGGCTTGGCCAACGTGGCTGCCTCGATGGCCTTTGGCGACAAGTTCGCCTCGGGCGTCATTGACCCCATGATGACCGTCATCTCGATGTTCACCCTGGGTGTCGTCGTCGTCGGTTCGATGGTCTTCCGCAAGGTGTGGGCCGCCGTTCCTGTTCTGGTCGGTTTGGTAGCGGGCTACGTGCTCGCGCTCATTCTGAACGCCGTGTACCCCGACGCCCACGTCATGAGTTTTGCCGCCCTCGGCACCGCTCAGCTGTTCGCCTTCCCCAAGATGATCTTCCCCCAGTTTGACCTGGGTGCCATTCTCATCATCCTGCCGGCGTCGCTGGTTGTTATGAGCGAGCACATCGGCCACCTGTTCGTCACCGGAAACATCGTTGAGCGCAACCTGATCAAGGATCCTGGCCTGCACAACTCGATGCTCGGCGACGGCCTGTCGACCATGCTGTCGGGCTTCACGGGCTCCTGCCCCACGACCACCTACGGCGAGAACATGGGCGTCATGGCGATCACCAAGGTCTATTCGGTGTGGGTCATCGGCGGCGCCGCCGTCATTTCGATCATCATCGCGTTCTTTGGTCACCTCAGCGCCCTGATCAGCTCGATTCCCACCCCGGTCATCGGCGGCATCAGCCTGATGCTGTACGGCGTGATCGCGGCCTCGGGCTTGCGCATGCTGGTCGAAGCCAAGGTTGACTACTCCAAGAGCCGCAACCTGCTGCTGTCGGCCATCGTGTTCGTCGTCGGTATCTCGGGCCTGTCGATCAACGTCGGCGGAACCGCTCTTTCCGGCATGGTGCTCGCGACGCTGGTCGGTATCTTCATCAGCCTGGTGTTCTTCATCTTCGACAAGCTGAAGTGGACCGCTGAACCCGACGAATCGGTCTCGGAAATCGACTGACCGCTCGTTCTCAAAATAAAAAGGCCGACCCGGGTATGGGTCGGCCTTTTTCTTTGTTTCGGGAAAACTACAGGAGGAGGAAGACCGCAGTCAGCGCGGTGGTGACCAGGATGAACGGCTTGTACCACTTCTCGGGGATCTTGCCGACCACCTTGAGGCCGACAAAGGCGCCTGCCGCGATGAACGGGAGCGCCATCAGGTCGATGGTGAGCGTCGACAGGTCGATGTTCTTCCAGAAGATGATCTGCAGCGGGATCTTCACCGCGTTGATGGCCAAAAAGAACCACGCCGAAGTGCCGATGAAGGCGTTCTTGGGCAGGCGCATCGAAATCAGGTACAGGCTCATCACCGGGCCGGCCGCGTTGCCGACCATGGTCGCGAACCCGGCCGCCGTGCCCGCGAGCGCGTGGAACCACCACCCCGTCGGCACCGATTCCTTGTCCTTGCGGTTCTCCTGCCAAAACATCAGCACCACGAGCACGAGCACCAGAGCGCCCATGAGCTTCTTGAACAGCGCATCAGGCAGCGAGGCGCCGAGCCAAATGCCCAGCCCGAGCCCGATCAAGGTCCAGGGGACGAGCCGGAACAGATGCTTGACGTCGGCGTGGCGCCGGTAGTAGCTGACGCCGAACACATCGCCCATGCTGAGCATGGGCAGCAGCACACCCGTCGAGGCGCGCGCCCCGTACACAAAGGCCATGATGGGCACAAAAATGAGGCCCAAGCCAGCGACGCCGGTTTTGGCCATGCCGACGAAGAAGCCCGAGGTGCCGGTGAGCGCCCACTGCCAAGCGGCGAGGTCGGGAATCACAGTTCGAGAACCGCGCGGATGCGACGCACACCCGCGCTCGAGGCTTCTTCCTTTTGGATCTTGAACTTGCCCATCGTGCCGGTGTTCTCGACGTGGGGCCCACCACAGACTTCCATGCTGAAGTCACCGATGCGGTACACCTTGATCGTGTCCTCGTACTTTTCGCCGAACAGCGCCATGGCACCCTGGGCCTTGGCCTCGGTGATGCTCATCAGCGTCATCGTGACTGGCAACTTGCGGGCAATCTGCTCGTTCACAAGGCGTTCTACCTCAACGAGTTGCTCAGGGGTCATTTTGGCATCATGGCTGAAGTCGAAACGCAGCCGCTCGGGGGTGATGTTGCTGCCCTTTTGCCTCGCGTGGTCGCCCAAAACCATCTGGAGCGCTTTGTGCATGAGGTGCGTCGCGGTGTGCAGCGCGGTGGTCATCTCGCTGTGGTCGGCCAACCCGCCCTTGAAGGTCTTGTCCGCGCCGGCCTTACTCAGTTCCTGGTGCTTGGCAAACGCCTCGTCGAAGCCGGCGCGGTCCACGGTCATGCCGTTTTCGGCGGCCAGGTCGGTGGTGATCTCGACGGGGAAACCGTAGGTGTCGTAGAGCTTGAACGCCGTGCGGCCCGAGACCACTTTCTGCGGATTCTTGAGCAGGCCGGGGAGCATTTTCTCCCATTCCTTTTCGCCATGCTCGAGGGTCTTGAGGAAGCGTTCCTCTTCGTGGGTGAGTTCTTCGAAAATCATCTCGGCGCGGCCGACGACCTCATCGTACACGCCTTTGTAGATCTCAAGGACAGCGGCGGCGGGAATCTTGAGGAAGGTGGTGGAGACGCCGAGCTTGCGGCCGTTGCGGACCGCGCGGCGGATGAGCTTGCGCAGCACGTAGCCTTGGCCCACGTTGCTGGGTTTGACGCCCAGGTCGTCGCCCAGGATGAAGCAACTGGTCTTCACGTGGTCGCACACCACGCGCACGTAGGTGTCGCGTACCTCGTCGGTGCCGTACTTGTACCCCGAGGCCTTTTCGACGGCCGCGAGGATGGGGCCGAACAGTTCGGTCTCGTACACACTCATTTTGCCCTGCAAGATCGTGCTGGTGCGCTCCACGCCCATGCCGGTATCGACGTTGGGCTTGGCCAGCAACACGTACTTGCCGTCGGCGTCCTTGTTGTACTGCATGAACACGTCGTTCCAGATCTCGAGCCACTTGCGGCAGTTGCACGCTGGGCCCTCGCACGCGTCGCCCTTGGCGCACACGCGGCCCGTGTCGTAGAACATCTCGCTGTCGGGACCGCAGGGGCCCGTGGTGCCGGCGGGGCCCCACCAGTTGTCCTTGCGTGGCAGGTAGCTGATGCGGCTGGCTGGGATGCCGTGGCTCTTCCAGATGTCGGCCGAGTCCTCGTCGCGGGGAATCCCGGGCTCACCGGCAAACACGGTCACCCAGAGCTTCTTGGGGTCGATGCCCAGCCAAGCCTTGCTGGTGAGGAACTCGTAGCTGAAGGCGATGGCGTCCTTTTTGAAGTAGTCGCCCAGGCTCCAGTTGCCCAGCATTTCGAAAAAGGTCAGGTGACTGGGGTCGCCCACCTCGTCGATGTCGCCCGTGCGCACGCACTTTTGCACGTCGGCAAGGCGTACGCCCAGCGGGTGCTTTTCACCCAGCAGGTACGGCACCAGCGGTTGCATCCCGGCGGTGTTGAAAAGCACCGTGGGGTCGTTTTCGGGGATGAGGCTCTTGCCCGAGATCACGGCGTGGCCCTTGGACTGAAAAAACTCGAGGTATTTGCGGCGAAGTTCGGCGGCTGTCATGGTGGCGCTTATTGTAGCCAAAAGCGGGCAGTGGGACAATTGCCTGCCCCGGACGCCGCAGATTGTTCCCAGGGTCCCGTTGGAGTTTTGGCGAGGTGCAACTCCGTGTCGTCAACGGAGCGCATAGGTGACAGTTGACTGCGCCAGCGGACAACTGTAGGCGCTCGGCGCAGCCGAGCGCCGGGGCCCGTCAGAGAGAAATGACGCTGCTCACGTACTTCGTAACGTTCGCGTCGCCCTTTCCCTCTGCCACCCCGTGATTTGGCCTTCAACATCGGGGCCGCGTTTGACACTGCCCGCTTTTGACTCCGGCCGTTGGGGGCTGGCGAGGTTCAACTCCGTGTCGTCAACGGAGCGCATAGGTGACAGTTGACCGCGCCAGCGGACAACTGTAGGCGCTCGGCGCAGCCGAGCGCCCGGCTTTTAACTCGGCCGTTGGGAGGATGCCGAACTACAGAATAAGCTGCTCGCGCAGACTCGCTACCAGCGCCTTTACCTTCGCTTGCGCCTCCGGGTCAAGCTTGTCGGCCTGCTCGTCCAGGGTGGCCAATTCGGTGAGTACTTCGTCCTCGAGGCCGAACTGGCGGGCTGTCAGAATCTGAGCGCTGAGGCGGGCGATGTCTTCGATCATGCGGGCAACGATGTCGGTGCTGAACTCTGTCATGGGTCCAAATCGCTGCTCGTGAGTCCTGTCAGGGCAAGCACTTGGGCCACGGGCATCCCCTGCGCCAGCATCAACTGCGCAACTTCCAGCTTTCCTTCCAGCTTTCCTTCCAGCTTTCCTTCCAACTTTCCTTCCAGCTTGCCTTCCAGCTTGCCTTCGCTGAGGCCTTGAGCCCGGCCTTCTTCCAGGCCTTCCTTGCGAGCAAAGTACTTCTCGGTGTTGGCGTCGAACTGGGCGCGTTCACGGTAGATTTCGCCCAAGACCTGCGGTGTAAGTGCCATATATTCCTCCATTCGGCGCTGTGCGGCTTGCAGAACCAGCCCAAGCCCTGGGGCTTGCGTCCAGTCTTCACTGGGCTGTTCCAGAAATTTGCCCCAAGTCTCAGCGAAATTCAAGTCGCCAGTGTTCCTGCGAAGCAGTTTTGGGAGCTCCACGTGAAAGATGACCAAGTGGTCTGTAAAGGGCAACCGGGATTGGTGAATGGGTGGCTCTTCCTTCGAGGTCTCGTATTCGAGGAAGTTGATCGTTACCACTGTCCGAAGCGCGGCATAGTTCTCGCCCTCGACCAACTGCCTGGCATACAATCTCGCCCAATGAAACAGGCTACGCTCAAAGTAGGCCGACTTGCGGGTGGTCTGGATCTCGACGTTGATTTTCCTTCCGGTTTCGTCCTGTACCAGCACGTCCAGGACAGTGCGCTTCTCGCCAATGGCCAGCGGTGCCAGGTCGGGATTGAGAAGCTCAAGCGACACCACGGGTGGTAGTTTGGCGATCTCGAAATAGGCGTTGATCAGGCTGGTCAGCAGCGGAAATCCCTCGGGTTCGCCAAACACGTAGCGGAACACGCGGTCATAAGTCAAAGGGGAATATGGCATAGGTTACCTCTGCCACCCCTAACAGCGATTGTGTGGGTTTTGCTTGCGTCAAAGAGCCGGGGGGCGTCAGTTTTGCACCGTGTTTTGAGTTCGACCAAGGTCGAACCTTCTCACACGCCCCCCACGCCGAGCTACCGTGCGACGGCCCTGCGGGCCTTACGCGCGGCGATCTCGGCGTCCCCCGGTAACACCGAATGGCGACTCGGTTCAAACTTTGGGTGGCAGGATCTTTGAGCCTTTCGGGGGAGTTTCCGCCACTTACTCGCCCCGGGTGACGCTGAGCACCTGGTCGGTGGTCAACCGGTCCTTCCACACCCCAACCAAGTGCGAAAACCTTCCGGTCTGGGGAGTCAGAGTTGCCTCATCACCCAAAGATTGGGCAAGAATCTCGCGAACCTCGGCCTCCATCGACCGGCCATGAAGTGCCGCCCGGACGCGGAGTTTCTGCTTCAGGGAATCCTGAAGATTGCGGATTGTCATCGTGCTTGCCATGTAGTCATGGTACTCGTTGCTGTCATTGCTGGCAAGCAACTCAATCGGGGGGGCGTCAATCCTTGGGCGCGAGTCGGTCACCCTGACACGCCCACCACGCCGAGCCAAGGTCTAGGCGTCCCCCGGGGGGCCAATCGCCGTTTCAGCCTTTGCGGAACCGAGCGATGTTCTCCTGCAAGAGTTCGAACCATGATGGCTCGGATTGGCACACGGGGCGTACCGGAGTGGGATTCCATGGCCTGGATGGCGGAGTTTCCAAGCTAGCGCGCCTCGAGGCTGAGTTGGACTGGACCCCGTGCCCGGCGTAGTAGAAGAACCCGGTCGCCTCGGTCGAAATGGACAACCGGTTGCCCAGCCGAACCACGGCATCCTGCATGTCCACGACATTCGCATCGAGCAGCAAGTCCACCTGAAAGCCGATGGACCTGAGCGCGTCGGCCATGTCGCTGGCATCGTTGGTCGGGTTGGCCAGCTTGCCGAGTTCAACATAGCTGCCATTGCCGATCACGAGCGCAAAGCGCGGAGGCGTTTCCGCTTCGATCACTAACGCCATCGCGAGCATCAGAAAAACAGTCGTCCAGCAAAGTCTATGGAATCGCCCCATTCGTGTCACATCCTGTCTAGCAGATGACGTGATCTTACCGGGACCTCCAAGATCTGTAAATAGGAATTAACTCAGAACGGTGTCTGCTGAGCCCGAAGGCTTCAGTCGGTAACCTCGTTGTAGCGGCTGACCGGGCCTTCGCAGATCGGGCACTTGTCTGAGGGCAACCAGGTGAGGGTCGAACCGCAGAACGAGCAGACGTAGTACTGGTCTGGCAGCGCTTCCAGGGCCTGGACCATGACGCCGAACAGGAATCCCGACCCCTGACGTAGTCTTTCGATCAGGTCGCGATGTTGCCGTTCAGCCTGCCACGAGCGCGTGATCACACCGATGGCCCCGGTGACGTTCTCGACCTTGATGCGCTCCAGGTAAGCCGGATACCGTGTATCGATTTCGTCGAGTTCGGCCGCCGAGGCGTGACTCAGGTTGGTAGGCGTATCCGCGATGGAAAGCTTGGGGTCGTGGTACGGCGCGGGGGCGACTCCGAGATCGGCGAGCACCTTCTGGCAGTTCAGGGCATGAATGCCTTCGGAAACTGAAAGCGCCGCAGCGAGCCGCGCGATGTGAGGATAGTGCTCCTGAAGCGCTCTCTCGGCGTACTTGAGGTAAAGACCATGCGCCGTCAGAAGAACAAACCGAACGAACCAATTCATTCTATCACCTCACTTTCGACTCGCCCCGGCTCCAGCCAAATCGTCTTTGCGGCGAAGCTCGGGACGCCTTCGAGCGCCTTCTTCAGCGCGTCGGTCTGCTCGCGGAAATGGCTCCAACCGCTATGGTGGATCGGGAAGATCCGGGCGGGCTTCAGGACTTCGACTGCCCGCAGCAGATCGCGGGCGTTCATGGTGAAGCGTCCAGGACCCGTGAGATAGCGGAACTGCGCAGAACCAACATTCGCGACCAAGGTGCCGATCTTCCACCGCTGGGCTACCTGGTCGATACCGGCAAAGTACACGGTGTCGCCGGTCAGGTAAAGGACACCGTCGGTCTGGCCTTCCCACTCCAGCACAAAGCCCGTGACCGGCCCAGACAGGAACTCGGGTAGCCAGCCAGGGCGATGCTGGGCCGGCGTCGCAGTGACTCTCAGGCCGGGGACCAGCGGAGTTTCGACAGCGTAGGTTTGCCAAGGGGCCAGACCCACAACGCCAGGCAAGGCCCTCGCGGCGGCCGGGGTCGAGAGGACCAAGGGCACCGTCTGGGCAAACGCGCGACCCCCAGCGTCGAAGTTGTCGTGGTGCTGGTGGTGGCTTAGCAGAAGCACCTCGGCCCCGCCCTGCAACACCTGGTTCGGAGGGGAACCCGTCTTGCGCGAAGCGGCACCCCACCCGTGATGGTAAAGCCTGCCGGGGGCATCCAGAACGGGATCGGTGACCACGCGCAGCGCTCCGAGTTCCAGGAGCACACAGGCGGCATCCACAAGGGTCAGCCGGACTTGCATCAGACTACCTCCCTCACGGCGTCGCCGCAAAACGGATTTCAAAGCAGGTCTGCGCCTGCTCCCGGTTGAGCGCTAGGGTGGCGCCATGCCGGGCGAGAATATCGCGACTGATCGACAGCCCCAGCCCGGTCCCTTCGCCGGGCGGCTTGGTCGTGAAAAACGGTTGGAACAGCTTCTGCTCCACTTCGTCTGAAATGCCGGGACCGGAATCGAGGACCTTCAGGACAATTTGATCGCCGCTCTTGAGCGCCGACAGGTACACGTCGCGGGTCGGGAGGTTGGCGATCGCGTCGAAGGCGTTGTTGAGCAGGTTGACGAGCACCTGCTCGATCTCGACCGCTTCGCACACCAGGTAGAGGTCCAGCGGGCAGTGCACAGCAACATGGCAGTCGTTTCGTTTGGCGCGGGCACCGGTGAGCACCACGGCATCGTCAATGATATCAGCGAGCCTCGCCAGCACCGGAGGAATGCCATCCGAGCGCCGCGAAAAACGCTTGAGGCCACCGACGATGGTTTCGATCCGTTTGGCGGCCTTGACGGTCGATTCCAGCCGCGTGGCGAACTTTTCGGGGTTGTCGGCACTGCGCCCGAGCAGTTCCAGGTTGCCAAGGACCACTGCCAACGGGTTGTTGATCTCGTGTGCCAGGCCGGCCGACATCTCGCCCAGCGAAGCCAACTTCGAGGCATGAATCGACTTGGAGCGCTCCTCTTGCAAGAGGTCCTCGGTCAGCTTCTGCTCGGTGATGTCTTGAAAGGTGCCGCGCAGACGCGTAATGGTGCCTTGTGAGTCCCGCAGAGGTTCGCCGGTGGTCCGGACCCACTTCAGGCGACCTTGCGCATCCTTTATCTCGAACGTGGCGGTATACGGGACTCCCTGAATGCACTGCTCCAGATGCCGTCCGATCGTCTCGCGGTCACGGGGAGCATAAAACCCGATACCGATCTCCGCGTTTACGGTCGCCCCCGGTGGCAGGCCGTGGATGCGATAGGTCTCGTCGGTCCAGCGGCCTGTCGAAGTCGCGACTTCCAGTTCCCAACCGCCGATCTTCGCCATCTTTTGGATAGACTCGGAAAGGGCCTGCAGTTCCTTGCTCTCGGTGATCTCAAAATGGCAGCCGGTGAAACGCACCGGTTTGCGGTCGGGCCCGTACTCGCTGATGCGTCCACGGTCCAGAATCCAAAGCCAGTGGCCGTCGGCGTGGCGCATGCGGTGGGTGTTTTCGTAAAACGGGGTCTTGCCTTGCAGGTAGGTCTCGATATCCTGGTAGGCCGCCGGCAGGTCGTCGGGGTGAACCAAGTTTTCCCAAGTACTGAGCGTCATCGGCGTGGTGGCAGGGTCGAGCCCCAGCATGCGGCACCAGCGGGAGTCAAAAACAACTTCGTCGGTCTTCAGCCACCAGTCCCAGGAACCAAGCCTGGCCCCTTCCAGAACCAACTCCAAACGCTGCAAGTCTGCCTGCATTCCCCGCCTCCTGGTCTACCCCGGCCCGGTCAAAGCTGACCAGATTGCAACAACGCGAACAGCGCCAGGTACTCGGCGACCGGAACCGGTTTGGCGAGCACACGGACAAAGGCCGGGTGGTCGTCGCAGCAGAGGAAGTCGCCCGAAACCAGCACTTTGGGGATTGCTGGGTCCATCTGACGTGCGATTTCTTCGCCACTGGCGCCGGGGAGGCGGTAATCGAGCACCATCAAGTCGGGCGGCTGGCTACGAACGGCGTCGAGCGCGGCTTCCACGTTGCTGAACACCTTCACCTCGCGGTCGTCGTCGTCGAAGGCTTCTTGGAACACTTCGAGCAGACCTTCTTCGTCGTCGAGGTAATAGACACGGAACGGCACGGAACCCGCCATCCCAACAATTCTAGGTTGCGGGAAGTCCGGATGCAAGACGAGGATGGAGCGACAAGACGCGTGGCAACAACTCCCGGGCCTGGCTCACAACCGCCCGCCGCCAGCGCAAGGACCTCGGCGCGTACAGGTCTGCCAAAGCGGCCGACCAGCGGCGTTTCTGGGCGGGTGTTCCCCTCCAATAGGCAGCATTTTCGTTGACGCTGGCCCTCAAGGTGCGAATCTGTGCCCCAAGGCCGTCGCCCCAGGTACCAAACTCAAGTGTGGTGGCCCAAAAGGGCTTCTGCGGCGCCAATTGCTGCTGGCGCAAGGTCAGCCAGTCGGTCATGTCGCCGTGGATGGCGTAAAAGCTGTCACCGTCGGCGGACTGTACCAGCGGCCAACTCAGCCTGCGGGCCCAATCACCGGGCGACACCGGTTCGTAGCGGCTGTTCACCACGGCCAGCGTGTTCCGTGGGCCATACCCGGTGTGCAAATCGAGTACGGTCACGGAAGCGGCACTCGTCAGGGCCTTTTCGAAGGTCTGCTTGAGCGAGGTCGTGGCGACGGGCTCTTTTGTGCCGCCGAAGTACAGGCCCTGGGGGCTCGTGTACTGTCCCATCGTCAGGGCCTGAGTAAGCGCCGCCGTTTGCCCGCGCACGGCTGCGAGCAAAATGCGGGCCACCTGTGGCAACAAGGGCTGGGGCCGGGGCGGTTCCAGTAAGGCCCTGAGCGCGGGATCGTCATGGTGGGGGTTGGACGGCAAGGCCTGTTCGCCACCGGGGCCCTGCCGGGTCACAAAGCTGCGGTTCAGGTCGATGTTGTCGTGGTTCGCCTTGCGGCGCTCCCGCCAACCGGTGGGATTGGGGGCATGGATCAGCCACACGGAGTGGGTCGAAGCGTCAACCTGGGTCATAAACTCCTGCAAGAACAACTCGGTGACGGCAGAACCGGCGTACCCCTCAACGCCGTGAAGCCCCGCCACCAGGATCAGCAGGTGACCCGGGGCATCGGAAGCGGCTTGAGCCTTCACCAGCGTCATCGGTTCGCCGCTCGGGCCGACCGCGACGTCCTGCCAAGTGGTGGCGGGCCAGCGTTCGGTGAGCCGTGGCACCCAGCCGAGCAGCCGTTCGCGGCTGGCCTCAAAACTCGCCGGGAAAAGTTCGAGGTCAGACGGGCCCATATCGGAACGCCGCCGCCAGCATCAGGAACACAAACGTGAGCACAAACAGGATCGCCTGCAAACCGATGGTCCACTTGAGCCATTTGCCGAGGCCCACGTTGGCGAGGCTCAGGGCAATCAGCAGCAGTGGGTTGGTCGGGTACAGCAGATGGCTGAACCCGTCGCCAAAGTTGAACGCCAGCACCACCGTTTGGCGGGTGACGCCCACCAGGTCGCCCAGAGGGGTGAGCAGCGGCATCACCAAGAAGGCCTTGGCGGTGGCCGAAGGGATAAAGAACTGCAAAAAGAACACCACCAGGTACATGGCGCCAGCGGCCGGCAGCGGCCCCTGCCCCTCCAGCAAGCCCGCCGTGCGGAACAGAAGCGTGTCCATCACGTGACTGGTAGCGATGATGTGCTTGATGCCCATGGCCAGCAAAATGAGCACAAGACCCGGGGCCACGCCGCCCATGCCTCCGACGAAGACCTTGCCGACAAAGCCGACCTTCAACCCGCGGCGGAGCGCCGTCACGAAGGCCAACACCAAGAACCCCAGCGCGATCACCGGCAGCGACAGGTCCGACAGGCCGATCACCGGGAACACCATCATCAGCACCAACAGCAGGCCGAAGCCGATCGCCAGCGCGAGTTGGCCCCGGGTGTCGGGCGACTGAACCACTTCGGGCACCGGGGCGATCCAGCCTGGAGCACGCTCGAGCTTGCGTCGGTAGCGCAGCAAGAACACCAGCAACACGGCTTCGGTGACCAAAAAGATCAAAAAGCGGTAGTCGAGCCCCGAAAACAACGGCACTCCGGCCAACTTTTGCGCCACACCGATGGTAAACGGATTGAACAACGCCGCCGAAAAACCAAATCCCACCGGCAACAAGATGAGCCCGAGCCCCATGTTGCGGTCCCAGCCCAGCTTGAGCGCCACCAGAACCACGACGGGGATGAGCGGCACCACTTCCTCGAGGATGCCGAAAATGGATCCCAGAAGCATGAACGCCGTGGCGAACACGACGATCACCGCGTCGCGCTGGTTGCCCCAGCGCCTCAAGAAGGCGTCGATGAGCGACTGGAACAACCCCGAGGCGTCGAACACCGCAAAGGCCCCACCCACCAGCAAAATGAACAAAAGGATGACGATGGTGAGGGTGCCGTCGGCCGACCACAACACCTCGACGGGCGCGGTGAACCAGCGCCACAGAGGCAAAGCCTCGGCGCCGGGCATCAAGTGATAGGTCCCAGGAACCACCGAGGCCACGCCTTCTTTGAGCACGCGGTCGAACTCACCGGGCGGAAACAGGAGGGTCAGGCCTCCGGCGAGCAGCAACAACACGAAAAGGATGCCCACCGATTGCAGGAAGGCTTGCCGGTTTAGCCGGAGACCGTATTCTTTGTCCATGGTCTGCGCAGTCTAGACCCGCAGATCTAGACCCGCAAGTCCCGCTTCGGAAAACCCCACAGCGTGACAGCCAGCATTGCCACCGCCAAAAGGGCTGACACCGCCATCGCCACCGCACTGAGCGCCTGTCCGGCGGCCAGCTCGTCCAGGTGAAACCACGAGAACGGCGACAACACGTCGAAGTCGGCAACCACCGTCGACAACGGGGCCATCCGGTCCAAGAAGTAGGTGGCCACCACCAGCACCGACGCCCAGGCTCCAGCGCGGCGCGAGTCGCGCAGCAGCGCGGCCAAGGCAAATCCTGCCGTCAAAAAGACGACCTGCACAAACGCGACCCCGCCAAAGAGGTTCAGCACCTGCGAGGTGATGTCGGGTCCGTGGTTGTAGGCAGGCAGTATCGCAAGGGTCGCCCCCAGGGTGACCAGGTTGAGCACGGCCAACTGCACCAGCGCGGCAGCGAACTTGGCGGTCGCCACGGCGAAGCGGGCCACCGGCTTGGAATACAGAAACTCGGTCGTGTGCAGTCGCTCTTCTTTCGACAGGGTACCGGCCCCGAGCAACCCCGCATGGATCGCGAGCGCCAGCTCAAAATACAACACCAAGAGCACGATGTAACCCACCATGGTGGTCACATCGAGGTTGCCGAACCCAAGCAATGCCCGCAGCGACTCGGGCATCTGTTTCATCAGCTCACCCATGGTGGCCCCGCCCCCGGCCGCACTGAGCGCCGTGTACTTGGTCATGCCGCTCACCACGCCAAACAGCAGGGCCACCGCCCAGATCAACAGCGACTTGACGCCAGCGCGAAGCTCGCGCCCCAACACCTGACTAGCGAACATGGAGGTCCCTCCTGAGCGTGACGATGTAGGCCGCCACAAGGCCGCCGACAAAAACAAGGCCCGCTGCTCCCCAGGCGCCCAGGTCAAAGCGGGTATTGACGACGATGTCGTGCAGGTCAAAGTACTGGAACGGCGACACCCAGCGGGCTGCGTCGTCGGTGGGCATCAGCGCTCCCACAAGGTAGAGCCCGAAGGTCAGCCCCAGCGAGACTGGCAGCACATTGCGCAGGCGTCGGAACAACAGCGAAAACGCCAGCCCGACCGAGAACATCATGAACTGCACGCCCAGAATCGTGAGATCGAGCAGAGCAAACACGGTGGGGTCGACCTTTGTGGCCCCGGGAGCGTTGGCCAGACCGATCAGCAGGAAGCTCGACACGAGGTAGTAGACGACGTCGGTGGCCAGCAACACCAGCACGACCGCCACCAGTTTGGAGGTGACGATGGCAAACCGCGACACCGGCTTGGTGTACAAAAAGTCAGAGGTGCCATCGCGGGCTTCTTTCGACAAAATGCCCACCCCGGCGTTGGTCGCCTGGATGGCCGTGCACAGGGTGACGAAGGTGAGCACCATGGTGTAAAAGCCGGGTAACGACGCCACGCTGTCGAGTGTTACGCCCAGCGCGTGCTGGATGGCCGCCGGGTACGCGGCGAAAATGGCCATGAAGGTCTCGGCGTCGCGGGCTATGGCCGAAAACAGCGACAAGTACAGCGCCGCCAGCGCGCACAGGGCGACGGCCCAGATCCAAGCCGACTTGGCCAAGGTTCGCGCCTCATGGAGCACGATGTTCATGACTTCGCTCCGGTTGCGGTAGCTCCGGGGGTGTAGTAGTGCAAAAAGATCTCTTCCAGGTCGGGCTCGACCACGCTGAGGTTGGCCAGAGGAACCTGGGTGAGCGCCCCCAGCAGCAAATTGACGTCACCACGGTACAGAAAGGTTGCCTCACTCCCGGCAATCTTCCAACTGCTCACGCCCGCCATCGTCGCAATGGCGGTGTTGGCGGCGCCCTGGAAGACGGCTACAACGCGCTTGACGGTGTTGGACTGCAGCGTGCTGATCTTTTCGAGCTGGATGATGCTGCCGTCCTTGATCAGGGCGACGCGCTCGCACATCTTCTGCACCTCGGCCAGAATGTGCGACGAGAGCAGCACCGTGGCGCCCTTTTTGTTCTCAGCGGCGATCAGCTCAAAGAACGTCTGCTGCATCAGGGGGTCGAGGCCGGCGGTAGGTTCGTCAAGGAGGATGAGCTTGGGCTCATGGAGCAAGCCCTGAACGATGCCGACTTTCTTCCGGTTGCCGAACGACAGGTCGTCGATACGTCGCTTAAGGTCGAGGTCGAGCAGATCGGCCAGTTCGCGGATTCGGGGCAGGCAATCCTTCCGGTAGAAGCTGGCCGAGTATTTGAGCAGGTCGATCACCTTCATGCCGTCGTCGTAAAACACTTCGCTGGGCAGGTACCCGACGTCGCGCAGCACTTCGGGGTTCTTGGCGGCCGACTTGCCCCAGAGCGTAGCCGTGCCCGCCGTGGGGTGGATGAGCCCGAGCAAGGTGCGGATGGTGGTGGTGCCGGAAATGAACTACAGCGGGCAGCTTGCGG
>JBAXAI010000042.1:0-29319 GCA_037142615.1 Spirochaetales bacterium | reverse complement strand
ATTATATCAGACGGCTCGCACCCCGTTTCTATCGTCGTGAGAAGATCGGGCTAGCGGCAGGCGCTTAGGTTGGGCACGACCTCGAAAGGAGAACCTATGAAAGTGAACGTGCTTGCGCTGGCCGCCGCTGCCGCGCTGCTGACCGCCCCGGCGTGGGGCCAGACCAAGTCCCTCATCGACGCAGCCAAGAAAGAAGGCCAGCTGACCGTGATTGCGCTGCCCCACGACTGGGTGAACTACGGCGAGATGATCGAGAAGTTCAAGGCCAAGTACGGCCTGACCGTCAACGAGCTCAACCCCGACGGTGGCTCGGGCGACGAGATCGAGGCCATCAAGGCCAACAAGGACAACAAGGGTCCCCAGGCTCCCGACGTCATCGATGTCGGCCTCAGCTTCGGCCCTAGCGCCAAGGCCGATGGCCTCTTGATGAACTACAAGGTGAGTACCTGGAGCACCATCCCCAACGAGGTGAAAGACGCCGACGGCGCCTGGTACGGTGACTACTACGGCGCGCTGGCCTTCGAAGTAAACAAGAGCGCGGTCAAGAACATCCCCACCGACTGGGCCGACTTGCTCAAGCCCGAGTACAAGGGCAAGATCGCGCTCGCCGGCGACCCCCGCACGGCCAACCAGGCCATCATGACCATCGGCGCCATGGCGCTGGCCAACGGCGGCTCGTTCGCCAACGTCAAGCCCGGCCTCGACTTCGTGAGCAAGCTCAACAAGGCCGGTAACTTCGTGCCCGTGATTGCCGTGCCCGGCACCATCGCTTCGGGCGAGACTCCCATCACCATCCGCTGGGACTACAACGCGCTGGCCAACCGCGACAAGAGCGCTGGCAGCACCGACATCAGCGTCAGCCTGCCCAAGACCGGCGTCGTGGCCGGGGTGTACATCCAGGCCATCAGCGCCTACGCCCCGCACCCCAACGCCGCCAAGCTGTGGATGGAGTTCCTGTACAGCGACGAAGGCCAGATCATCTGGCTCAAGGGCTACGGACACCCCGTGCGCTACAACGACCTCGCCAAGCGCAACGTGATCCCTGCCGACGTGGCCAAGCTGCTGCCCCCGGCTGCCAGCTACGCCAAGGCCGTGTTCCCGAGCATCGCCGACCAGGACGCCGCCAAGAAGATGATCGCGGAGAACTGGGACGCCGTCGTCGGCGTCGACGTGGTCAAGAAGTAAGGAAGAGTCGGTGAAGCTTCCCTCCTGGTCGGGTCTGCTCCCGTTTCTGCTGTTCGCGCTGGCGTTCCTGGTACTGCCGGCGGGAAACCTGCTGATCGGGGCTTTCCTCGACAAGGGGGGAGGCTTCACCTTGGACAACTTTGCCCACCTGGCGCGCCCTGGAATTGTGAAGTCGTACGTGACGACGCTCCAGATCAGCGCGTTCAGCGCCGCGGGCGGGGTTGTTTTTGGCTTCTTGCTGGCCTATGCGGTCACCCTCGGGGGGCTGCCGAAAGGCCTGAAGTCGTTTCTACTGACCTTTTCGGGCGTGGCTTCGAACTTTGCCGGGGTTCCCCTGGCCTTTACGTTCATCGCCACGCTCGGAAGGGTCGGCTTGGTCACCACGGTGCTGAGCACGGTGTTCGGCATCGATCTGTACGACGCCGGGTTCAACCTGTACAGTTTTTGGGGCCTGAGCCTCACCTACCTCTACTTTCAGATTCCCCTCATGGTTTTGCTCATCACACCGGCTCTTGAGGCGATGAAACCCTCGTGGCGCGAGGCGGCCGAGAGCCTGGGCGCCGGCTCGCTCACCTACTGGCGGCGCGTGGGCCTGCCGGTGCTGGTGCCCGCCCTGCTGGCCAGCTTTATCATGTTGTTCGGCAATGCCTTCGGTGCCTACGCCACGGCCTACGCGATGACGGGCGGCCTGCTCAACCTGGTGCCCATTCTCATCGGCGCGCAGATCCGCGGCGACGTGCTGCACGACCCCAACCTGGGCTACGCGCTGGCGCTGGGCATGGTCTTCCTCATGACGCTGTCGATTTTCGCCTATCTGGCGCTGCAGAAGCAGACGTCGCGGTGGCTGACGTGACCGGCACGTCGCGGTGGCGAGCGCTGAAGCACGCGCTGGTGCTCGCCCTGGGCGGGGTGTTCTTCTTTTTGCCGCTGGTGGCCACGTTCCTGTTCTCGCTGCGGGGCAAGAAGGATACGCTGGGCTTCTCGGCCTACGAGCACGTGTTCGCCGATCCGCAGTTCTACGCCACCTTTGCTTTCTCGTTCGAGATGGCGCTGGCGACGGTGGTCTTGGGCCTGGTGTTGCTGGTGCCCACGGTACTGTGGATCCACCTGCGGGCACCGCGGCTGCGGGCCCTCGTCGAAGGGTTCGCCCTGTTGCCCTTCGTGGTGCCGCCCATCGTGCTGGTGTTCGGCCTGATCAAGCTCTACAGCCGTCCGCCCTTCGACCTCGTGACCACTCCGCTCCTGCTGGTCGCCGGCTACATCGTGATCGCATTTCCGTACCTGTTCCGCTCGCTGGACGCCGGAATGCGCGCGCTCGACCTGAAGTCGCTGACCGAGGCCGCGCAAAGCCTGGGCGCCGGCACGGTCACCACGCTCTTCCGCGTCATTCTCCCGAACCTGCGCACTTCGCTGCTCGGTGCGGCCTTCCTCACTTTCGCCATCGTCCTCGGTGAACTGACGTTGGCGGTGCTCCTCGCGTGGCCAGCCTTTGGCCCCTACATGGCGCTCGTCGGCCGCGACCTGGCGTACGAGCCCGCAGCGCTGGCCGTGGTCAGCTTTGCGCTGACCTGGCTGTTCATCGGCCTGCTGCAACTCATCACCCGCACCAAAGGACGCTAGATGGCTTACCTGACTCTCACCAACATCACCAAGACTTTTGGGACCGCGCGCGCGGTGGAACGCTTCGACCTCGAGGTTGAGAGGGGCGAGTTCATCTCGCTCTTGGGCGGCAGCGGCTGCGGCAAGACGACGACTCTGCGCATGATCGCCGGGTTTGAAACTCCCACTTCAGGGACCATTCACATTGGTGGGACCGAGGTCGAGCACCTGCCGCCCCGCAAGCGCAACGTCGGGTTCGTGTTCCAGAACTACGCGCTGTTCCCCAACCTGACGGTGGCTGGCAACGTCGCCTTCGGCCTGGTGGTGGCGCGCCAGAAGAAGGACCTGCGCTCCGCGCGTGTGACCGAGCTGCTGGAGCTCATCCACATGACCGAGCTGGCCGACCGTTACCCGCACCAACTTTCGGGCGGTCAGCAGCAGCGGGTGGCGCTGGCCCGCGCGCTGGCGCCCGAGCCCAAGCTGCTGCTGCTCGATGAGCCGCTGTCGGCCCTCGACGCCAAGAACCGCCAGCGCCTGCGGCAGGAAATCCGCGACATCCAGCAGAAGCTGGGCATCACCACATTGTACGTGACCCACGACCAAGAAGAGGCGCTGGCCATCTCGGACCGCGTGGTGGTGATGGACAAGGGACGCATCGAGCAGGTGGGCACGCCGCAGGAAATCTACCAGCGCCCCGCGTCAGCCTTCACGTCGGGCTTCATCGGCACGCTCAACCGCCTGGCGGGGGTCTGGGAACTGCCGGCGCAAGGCGTGGTGCGCGTGGGCAGCCTGCACCTCCGGACGCTGCCGCAGGCCGACGCCACCGCCGGCGCGCCCGTGGCGCTAGGCATCCGCCCTGAGGCCCTGGTGTGGAACGGTCACAGCGCGAACAGCCTGCCGGGAGTCATCGTCTCGTCGGTGTTTCTGGGGCCGACCACAAGGCACACGCTGCAGGTGGACGGTCAGAGGCTCCTGTTCGACCGGCCCAACCAGGCCGGGCGCCCGACGCCGGCCGTGGGCGACGAGATTCTCCTGACGCTCGACCCGGCCGACCTGCTGGTGCTGTAGCTTTCCACGGAAACACTCCGGAGGGACCGTGACAATCCTACTGCTCGTGATCGGGCTCGTCTTGGGCTTCGTCCTGGGCTTTGTGGGGAGCCTCACCGGAATTGGTGGGGGCTTTCTTTTGATGCCCATCCTCCTCCTTGTCTTTCCCGAGGCGAGTGTCGAGTCGCTGGCACTGGTATCATTGTGCGTCGTGTTCTTCAACTCGTTTTCTGGGAGCGTCCTCGCGCTGACGAAGGCAAGGGTCCGTCTCCGCACCGGTATGGCGTATGGCCTGGTGTCGCTCCCCACGGTGTGGCTGGGCACGCAGACCCAAGCCTTGGTCCAGGCTTCGGTGTTTCGCCTGCTCTTGGGGGCCCTGCTCTTTGCCGGGGCGATTTTGTTGTTCTTCCAAGCGGCGCCGGCGCCCCGCGAAACGCAGCCTCCGGCCCTGCTGTGGCTGACGGGCACCCTGCTCAGCCTGGGCATTGGGTTCGTTTCGGGCTTCTTTGCGCTTGGGGGTGGCTTCCTGTTTCTTCCGCTCCTGGTGTACGTCCTTCGTTACCGGATTGACCAGGCCACCGCGACGACGCAATTCATCGTGGGCGTGGGATCGCTCCTGGCTCTCGCCCTGCATCTGGGGCGAGCCGAGCTGGCGGTGGCACCCATGTTGCTGGCCGGTCTGGTGGCGGGGGTGCTGGTGGGCGCGCCGGTGGGAAGCGCCGCATCCACCCGCTGGAACGCGCAGGCGGTTCTGCGGCTCTTGGCGTTGCTCCTCGTTCTTGCCGGACTCAAGTTCGTCACCGGGTTCTAGGCCTCTCGACACCCCTCATGGTTTCCTAACGAAAAGGCAACAGACTTTCATGTGTCGCTCACGAAACCCATCCAACGCGGAAGGCAGACTAGCGAGCATGACGGTCCTTACCCGGCGCGAACGCACCCGCCTCCTTGTCCTCAGCCCCCCGGAGCTCGCGCGCGAACTGGCGCAGGAGGTCCGCGCCCTCCACCTCGTTGAGGTTCTCGAACCGGCCCGGGCGGGCCTCGTGATGGCGCAGGTGCTCGAAACCGCGCGTCGTAGCGTCTTCCACTTGGGCGAAGTGCTGGTTTCGGAATGCAAGGTTCGCGTCTCGGGCACGTTGGGTTTGGGCCTGGTCAAGGGCTGGAACGAGGACCTCGCCGAAGACCTCGCCGTGGTCGACGCCGCCTACCGGGCCGGTCTGCCCGTCACAGAAGGTTGGAACGGCCGGCTGGACGACGCGGGAACCGCCCTCGAGGCACGACTGGCCGACGAGCGCCGCCTCCTCGAAACCACCCGGGTCGACTTTCAGACCATGGATACCGGTGCGTGATGGCAGCCTTCGACCGCGTGCACGATGTGCAGCTGGCCTTCCGGGGTCTGCTCCGGGCCTTCACCTTTCCAGGCACGCTGGTAGACCTCGCGGCGACTGCCGAACGCTTGGGGTCGCTTCTGCCGCCAACGCCGGCGCCGGCGGGTCTGCTGCTGGCCGCCGCCACCCTCATCGACAACGAGACCACGTACTGGTCGGATCAGGCGGAGGTGACGCGGTTCTTGACCGAGTGGAGCGCCAGCGCGCCGTCGCCGGCGTCCGCTTCGGCCTTTCTGGTGGTCGCCACCTTTGACGATGCGAGGCTGGCCGGCGTGCTCGAACGGGCGCGGACCGGCACCCTCATCGATCCGCACTTGGGCGCCACCGTGCTGGTGGGCGTGGACGAACTGGACACGGGTTCGCCGGTCACGCTCACCGGGCCCGGCCTGGAACACCCCCTGACTTGCCACCTCCCTTCGGGCGAGCGCTGGCTGGCGGCCCGCAACGCCCGGGTTTCCGAGTTTCCTCTCGGGCTCGACCTGGCCTTTTTTGACGCTCGGGGCCGAGTGCTGGCCCTGCCCCGCACCACACAGACCCGGGGAGGGACCTAACGTGGCCTACGTCGCCGTCAAGGGGGGAACCCGCGCCATCGAAGCCTCGCTGCTGCTGTGGCGCCGTGAACGCAAAGCCCAGGCCGGTCGTCCCGCGGCCCTCATCGACCAGGTGATGGCCGAGGCCAGTCTGTACGCTCCCGACATCGCCGAGCTCGCCGTGGCGCAGGCCGACGGCTCGCCCGAGGAAGCCGTGTTCCTGCTGCGCGCCTTCCGGTCCACGGTGCCGCGCTTGCACACCACGCGCGTGATCGACCCGTCCGACCTGTGGGTCGAGCGCCGGATCTCGGCAGCCTTCAAGGACATTCCCGGCGGTCAACTGCTGGGCGCCACCAGCGATTACTCCCACCGCCTCATCGAGTTCGACGACGAGCGCTTCAACGAGGTCGAAGCCCAGCTGGCTGCGTTGGCTCGCAACCTGGGGCCGCAAGACGGCGCAGGCACCTACCCCAAGGTGGTGGACTACCTGCGACAGCTCGACCTGCTCCCCACCTTGCTTCTGGACACCAGCGCACCGGGCGATGTGACCAAGAAGAGCCTGGAGTTCCCGGCCAAGCGCTCGGAACGGTTGCAGATCCTCGCGCGTGGCCAAACGGGGACGGTCACCGCGCTCGGCTACGCGTCGCTTCGCGGCTACGGGGCTTTGCACCCGACGGTCGGCGAGCTCCGCGTAGGGAGGCTCCCTGTGACGGTGGCCGATCCGTTGTCGGACGGCGACCCCGAAGACGATCACTTCCTGGGCGAGATCCGGGTCACCGAGGTCGAGATGCTCGTGCCGGTGGAACTGCCCCGGGGCGAGGGGCGCACCGACCTGCAGTTCGACCTTGGTTACGGACTGTGCTACGGCCGCAACGAGACCAAGGCTATCGCAATGGCCCTGCTCGACCAGGTGCTCAGCGCCGCCGCCGAGGGCCAGGGTCCGGGGGGCCCCCTCGCCGACGAGGAGTTTGTCCTGCTGCACGTGGATTCGGTCGAGGCCACCGGCTTCATCAGCCACCTTAAGCTGCCGCACTACGTCACCTTTCAGTCCAAGCTCGAAAGTGTCCGGGCTTCGAGGAAGTCGCCATGAAGAGCCTCTACAACTACGCGTTCTTCGACGAGGGCTCGAAGCGCGAGATCCGGCGGGCCATTCTGAAAAGTGTCTGCATCCCGGGCTACCAAACGCCGTTCGCCAGTCGCGAGATGCCCATCGCCCGCGGCTGGGGGACCGGCGGCCTGCAGATCACGCTGTCGCTCATTGGCCGCGCCGACACGCTCAAGGTGATCGACCAGGGGGCCGACGAGTCGGTGAACGCGGTGAGCATCAAGAAACTGGTGCGCTCGACAACCGGCGTGACCACCACCGACCGTACCGCCGAAGCCACCCTCATCCAGAGCCGCCACCGCATCCCCGAGGCGCCGCTGCGCGAAGATCAAGTTCTCGTGTTGCAGGTGCCGATTCCCGAGCCGCTGCGGGCCATCGAGCCGTCGGAATTGGCCACCAAGCGCCTGCATGCCGAGGCCGACTACACGGGCGCGTGGTTGATGCTGTTCGAGGAGTTGCAGCGCTATGGCGCGTACACCACGGGCAGCGACCACCCGGTTCTCGTGGGGGGCCGCTACGTCATGGCACCCAGCCCCATCCCCCGGTTCGACAACCCCAAGATGGACCACTCGCGGGCCCTCATCCTCCTGGGGGCTGGCCGCGAGAAGAAGATCTACGCCGTGCCGCCCTTTACCCGGGTCGCGTCGCTCGCGTTTGGCGACCGGCCGTTCCGCGTGGAGGGGTTCGAGGGCAAGGCCTGCCGCCTTTGCGGCGCCACGGGGGTCTTCCTCGATGAACTTCCCCAGGACGGCGGGGCGCTCTACCAGTGCAACGACACCGGGTACTGCCTGGAACGGCTCAACGCGGGGACACCCCATGCGTGAGCCTTCGCCCCTGCTCACCGTCGAACACCTCAGCCGCCGCTTCGGCCCCGGCTGTTCGCGTTGCCTCGGGCCCGAGCCCGACCTGCGCAAGAACTACTGCACCCGCTGCGGCACCGTGCACGCGTTGGGCGACGTCAGCCTCGACGTCCGGCCCAACGAGGTGGTGGGCGTCGTGGGCGAGTCGGGCAGCGGCAAGTCGACGCTGATGAAGTGCTTGTACTTCGACCAGCCAGCCACCAGCGGCGCCGTCTACCTGTCGGCCGTGGGTGAGGGCCGCGAGAACGTGCTCGAAGCCAGCGACCAGCGCCGACGCCAGATCCGCAACACGGTGCTCGGCATGGTGTACCAGAACCCGGCCGATGGTCTCAAGATGGATTTCTCGGCGCTGGCCAACATCGCCGAGAAGCTCATCGCGGCCGGTGGGCGCTCGGTAGGCTCGATGGAAGCCCGGGCCAGCGAACTGCTCGAGCACGTCAACTTGCCCTTGCAGCGCTGGAAGGAAGCGCCGCGGCGGTTTTCGGGCGGCATGCAACAGCGGGTACAGATCGCCAAGGCACTCTCGAACCGGCCGCCGCTGCTTCTGCTCGACGAGGTGACCACGGGTCTCGACCTTTCAGTGCAGGCCAAGGTGCTCGACCTGATCCGTGCCCTGAAACGCGAACTTCAGGTGGGGATGCTGCTGGTCAGCCACGATCTGGGTGTCATCCGCATGCTGGCCGACCGCACCCTGGTCATGCTCGACGGCCGGGTCGTGGAGCAAGGTTTGACTGACCAGATTCTCGAGGATCCCCAGCACCCGTACACCCAGGAACTGGTGCAATCGCTCTTGTAAGGTGAGGAAGGCTATGCCGATTTTGATTCAGAACGGGACCGTGGTCGGTCCTGACGCACTGCTCGAACAGCACGACGTCCTCCTCGAGGGGGGGCGCATCACCGCCATCGGCCGTGACCTGAAGACCGACGCCGAGCGCATCGATGCGTCGGGCGCGCTGGTAATGCCGGGCTTTCTCGACATCCACGCCGACTATATCGAACACATGGCGGCGCCCCGCCCCACCTCGCTGATGCGCTTCGGGCTCAGCCTTCGCGAGGCCGAACGCGAACTGCTCACGCATGGCATCACCACCATGTTCCACTCGCTGAGCTTCTATGGCAGCACCGACTTCGGGAGCAACCCCATACGCTCGGCCGAGAACTCGCGCCAACTCATCGACCTTATCCACCAGAGCCACCACAACGACCACCAGATCCGCCACCGCTTCCACGCCCGTTTCGAGATCGACAACCTGGAACGGGTCGACGAGCTCAAGGACCTGATCCGCGACGGCAAGGTGCACCTCTTGAGCTTCATGGACCACAGCCCGGGGCAAGGCCAGTACCGTGACCTGGAGCTGTACAAGCTCATTCTCAAGGGCTACCGCAAGCTCGCCGACGGTGAGGCCGACACGCTCATCCAAACAAGCCAGAACAGGGCCAAAGTTCCTTTCGAGACGCTTCAGGAGATTGCCGCCCTGGCGCGCGCCGCCGGGATTGCCGTGGCCAGCCACGACGACGACACCGTCGAGAAGCTCGACGTCGTGCAAGCGCTGGGCTCCACCATCAGCGAGTTTCCCATCACCCTCGAAGTGGCGGCCGAAGCCAAAAGGCGCGGCCTTCACACCGTGGCTGGGGCGCCCAACGTCTTGTTGGGAGGCTCGCACTCGGGCAACCTTTCGGCCACCGAGGCGATTGTGCAGGGTTCGGTTGACGTGCTGTGCAGCGACTACTACCCCGCGTCGCTGTTGCACGCCGTGTTCCAGCTACACCACGAGAAGGGCCTGTCCCTCGCTGCGATGACGCGGCTTGTCTCGCTCAACCCCGCGCGGGCCGTGGGTCTGGGCAACGAGCTCGGGTCTCTCGAAGTCGGCAAGCGGGCCGATGTGCTCGTGGTCCGAACGCTGGCGGATGGGTTCCCGTACGTGGCCAATGCCCTCGTCGAAGGGCGGCAACTGCTGAGCACGGGCTACCGCTTGTGAGCGCCCCGCTTTCGCCGCGGCCCACCGTGCATGGTTCGGTGGCGCTGACCGAAGCGACACTGGGCGCCTGGACGGAAGTCGGCGAGCACAGCGTGCTCGAGAATGTCGTGCTCGGCGACTACAGCTACACCGGCCCCTTCGGCATCTTCCAGAACTGCGTCATCGGCAAGTTTGCCAACATCGCCGCCTCGGTGCGCATCGGGCCCACCATGCACCCGCTCGATCGCCCCACCCTGCACCACTTCACCTACCGCCGCCGGCTGTACGAGCTGGCCGACCGCGACGACGAGGCTTTTTTTGCGTGGCGGCGCAGCCAAGTCACCCACGTAGGCAACGACACCTGGATTGGCCACGGCGCGACGCTCATGCCCGGCCTCATCGTCGGCGATGGCGCGGTGATCGGGTCGGGCGCGGTGGTGACCAAGGATGTGGCCCCCTACACCATCGTGGCGGGGGTACCGGCCCGCGTGCTTCGCCCCCGCTTCGATGCCGAGACCGTGCGCCGGCTGGTCGCGCTGCAGTGGTGGGACTGGCCGCACGAGACCCTGAAAGAACGACTGGACGACTTCAGCGGCGATGTGCAGGCCTTTCTCGACAAGTGGGCCCCGTCATGAGCCCCACGACCGTACTCAAGGTCGAGAACCTGACCAAAGGCTTTCACATTCATGCCCTGGGCAAGAACCTGGAGGGTTGCCGCGACGTGTCGTTCTCGGTGGGCCAGGGCGAGTTTGTGGGCATCACCGGCCGCAGCGGCAGCGGCAAGTCGACGGTGCTCAAGCTCATCTACCGCACCTACCTGCCGCAGACGGGCACGCTCGACTACCTGTCAACGCTATGGGGGCCCGTCGACCTGGGTCACCTCAGCGACCGGCAGGTGCTGGCCTTGCGCCAGCGCGAGCTGGGCTACATCAGCCAATTCCTGGGCGTCATACCTCGTACGTCGGCCCGCCAAGTTCTGGAACACTCGGTGCTCGACCGCGGTGGCAGTCCCGACGAGGCCCACGACGAAGCCGAGCGCATGCTGCGGCACTTTGAGCTCGACGCCAGCCTGTGGGACAGCTACGTGAACACCTTCTCGGGTGGCGAGAAACTGCGCCTGAACATCGCCCGCGCCATGGTGAAAAAGCCCCGGTTGCTGCTGCTCGACGAACCCACCGCCAGCTTGGACCAGCACTCCAAAGAGCGCGTGCGCGTGCTGCTCGAGCAGCTCAAGGCCGAGGGCGTGACCATGCTCGGCATCTTCCACGACCTCGAGTTCATGGGCGCCCTCTGCGATCGTGAGTACCCGATGAGCGGCGGAAAGCTGGCCTAACCGCTTCCTCACCCAAAACACAAGATTCTGAAAGCAACGCTCATCTTCCCTTCACCCACTCGGAACAAACTCTCCACCATCCGGGCAGCGGCCCGGAACATCCAAAAAGGAAGGTTCATCATGAAGAAGATTGCGCTCGCCGCTCTGTTTGCAACCCTCGCGCTTGGCGCGTGGGCCAACGGAACTCCCGAAGCTACCACCAAGCCCATCGTGGCGGTTTGGTACCCCAACAACTCGGGCGAGGACTGGAAATCCGCCCGCCAGGCCATCAACGACCTGGTGTCGAAGGCCACCGGACGGCCCGTCGTCGACAAGCTGACCACCGACTACGTGATCGCCATCGAGGCCCTGGCCACCGGCAACGCCGCCATTGCCTACCCCGGCGCCGTGGGCTTTCTTCAGGCTCAGGCCAAGAACCCCAAGGTTCAGCCGCTGGTGGTCTCGTCGGGTGACTCAGGCACCCTCGACGACGCCTACTACTACAGCCGCATCGTCGTGAAGGCCGACAACGCCTCGATGTACATGAAGGACGGCAAGTACGTTCTCGACAACATCAAGGGCAAGACCTTCAGCTTCGTGTCGACCAGCTCGACCTCGGGCTTCGTGTTTCCTTCGAACCTGATCAAGAGCACCTTCGGCAAGGCCGAGAAGTTCGCCGACAAGAAAGTCGAGGACCTCTTCCTGGAAGGCGGTTCCGGCAAGTTCTTCGGAAACGTGGTGTTCGGTCAGAGCCACCAGGGCTCGCTGGTCAACGTGCTCACCGGCAAGGCCGATGTGGGCGCCGTGGACGACATCGACGTCGACAGCTACCTCGACCTGATTTCGGGCACGGCCAACACCGTCGGCGCCACCTACCAGGTCAAGCAGGGCGCCGCGGCTCCCTTCGACACCCTGGCCGGTGCCCAGTTCACGGTGCTCGCCGCCATCCAAGTGCGCAACGCCCCCATCGCCGTCAACACCGACCTGTTCACCGCCGCCCAGCTCAAGGCGCTGCAGGATGCCTTCCTGGCCGACTCGACCGCCCAGAATCCGCAGATCTTCCTGCCCAAGGGAACCAAGGGCGCTGCACTGAACAAGCAAAACGGCAAGAACCACTTCATCGCCGCGAGCAACGCCTGGTGGGATCCCATCCGTGCCATGCTGAACAACTAGAGCCGAACAAGGAGACCCCGCCATGAACATCCTCGAAGTGGAACATCTTTCCAAGGATTACCGGGGGGTCTCCGCGTTGAGTTCGGTGTCTCTGACGGTCAAAAAGGGCGAGTTTGTCGCCATCATCGGCCGTTCGGGCGCCGGCAAGTCGACGCTGCTGCGCTGCATCAACCGCTTGGTGGAGCCTTCCACCGGGCGGATCCGCGTCGACAACATCGAGGTCACCACCCTCCGCCGCCGGGGGCTCCGCAGCCTTCGAACACGGGTGGGAATGATTTTTCAGCACTCCAACCTTGTCCCCCGGCTGACCGTGATCGAGAATGTGCTGCACGGGCGCCTGGGGTTCAAGGGCGCCTGGGCCGGGCTACTGGGCCTGTACTCGCAGTCGGAAAAGGAACGCGCCCTCGAACTGCTGGTGCATCTGGGCCTTGAGGGCCAGGCTCACCAGCGCTGCGACCGCTTGTCGGGCGGGCAGAAGCAGCGCGTGGGCATCGCCCGGGCGCTCATCCAGGATCCGCGCATCATCCTGTGCGACGAGCCCATCGCGTCGCTCGACCCGGCGTCGTCCAAAGTGATCATGGACGAACTGCGTCGCATCTGCGACGAGCAGGGCATCACCATTGTGGTCAACCTGCACCAGGTCGAGGTGGCCATGAAGTACGCCGACCGGATCGTCGGCATCCGGGCGGGGCGGGTCGAGTTTGACGACGCGCCCAAGCACCTCAAAAAGAAAACGATTGCCGCCATCTACGGGCAGAACCACGAGGATCTGCTGGTAGAGGGGGTGGAGGAGTGACCCGCGTCGGGAAAGTCTTCCGAGACCGCAACCTGCTGCTCTGGGGGCTTCTGGGCACCCTGCTCGTGCTGGTGTGGGGCTCGGCCCTTCTGACCGGGTTCGACTTTGCCGAGGGTGTCGCGTCGTTTCCGCGCGCCTTTGCTTGGATGGGCGCCAACTTCCTTCCCAACGAACGCGCCTGGAACAACCTGCCTTCGATCCTGAACCGCCTGGGCGAAACCGTTGTGGTGTCGGTTCAGGCCACGGTTCTTGCGGCTGTCGTGAGTTTCGGCCTGGCTCTGCTCGGTAGCCGGACCACGCGCCCCCACGCGGTCTTCACGCCCCTTGTCCGGGCGCTCGGATCGTTGGGACGCAACATCCCCGTGGTGGCTTGGGCCATGATCTTCTTGCTGGCCTTTGGCCAAACCTACGTCACGGGCCTGCTGGCCCTCTTGCTGGAATCCGTGGGCTTCTTGACGCGCTCCTTTCTCGAGATCACCGACGAGACGGCGGCGGAGCCCGTCGAAGGGCTGCGGGCTACCGGTGCGCCCTGGGGCACGGTGGTTTCGCAAGCCGTGATCCCCACGCTGCTGCCTTCGCTCACCAGCTGGATGCTCTTCATGCTCGAAACCAACATCCGGAGCGCCACATTGGTGGGCTTGCTCACCGGCACAGGTATCGGGTTCAGCTTCGATCTGTACTACAAAAGCCTCAACTACCCCTCGGCGGCGCTGGTCACCCTCTGCATCGTCATCGTCGTGTTGGCCCTCGAAGCCGTGTCGAACGCGCTGCGCAAGGTGATTCTGTGAGCCCCCGCATCCGGGTGCGCCGCTGGGGTGCCGATACCTGGGCCTTGGGAGCCACGCTCACGGTGCTGCTTTCGGTGACCGTGGCCGGGTTCTTCGTCCTCAGCCTCAGGGGCCTCGACCTCGGTGCGGCCTTCGCCAAGGTCGGTCACGACCTGGGTATCCTGTTCCTCACGCCGGGCGCCGAACACTTCACCCTGCCAGAGATGTTGCAAGGCCTCGGGTTCACCTTGGCTCTCGGCCTTCTGACCACCGTGCTCGGGGCGCTTCCGGCCCTCGTCCTGGGGCTCTTCGCCGCGCGCAACCTGGGACCGGCCTGGTTGGGTTGGGTCTTGCGGGCCTTCGTCGCCTTCGTGCGCGCGGTTCCCACCGTCTTGTGGGTCCTCATTTTCGCCATCGGTGCCGGTCTCGGAAGCGTCGCCGCCGTCGTGGGCATGACCTTTCACTCGTTCGGTTACCTTCTCAAGGCGTTCTCGGAGTCCTTTGAAGAACTCGACGACGGCACTCTCGAGGCCCTCAAGGCCTCGGGGGCCGACTGGCTGGCCATTGTCACCCAGGCCGTCCTCCCCTCGTCGCTGGCCGCCCTGACGTCGTGGACCTTCTTGCGGTTCGAGATCAACTTCGTTACCGCTGTCGCCATGGGCGCGGCCGCGGGCGCCGGCGGTGTGGGATTTGACCTGTTTATGGCCTCGGGCTTCTACTTCAACCTGCATGAGGTGGGCATGCTGACCTGGGGCATCCTGGCCACTGCAGTGGCCTTGGAATGGGGAGCCACCCGCCTGCGCGACTCCGCGGGAGTCCGGAGTTGACCGATCCTGAGCGTCGGCTCCACACGGCGAAAGAGGCCGCAGGACACGCTGCGGAGTACCTGAAGAACGCCCTGTGGAGCGAGCACGAGGTGACGCTCAAGGGCACCTACGACCTCAGCCTGACGGCCGACCGCGAAGCGGGAGATCTCATCCGTGCCACGCTGTCGCGCTCGTTTCCTGGGGAGGGAATCCTCGAAGAGGACGGCCCGCCCGACGACGGCCAGGCCGAATGGCTGTGGATCGTAGACCCGTTGGACGGCACGGTGAACTACCATCACCGCCTTCCGTGGTTCTGTGTGTCGGTGGCCTGCTACCACCGGACCGCGGCAAGCACGCATCCGCTGTGGCGCTATGGCCGACCGGTGGCTTCGGTCGTGGCGGCGCCCCTGCTCGGCCAAGTCTTCTCGGCGCTCGACGGCCAGGGAGCCTGGTGCGGGGCACGGCGCCTTCACGTTTCGGAGGAGGGACTAGCCCGCGGCATTCTGTCGCACAGCCGGGGCTCGCGATCCGACGATCAGCACTACATGCGGGGCTTTCTGGAACGCATCGGATCGTCGGCGCGCAAGACGCGCTCCCACGGAGCGGCAGCGCTCGATCTGGCCTACGTGGCCCAGGGGTCGCTGGTCGGTCACGCCCAGCGTTCGTTGCAGCCGTGGGACGTCGCCGCGGGCGCCCACCTTGTCCTCGAGGCCGGTGGCCATTACCATTCCGTGAGCGCCGAGGGTGGCGACCACGTGCTGGCCGCCGGCCGCGGCGCCTTTCCCTCGCTCGTGGAGGCCTGGACATGAGGTTCATCGTCATCACAGTGCCACCCGAGGCGCAGCGGGCCCCGCTGGAGGCTTTTCGGCAAACCTGGAACCGGAACCTAGGGACGTTCGAGGCCTTGCGCTACCCGGCCCACCTCACGCTGCGAACCGGGCTGGTGTGCCCGGACGACCAGGCAGAGTCTGTCGCCGAACGGTTTCTGGAGCACGCCAGGAAAGGCCAGCCCTGTTCTGTGGCCACCGATGGGCTCTTTTTCGTCACCTACGGCGAACCCCGCCGAGGCATGGCCGGCTGGCGCGTTCCCCTGTCGGCGGGCCTCGAGAGGGTTCACCGGCATCTGCTAGAGTTCTCCGCGTGGCAAAAGGGCCCGCAGGCACCCTTCGAGCCACACGTGTCGCTGGCGTACCACGACCTGACCCCCGAACAGCTCCTCGTCCTTGAGCGGCAGCTGGCGGGAGTGGACGTCCCTTCGGCCCAGTGGACCCTCGACCACGTTGCGTTGTTTCGCGAAGTGGACGGGGTTTGGGTCGAATGGGCCCGAACCGTACTTCGGGGAGCCTAGGCCTTCGGTTCGGTGGGGGCAACCTTCTTGGGTGCCGCCTTCTTCGGGGCGGCCTTCTTCGGCGCGGCGGGCTTGGCGGGGGCTGCCTTCACAGGGGCCGGCTTCGCGGGCTTGGCCTTCTTGAGGTCCTTGGCGGCTTTGACGGCCTGCAGAAGGGCTTTTCGAGCGGTCTTGAGCTCTGCACGCGCGGACTCGAGCTTCGCCTTGGCCTCTTCGGCCTTCGTCACCTTGGCTTCCCACGCACCCAAAGCGTGGACGGCCGCAGCGGCGCCAGGAGAGTCGGGGCCCTTCTTCTTGATCCAGGCCTTGGCTTCCTGAAGGTTCTTGTCCAGTTTCGACATACAGTACTCCTTGTCTTTTCGCATCCGCGTCTAGGGCGGCGCGATCTTTTCCAATCTCAATCTTCGTTTGTATTTAGACAGAATATTGTTAGAACTTGGTTAGTTCCGCCGGAACAAGTCGCGAGAACTCGCCCAATTCTCATCGCTGGGACACGGTATCCTCACGTCCGCCGACCACAATCGCCCGCAAGGGGGACTCCATGAACATCGTGATTGTAGGAACCGGCTACGTCGGCCTGGTGACGGGAGCGTGCTTCGCCCGGATGGGGAACCGGGTCACCTGCGTCGATATCGACGCGCGCAAGGTGGCGCTGCTGCGGCGCGGACAGGTACCGATTTTCGAGCCCGGCCTGGAAGACCTGGTGCGCGAACGCCTCGAGACGGGCGAACTGGCCTTTACCACCGATCTCTCGTCGGCCATCCCCGGTGCCAGCGTCATCTTCCTGACCGTAGGAACCCCCACCGATGCCTCCGGTGGCAGCGACCTGACGGCCCTCTACGCGGCGGCCCGATCCATAGGCTCTGCCCTGTCACACCCGGTGGTGCTGGTCACCAAATCGACCGTGCCCATCGGCACCACGGAGCGCTTGGGAGCCCTGGTCCGCGACGAGCAGGAATCGCGCGGGGTGGTGAGCCAAGTCAGCCTGGTCAACAACCCCGAGTTCCTGAAGGAGGGCGCGGCCCTCGAAGACTTCATGACCCCCGACCGTGTGGTTCTGGGCGGCGACGATCCCCGCGCCCTGGCGCTGATGAAGGAACTCTACCGCCCGTTTCTGCGCAGCCATGACCGCTTCATCGAAATGGACCTGCGGTCGTCGGAGATGACCAAGTACGCCTCGAACGCCATGCTGGCCACCCGCATCAGCTTCATGAACGAAGTGGCGGCCATCTGCGGCGCGGTGGGCGCCGACGTCAACCTGGTGCGCGTCGGGGTGGGTTCCGACCCGCGCATCGGCTACTCCTTTCTGTACCCGGGCACGGGGTTTGGCGGCTCGTGCTTCCCCAAAGATCTGCGAGCGCTCATCCGCACGGCTCAGGCCTGCGAGGTGCACTCACCGCTGCTCGAGGCCGTGGTTGCGGTGAACGAGAACCAGAAGTCGGTGCTGGTGCGCATGGTGGCCGAGGAGTTTGGCGACGACCTGGGCGGCCTGACCTTCGCGGTGTGGGGCCTGGCCTTCAAGCCCGAGACCGACGACCTGCGCGAGGCCCCCAGCCTGGTGGTCATCCGCGACCTGGTGGCCCGCGGGGCCCACGTGCGGGCCTACGACCCCAAGGCCCTGGCCGGCGCGCGCGAGCTGCTGGCCGACCTCGGCGACGCGGTCACCTGGTGCGAGAGCAAGTACGAAGCCCTCCGCGGGGGGTCGGCGCTGCTGCTGCTCACCGAATGGAAGGAGTTCCGCAGCCCCGATTTTGGCGAGATGGCCCGCCTGTTGCGGCGCCCCGTGATCTTCGACGGCCGTAACCAGTACAACCGGCAGCGCATGGCCGACGACGGCTTCTACTACCGTCAGGTGGGCGCCCCCGTGCTGGCTGCCGAGCAGGTGCTCGTTTGAGTTTCGGGGCCTCGCAGGAGCGGCTCGAGTCGCTTTGGCAGACGTCGCCCCGACGCAAGGTGCTGCGTGGCGAGCGCTTTGTCATTCTCAGCGACCTGCACATGGGCCGCGGCGACCGCAAGGATGACTTTCTGCGCAACGGTGCCTTGTTTGTCGACGCGCTCGAACACTACTACCTCCCCCGCGGGTTCACGCTGATTCTGAACGGTGATATCGAGGAACTGCTGCGGGTGCCGCGCGCCGAAATCGTGCGCGCGTGGAAGCCCGTGTACGACCTGTTTGCCCGCTTCCGGGACCGCGGCAAGCTCATCTGGTTGATCGGCAACCACGAGATTCTCCCCGGAAAGCAGAGTGATCCGTACTACACCGATCACTTCGACGGCGAGAGCCTCATCCTCGAGCTGCCGGGCCAAGACATCTTCGTCTTCCACGGGCACCAGGCGGGCGTGGCCAATTCGGGGCGCTACAACCAGGCCATCGGCTGGAGCCTGCGGCTGTTCGCCAACAGCCTGGGCATCGGCAACACGTCGGTGGCCCACGACTCGCAAAAGAAGTTCAAGCTCGAGAAGGCCATCTACGAGTTCTCGCGCGGCAAGAAGCTTCTTTCGGTGATGGGGCACACGCACCGCCCCCTGTTCGAGTCGCTGTCGAAGCAGGAGTCGCTGGGCATTCAGATCGAGCGCCTTTGCCGGGACTTTCCAGCGGCCGACGAGGGGCGCAAGGCGTGGATACGGCGCTCGGTACGTAACCTGCGACGCGACTACCTGCGGGCTCAGCAGACGGCGCAGCCGCTGGTGTCGCGGGTGTACGGCGACATGCTGGTGCCCTGCCTGTTCAACGCCGGCTGCGCGGTGGGCAAGCGCGGGTTCACTTCGTTGGAACTGAAAAGCGGCCACCTCGGGCTGGTGAGCTGGACGTCGCCGGACCGCTCGGACCGGCTGGGCGACTACCGCGGTACGAAGCCGCCGCGCCTGCACGGTGAGGGAGCCTACCGTTCGGTGCTGCGCCGGGAATCGCTGGACTACATCTCGTCGCGCGTCGAACTGCTCTCGGACGGGTAAAGCTTCCAGAACCCGAACCACAGCACGGCGTTCACGAGGTAGGGTATGCTGCCGACCCACAGCAGCACGGTGGCAAACCCGTACAGTACCGAGAAGTAACCCACCGCCACACTGAGAACGGCCGTGCTGGCGCCCTGCACAAACGACAGCAGCACGCCGTACACCGTGGTGCGAAGCGCCGGCGGACTGACGCGCGCGATCATGGGGAGCACGCAGCCCGAGTACCCGATGGCGCTCACCAGGCCCAGCAATCCAAACGCCGCGTAGGTCATCCACACCTCGCTCCAGGCCACCTGCAGCGCCAGAAAGCTGGTGGCGGCGTACGCGAGCAAGAAGCCCTGCATCAGCCAGATGCGCCCGCGTCGGGGCCACCACCGCTCAAAACGGTCACCCAGCCACCCCCCGGCGAACGAGCTGAACACAAAGCCCAGCGCGGTGGCGGCCATGGCCCACGTGCCCTGCGCGTTGCTCAAGCCCCGCACGTCGACGAGGAAGGTGACGACGTAGCTGACCAGCACCAGGCTGGTATTGAGCATCACCGAGGGGACCATGAGCAGCAGGGTGCGCACGCGCGCCAAGGCGCGAATCTGCACCCAGGTCACCTTCGGGGCTTCGGGTGACGCCTGCTCGCGCCGCGGTTCGGGCACAAACAGCAAGATGAGCAGGCCCGAGATCGAGCCTAGGCCACCCATGAGCCCCATGCCCCAGCGCCAGCCGTCGGGGGTTCCCGTCAAGAGCCCGACGAGCGGCGTCGAGGCCACGAGCACGAGCGCGGCCACCCCGCGCGAGGCCCCGAAGGCCCGGCCCCGCTCGGCGTCCGGGTACAGGTCGGCAAGCATGGACTGCACCAGCGGCTCGGCGGCGACAGTGCCCAGGGCTCCAAGCGTGTAGAGCCAGAAGAGCTGATCCCAACTGGTCGAGAACGCAGCAGCCACCGTCCACAGGCTCCACACCCCGGTGGTCAGGAACAGCAGCAGCTTGCGCGGCATCCGGTCGCCCAGCCACGCCCAGACGGGCGCCGCGAGCATGCGCGAAAGCCTCGCCACGCCCGAAAGCAGGCCCAGCGTCTCGAGGCCCAACCCCAGAGACGTGCGGATCATGGGGAACAAGGCGTTGACCAGGCCACCTTCGGCGTTGTCGAGCGAGTTCCCCAGCGACAGAAGAACCAGCGACCGGCGCCTTCGAGGTGGGTGTGCATCCATTCCGGCAGTGTGACCGCCCCCGCCGGGCGGTTCGTTCGGGTTGCGTCAGTTCTCGGTGAGAAACCGATGAAGTGCCCTCAGGAACGTCGACACGGGGACGTGAACCGGGAGAATCGGCCGTGGAGGTGCCATGAAGCTTGCGTATTCGTGTGCCGGCGAGGGCTTCGGCCACGTCTCGCGGCTGTCGGTGCTGCTGCCCCACCTGGAAGCGCGCCACGAGGTGGGGTTGTTCCTGCCCGCGTCGGTGGTCGAGTTTTTGGCTGCCAAGGTCGGCCCGCGCCCGAGCACCCGTATTCCCGGCCTGCACTTTGAACACCGCGGCGACCGCATCCGCTGGGGGGCTTCGTTCCGGGCGATGTTGCCCGTGCTCGTGGCGTTTCCGCTCATGGTGTGGCGACTGGCCCGCCAGCTGCGCCGCCAAAGCTACCAGGCGGTCGTTTCCGACTACGAACCCCATTTGGCGTGGGCGGGCTGGCTGGCCGGGCTGCCCATTCTGCAGATTAACCACCCGGGCGTGCTGACCCGGGTGAGAGTTCGTGGCGCCTGGTTGGGTGTTGTTGGCTCGCGGCTTCTCGAAGGCCCGTGGTCGGAGCGCATCCTGGTGTCGTTCTTCCACGGCGACGTAGGGCCCCTGCTACGACCGGCCCTCAAGGCCCGCGCCGCCCGGGCGGGCTCCGAGCTCCTCGTCCACCTCAAGACCTCGTACCGCGCGCGCGCACTGGCGGTGCTCCGCGCTGTCCCCGGTTTGCGCTACCGCGTTTTCCCCAGTCCGGTTGAGAACTTTGACGAGGCGCTGCTCGACTGCGCTGGCGTCGTCAGTCCCGCGGGTCATCAGGTGCTGGCCGAAGCGCTGGCGCTGGGCAAGCCGGTGCTGGCCCTGCCCCAGATCGGCCAACCCGAACAAACGCTCAACGCCCAACAACTCGTCGCCACGGGACGCGGACACAGCGGCTCCCTCGAAACCTTCGAAACCGATCTCAGGCGTTTCTTGGCCTCGCTCGACACGCTGGCCTCGGCGCCCGTGGTCGGGCGCTTCCGTTTTGAGGATGGCACGCCCGAGCTGCTGACCCGTCTCGAAGCCTTTCTGGAGCGGCGGGTGGCCGGTTGAGTTCTCGGCCCCAAGCCCGGCTTTACCACATCGTGCCGTCGCCCGAAGTGCTGCACCGCCAAGACCCCGAGTTCGTGTCGCTGACCCTCGACACGTCGGTGGTGCTCGGCGGCCACTGGTGGGGTCCCACCAAAGGGACCTCGCAGGGTCTGTCGCGCGACCGCACGGCGCCCCTCGACCTGTCGCAGCCCGACCTGTCGCGCTGGGCCGAGGCCCTGGCTCCGGCCATGCTGCGCATGGGGGGCACCGAGGCCGACCGCATCTTGTACGGGTTCGCGCGCGAAGGCCCGCCGGAGCCGGCCCCTGTCGGCGCGGTGCTGGTGCTCAAGGGCAAGCGTTGGGACGAGTTCAACCGCTGGGCCGCTGCCCGGGGGTTCTCGGTGCTGTTCACGGTGTCGGCCGGCCCCGAGGTTCGCGATGCCGACGGACGATGGACGTCGGCCGGCGCCGAGCGCCTGCTGCGCAAGACCGTCCGCAAAGGTTACCCCGTGGTCGCGTGGGAGTTTGGCAACGAGGTGAACGCCTACCCTTTTCTGTTCGGCCTGCGCCACGCCGTTTCGCCCCGGCAGTACCTGGCCGACTTCGCGCGGTTTGCCGACCTGGTGCGACGCCTGGCTCCGGGAACCCGCACCGTTGGGCCCGCCTCGGCCATCTGGCCGCTGGTGGGCGAGCCCAACCCGCTTATCCCGGCCCTGGGGCGCAGCCCGGTGTCGGCCTTCCTCGACGTGCTGAGTTTTCACTACTACCCCCAGCAGTCCGACCGGGGACGCGTGGCGGTGCGCCGCGCCGGCGAGACCAACCTGCTCAACCCGCGCGCGCTCGACGGCTCGCTGCGCTGGTTGCGGCATGCCCGGCGTTCGCTGCAGCGGGGCTCGGCGGCCACGGCCCCCATCTGGCTCACGGAGCTCGGGCACGCCCTGTACGGTGGCCAGGCGGGCGTGTCCGACACGTGGCTGTCGACGCCTTGGTGGCTTGACCAGCTGGGCTTGTTGTCGCACGCGGGGGTGGGTGCCCTGTTCCGCCAATCGCTGGTGGGCGGCGACTACGGCCTGCTCGACCCGGCCACCTGGCAGCCGCGCCCGGACTACTGGGCCACCGTGGCCTGGAAGCGGCTCATGGGACCGCTGGTGCACGCCAAGCCCTTGGTGCGAGGACCGGACCGCCGCCTCCGGGTGTGGCACCACGCCTGGCCCGACGGCCGTTCGTGCTTGGTGGTGGTGAACCTCAGCCGCAAGGCGCGGGCCCGGATCACCGTCGAGGGAGGGGTGACCTCGTGGGACGTGCTTTCTCCGGCGGGCAGCTGGACCTCGCGCGAGGCGACCTGGAACGGGGCCCTGTTGTCGTCTCTGGCTGACCTGGTGCGCTTCGGCGACCGCACCGGGCCAGCGCCGTCCCTTCTGGAACTCGGGCCGCTGTCATGCGCCTTCGCGGAACTTCCGCAAACTCCTCACGAAAATCTAGCAAAGCCCTAACGAAACGCCTGCACGATCTTGTCACGCTGGAGCCTCCTAGGAGGAAGCATGAAAAAGTCACTCATCCTTGGCGCCCTGCTCGCAGGTTCCGCCACTCTGTTCGCCATGGGCGCTCCCGAGGCCAAGACGGTTCCCGTCGTTTCGGCCGAGTTCACCAGCACGCCGGCGCCCCAGACCATTCCCGACATGATCCGCACGTACACCCAGTCGCAGGTCACGCTGACGCTGGCCGACGGCACCACCAAGACGGTGTCGCTCGAGTACAAAGCGCTGTACACCACCGACCAGACCTTCGGTCTCAAGGATTCCAAAGGCGCTTTGGTGGCCGCCGGATCCCCGATCAACGCCAAGGGCGAAGTGATCGTCGACGCGTCGGTGAGCCCCGCGGTTCCCTTCATCTCGGACGCGCCCGACGCCAACTCGTTCGTGCAGGTGGACGGCAAGCTGTACCTGTTCAGCCACTTTGAGTACGACACCCTCGACGCCGCCGGCAAGAGCGCCTACGGAAAGGTTCCCGCGTCGATCTCGGTCACCGAACTGACGCAGAAAGCCGATGGAACGCTGGCCGTCAAGGGCCTGCGCAAGGTCGACTTCGCCGGCGTCCACGGCCTGTGGATTCCCTGCAACGGCTCGCTCAGCCCCTGGAACACCCACCTCGCCTCGGAAGAGTACGAGCCCGACGCCCGCTGGTTCGAAAGCGAACTCGGCGACGCGACCAAGGACTCGACTAACGTGAAGGCCTTCGTGACGCTCTACACGGGTGACGCTTCCACCGCCAACCCCTACGACTACGGCTGGACGCCCGAGGTCAGCCTCAAGGGCGACACGCTCAAGGCGGTCAAACACTATTCCATGGGCCGCTTCTCGAAGGAACTGGCCCTCGTGGCCGGCGACAACCGCACCGTGTACTTCGGCGACGACGGGGTGAACACCATGCTGTTTATGTACGTCGCCGACAAGGCCGCTGACCTCAGCGCGGGCAGCTTGTACGCAGCCTCGGTCGACCAAGGCAAGATGGCCGACTTCCCCAGCGGCTCGCTGACCTGGATCCAGCTGGGCCACGCCACCGACGCCGAGATCCGCGCCTACCTCGACCAGGGCCTGAAGTTCAGCGACCTGTTCGAAACCAGCGCCGCGCCCGCCGACGGCTTCACCGCCATCAAGCAGTACAGCTTCGCCGCGCGCGACAAGGCCGGCATCGAATACCTCAAGGTGAAGGCCGGCATGGAGAAGGCCGCCGCGTTCCTCGAGAGCCGCCGCTACGGGGCGCTGCTCGGCGCCTGCTCCGAGTGGAACAAGATGGAAGGCTTGGCCATCAACAACGCCGAGAAGCGCCTGTACGTGGCCATCTCGGACCAGTCGAAGAGCATGGAAGCCAGCAAGACCGATCCGGCCAACCAGCTGAGCTTCACCAAGGTGTCGGCGGGCGCCGTGTACGAGTTCATCCTGAGCGAAGGCGATCTGTCGCCCTACCAGGCCATCGGTTTCCGCAGCCTGGTCCAGGGTCAGGACCTCGCCGTGGGCGACGAGTACGGCAACCGCGCCAACGTGAACCGCATCGCCAACCCCGACAATCTGGCCTACAGCCCCGCCCTGCGGACGTTGTTCATCGGCGAGGATTCGGGCATGCACACGAACAACTTCCTGTGGGCGTACTCGCTCGACAGCGAGAAGCTGGTGCGCATCCTGTCGATTCCCGCCGGCGCCGAGGCCACGGGCCTGTCGGTGGTCGAAAAGGCCGGCAAGTTCGCCTACCTCACCTCGAACTACCAGCACCCCGGTGACGAGATCGTCGACAACGCCCGCTTCCCCATCACCGCCGTCGACAAGGCCGAACTGCTCAAGGCCCTCGCCGACGGTCCCTCGATCGACGTGAAGGGTGGCGTGGGCTACCTCGCCGGTCTGCCCGCCCTGAAGTAAACTCCCCAAGACGCGGCTGCCTCCGGTGGTATACTGGGCGCAGCCGCCCTTCAGGAGTTTCTGCATGACCGCCAAGATCCACCTCGACAAAGAGTTCACCGTCGGCGAGGTCGACAAGCGCTTGTTCGGTTCGTTCATCGAACACCTCGGCCGCGCCGTCTATGGGGGCATCTACGAGCCCGGGCACCCGCAAGCCGACGCGCAAGGCTTCCGCCAGGACGTGTTGGCGCTGATCCGCGAGCTGAAGGTGCCCGTCGTCCGCTACCCGGGCGGCAACTTCGTCAGCTCGTTCCACTGGGAAGATTCCGTGGGCCCCGTCGAAAAGCGCCCGCGCCGCCTCGACCTCGCGTGGAAGGCCGTGGAGCCCAACTTGTTTGGCCTCAACGAGTTTCTGGCGTGGACCAAGGCCGCCGGCACCGAGGCCATGATGGCCCTCAACCTAGGCACGCGGGGCCTCGAGGCCGCCAGCGCTCTCGTGGAATACGCCAACCACCCGGGCGGCTCCTATTGGTCGGACCTGCGCAAGGCGCACGGCGTGGCCGAACCGCACAACATCAAGCTCTGGTGCCTGGGCAACGAACTCGACGGTCCGTGGCAGGTGGGGCAAAAGGCCCCCGACGAGTACGGGCGCCTAGCCTACGAGACCGCCAAGGCGATCAAGCTGTTCGACCCCACGCTCGAGCTGGTCGCGGTCGGCTCGTCGAACCAATACATGCCCACCTTCCCGCACTGGGAGGCCACCGTGCTCGAGCATTGCTACGAGAAGGTCGACTACCTGTCGCTGCACGAGTACTACAACAACAGCGCCGACGACCTGCCGACTTTTCTGGCCAGCGGCGTGGGCATGGACCGCTTCATCGACCAGGTGGTGGCGACGGTGGACTACGTTCGGGCCCGCAAGCGCAGCAAGAAGCAGGTGAACCTGAGCTTCGACGAGTGGAACGTGTGGTTCCATTCGCACGAGCAGGACAAGAAGCTCGAACCGTGGACGGTGGGACCGCCTCAGCTCGAGGATGTGTACACCTTCGAGGACGCGCTGGTGGTCGGCACCCTGCTCAACAGCCTGCTGCGCCACGCCGACCGCGTGAAGATCGCGTGCCTGGCTCAGCTGGTGAACGTCATCGCCCCCATCCTGACCCGCACCGGGGGCCCGGCGTGGAAACAGACGATTTTCTGGCCGCTGTACCACGCCTCGACCTACGGCCGGGGCACATCGCTGCAGGTGAAGCTCGACGCCGGCGGCTACGACAACCAAACCTACGGCTTCGTGAGCTGGCTCGACGCCAGCGCGGTGCTCAGCGACGACGGCCGCGGCCTGACCTTGTTCGTGGTCAACCGCAGCCGCGAGCCGCTGGAGCTCACAGGAAAGTTCGCTGGCTTGGAACACCTTTCGCTGGCCGGCCACACGGTGCTCACCCACCCCGACCTCAAGGCGACGAACACCGAGAGCCAGCCCGACAACGTGGCCCCTGTGGAACGGGCTGTGCGCCCCACGTCGGCGGCCGCGCTTTCGGTACCCCTTCCCCCACTGTCGTGGAACGTGCTGCGGTTCGGGGCCTAGGCTTCAGCGCAGAACCAGCGTGGTCACGCTGTACGGGGCGAGTTCGAAGGGGCCAGGAGGCCCCGCGCTGACTTGCTCCAGGTCGGAAGCGGCGGAGGTCTGCCACACCGCCAGCGAGGTCGCACTGGGGGCCGCCAGACCCGGCGCCGAAAGACCACCGACCTCGCGGGCCTGTGGCGAATCGTTCACCAGCACGGCGACCAACGAGCCGTCGGGGTTGGCAAAGGCGCTGACGGTCAGGCGACCCGCCGCCGAGAGCGTGGCGGCGATGCGCCGGGCCCCAGGGAGCACAAACCTCGACCAGTTCCCCAGCGCCCACAACCGTTTGGTCGCCGTCACGGTCTGGTCTGCTTCGTCGGCGTACAACAGGCCGTCGCGGTAGTCGTACTTCGATACGGCGATCCACGATTGCCACGACGTGACGCCGCCGTTGATCAGGTCGTCCTGCACGGTCTTGGCCAGCACGAGGGCCGAGGCCATGCCCACGTCGCGGCCGCCCTTCATCTCGGTCCACTCGGTCTGCCACAACCGCAGGCCGGGGTACTTTGCCGCGACAAAAGCGGCCAGCGCACGGCGGTCACCCGTCTCGGACCAGTACGAGTGCACGGAGTAGTGGGTGAGCAGCGGCCTGAGAGCCGGGTCGCCCCACACCTCGTTCAGGTAAGCGGTGTTGCTGCCGAGTTTCCACTCGCCCGAGTCGATGGCCGACAATTCGGTGGTCAGCCCGCGCGAACGCCACTCGGCCGCCAAGGCCGTCAGCAGCGCGTGGGCCTCGGCCGGCGTGTCGTGTGAGCCCTCTTGCCCGTTCGAAGGCTGCCAGTCCCACTGCGGTTCGTTCATCGGGCTCACGGCGACCACGGGCCAGCCCCGCGCGGTGAGTGATTCCACCGCGTCGGCCAAGTACGCGGCGAAGGCCCCCCGGGCTTCGGGGCGGAGGTTGCTGACGGCCTTGTTGCCCGTGGTGAGACCCGTGACGGTGAGCGACGCCGGGGGACTGTTGGCGAACACGAGCACCTGCGCGCCGAGGGCCACGGCTTTGTCGACGACCCGGACCGCCGCCGCATCGGGCGACCAATCGAAGCCGGTACTGGTACGAAGCGGAGCGGAGGCCGAGCGCCACGGGTCGGCAATGGCTGCCCCGCCCTCCTTGCCGCCGCCCAGGTTGTAGCGCACCAGCGACAAACCGATGCCCTGCTCGCGGCTGAACAAGAGGTCGACGGTGCGGTCGAGTTCGGCTTCGGGCCAAGTGCCGACGGCCTGGGCCCACCACGCGGCCGAGGTGCCAAAGTGTTCGACGGTCTGAAAGGCTGACGAAGGGTCGAGCGTCAGCCGGGGCTTCTCGGGCGTGCCCATGGCCGCGAGGGGAACCAGCAGCACCAGCGACGCGGCCAAAACGGAAAAGGGTTTGCGCATGCCCCAGCATACCACGGCCCCCAGCTGTTTTACCCTATGAAACATTGACACGTGGCGGGCTGGAGGCTAGCCTGTCGACATGGCCGACCCCGAAAAGCCCGGCGCCGTCGTACAGACGCTCGACCGCGCGCTCAAGATCATTGAACTGCTGGCCGTTCACGCGCAAGGCTTTGGCGTCACCGAAATCGGCTTACGGGTAGGTTTGCACAAAAGCACCGTCCACCGCCTGCTGAACCACCTGCTGGCGCAGGGCTACATCGAAAAGGACGAGGAACGCGCGCTCTACACCCTCGGGCTGAAGTTCATCGAGCTTGCCAGCCTGCGTTTGGGTCAGGTGGAGCTCAAGACCGAGGCCGGCCCGTACCTGCGCAAGCTCGCCGCTGCCGTCGATCAGCCGGTCCATCTGGCCATTCTCGACGGCACCGACGCCGTGTACATCGAGAAAATCGAACCCCGTGCCCACCTGCGCATGTATTCGCAGATCGGCAAACGCATTCCCTTGTCGTGTTCTTCGCTGGGCAAGTGTCTGGTCTCGGACTGGGCTCTCCCCGAGCTGGAGGCTCTGGCGAGGCGCCTGGCGTATGAGAAGTTCACGCCGAGCACCCGCCTGACGGCCGAGGCCTTTCTGGCCGACGTGGCCGAGGCGCGGCGGCGGGGTTGGGCCCTCGACGACGAGGAGCACGAGGTGGGGATCCGGTGCATCGGAGCCCCTGTACGCGACTTTACGGGGCGCATCGTGGCCGCCCTCAGCGCTTCGGGCGAGGTGGCCGTGATCCGTCCCGACGCGTCGTCACCGGTCGCCCGGCTGGTCTGCGAGGCCGCCGAAGCCGTCTCGCGGCGCCTGGGTTGGCTGGGCAACGCGCCAGCGAACTAGACGCTTGCCAGGCCTACAGGCCGTTCGTCCGCAGCCAAGTCAGAGCCAACGGCACCCACTGGGCTGCCGCCGGGTTCACGTGGTCTGGGCCCGACGCGGTGGTGACGTCGGCCAGCGACAGGCCGTGCCCGCCGGTCTGGAACACGTGCATCTCGTGTGGAACGTGGTGTCTCGCCAATTCCGAGGCGAAAGCGTACGCGTTGCGGACGTACACCAGGTCGTCGGCGGCCGTGTGCCACACGAACGTTGGCGGCGTGCGACTCGAAACGGCCCGCGAAGGGCTCATCCAGTCGAGTTGCTCCTTGCTGGGCGTCGTCGTGCCCAGGACCGCCAGGTTCGAGTCGCGCCACAGCTTCATCTTGGAGAAGCCGCTGGCCGGATCTTCCAGCGACGCGGCAGGGTCGAGCGAAGCTTCGTCGAGCATCACGTGGTAGTCGACGACGGGGTAGCCCGCGATCACGCCGTTGGGGCGCCACGACTCGGCCGGACCCGCGAGTTCCTTGCCGAGCGCGGGCTCGTGCCAGCGGGTTCCCAACTGCGCCACCAGGTTGCCACCCGCTGAGAAGCCGCACACCGTGACGCGCTCGGGGTCGACGAACCAGCGCCGGGAGTTCTGGCGGACGAGCTGCACGGCCTTCGCCAAGTCGACCAGTGGCCGCGGCCAGCGTGTGTCGCCGATCGACGCCGTGGAATAGCGCACGACGAAGGTTTGGTACCCCTCACCCGCGAAGCGCAGCGCCACGGGCTCGGCTTCGCGGTCCGACGTGAACAGGTAGCCGCCCCCCGGCGCGAGAACGAGGGCGGGACGCAGCGTGCCGGTGTTGAACTCGGCCGAGTCGTGTTGCAGGTAGGCCGTCAGCGTGACGGCGGGATTGTCGCTGCGGAGCGCTAGGACTTCGACGGTCATTGGGAACTCCTTTGGTGGAGGAACTCGAGCGAAAGC
>JBAXAI010000041.1:0-29620 GCA_037142615.1 Spirochaetales bacterium | reverse complement strand
CTGGGCAACTTGAACGTGCCGCAAGAGCAGATTGCGCACGCCTTCGGTGCTGGTCTCATTGCTCCCATCTACGGGCTCGTGTTCGGCTTTGTCTGCCGCATACTTCGGGCCCGGGTCGAGGCCCTTGACAAATAGCATTGTGATATCATAATGATATTCTAGAGGGAAACAATGGCAGCGATCATGGAAGTCCGGGGACTGCGCAAGGAGTTTGCCGTCGCGGGTGCGGGACCCACAGGAGGTCCGCCGGTGGTGGCGCTCGATGGGGTCGATCTGCAGGTGGAAGAAGGTACGATCTTCGTACTGCTGGGGCCGAACGGTGCCGGCAAAAGCACCATGGTGAGGGTTCTCAACGGAACGCTGGGTGCGACCGCCGGTAGTTGCCGTGTGGCTGGCATGGGCCCGGGCGACCCCGGCGTGCGGGCGTTGAGCGCGACACTCACCGAGTCGGCGCACTTGTACGAAAACCTGACCTGCGCGGACAACCTGAAGTTCTTTGGCACGATGTATGGGCTGAAGGGCAAAAGCTTGGAGGGCCGGGTCGCGGAGCTTCTGGCGACCTTCGGCTTGACCGACGCCGCCGACCGCGCTTGGGGCGCCTGCTCCACCGGGATGAAGAAACGCCTGCAGTTGGCGAGGGCACTTCTGCACGACCCGAAGATTCTGTTCCTGGATGAACCCACCAGCGGCCTCGATCCCGAAGCCGCCGACCAGATGGCCGAGCTGGTCGTGAGGCTTTGCCGCGAGCAGGGCAAGACCATCTTCTTGTGCACGCACAATTTGCCACTCGGTGAGGCCCTGGGTGACACTTTTGGTTTCCTCAAACAGGGTCGGCTGGTGTTGCAGGGCCCGGCGCAACAACTGATCGACGCGGCGTGGACAGACCGGCGGGTGCGCCTGCGAACGTCCAGTGGTGTTCGCGAAGAAACCTGGAGCCACGAGGCCGACCTCGCCGCTCTGGTGCGGGCCGCCGTGGCCGCCGGAGAGTCGGTTTATGAACTGACGCCGCTCAAGCCGAACCTGAACGACGTGTACCGGTCGGTGATGGGTCTGCCGGTGCTGGCCAAAAAAGGAGGCAACCATGCTGTGGTTTCGGATTAGCGCCCTCATTCGCAAGGACTTGAAGGACGTGCTGAAGAATCCATCGGTGCTGGTTCCCACGTTGGTGCTGCCGGTGGTCCTTTGTGGCCTGATTCCCCTCGGGTTCACGTTGGCCCTGCTGTTATTGCCCACTGCGAACCTGAATCTCGGTCCGCTGGAGGGCCTTCTCAAGGTTTACCCGGTGCCCACCGGGTTTTCGACCGGCGAGGCCATGTTGTTCATCATGCTCAACTACTCGTTTGTGCCCATGTTCCTCATGGTGCCTGTGATGGGGTCGGTCATCATGGCCAGCCAGGGCATCGTCGGCGAAAAAGAGCACAAAACCCTCGAGACGCTGCTCTACACCCCCCTGACCAACGAGGAACTGCTGGTCGCCAAAGTGCTGGGGCCGCTGTTGCTGGCCGAGGTGCTCAGCTTCGTTGGGTTTGCTCTGTTTTTCGTGGGGAGTAACGCTGTGTGGCTGGGGTTCAAGGGCTTTTCGGCGGGTCTCATCGTTCGCGACCTGTTGTGGATCCCCGTGATGCTGATTGTGGTGCCTGTGGTGAACGCGTTGGCACTGGGGCTGGCTTTGCTGGTGTCGCTCAAGGCCAAAACCTTTGTCGAGGCGCAGCAAAAGGGCGGGATGATCATGTTGCCGCTGGTGGCGCTGCTGTACTTGATCGGCGGCGGCGTGGTGATCGTCAACGCCTGGCTGCTGGCCGCGATCGCGCTGGTGGCCGGGGCTGGAGGGTACGCTCTGCTGCGCAACGTGGCACCAAAGCTGACGCGCGAAGAGCTGACGCGGAGTTTGTAGGGTGGAGTTGCTGCGACGGTTCCAGATGACGGTTCTTGCGGGGCTCCTCTTGCTCTGCTCGTGTGTCAGCTTGCAGCGCGAACCTGGTCCCGACCTTGAGGCACCCGACCCAGGCTTAGAACTCGCCACAGCGATCGAGCTTGCTGACGTGTCGATGCACCAAGACGCCATGGCGCTGGTCTGGCGGCCCGACTACCGGGCACCGATTGCGAACGAAGATCTTCGCCGCGTAGGGGTCCTCAGCGCCGACAATGCGTTGGTTCAGGGAACTCTGTTTATTCAAGGCACAAAGGCCTACCTTGCGTTCACGGGGACCCACACCGCGGCAGCCGTCTGGGCAACACTGCCCGGCACCCCCCAACCGTGGGGCGGCACCGGCGGAAAAGCCCAGGACGGCGTGCTGAGGCCCTTTGAGGCGTGGGTAGCCTCCGGCGAGGCCTCGGGGGTGGTCCACCAGGCCAAGGAGGCCGGAGCTGAGGACTTCGTTTTGCTTGGCTATTCGCAAGGGGGTGGGCTTGCCGTGATGATGGCGCGCTGGCTCGCCGAAACGGAGGGCCTGAAATGCCGGGTCTATACCCTCAATTCGCTGAGGTCTTTCCAGGCGGATTTCGTAGCGGAATACCACCGCTTGGGCCTTAGCGCCCGCAACTTCATCTACCGGAACGACCCTGTGTCGGAGTTTCCGTTGGGGAGCGCCTGGTTTCTGCCGGGCACTACACAAGTTCTGGATGGCCCACGCGGAGGTTTGGCGCTGATCGACGACCATTTCCTTGATCACTTCTTTGTACTGGTCGATGCTGCTTATCGGTTTCACTACCCTGTTCAAGAGCCCGCTGCGGCAGTACCTTCCAGTTCGGATGAGAAAAAATAACCCCTTGAAATTGCTCTCGTGTGGTCTCCTGTTCTGGCTTGCCGCAAGCTTGGCGGCCCAAGATTCCCCTTCGCCTCCCGAAGCCGAAGCCCCGCCCCTGCCCCCCGGCGGTGGTTTCATCGGCGCGCCGTTGAGCAGCAAAATCTGGGATGACTTCAGCCTGCAAAACCTCGCCACCAAGGGCCACAAAGCGCTGGGCTACGCGACGCTCACCTTGGCCACGGTCGCGTTTGCCCTGGAACACCTCGCCCCGGCTGAGCCGGGGTCGCTGGTAGCCGTCGACCTCGTTTCGGCGTCATCGGCCGTATCGGCGGGAACGACGGTGCTGGCGGGCATCGTGTCGCACTGGGGAAAGCTGACGTTCGAGGGCGATTTGGTGACCTGGAACAACCTGCATGCGCTCACCGCGGTGTTGGGTTCGACCGTGATCATTACTGGTCAAGCGGCAGGCAATGCCGAAACCCGTACGGCCTTTGGGCTGGCGGGAGCCGCGATGCTCCTGTTGGCCATCATGTTCGAAGGCTGAAACGGCGGAACTACCCCGCAAGCCACTTCAGCGCGGCGGGGAGTCGGCGCGACCAGGCGGCTTCGTTGTGGGTGCCACCTTCGTCGAGCACGACCTTGAGCCGATCGGGGCCCAAGCCACCGGAACTCAAGAGAGCACCGATGCGCTTGGTGTCGTTGACGTAGGCCTGTCGTTCTTCTTCGTTGTTCTGCCGGGAGCCTTCCATCGTGCCGACATCGAGGTACACCCGGTCGAGCTTGCTGGCCGCAGAACTGGCCACAAACCGGTCGAGCTGGGCTCCTGCGATCCAAAAAGCCGACGAAAAGCACCCCGCCCGCGAAAACACGTCGGGACGCGACGCCGCCGCGTACAGGGCGAACAGCCCGCCCATCGACGAACCGGCAACCCAGGTTGTCGCGCGACCAGGCAGCGTCGGGTAACGGGAATCGACCAGCGGCTTGAGTTGGTTGACCACGAAATCGAGCGTGCCCTGGCCCTCACCTCCCACGGGTCGAGTGATGCCGGGGGCCTTCTGCTGAATCCAGTCGTTACGCCAGGGCCCCAACTCGTCCAGACGCTGCAGGTCCTCGGCCGAGTCCCAGCCGACAACGATGAGGCCATGGCCCAGTCCGGCCAGGGCGGCAGGAAAGTCCCAGCTCTTGCCGTAGGAGGCCTCGGCGTCGCGGAACAAGTTCTGGCCGTCGGGCATGTACAGCACAGGGAACCCGCCAGTGGGAGAGGTCCGGTCCAGGTCGGGCGAGAGGATGCGCACGGTGCGCGGGCGTCGGCCCAAAGCGTCGATCTCCAATTCGAGGGTGTCGTAGGCCATCAGGTTCCCCTTCTTGGTCTCAGCGGGGGTCGAGGCTTCGCTCCACAAACTCGGCGAACAACGAATTGGCCCACGCAAACCACGGCCGAGTGTAGCGTTCCGGGTGGTCGGCGTGGAAGCCCTCGTGAAGCCACCCGGTGTCGGCGTCGGTACGCGCCAGCAGGGCAAGGAGCTCGTCTCGCTCGGCGGGTTCGGCGGCGGTGAGGCCCTGGACGCTCAGCCCGAGCGGCCAGATGTAGTCCGGTGGCGTGTGAGGACTCCCGAGACCCCGGGCCTTGGTGCCTTCGAAGTAGTAGGGATTCGCGGGGCTGAGACAAAAGCGGCGGGTGTTTTGGTAGACCTCGTCGTCGGCGCGGCAGAACCCGAGGTAGGGGAGCGACAGCAGATTGGGCAGGTTGGCGTCGTCCTGCAGCAGGTGGTGGCCCAGGCCGTCGAGTTCGTAGGCGTAGATACGGCCAAACTCCGGGTGGCTCACCACGCCGTGGACTGCGATCGCTTCCCGAATTTCCCGCTCGAGCCTCTCGGCGTGCCCGACGAGCACCGAGTCGTCGTAGAGGACGCGCCCGATCTCGGCCAGATAGCCGAGCACGACAGCGGCGAAGGCGTTTTGTGCAAGGTTGTAGCCGTACACGCAGGCGTCGTCGCTGGGCCGGAAGCCCGACCACGTGAGGCCGGTGTAGGCCACCGGAGCCCCTTGGCCCTCGTGGTGGATGGTATCGTGCGGCGGGCAATTCTGGCGCGTGAACCGGTAGGTCGAAAACTCGCGGTGGTTCTGTTCGACGGTCCACAGATCGACGATACGCAACGCCGCCTGATGGAACTCGGGCGTGAAGTGGCGCGTGACGCCGGTGGCCTTCCAGTACTTCCAGGCCAATTGGAGGGGGGAACACAGCGAGTCGACCTCGTACTTTCGCTCCCACACCCACGGGTTGTGTTCCGTCAGGTCGGTCTTGTGCCCGGCGTTGTTCGGCTCGGCATTGAACGCGTTGGCGTACGGATCGAGCAGGATGCTGGCGAACTGGCGTTTCAACAGGCCCTCGAACACCGTTTGGAGCTCGGGAAGCGTGGCCATCGGCAGATAGTGGTGCACTTGTGCGGTCGAATCGCGCAGCCACATGGCGGGGATATCGCCCGTCAGCAGGAACACGCTCCCGTCGGCCAAAGTCCGAAGGGTCGTCTGGAGGGTGTTGGGGTACGCGTTGCGGTAGAGCCGCGCCAGGTTGGGAACCGAGGGCCAGCGGGCTGCGACGCGGTCGGCAATTTCGTCGAGGTGTGGCTTCAAGTAAGCTGCCGAAGCGGCAAAGGTGACGCGGCGCAGAAGCGTTTCCTTGAGGGGGACCAACCTCGTCAGGGTCTGGTTGCCTTGCTCGTCTGCCAGCGGAACGACGAGGTAGCCCCGGTGGGCCACGGCACGCGTCAGCACATCGGCCGGCAAAAAGCGTTGGGCTGCCTCGCCGTCGATGGGCCAGGCCAGCGACTCGCGGAAGCCGCCGAACGGCCATTCCCGCGTGACTTCGGTGCGGTGGTCCAGCGGGAGCGCATACACCAGCGGCCCCCGCTGAAAATACTTCTGCCCGCGGAGGTCTGTCCCCAGTTCGACCTCGCAACGAAACTCGAGCTCAACACGGTCGCCCGCTGTCCAAGTCTTGGTGATTTGCAGCCACGGGCCCGACGTATCGACTACGGCACCAAAACAGTCCACCTCGACGCTCACGGCCCAAGCGGGGCGTCGCAGGCTCAGCGTGAACTCCACCGGCCGCTCGGGGTCAAGGCGCAAGACCACCCGCAAGTCGTCGGGCCACGCGGTGATCTGTTCCAGCGTGACGGCGGTTCCAGCCCAAGCCAGGCGGCTGACCGAGGCACCGTAGAGCGCGACCACGGGCCCAGCCGCACCCAGCAGCACTTGCGACTGCACAGCGCTCGGGAACACCTTGCCCGCGTTGGGCACACAGCAAACGGCCGCCTCCTGGTGCGCGGGCGAGTAGCGGTAGCGCGTCTGCGTCGCGTCGTCTTCTTCCCGGCGGTCGTGATGCTTCACCCCGGTCATCGAATAGGAATTGTCGGTCTTCAGATAGGCGATCGAGGCCTCGTGCGGGTGCCGGGCCCCGAGGGCCGCGTTGAACAGCAGATGCTCGGCCCGGTCGGCCCAAAGCGCGTCGCCGGTCTTGGCCAGCAACAGCAGGTAACCGTCCAGGAGCTCAAGAATCGAGCAATACTCGGTTGCCGTTTCGTCGGCATCGGCCCAGCGGCCAGAAATCCACTCGTCGCCGATAGGCGCACCGGACGGCAAAAGGCATTCGTCCAGGCGACGCAGGTACGCGCCCAGCGCCAGGTCAAACTCGGGTCGCGGCGCGTGCGTGGCAGCGAGCACCAGGGCCCGCAGGTGCTCCCACGTGTGCACGCCGTGCCCGGCAAAGCGGTACGCCGGGTCGAGCAGATTTTGCAGTTGGCTGTCGGGCTCGGAGACGTCACTTCGGCAGTAGTCCTCGTAGAGCAGCACAGCGTAGTCCCTGTAGCTCAGGTCGCCGGTCAAATCGGCCAGACGGTCGAGCACGTCGACGAACATCAGGCCATGCGCGTTGCCCGCAAACGAACCCGGCTGCTGAAACGGCCGCGACTTCGGGAGCGGCCACGCCTCGCGGGTCAGTTTGACCGCCCGCACCACCGCGTCGAGCACCCGTTGTTCGACGGTGAGTTCGTAATAGGCCAGCAGTCCGCGCAGCAGGGTGGCCTGCGCCCATAACTCGCCGTTCTCGCCCGAAAAGCGGTAGCGAAGATCGGGAGCGTAGATGCCCAAGTAGCCGTCGGCGTCCTGGGTTGCAAGCACCCGCTTCACGTACACGTCGGCTTGGCGTCGTCCTTCGTCGCCGCCGACGAGCAGGGCGTGGCGCAGCCAGCCGTCGCGCCAGTTGGACTGCGTTTCGCTGTTCCACCATAAGAACTGGGCCGAGTTCTCGTTGTCGACGCCGGTTGTCGCGCCGACGTCCTTGCTTTTCACGGCGTTGGTGAGGCGGTCGGACCCGTAGATGTCGTCCAGGAAGAGTGAAGGAACCAACTTGTCGAGGTGGCCCACGAAACCTTCGCGGAAGTCTTTCTCCATCAGGCGGGCGACCCAACCTTGGGGTCTCGTCGCGGCGGGCAGACGCGTGAGCGGTGCGAACTTCATGGCTTCTCCTCGGTGACAGACCAGCCCCACGCTGGCAGCTGGAACTCGTGCCCGCTCAACGTCAACTCGCGGGGCTTGTCGCTCCAGTTCATCACGATCAGCAGACTTTCGGAAGCCGTGAAACGCCGAAACGCCAAAAGCGTGCGCGAGCGAGGCAACAGGACTTCCTGCTGGCCCACCTGCAGCGCTGGGTACCGACGGCGCAGGGCCAGAATCTGGCGCGTGAACTCAAGCATCGACGCCGGGTCGCCGGTCTGGTCGGCGACATTGAGGCCGTCCTTGTGGTTGGGGTGATGCGGCAGCCACGGGTTGGTCCAGCCCTCACGGTCCCACGGCAGCGGGGTACGCAGCTTGTCGCGACCCGAAAGGGCCGCTTGTCGGCGTGCTTCGCCGCGCGGCAGGCCATGCTCCGTTTCGAGCACCTCGGCGTACCACAGCGCTGGGCTATCGAGCAGTTGCCCCTCACCCCAGAACAGGTGGTCGACCATGCCCAATTCCTCCCCATTGTAGAAGAACGGCGTTCCGCGCAAGGTGGCCAAGAGCAAGGTGTTCAGGCGATTGACGCCGGGATGGTTCCCGCTGCGGCTGGCAACCCGGCTGACGTCGTGATTGCCCAACGTGTTGCAAGGCCAGCAGTCGGGCGACACCCGGTCGAGCTGCCGAGTGCGGTAGCGCTGGTTGTGGCGGATCTTGGCCGGGGTCAGCGGCACCGAGAACATCAGCGGAAAATTGAACACCAGTTGCAGCTCGTCGTGGCCGTTGCCGTAGTAGCTGGGGTGGGCCTCTTCGCCGACGAGCACCCGGTCGCCGGGGTAGCCGGCTACAAGAGTCCGCAGTTCTTTGAGCAGGTCGTGCACGCCGAACTTGGTGCTGTTCTGGTACTCGAACATCAGGCGCCAGTTTCGGTCGTTCTGGCGGCGATCCTCTTCGGTCTTGACCCGGGCGTTGAACCTCTTCACTTCGGCGATGGTGAGGCCGGCCCGGTGATCGCGGCGCTGGGGGTCTTCGAACACGGTGCCGATGGCATCCAGCCGTAGGCCGTCGACGCCTTTGTCGAGCCAAAAGCGGATGGCCTTCCACACGGCGGCCTGCACCTCGGGGTTGTGCCAGTTGAGGTCGGGCTGCTCCTTGAGGAAGAAGTGATAGTAGTACTGGCTGCGCTCGGGGCTCCAGGTCCAGGCGTCACCCTCAAACAGCGACTGCCAGTTGTTGGGTTTTTCGGTTTCCCACACGTACCAGTCGGCCTTGGGGTTGTCGCGGCTTTGTTTTGACTCGAGAAACCACGGGTGCTCGTCGCTGGTGTGGTTGACCACCCAGTCGAGGATAACCTTGAGCCCCAGCCCATGCGCCCGGGCCAAGAACGCGTCGAAGTCGGCCATCGTGCCATACTCGGCACCGACGCCCTCGTAATTGGTGATGTCGTAGCCGAAGTCTTTGTTGGCCGACGGGAAGTGTGGCGAGAGCCACAGGGCGTCAACACCCAACTCCTTCAGGTAGTTGAGTTTGCTCGTCATCCCCAAGAAGTCACCGATACCGTCGCCGTTGGCGTCGGCAAAGCTGCGCGGGTAGATCTGGTAAAAGACGGCCGACTTCCACCACTCGCTGTGGCCGCTTCCGGGGTGGCTCAAGGGAACACCGTGATGCGGGCGGTGGTGCACCCGTACGGGAGGAGCTCGAGCTCGGTCTCGGGTCCGGCGGTGCGGCGGTTTTTGGGGAACCCGGGGCACACCGTGACCTTTTTGCCGTGGCGTTTGTCGAGCCGGGTGAGCAGCTTCCAAGCTGGGAGACGCCGGAAGCGAACGTGCAACCGCAGTGGCGTGTGTGCGGGGTCCCACGGGAAGCCAAGGTGTGGGCCTTCCACTGGCCGCGCGCCGGTGCCCGACAGGGCCCAATTCCACGCGGCGCCCTCGCCCACCGGCAAACTGAACACCAACGGGCCATATTCGAAGGCCGTGCCGCCGTTGGGCCAATTGGACGTCGTCACCACACGGGGCAGCGTGAGCGTCACGATATCGCCCTCGGCAAACTCGCGCTCCAAGGAGAAAAAGGACCCGGGGGTGGGCAACGTGGTGCTGCCTGGCCCGGCCACCGTGCTGCCACCGACCGCCACCGTGGCCCCGGTGCACCAGCCGGGAATGCGCAACTGAAGGCGAAAGCGCGTCGGTCGAGGCAAACGCAGCGTGAACGTCACGGTGTCGCCAAAGGGGTAGTTGGTCGCCTCGGTAAGGGTCACCACCACGCCGGGAGCTACTTCGGCGGTCACCTCGCAGGGGGCGTAGAGCGCGGCGGTGAGCGTGGCCAGCGAGGTCTGTCCCCCGGGTGGTCGCTCCAGCATCCACAGGAGTTCGGTGAAGTACGGCACAAAGCGGTTCACGTTGCCGGTGCAGCACTGCACGTCGTGGGCCTTCTGGTAGGCCATCCTCGCCGGGTGGTGCCCGTACGGGTTGCTTGTGGGGCCGACCACCGGCTGGTTGGGTGCCGAGAAATACTGGTGGGTGGCAAAATCCTTGCTCACCGAGCCGAGCCCGGCGTTGAACACGGCCCTTTCGATGCGGTCGGCAAACACCGGGTCGCCGGTGACGCGCAGCAGCGCCCCGTAGGTATAGGGCAACACCGCCGTGTTGCAGGTTTCGTGGCCGCAGGCCTCATCCCGCCCCTCAAAGTGCTCGGTGGAGCTCGGCAGACCTGAGACCAGCAGCGAGTTCGCTTCCATGGTCTTGGTACCGTTCAGCGCGTGGTCCAAATACTCCTGGTGCCCGGTGGCGGCGTAGAGCAAGGCGGGGATTTTCAGCAGCTCGAGGTACACCACCCCATGCGTCGTCGGTGGCTGATCGGAGGCGAAATCCAGGTCGCAGCCAAACCATTCGCGGTAGGCCGGAGTGGCCCGGAACAGCCGGTACGCCTCTTCGGCGAGCGCCAGCAAGCGCGCATCGCCCGTGTGCCCGTGCACCCACAGCAGCGCCTCGACGTTAGCCAGCTCGAGCACATCGGCAAAGTCGGCGGCCTCGAAGGTGAGGTAGTGGCGGTGCAACAGTTCGACCAGCGATGGGTCCCCGGTCGCCTCGTACTCGGCCATCACCGACCGGGCGAAGCTGGCGTACGGCCAATGCCGCCAGCGCTCGGTGAGCACCGTGCCAAACCTGCCGTCGGCGCGAACGTGGCTTTTCACCCACGCGTGGTTGGCGCGCACCAGGTCCAACAGTTTGGCCCCGGCCTCGGTATCCGCACCCAGAAGGTGCGCCAACCGGACGGCACCGTCGAGGTAGTAGGCCGTCTGCTCGTAAGGCCACCACGCGGTGGGCGAGCCACGCGCCGCTGGCGAAGCCTCCATCTTCTCACCGGCCCACAGGCAAGTGTCGAACGGGTAGCCCGACTCGGCGATGTGCCCGGTCAGCCCGTTGGCTTGCCGTTGCAGCAACTCGAGCAACCAGCCTTGGGGCCGGATTTGGCCCAAGTCCAGCTTAGCATGGCTCATAGAGGAGGAAGACCAAACAAGCGCAAAGCGTTGTCGTGCAACAGGTTGTCCATTTGTTCCGTGGTCAGTTGGGACCGAAGAGCATCCCAGGCGCGATAGCTGGCGGCGTAGGTATCGTCACCGCCCACCGGCGCGTCGGTACCAAACAACAACTTCTCGGCCCCATCGGTCTGGATGGCCTTCAGCAGGTCCTCTTCGCCGAAAAAACCAGCCGTGTCGCCGTACAGGTTGGGTAGGTCGTGCAGGGCCGCAATGATCTCGGCCTTGTCGCCGCCCATGTTCATGTGGCCGGCAAGGAAGTTCACGTCAGGGTGCGACTTGGCCGCATTCACCACATGCGACACCAGCGAGTTATCGTCGACCGAGGTGTGCACCAACACGGGCAGCTTGAGCTCCTTCGCGAGCGCGAGGTAAGGCTCGAGCTTCTTATCGTCGATGGCCAGTTGCGAGTGCCAGGGGTGGAATTTCAGGCCCACCAGCCACTTGCGGTTGGCTTTGAGGTAGTCGCGGAACTCCTTGGTGACCGTTTCGTTGTGGGGTCGGATCCAGACCAGCCCGTAAAGACGACCCTTGGACGCCTGCACCACCTGCACGGTCTTCTTGGCGACCTGCATTTGGGTGAAGGCCTTGGTGGCGGGGATGAGCTTGCCGTTGCCGTCGTACTCCAGCCCCTCGACGTCGGACACCAGGGCGCGCGCGATGCCGTAGCTGTCCATCGAGTCAGTGAGCGTGCGCACCGGCAGGTCAAAGGTGCCGGCCTTGCCAAAGTGCGCGTGCGCGTCGACGATCTGCCAGGTGGCAAAGGCCTCCTCGATGGGCACCGCCGGGTCGTAGCGGCCCGCGCCCTCGGTGCTGTCCTGGGCCGACAGCGCCGGCGCAAGAGATGCGATGCCGACCAGCACTAGGATTCTGAAAAGCTTCTTCATGGCAGCGTTATCACCGCGGTGTCGTCCATCACCAGCGGCCCGCCGGTGGGACCGATGTAGATGTAGTCGCCTCCCTCGGGCGTCATCTTGCGGTTGGCGCTTTCGAGCCCGTCGTAGTCCCACGTGGTGAGGTACAACTGCAGGCCGCTGAGCGTTTTCGGTCCACCAAGGCCGACCCCCGACATCGTGTAGAGCACTTGGTTTTTGGCCCTGTCGAGCGTGATGTTCCCGGCAGGGCTGGCACCCGCCCCATTCGCGGCCATGCTGGCGCTGTTGGCACTGAACAGCGCGTTGTCCCAGCCACCGAAGAAGGCCTTGCGGTTCCAGACGAAGCCGGACGGCGTCTTCCCGTTTTGGGTCGGAAGCAGGTCCGACGTCGGCGTCACGCCGGGCACGTTCAGGTACAGGTAGAAGTGCACGTGGTCGAAGCCGTTGGGGCCTTGCCAGCTGGTCGTCAGCGCGCTTGCCATCGTGATCTTGACCTGCAGGTTACTGCCGGCTGTCAGCACCTCGACGCCCTTGATGTCATTCTGGTTGGTGAAGCTGTCGTGCTTCGGGTACTTGTAGGCGCCGCCAGGACCATGGTCATCGCCCACCGGATCGTCGTAGGTGGCTCGGCTCGTGTACGCCAGCACAACGCTGAAGCGGTAGGGACTGCTGAGGTACAGGCTTCCGTCCTTGGTGCGGCCCTGAATCACCACGTTGTAAGTGCCGTTGTCAAAAGAAATAACCGGCAGCGTGCCCTTCCACGTTCCGTCCGCGTTCACCGTAACCGGGCTAGCGGAGGCCAAGTTGCCGTTGACGAGCAACCTCGGACCGGATACCGCAGGAACGGTTCCCACGAGGTCGACGTTGCCGGGGAAGACGGGCAGTTTTTGAGCATCGAGCTTTACCACAAGGTTCTTGTCGGCCAAACCGGTGATAACCGGGGCGCCCACGGCGGGGAAAGGGGCAATCGCCGGGGCCAGTTTGGCGACCGCAGGATCGACGGCAGCATTGATGGCCAAAACAACCACGCTGCGAGGGGCGAGCACCGCGTTCACGATGCCACCGGCCCCGATGGTCAGCGTGTCGTAGCGCGACGTACCGGCAAGCACAGCGTCGTCGCCACTCAGGTCGTCGTTGAGCCCGAAGAGTCGCTTCAACACGGCACCTTCCTTGAGGCCCGTGACGCCGTTGTCGAGCACCATGGTGTTGGACGCCGTGTTGATGGCCACCAGCGCCGTGCGGCCATTGTAGGTGGTCGTGTAGGCAAACACCCCGGCGCCACCGGAATCGCGCACCACCTGCAGTTTGCCGTGGCTGAACTCTTTTTCGCTGGTACGCAAGTCGGCCAGCGCCTTCAGGTAGGCGTAGGTGGGGCTGCTGGCGTCGAAGTGGTCGGTGCCACCGCTGCCGAAGCCCTTGGCAAACATCGAGGCGCGGGTGTCGGTGAAGTCCTGCTCGGTACCGTAGTACACCACCGGGATGCCGGGGATGGTGTACAAGAACGCCAGCGCCTGCTGCATCGAGGTCTTGTCGGCCGACGCGAGGAAGCGCGAGTTGTCGTGGTTGTCGATGAAGTTGATCAGCAGGCTGGGGTCCTTGAAAGCCTTGTACTGGCTCTTGAAGCGCGCCGTCAACTGGTCGGTGGGTCGTCCTTTTTGGAACACGTCGCGCAGGTCCCAATAGAGTGAATAGTTGATCGAGCTCTTGAGCTCGGGGAAGTCGGGCGTGCCCAAGTAGCTCGCCATCGTCTTGTCGACTTTTTCGCCGTAGGGAGACGAAGACTCGTAGTCCTCGCCAAAGGTGAAGAAGTCCTTTTTACCCAGGCTGGCGGCGTAGGGAATGATGCCGGGGTACTTTTTGTCTTCGTTGTAGTGGAACACGTTCCAGAAGTCGTGGGGCACGTACTTCACCGTGTCGATGCGGAAGGCGTCGACGCCAACGTTCTTGATCCAGTAGTTGTAGCTGTCGATAAGCGCGTTGATGACAACCGGGTTCTCGGTGTTGAGGTCATCGAGGCTCGAAAGCTGGTAGTTCTGCATCTCGGTCTTGTTGTTCGGGTTGCGAATTTCGGGAGTCCAGTGGTAGATGTCGGCCTTGCGGTCGGCTGCCTTGGTGAAATCGTTCTGGTCGAAAGGCTTCTGCGTGGGCTTGAGAATGGGAACAGAGCCCGTGTTCACCGTCGGTTGCCACTTGGGATTGGTCGGGTCATCGGTGTCGCCGGGGTTGTCGAACTTGAAGAAGTTGCCGGTGTGGTTGGCGACAATGTCCTGAATTAGGTACATGCCGTTCTTGTGCAAGGTGGCCGAAAGCAACTGGTAGTCGGCCAGCGAACCCAGATGCTTGTCGACCTCTTTGAAGTTCTCGGCCCAGTAGCCGTGGTAACCGCCGTACTGGTCCATGGGGCTCCACCACTGGTTGGCCACCGGCGGCGTGATCCACAGGCTGGTCGCGCCCAGGCCCTTGATGTAGTCGAGTTTCTGCGTCACTCCGGCGAGGTCGCCACCCGAGAACTTGGCGTTGGTCGTGGGGTCGTATTCGCCTTTCTTTTGGTCGGAATTGGCGGTGTTGCCGTCAAAGAACCGGTCGGTCATCACGAAGTACACAATCTGATCGCGCCAGTCGGGGCTGGGCACTTGCAGCAACTTGGGGATTTCGGCCTTGGTGACCGGCTTGATCGCGCTCTGCGCCGAAAGCGCAAAGGGAGCGAGCACAAGGAACAGGATGCCCAACGTACGCAAAGTTTTCATGGAACCTCCGGGCCGGAAAGCCGACCATGGCTCCACGCTAGGGCTGTTTTGGCGCGCCGTCAAGCCGGAGGATTTTGCTCGGTGTAGGTCCGGATGGCAAGATCAGACAAGCTTCGGTCACGCTGGGCAGAGGGAGCCGCACCATATTTGGCGCGGAAACAGCGGCTGAAGTACGCTGCCGAGCCAAACCCCGTCTGGGCGGCAATCTCGACCAAGGTCAGACCGGGCTGGCGGAGCAGTTGGCGGGCCCGTTGCAGCCGGAAACCCACCAGCCACGAAACAAAGGACTCGCCGGTGCGCGCCTTGAACAGCCGGCAGAAACTCGACACTCCCAGGTTCGCCAACTTCGCGACCTCTTCGAGGCGGATGGCCTGAGCATAGTGCTGCGACACATGTGCGTAGACAGCCTTGAGACGACCGGCGTCGATCCAACGCGACGTGCGGGGAAGCTCGCCCGCGCCGCGCACAGCCAAAAAGGCGGCCAGCAACATCAAAAGGCCTCCCTTGACCAGCAAGGCCCCGCCGGGCGACGGGTCGAGGTGCGCGCGGATGGCGGTGTCGAACAGCTTGGCCAGCTCGGCGTGCCGTGGGTCGCGAGCCGCGATCACGCGAGGAAAGGTCGAGCGGCCATCGAACAGCGGGCTCAGGCCTGCCACTTGCACCCGGTCGGGTTGGGCGCTGACGACAAACGACGGGTGAAACACCAGCGTGCGGGTCACGGCCTTCTTCCCGGTGGGCGCCGAGGCTTCGTGCAGTGCCCCCGGCGTAATCAGCAGCAGGTCCCCGGCAGCGAGTCGGAACTCCTCGAGGTCGACCTGGTACACCACCTCGCCCGAATCGACCCAAGTGAGCTCCAGCTCGTCGTGCCAGTGCAGATGCAGCACGTTCTCGTCGGAAAACAGCCCCAGGTACGACTGCACCGGGTAGTCCGGTCGGCCGTGGTCGACTTTTTCGAGCAGATCAGGCGCGTGGTCGAGCATGGGTGGCCTTCTCGATCGCCTTTTCCATCGCCCCGGCCAATCCGTCTTTGCCCACGCCCCGCAGCCCGTGGATGGCGCCTCGCAGATCGGTGTCGCTTCGGTTCTGGCTGAGTTTGAACTTGCCCACCAGGCTCTCGATTTCGACTTTGAGGCCGACGATTTTTTGGAGTTCCCCGGCCACGAAATCGGGTGAACTGTCGGTCAGCTTCCAGGGGTGAGGCTGGGTTGCTTCGTTTTGAGTGATGAGCCTCGCCACGACCCCACGGACAAAACGCGGGGTGTCGACAACGCTGATGCGCCCTCGCACGTGGACCACCTGATAGTTCCACGTGGGCACCTGATCTTCAGACTGTTGTTTGCTGGGGTACCAGTTGGGCGAAACGTAGCCCTGCTCGCCGCGGAAAAGAACCAGCACCTTGTCACCATCGTGGAACTGGGGCCAGTCGGGATTCGCCCGGGCGACGTGGGCCAGCAAGTACCGCTTGCCGCCGTCCTGCACGACCACAAACGGCAGGTGATTCGCCTCGAGTTCGCCCCCCGCGTTGGCGACCAGTGTCCCCAGCGGGTACTTGCGGATGAGGTCGAACAAAACCGTTTCGTCAGTAACTTCGTAGGCTGGTGGCTGGTACATGAACTGCGACTACAGCGCCGACACTTTGCCCGTGTCGATGTCGTAGTAGGCGGCCTTGAAGTTCAGCATGCCCGCCTTGAATGCCTCGCTCAAGATGTCGGAGCCTTTGACTTTCTTGAGCACGAGTTTCACGTTTTCGCGGATGGAGTTGTCGAGCAGGTCACCCTTGAAGAAGCGGGCGGCCTCGACGGCGGGGCGGATCTGCTCGGCGATGGCCTCGATGTTGGGGGGCATTTCGCCGCCCTTGACGGTGGCATCGACGGCGCCGCACTTTTTGTGACCCAGCACAACGATGTACTGCGCTCCCAGGTGTTCGATGGCGTACTCGATGCTGCCGAGCTCGACCTCGGTGACGACCTCGCCGGCCGTGCGGACCACAAACAGGTCGCCGAAACCTTGGTCGAACAACAGTTCGGGGGGCACGCGGGAGTCGGAACAGGTGAGCACAACAGCGAAGGGTTTTTGGCCCTTGGCGGTTTCGGCGATGCGCGCCATGGTCTGGTTGGGATGGGTCACGGTGCCGCCGACAAAGCGCAGGTTGCCTTCGACGAGCTTCTGCCAGGTGGCGTCGCCCACGGGCTGCGAGGCCTTGGCTTCGGCGGTGACCTCAATGGGCTTGGAAGTTTTCTCGCCCATGACCGGCTTTTCGGCGGTAACGGGCTTCTCGGTCGTGACCGTTTTTTCGGTGGTCGTGGTCTTTTCGGTCGTGGTGGTTTTTTCGACGGCCAGAGGCTCGCTGGCAAAGGCCGCCTTGGAAAGGAACACGGTGCGGTCGGTGCGAACCCGCTGCAGGTAGCCGACAGCGAGCTGCACGGCGTGGTTGGCGTCGTCGAGCTTGCCCATACCGGCCCAGTCAACGCCCTTTTGCACGCTCAGGCTGCCACCGGGACTCAGCTGGGCGCGGAAGTTGAACTGGTTGGTCTCGTCGTGAATCTGGAGCAACCAACCCGTGCCCTTGCGCGTGACAGCCATCCAGTGGTCCGGATTCAGGCGCGAAAGGAACGACGTCGCGTCTTGTTTGAGGAGCTTGCCGACTCCGGCAACGTAGCTGAGGTCTTCGCCGGTCACCTTGAGGTCGGCGGTGACGTCTTGGGGGCTGTAGGTGACGTAGCCAACAAAGGCGGTTTCGGCGCTAAGCGAGGCCGAACCAAGTGTCAGCAGGGCGAGAATAGCAGCTTGGGCAAATGCGCTCCGGACAGTCAACTTCATGGCGTCACCTCGCACACCAGTGTAGTAGGTGGGCGGTGCGGAGTCAAACCGGGGATTTCGGCAACGCGAGCAGGCGTGAGAAAGTCGCCCCCCTTCCTACCTCGGAACAGAAACACCAGACGAGGGCCGGGCTCAGAAGCCAGGGTTCCGCCAATCCGGGTGGTTCCAATCGTGGAGGAGACCTGCCCCGAAGTAGTCGATCTTTCGGGCGCAAGTCCCAAGCAAAACCCACTCCACCGTTGTTAGGGAAGATGGAGGTTTCTATGCCATTTTCCCCCATGACCCATGACCGCGTATTCCGCCACGTTTTCGGCGAACCCGGTGGTCTTCCTATTCTGAAGAGTCTGATCAACGCGTACCTGGAGCTCGCGAGGCTCCCGACGGCCACCACACTGGAACTGCTCAATCCCGACCTCGGACCTGAGTCAATTGGCGAAAAGCGAACTGTCCTCGATGTGCTGGTACAGGACGAATCCGGTCGTAAGGTCAACGTCGAAATCCAGACCAGCCGCAAACCCGCGTTCCTTGAGCGAAGTCTGTTCTACTGGGCCAGGCTCTACGGACGCCAACTGCCGAAGGGAGAGGACTACCAAAGTTTGCGCCCCGTGGTCGTGATCAACTTTCTGGAGTATGAGATTCGGGAAGAGGGGACAGCGATCCATGAGTTCCGACTCCCCGGGACGGACCACGAAGTGATCTTTCACGTTGAGCTGCCCAAGTTTGTCGGCAGGAGTCCCAGGGACTTGAATCCCGCCGAGATTTGGGGCAAATTCTTGGAAGAACCCCGCAACAAGCGTCTGTACCGGGGAACCACGGTTGCCGCCGCTCTGAAGGCGGCGCGGGACCGCATGGAGGCCTATATGTCGCTGACACCTGATGTTGTGCGCGAAATCCAACAATCGATGTATGAACACGACATCGCGACCTTAAAGCGGATAGCGCAAGACGAAGGTCGTGCGCAGGGTATTGAGCAGGGTATTGAGCAGGGTCGTGCGCAAGGTCGTGCGCAGGGTCGTGAGGAGGGTCTTGAGCAGGGACGTTCCGAGGGGCGTGCAATAGAGCTTTCCATCGCTCGCAAAATGAAGGATGAAGGAATGTCGCAAGAAACGATCCTGCGGCTGACTGGACTGGCCCTGAAGGACTTGTAGCCCTTACCCCCCCGGCGACACGGGGCCCAAAGTCTGCTATAGTCCCGGCCAATGACATTTGAATCTTTAGGCCTGATCCCCGAGCTTTTGAAAGCCGTCGCGGACAAAGGCTACGACACCCCCACTTCCATCCAGTTGCAAGCCATTCCCGTGATCCTCGCCGGGCGCGATGTGCTGGGCGGCTCCCAGACAGGCACCGGCAAGACCGCAGCCTTCACCCTCCCCCTGCTGCAGCGGCTGCGCGGCATGATGCGCAACCCAGCGAAGCCCGTGATCCGCGCGCTGGTGCTCACACCCACCCGCGAGCTCGCGCTCCAGGTCGAAGAAAGCATCCGCCACTACGGTGCCAACGTGCACTTCAAGTCGATGACGATTTTTGGCGGTGTCAACGTGAACGCGCAGGTGCGCACCCTCAAGAGCGGCGTCGACATCATCGTGGCCACGCCCGGACGCTTCCTCGACCCCGACATTCAGCAGCACCTCGACCTGAAGAACGTGGAGTTCCTCATCCTCGACGAAGCCGACCGGATGCTCGACATGGGCTTTATCCGCGACATCCGCAAGGTGATCGCGCTGCTGCCCACCCGCCGCCAGAACCTGATGTTCAGCGCGACCTACAACGACGAGATTCGCACCCTGGCCGAAAGCCTTCTGCGCGACCCCGCCAGCATCGACGTGGCGCCGCGTAACTCGGGCGTCGAGCTCATCACCCACGTGGTGCATCCCGTGGACCGCGAAAAGAAGCTGGCGCTGCTCATCCATTTGGCGCGGGTGCAGAACTTGCGCCAAGCGTTGGTGTTCACGCGCACCAAGCACATGGCCAACAAGGTGGCCGAGGCGCTGTGCAACGAAGGCATCACGGCCATGGCCATCCACGGCAACAAGAGCCAGCCCAAACGGGTGCAGGCCTTGGGTGACTTCAAGAGCGGCAAGATCCGCATTTTGGTGGCCACCGACATCGCGGCGCGCGGGCTCGACATTATCGACCTGCCTCACGTGGTGAACTTCGAGCTTCCCTATGTGGCGGAAGACTTTGTGCACCGCACGGGCCGCACGGGCCGCAACGGTCAGGAAGGCGACGCCATCGCGCTGGTGTGCGTCGATGAAGACCACCTGCTGCGCGGCATCGAGCGTCTGATGAAGAAAGACCTTCCCCGGCAGATTGTCGCCGGCTTTGCGCCGGACCCACGCATCAAGGCTGAGCCCATTTTGCGCAACTCCCGCTCGGGCGGCGGTGGCGGACGACCTTCGGGTTCGCAGCGGGCCCCGAGTTCCCACAGCGGCACAGGCCACAAGCCTGCTCCCGCCGGTTCGGCACGGCCGTCGGGCCCGCGACCTTCAGGCAACGCTCGGCCCGGTTCGTTCGGTGGGCGTGGGCAGCCGCGGCGGTAGTGGGCTGAGGTTTGTAAGCTACTGAAGCAAGAACGACGACGGCTTCAGTCCACTGGCGCCTGATTCGGCCTCCAGCTCAAACCGCTCGGTAGGCCGCACCAATTCGCGGGCCTCACCCCCGACGCTCAGCGTGAAATCGCGCAGCTCGCCGTCGGCACCGCCCGGCGTCATCGTGGTCAGGGTGGTTCCGACGCGAACGGGGTTCATCGCCTTGGCCACCACCACGCTACCGCCCAGCCCGTTGTCCCGGACTTCCTCGACCACCGCGATAAGTAGTCTTTCCTGACGGCTCACCCGGTTGGCATCGGCGGCGAGGGCTTCGGTGGTTTGCGGGCCGCGTCCCGGTTGGTAGTAAAACCCGGTCGAATACTCGCGGTGGCTAAAGGCGTTCAGCTCGGCCAGCACCACAGGATCGGGGGACAGACCTCGCGCGGCCCGGTCCAAAGCGTGGCGGTACACCCGGGCGGTCACCGCGGCGTACCAACTGCTTTTCATTCGGCCCTCGATCTTGAACGAAGTCACCCCGGCCGCAAGCAGGTCGCCGAGGTGGGGCGCCAAGTTGAGGTCGCGAGAGCTCATCACGGCCGTGCCGTAGTCGTCCTGTTCCACCGGCAGGTACTCGCCTGGGCGGGTCTTTTCCGTGAGGGCGTATTCCCAGCGGCACACCTGCGTGCACTCGCCCCGGTTGGCGTCGCGCAGCGGACCCCCCGCCTGGTGCGAAAAGTAGTTCGACAGCAGGCAGCGCCCCGAGTACGCGATGCACATCGACCCGTGAACGAAGGCTTCGAGCTCAAGGTCGACGGCGTCGCGGATCTCGCGGATCTCAGGCAACGTGAGTTCGCGGGCCAGAACGATCCGCTTGACGCCCAGCTTCTGGTAGAGCCGGGCCGTGGCCTTGTTGGTGGTGTTGGCCTGCGTGCTCACGTGCACGTCGAGCTCGGGGTAGTGCTCGCGCACGTGGTCGATGGCACCCAGGTCGCTGAGGATAATGCCGTCGAACCCCAGCGGTACGGCCTCGCGAAGGTAGTTCTCAAAGGGCTGCAAGTCCTCGTTGTGGAAGAAGATGTTGGCCGCGAGGTAGACCTTTTTGCCCCGCTGGTGGGCGTACGCGAGCGCCTCGGCGAACTCGTCGGGCGTGAAGTTCTCACTGGCTTTGCGCAGCGAGAACGAAGGCGCTCCGGCGTACACGGCATCGGCGCCGTATTCCAGCGCGACGCGGAGTTTCTCGGGATTGCCGGCGGGCGACAGGAGTTCGAGGTTCACCGGACGACCCGGTACAGCGCGAGCATCCACACAGCCAGTGCCAGGTGCAGAACGTCATTTTCGGTGAACCAGACGCCGTAGGTCCACAGGAACGCGCCGAGGCCGAAAGCGGCGGCGAGTCCGTAGAGCGCGAACGTGAGCCCCAGGCCGACCCAAACCCACGCCAATCTCGCCTCTTGAGCCAAGCCAGTCTTGCGCCAACGGACCGCTGCAACGGCAAAGTAGATCAGAAAGCTCGGAGTCGTGATCAGGACCATGGCTTCGAATGAAAGGGCGAAGCGGTCAGCGGTGGTCACCCCACTCTGCAGGACAAACCAGTAGATCCCCAACAGCAGTGCGACCGCACTGCGGAGCCAAGTTTGGCCGCGTCCCGTGTGCGACCGCAAAGCCACAGCGACGCCCAAGGCCGCGATGCTGGCCGCCGAAAGCGCGAGGTAGGCGATCTGGAACCCGTCGGTGAGGGCCATGAAGTCGCGCCCCTGCCCGCGCAAACAGAAGCCCAGCGCTTGATAGCTGACCCCGGCCGACAAGGCTCCCGCTCCCCAAAGGATGAGGCCAGTACCCCACCAGCGAGCGGCGGCAACCCGAGGCGATCGAGCCCACAGGCGCGTCCCAAGGACAATCGTGAGCAGGCCAAAAGCGAACACGATCAGCGTGGAGCTCGGTTGGGTCAGCACCACGGCCATCGATCCGAAAGTAGAGTCCCAATGCGGCTGGGCGGCGAGCCAGTCAGCGGGAGTTTGATGGGGCTCGGCAAGCAACTGGTCGAAGGTGGGAGAGGAGATCATGAGGGGATGGTAGCACACTCGCTGTGTGCATGCTTGCGCTCACAGTCCCCCGATTCCCTCTCTCCGGACCGGCTTGCCCCGCTGGAGCGGGGACCGCCGTTCCTCCGGAGGGCCTCGGTGGCCTGCTCGATGGCGGTGTGATCAGGGACGAACAACCCGAAAGCCGATGTAGCCGTCCTGGTAGCCCGGGCCGCCGTAGTTGTAGAGCCGGGAGGACACGGTCGCGAAGGACGCATTGTTGCCCCAACTGCCGCCGCGTAACACGCGGTTCGAGCCCGAGGCCGCTCCGGCGGGGTCAGTCTGCGCCTTGGCGAGGTAGGCACCGTACCAGTCCTGGCACCATTCCCAGACGTTGCCGCTCAAGTCAAAGAGCCCCAGTTCGTTGGGCGCTTTGGTGGCCACGCTGTGGGTTTTGTCGCTGTTGTCACCGTACCAAGCTACTGTTTCGAGGTCGCTGCTCCCCGCGTAGGTGGAGCCTTGGCTCTTGGCCCCGCCCCGCGCGGCAAACTCCCACTGGGCTTCGGTGGGCAGGCGGTAGCCGGTGGCCTTGGCGCTGGTGGTCACTGCTGTGCCCTTGATGGTATAGAACGGCGTCAGGCCCTCGGCCAACGACAGCTTGTTGCAAAAGGCCACCGCCTCGAACCAACTGACGGTTTCGACCGGCAGATCGTCGCCCTGAAAGCTGCTGGGGTTGGTGCCCATCAGCGACTGGTACTGGGCCTGCGTCACCTCGGTGGTGCCTATGGAAAAGGCACTGAGTGTGACCTTATGGACCGGCTTCTCGTCTGCCTCACCATCCGTGCTCCCCATCTGGAAGGTGCCACCCTCGACCCGCACGAGGTCGACCAACCCGACGGCGGTTGGTTTTGCGCGCTTGCCGGCGACGAAGTCCCAGCGGGCGTTTCCGAAGGGCACCGACCACAGGGTCTCTGGAGCATCAGAAGCCAAGTCAATGCCAACTTCGGCGGCGACTCCGACGACGCGGTAGCCCGGTGCACGCCGTACAATCTGGTAGGTCAGGTTGGCACCCAGGGTTTTGGCCTTGAAAGCGGCCTCGACCTTGGTGAAGTCGCCCTTGAGGTCTTGTGAGTCTTTGATCGAATACACGACATCACCCTTGAACGGGACGGCGGGATCGGAACTGGTCACGGTGAACGTGTAGGCCTTGGCCACTTTGTCGAAGGGTGCGGCGGTGACTTTTAGTTTGCCCGCTGGCACGGCGAAGGTTTCGGCCTCAAGGGCGCTGACAGCATTGGTGTAGTCGAGTTCGACCAGCGAGCCGCTCAGGTTGGTCGCCTCTGCCTGGCGAGCGGCAAACTCCTCGTCGGTCTCATAGCCTTCCTGGGTCAACTCGGCTGCGGCGGCCTTTTGCGCTTTCGCCAGCGCAGCACCGGCACTCTCAACGTCAGCCACCAACGCATCAGGATTGGGGCCTTCACTTTGCGCAGCCAGCGGCAACGCGGTTAGCAGCAGGGCAAGAATGAAAAAGTTCGCACGATGCGCCATGGGAGAGCTCCTTGGGTAGCCACAGTGACTCTTGGCAGACTGAAAACTGCCACGCTCAGCCTAGCCCCGCTGGGGCGGGGTGTCAATCTGAGGAAGTGAGTACCTTGAAGAATCAAGGATGAGGTTGTCAAGTTTCAAGGTAGAGACAACAACTCCCTGACCCTCGCCGTCATGGCTATTCTCATCGCCTGAGCCCCTTGAGGAGCCGTCGAGGCCACCACGCGGACCAGCGCACTGCCCACCACGATAGTGTGAGCGCTGTCGGCAAGGTCGCGAACCTGGCTGGCGCTGTCGATGCCAAACCCGGCCATTACCTTGGCCCGGGCGTTCAACCTGGACAGAAAGGATTTCAGCTCGGGCGTAAGCGTTGTGTGAACACCAGTGATGCCGGCGCGGATGGCGGCGTACACCCATTCGGGCTTGGGGGCCAAGATCGCCTCGAGGCGCTCAGAGGGAACGCTGGGCACGATCACGGGAACGATGGCCACGCCGTGTTGACGGCCGGCTTCGTAAAGTCCTTCGTCGGTTCCTGGGGACAGGTCGGGGATGATGAGGCCCGCAACGCCAGCGGCCTTGGCCCGGGCCACGAACGCGTCGATTCCCTTGGTCACCACGATGCTGGCGTAGCTCATGACGAACACGGGCACCGCCGGAAACTCGCGCCTCACGGTTTCGACCAACCGCCAACCGTCGGCCACTTTGAAACCCTTCGCCAGGGCTTCGGTGCACGCGGCCTGGATGGAGGGTCCGTCAGCGCTGGGGTCACTGAAGGGGAACTGGATCTCGAGGATCGAAGCCCCGCCCTCGGCGAGAGCACGCGCGACTTCGAGGCTGAGCTCGTAGGTTGGGTAGCCTGCGACCAAGTGGCACATGAGGGATGGAGTCATGGGTTCGGGTTCTCCTTGGGCTGGACCGGGGTTTTCAGGGAGCTAGGGAGGAAAACTTGCCATCCATCGACCAACATTTTCGAAACAACAGTGAGCCGACACGGTGGGTTATGTCAATCGAGGCGGCGATCGGCGCAAGGCCGAGTCTGCTGGCTATCTTGTTGACAACTCACCCGAGTTAATTTTCTTATTGATAGTACCCGAGTGCAGGTACACACTCTAAGTAGGTGCCAAAGCACTGCTCAGATTAGGGGCCGAAGCTTCGGAACACACCAAAAGGAGAGTCCATATGTCAGATCTGAAGTCCGGCGTGATCCTGCTGGAAAACGAGAAAATGGTGATGGAGATCGAGGCGGAACTCTGGGCGACCAGCAACAACCCGATTGCGCGGGCCTTTGGAGGGCTCAGCAAGTTCATCTCCATGCTTCTCGGAACCAGGCTGGAAGGTTACCTCGTTATCACTGACAAGCGCGTCATCGAGGTCAAGACGACGATCCAGTGCTATTGTTTCACCACGGGTCGCGAAGTGAAGTACGTAATGCCTTCGAGCGTCAAGGAAATCGGCTACCAGCGCTCGGCCTCGTTCATGTGCTGCTGTCCGACCTTCTATATGTACTACGAGGCCTACACGCAGCGTACCCGTATTCAAATGAAGACCTCCACGGAGGCCGAGGTCGCCAAGGCGGTAGACTCGTTCTACTTCGCCCTGCAAGCCAAGTAAGCTGATGCGTCCAGGACTTTGGTTCCGAATCAACACGTGGGCCTTTGTCCTGGGCGGATCAGCGCTGGCCGCTGCCGTTGTTTCCGTTGTTGTCTGGCCTTTCTGGCCTGGAAGCGCGGTGTTCGCGGTGACCGGGCTGACATTGGCCTACCACTCAGCAAGGATCGCCGCCGAGTTCCCTCGGAAAGTCAGGGCCTACGCCGTTTTGCGCGCCCGAAACGCCCGCAACTACCAGTCGGCTTCGTTTGCGCCCTTCATGGTGTCGCCCTGCGGGAGGATTGTCGTTCGGATAGTCTTGGAGGAGCTTGGCCACGAAGCCGACTTTCGCCAACTTCGGGTCGAAAACCCGGTGCTGGTCTTCAAGAAGACACAGACCATTGTCCGGTATCGTTCCTAGAGCTAATTTCCCACACGACCCTTCTCATAACTCGCCACCTCATCCCTGAGGAACTTCACCCACGGTTCTGGAGTGATGATCCTCGCGCTGATGAAGATGTCTTTGTCGCCGCGGCCCGACATGTTGACGATGAGGGCCTTGTCCTTGGGTAGCGTGGGCGCGAGCTTCATCGCGTGGGCGCCGGCATGGGCCGACTCGAGAGCGAAAATGACCCCTTCGTTGCGGGCGAAGAACTTCACGGCCTCGATGACTTCACTGTCGAGGGCGCTGGCGAACTCCACCCGCCCGGTTTGGCCCAAGTAGGCTAATTGCGGGCCGATGCCGGCGTAGTCGAGGCCGGCCGACACCGAGTGGGTGTCTTGCATTTGGCCGTCTTCGTCGAGCAGGAAGTAGCTCTTGTAGCCTTGGACAACTCCGGGAAGAGCATCGCCACCCATGCGCACGGCGTTTTGCCCGGCTCCGGCTCCGCGCCCGCCCGCTTCGACACCGATCAATCGGGGGACAGACCTCGAAAGGTAGGGTTCAAAGAAACCGATGGAGTTGGAACCGCCGCCCACGCAGGCGATCATCGCGGCGATGTCGAGGCCTTGGGTCTGCTCGACCACCTCGCGGCCAATGACGGCCTGGAACTCGCGGACCATGTCGGGGAACGGCGACGGACCGAGGGCACTGCCGAGCAGGTAGTGCGTGTCGGCGAAGCTTCCGGCCCAGTCGCGCAGGGCCTCGTTGACTGCATCCTTGAGCGTGCGGCTCCCACTGGTGACGGGTACAACTTTGGCACCGTAAAGTTCCATCAGGTAGACGTTGGGGCGCTGGCGGGCGATATCAACCTCACCCATGTACACCGTGCAGGGCAGGCCGAACTTGGCGCACATGGCGGCGGTGGCGACTCCATGCTGGCCTGCGCCGGTTTCGGCGATGATGCGCTTCTTGCCCATGCGCTTGGCCAGCAGGATCTGGCCGGCCGCGTTGTTGATCTTATGGGCGCCGGTGTTGGCCAGGCCTTCGAGCTTGATGTAGATCTGCGCGCCGCCGAGGGCCGCCGACGCGTTGCGGGCATGGAGCATGGGGGTCGGGCGGCCGATGTACTCGCGTTGCACCGTTCCCAGTTCCTCGAGAAACCCGGGATCGACCATGGCTGCTTTGAACTCACGCTCGAGCTCGTCGAGCGGAGCGCGGAGCACCTCGGCCACGTAGCGGCCGCCAAAGGGGCCGAAGAAATCGTTGTAAATCGGATGGGAGCTCATCGGGCCCTCCGCAGGCCGTTCGTACAACACATCGGGGCAGTGCTCTTCATTGTTTTCTCCCTGGCTGAACGCCTTCGCGACGAAACCGCGGGCTTCGTAGAAGCGCCGGGCCCGGTCATTGGCCTGAAAAGTATACAGTCGAACCGCGCCCGTGACTCCCCGCTGAGCGTGCTCCAAGAGCGCAGAACCCAGGCCATGACCCTCGAAGCCTGGGAGCAGGTACAGCTGATCGACCCAGGTCACCGCACCCTCGTTGTGGGTGGCCACGATGCCGACCACGCGGCCGTCGACCTCGGCCACGGTGACTGGTCCTTGCGACAGCAACACGTTGGCCACCCACCAGGCAGTCTCGGCCCGGGTAGGCACGAGCGGCGCGTACGGCAAAAAGGCCTCCCGGGACCCGAACAGGACCTCGACGATGGCCTCGGTGTCGCCAGCGGTGGCCGCCCGAAGCGCGTGCGTGGCTAGCGGGTTCACGGATTGCCGTCCAAAGTGCCGAGGTAGACCTCGCACTCGTAGTGGAAGGCGATCGTGTCGTCGTTCTGGGCGCGGAAGAGGCCTTGTAGCCGCTCGCGGATGCGTGCGAACTCGTCTGTCCCCGGCGCCGGACAATAGGACGACGAAGCCAGACGCCCCAAGACGCCCTGCAAGTCAAGGCGCTGCTCGTGGGCGAACGAGCGAAACTCGGGCTCATGACCAAAGAACTCTCGCAAGACCTCGGGCGTCACCCGGTGGTGGGTCACCTCGGCGTACTCGGGCAGCGAGGTGACAAGCGCTTCGTACCCAATAAGAAAGTCGGTGTCCACCAGACGCTTGTTCCATAGCAGGGCCACGTGCCCACCAGGGACCAGGATCCGTTGGAACTCGGCTCGGGCCTTGTCGCGGTCAAACCAATGGAAGGCCTGCGCGGCCGTCACGAGGTTCACCGAACCCGGGGACAGACCTGTTGCCTCGGAGGTCCCCGTCACCGAGTGAAAGCCCGGCGTCCCTGCCAAACGGCGCTCGGCTTCCTGCCGCATGGCGTCGTTGGGCTCGACGGCGAACACCTGGGCCACGTGGGGCAGGAGCGTTTGCGTGAAGATCCCGGTGCCGGAGCCGAGGTCGGCCACCACTAGGTCGGCACGTCGGTCGCCTGACAGGGCAGCGCCGACCTGACTCAGCAGAAAGTCGACCGCTTGGCTTGGGTACCCCGGCCGGTAGCGGGTGCAGTCGGACACGCGGTTGGAAAAGCGCTGCGTCGCGTCGCTCATCGGCTGGCCCCGTCGATCGCGGCAAAATAGCGCTTCATTTTGGCGGCGTCTTTGACTCCGGGCGACGACTCCAGCCCGCTCGAGGCATCGACGAGCTCGGGCTTCCAGCGGGTGACCACGGCGGCGATGTTCTCGGGGGACAGACCTCCGGCCAGCCAAAGGCGCGAACCGCCAAACGGGGTGGACGCAAGGGCGGCGAGCTCAGCCTCGGCGACCGTTTGCCCCGTGCCCCCCGAGACCCGCGTGCCAGAAGAGCCTATCGTCGCGGCGTCCATCAGGATTCGCGGCGCCGAGGTCTGTCCCCAACGGGACCAGCTCGCCTCACCAGCCAGCCCAACGGCCTTGTAACCGTGGGTGCTCCAGGCGTCGACCAATTCAGCGTCTTCCTCGCCATGGAACTGCAGTGCGTCCAGAAAGCCCTCGTCGACCAGCTCGGCGATTTCGTCGGGAACGCCCTGACCCGGGGCGATCTGCACCACCCCAACCTTGAGAGCCCGAGTCGGAGGGAGCGACCGGACGAACTCGGGAGTGACACGGCGTTTGGAACCCTCAGCGAAGATGAAGCCGACGAGGTCTGTCCCCAGCGCGTCGGCCAGCAGCACGTCTTCGGCGCGGGTGAGGCCACAGATCTTCACGTAGGGCCGGTTCGGGGTGGCGCGGGCAACCCCACCTGGGCTATGCCCGTAAAGCTTGGCCCAAAAAGACAGCCCGGGTGTGGGCCGGAACTGCTGAACCAGCTCGGCCGCGAGTTCGGGCCGTCTGACCGCTCCCTCGCCCACGAGTACGCCCTGGAAGCCCGAGGCCCCAGCCCACTGCGCCTCTTCGGCGCGGAAGATGCCCGACTCGTAGACCAGCCGCGTGGGCCAATCGACAAACCGGCGAGTCCTCAGCGGAATCGCCCGGTCGATGCGGAAGTCGGTGAGGTCACGGCAATTGATGCCGGTGAAGGCCGGAGCCAGCGTTCGGGCCTTGGTGCAGTCCGCCTCGTCGTGCACCTCGACGAACACGGCCAGGCCCAGCCGTTCAGCGTGGGTCTTCAGGTCGGCCAGCTCGGTAGGCTCGAGGAGCGAGGCAATGAGCAGCACCGCGTCGGCGCCGGCGCGATAGGTTACGTCAACATCCTCTTTCCTCACAAGGAAATCCTTGCGGAGCACGGCGATGTCGGGAAAGGCGTTCTTGACCGCCATCAGGTCGGCCAGCGAGCCACCGAACTGGTCCTCTTCCGTCAGCACCGAGATGGTTTTCACCCCGGCATCGACGTAACGGCGGGCTTGCGCCACGGCGTCGAGGTCACCGGCGATCACGCCTTTGCTGGGGCTTTTGCGCTTCACCTCGCAGATGACGAAGGGCGGCCGGTCAAAGGGCACCAGCGGAACCTGTCGCGTCTGCGGTACCGGGTGCCCCATGGCAAACCCTTCGGTAGCGATACGTTGCAGGCGGCGGCGGACAATGTCGCGCTTGATGTCTGTCCCCGAAGCCTCAGGCAAGGGCATGGATGGCCGCCTTCACCTCGTTGACCTTGGCCAACAAGCTGCCATCGACAAACGACTTGCGCGCCAGAGCAAAGCCCTCCTCGATGCTTACGGCCAACCCGGTCAGCCACAGCGCTCCGCCGGCGTTGAGGCACACCGCGTCGCGAAGCGCTGGGCGACCCTTCCCCGCTAACAAGTCGCGAGCCAGATCGGCGTTGTCGTTGGCAGTGCCGCCCAGCAGGTCGTTCAGCGTGTACCCTGACAGGCCAATCTGCGCTGGGTTGAACTCCTGCTCGGTGATCGAGGCCGGCGTGACCAACCACAGCTT
>JBAXAI010000040.1:0-30838 GCA_037142615.1 Spirochaetales bacterium | reverse complement strand
GACGATCAGGTTTGCCAACGGCCAGGACATGAACAAGGCCTCGGCCGACATCCGCGAGGCCGTCACCACCGTCGAAAGCCAGTTTCCTGACGGCACTCAGCGCTCGCGCATTTTGATCTTTTCGGCGGCCCTTTTGCCCAGTTTGCGTATGAACATCGCCGCCGGCACCGAGGGCCTCGACCTGCGCCGTCAGATCGAAGACAAGCTGGTGCCCGAGCTCGAGCGCATCCCGGGCGTGGCCCAAGTCAGCCTTTTCGGCGGCGAAAAGTCGGCGCTCACCGTCAAGGTGCACCTGAGCGAGCTTTCGAGCGTCGGCATTCCGTTGATGGGTCTGTTGCAGGCCTTCAAGGGCGAAAACGTCTCGCTCCCCGGCGGCACCATCCGCGCCGATGCGTCGAACATCAGCCTGCGCACCATCGGCGAGTTTCAGTCTGAGGCCGAGGTGGGACGGGTGATCATCGGGGCCAAGGGCGACACGCCCATCTTTTTGAGCGACGTGGCCGACATCCAGCTCGAGCGCCTGCCGGCCGACGAGTTCGTGCAGTCGGGCGGCAAAAGCGCCATCCGCCTCAACATTCAGAAGCAGTCGGGCGCCAACACCGTCAAGGTCAACGAAGAAGTGCTGCGACGCATGGAGGCCAGTAAATCGCTGTTGCCCCCATCGGTGCGCTTCGAGATCATCGAGGACCAGGCCGCCCAGGTGCGGGCTGCCATCGGCGGCGTGGCCAGCGCGGCGTGGGAAGGTGCGTGGCTGGCCATTCTCATCATCCTGTTCTTTCTGCGCAACTTACGCTCGACGCTGATTGTTACGCTCACCATCCCCATCTCCGTGGTTTCGACGTTTGTGTTCATGGCCTTCAGTCATATGACGATGAACCTGACCAGTCTCATGGGACTGACGCTAGCCATCGGCATGATCGTAGACGACGCTATTGTTGTCATTGAAAGCATTTATCGAAAACTTCTGATCGGATTGTCGCCGGTGGAAGCAGCGGTTCAAGGCACCGAGGAGGTGGCCAGTGCCGTTATTGCTTCTACGCTGACCACTCTGGCGGTGTTCGTGCCGCTGCTGTTTGTCGATGGCATGGCTGGCATTCTGTTCCGTGACCTGGCGCTGACGCTGATCATCTCGATGGCGGTATCGCTCGTGTCGGCAATGACCTTGGTGCCCGTGCTCGCCAGCCGGGTGCTCAAGGTCGTCCCGCTGAACAAAGCCAACTTCACCCAGGAACAACTGGACGACATCTCGCTGGCGGACCTCGAGGTGATCACCGGTTTCAAGCCTTTGGACTTCGTGGCCAAGCTGATTCAAAACGCTCTGCAATGGATGGACAACGCTTATGCACGGCTCAGCACCTGGGCGCTCGACCACGTGCGTTGGGTGATTGTGGGCGCAGTGGGTCTGCTTGTCGGTTCGGTGGCGCTGGTAGTGCTGATGGGCATCGAGTTTCTACCCGAGACCGACGATGGCTTTTTCATCGTCAACTTCGAGACCCGCATGGGTTCCACCTACGACACCACCCGCGGCCTTGCTAACGACCTCGAAAAACTCATTCGCGACGATCTCGGCAAGGACCTCAAGAGCATTTCGAGCACCGTAGGCGATGGTGGCAGCCACCTGGGCGCCATATCGGTCATTCTCGTGTCGAAGGACGAACGCAAAGACAACATCTGGACCCTCACCAACCGCCTGGACCGGAAGATCCGCCAGACAGTCCTCGACCTGCGCTTCGGCATCGCGTTGCAGGGCATGGCCAGTTTGGCCACTCAGGCCACGGGCGTCTCGAGCCCCATCGTCGTTCGGCTCGCGGGCGACGATATCGATGCGATGTTCGCCTACGCCCAGAAGGTCAAAGCCATCGCCGAACAAACCCCCGGTACCCGAAGCTTCAAAATCAGCCATCAGGTCGGCAAACCGGAGGTGCAGATCCGTATCAAGCGCGAAGAGGCCGTCAGCCTGGGCCTCAGCCCGCTCGAAATTGCGGCCAGCGTGCGCACCGCCTATTCGGGCAGCAAGGTTTCGACCTACCGGACCAAGGACCAGGACTACGATGTGATGCTGTTGCTGGCCGACGAGGATCGCACCACGGTGGACCAGATCCGCCAACTGTTTTTTGTGACCAACCGGGGCAAAAAGATCGCGCTCGAAAGCGTCGCCACCATCGACGAGGCCCTAGGCCCGGTGTCGATCAGCCGGCAGAACCGCACCCGAACGATCGAAGTCACCGGCTCGCTGTCGGGAACCATCGCGTTGGCTACCGTCACCGCCGACGCGCAAAAGCGCATCGAAGACGCCGGCCCGCCCCCCATCGGAGTCACCAGGGCCTTCACTGGCACCGGAGGCGAACTGACCTCAAGCTTCGCCAGCCTGGGTTTGGCGCTCCTGGCCGCCCTCGCCCTCGTATATATGATTATGGCCGCGCAGTTTGAGAACCTCCGCAACCCGCTGATTATCATGTTCTCGATCCCGTTTGCCGTCATCGGGCTGGTACTGGCGCTCTTGTTGACCAACACCACGTTCAACATCCTCAGTTTTACCGGAGCGATCATGCTCGCGGGTATCGTCGTCAAGAATGCCATCGTGCTCATCGACTACATCGGCCACCTGCAAAAGCAGGGAGTTCCCCTGCGCCGCGCCATCATTCACGGTGGCAAGACGCGGCTCAAACCCATTCTGATGACCACCGGAGCGACGGTGTTGGGGATGATTCCCATGGCGCTGGCCTACGGTTCCGGGGCAGAACTCCGCGCGCCGATGGCCCGGGCCATCATTGGCGGTTTGCTTACTTCGACTGCCATCACCCTGCTGCTGATCCCCACCGTTCTATGGATGTTCGAAAAACGAAAAGCCTCCCAGGAGACACAATCATGAAACTTCGCCCCCACTTTGCTGCCTATCTCGCCTTGATCGCCGTCTTCGGCCTCACCTCGTGCGGCACCCGTTACTACAGCGCGACGGTCTCGGGCTACGTCAAAGACGCCTCGTTCGGAACCGCCGGGAATGCCACAGGTGCGGGCAACGCGGCTGGCGGTGGCGCGGCGGCTCCTGCCGCAAACGGTGGCATCAACGATGCGGAAATCCGCATCTACCTCACTGACCCTTCCGTTGCGGGAGCGACCTACCTGGTCAAATCGGCCACGGCCAGCTCCGGGGGCAACAATGGCTTCTGGAGCCACAAGATCACCTGGGAGACCAGTTCGCCGAAGTTTTCCGACACCGGCGACTCGGGCACGGTTTGGATCCAGGTGCAGCGCATGGGGTACTTCCCCAAGACCGTCAAAGTGACCGGCGTGCTGTCGGACTCGACCAATCTGGTGCCCACCATCGAAATGACCCTGATCAAGACCACCGAGGTACGCGGCAAGGTGGTCAATGAAAAAGGCAACGCCATCAACGGCGTCAACGTCGTGCTCGACTTGGGCTCAACCACCGCCAACGATGCAGACTTTACCGTTGCCACCGCCTCCGTCGATGGCGAAGACGGCGTGTTCGTGTTCCGGGATGTGCCGTGGAACGACGCTGACTCGATCCCGTCGGTGAGCAAAGGACTCGTCACCGATGCTGCTAGCGGCAATGTGACAGCCACCGAAACGATCAGACTGTACATAAACGACGCCAACTACTACGCCGACAAAGCCAACCACGACAACTACCCCAACAACGTCGACGCGGCCTATATCGTGAGCGTGACAAGCGGAGCGAAAAAGGATCTCAGCAGCACCCCCATCGAAGTGAGGAGTACCAGCTTCTCGATACCAGAACTGAGGGGGCGACTGATGGACGCCCAGGATCCGACGCACGGTCTCAATGGAGTGCAGGTTTCAGTGCACATTCCGGCGTCGAACGCCAACGCCGATCCCAACGTCACTACGGCGACCGTGGGAACCGACGGTTGGTTTGTATTCAACAACTTGCGCTGGACTAATGTGCATCCCAACCGGAGCCAAGCGGGAAGCTACGACGATAGCACGGCCGCTCAGCTCTACGTTAGCGGCGCCAACTTCTATTCCACCAACGACGCGACCAATCCTCTGTCGATCACCTTAAAGTCGGATCAAGCCCTCAACATCAGCACGGGTGCGTCGGCTGTCACCCTGAGTGCCGGCAAGGCCACCTTCAAGAAGGCCTCGATAAAGGGCAAGTTGGTGCTCGCCGGTTCCAGCACCGGCGTCAACGGCGTGACCGTCTCTCTCAACCTTGCCGACAACAATGCCCCGAATGGCGCCTACTCTGTGACGACTGGCAACGATGGCACGAGCGACGGGATTTTTGAGTTCAAGAATGTCACTTGGGTGAATACGAAGCCGCTGTGGGGCGACGTCGCGAAGACCCAGTCGAAAGAGAACATCGAGATGTTCGTCAACGACAACAACTACACTTCGCCCAACGTCGCCGCTAGCCCGTACGTGATGAGCATCGTGAGTGACCCGCAGGCGACCGCGAGCAACCCTACACCTACCACCACGGGAGTCGATATCACCACGAGCAGCCCACTTTCAGTGAAGCGGGTGACGTTCAATGTCCCCAAGATAACGGGAAAGGTCGTCACTAACGCGAGCGGCAACCCCGTGATCGGAAACGTGCAGGTCTCGTTGACCCTCAAGGCAGTGACACCCACCAACGGCCCCAACAACAATGCACAGCCGGCGACGGTCACCACCGACAGCAACGGCATCTTCACGTTCTCGAACGTGACCTGGACGAACAACTCCCCGACGGCCTCAAACTCCGACTCGCCGTGGGCCTCCATCCAGGTGATCGACGCCAATTACTCGTCCACGACGCTCGCCGATGTTCAGCTCACCTCCGACTCCGCCCTGGACAAGACCGGGACGCCCATCACGGTGACGCGGACCAAGTCGTGGAACTTCACCACTGTGCTTCAGGGCAAAGTGCAACAGAGGGCCACGCCCACCACGTCGAGCACCGCGAGCTACCTGCCCATTTCGGGCCAGCAAGTGAAGATCGCCTTGGCTTTATCGGACGCGACGCCCAGCACGGCCAACGGCAACGTCTCGATCACCGGCGGGACTTTGACCCTGACCACCGACAACAACGGGCAATGGACGACGGGGAACCTGACATGGTCCCGCGATGCCGGTTACGTTCCTTCGGCGACGGCTCAACAGGCAGGAGGTGACACCCTAACCGTGGAAATCACTTACCCGCCAATGGCAGGGCACTCGCTGGTGTTTGCTGATACCACATCGCTTGCGGTCAACTCGTGGCAGAACACGAACAATGCTCCGATCGCCACGGACAATGACAACACCCACAATTAGGCCCACCATGCGAACCCTTTTGCGGCTCCGCGCCGCCTCAATATTGCTTTTCCTCGCCTGGCTTTTGCCGATAGGGTTGCCCGCCGAGCCTCTCACCGTCGATCAAGCGGTCTCGTCCACGCTCGCCAACTCCGGCCAGCTGAAGATCAAACTGCTCGACCTGACGCGCACCCAGGCGGCCGTCGGCGAAGCGCAGGCGCGCCTGTACCCGCAGGTGTCTTTCACCGGCTCGTCGACCTACATGACCAACCCACCCAAGGGCATCACGATCACGCAAGGTTCGCTGGGCTACTTGCCCTCGCCCAACAGCTCGTTTCCGCAGTCGTTCCCGGCCGAAGACATGGTGCTGGTAAAGAATCCCGAGCACACCTACTTCAAGGGAACTGGAAGCCTCGACCAGGTGCTTTTCACCTGGGGAAAAGTGCTCAAGGCCATCGAAGTGTCGCAGCTTTCGGTCGAAATCGCCGGGAGTGACGTGCGTGCCACGAAGCGCGACCAGGCCCAGGCTGTGCGCAGCGCCTACTTCGGCTCGGTTCTCGCCCGCGAATCGTCGGCCCTGCTGCTGCGGATGGAGACCTTGTCGCAGCAGATTGCGGCCGACCGCCAGTCGGGCTTTGAGCAAGGCACCATGACCCGGCTCGACGTGCTCCAGGCCAAATCGCAGGCCAGCCAGGTGGCAAGTGCCCGGGTGAAGGCCGAGGAGGGCCTGAACTCGGGTTTGGCAGCGCTGGAGTACTTTACGGGCAACAAGCCCCAAGCGACCGATTTGGTCTCGGCCTTCCGGGGTTTGCCTGAACTCAACGAAGACGACCTGATGCGGCAGGCGCTCGAGACCTCGCCGGAACTCTCCAAGCTCGGCCTCCAGGCTCGGCAAGCCCTGTTGGGCGAACAAATTAGCCGTTCGAGTCAACTTTTCCTTCCCGATCTGGCGCTCAGTTTTGGAATGGATACCACTGGCCAGAAGATCCCCTACGTCGGCGGCAACTGGACCGACTCCTGGAGCACGAACTTCACGTTTTCGCTGGGCATGAAAGTGCAGCTGTTCGACGGGTTTTCATCGTTCCACAAGCTCGAAGAGGCAACGGCCCAGCGCCAGATGGCCGAAGCGGGACTGGTGGAACTTCGCAAGGGGCTGGCGCTGCAGATTCGGCGTGCGCTCGAGGCGGTGCGAACCCAGGACGCCGAAGTGAAACGCCTACGGGACAAACTGGCCGCTGCCACCGAGCAGAACTCCAGCGCCCAATCGGCTTACGAGAACGAAGCAGCCACGCGCGAGGAAGCCCGCGGAGCCACCGCCGGGCAGCTGCAGGCGGAGCTTGAGCTGCTGACCGCGCGTTTTCAGCTTGAGTCGAACCTTCAGGACCTCGACAGCCTGACCGGTGCTGCAGCAACGCCTTGAAACCTCCGCTTCCTTTCGACTGGACCGAGATTGACCGGCTTCATGCTGAGGGCCTGGCTCAAGGTCGCCAGGGTGTCGCCGGCCTGCTGGTGGTGCGTCGCGCACCCGGTTCGTCTGGCGGAACTGACCAGCAGGTGTTCGCCCAACGGCGCTCGCAGACCCGCAAGCTCTTCCCCGGCTGCTGGGACCTTGTCGGTGGGCACGTGGAAGCTGGCGAAACCGTGGCCCAGACCGCAGCGCGCGAACTGGCCGAAGAAACCGGTTGGGTGCTCAAAATGGTCCTGGGATTGCGGCGCGTCGTCGATTGGCAGAGCGCAGGGGCCGACAGCGCTCCGGTCCTCAAGCGCGAGTTTGTGCTCGCCATCGAGGCCGAGGGCGACCTGGACCATCCGGCGCTCGAAGCCACCAAAGTGACCGAGGGCCGCTGGTTTGGGGTAGACGAACTTGCCCAGCTGAAGGAAGGCCGCGAAGGCTCCGACACCTACGTGTTCGATCTCGCCAGGGAGCAGTTAATGCTTGTGAATCCCAAGGCCGTCCCTTAGACTCCATCGCAATGGAAGGCGCCAAATCACCTAAACCCAAGAGCCGACAGATCGGCCGGATGCTCCGCAAGCGCTATGTGCTGGCCCTGAGTCTCATCGGCGGATTGGTGCTTTTCAGCCAGGGGATGATCCAGCTGTCGATTTTTTTCCAGCAGGACGACTCACGCATCGTCAACATCGCCGGCCGCCAGCGCATGCTCAGCCAGCGGATCAACAAAGCGGTGTTTGGTCTGCACGCTAGTCAGGACGCCGAGCTTCGCCAACGGTATGCGGCCGAACTCCAAACCTCGCTCGACCTTTGGGAGCGTTCGCACCGCGGGTTGCAGCACGGTGACGCCGAACTGGGACTACCGGGCCTCAACAGCGCCAAAATCACGCAGATGTTCGCTGGCATCGAAGGCCAGCACCAAGCCATGCTGCAGGCGGGAAGACTCGCCCTGAAGGTCGTCGCCGTGGCGGGGTACGACTCCGAAGCTCTGCTTGGGCCGCTCCAAGTCATCCAGGCGCAGGAGCAGTCGTTTCTGAAAGGCATGGACGCCCTTGTCTTTCAGTACGATTCCGAATCCAAACTCAAGGTCGACGCGATCAAGTACGTGGAACTCCTGGTGATGCTCCTCACGGGGCTGACGTTGGCCCTCGAGGCTCTTTTTATCTTCCGGCCGGCGCAACGGCAAATCGAAAGCACCCTGGAAGAGATCGAAAACAGCCACAAGAACCTCGAGCTCCTGTTCGACACGGCGCCTGCAGCCATGTTCCTTTTGGATGGCGTCACGTTTCGCCTGTTGAAGCTCAATCATCTTGCCCACGAGGTCCTTCAGTTGCCGGGTGACGAAGCCGCAGCGCTGGATTTATCGAGCATGCTGTCGTTGCGCCAAGGAAACATGGCCGAGTTGATGGAGCAACTGAAAGCCGGGATGACGGCCGACAACCTCGAGATGGTCTTGACCCTCCCGGGCCACGTGAGCTTGGTGGTGCTGATGTCGTCGCACCTGATTCAGTATCAGGGAAAAGACACTCTGCTCATGGGGCTTTCCGACATCACCAAGATGAAAGAAGCCGAAGAGGTGCTCAAGCGCTTTGCCACCATCGATGAAATGACTGGACTACTGAACAAGCGTTCGGGACTGCAGGTGCTGACGAACCTGGTTCAGCGCACCCGGGTCGAAAAAAGGTCTTTGAGCGTCTGCTTCATGGATGTCGATGGCCTGAAGTCCGTCAACGACGCCTACGGGCACGAAGAGGGCGATTTCTTAATCCAGTCCATCGCACAGGTGGTCCGAGGGGCGGTAAGCTCCCAAGACATGGTGTTCCGCTACGGAGGCGACGAAATCGTTTTGGTGTTGGGAGACTGCGACCGCAAAGAAGCCGAGGCCGTGGTGCTGCGCCTCGAGCAGAGTGTGGCAATCAAGTCGGCCGAGGTCGCCAAGCCCTACCAATTGCACGTCAGCACCGGCCTTGCGTTGTTCGGCGAAGAGCCCGACGACACGCTCGAGAAAATGCTCACCCGGGCCGATCAGGCCATGTACGAGCAAAAGCGGGCCCACAAAGCAGCCACCCGCTGAGCCACCCTACCCTCGCGCTTCTACGTCCATGTACTCGTTTTTGTCGCTGACGTTCTTGTAGGCGGGCCGGATGATCTTGCCGCCCGACACGATTTCTTCGATGCGGTGCGCGCTCCAACCGGCCACGCGAGCCATGGCAAAAATCGGTGTGAACAGCTCGCGTGGGATGTTGAGCATCTCGTACACAAACCCCGAGTAGAGGTCGACGTTGGCGCAAATGGCCTTCTTGCTTCCCTTGACTTCGAGCATCACTTCGGGCGTCAGGCGTTCGATGGCTTCGTAGAGTGAAAAGTTCTTCATCAGGCCCTTTTCGGCGGCCAGTTCGCGGGCCTTGTCCTTGAGCAGTTCGGCGCGCGGATCGCTGAGCGTGTAGACCGCATGGCCCATGCCATAAATGAGCCCCTGCTGGTCGAACACCTCCTTGCGGACAATCCGCTTCAGGTATTCCGCCAACGCTTTTTCGTCGTCCCAGTGCGGGCAGCCGGCCTTGATGTCGTCGATCATCTTCATCACGCGGATGTTGGCCCCACCGTGTTTGATGCCCTTGAGGCTGCCGATGGCGCTCCCCATGGCGCTGTAAGTATCTGTGCCGGCAGAGGATACGAGTCGGATCGAGAACGTGGAATTGTTACCGCCGCCGTGCTCGGCGTGCAGAACCAACGCCAGGTCGAGAATCTCGGCCTCGAGCGGCGTGAAGTGGTTGTCGTGGCGCACCATGTACAGAAAGTTCTCGGCCGTGCTCAGGTCGGGCTGAGGATGGTGGATCAGCAGACTCTTTTTGTCGTAGTAGTGGCGCTTGGCCTGGTAGCTGTAGGCGATGTAGCTCGGAAACCGGCTGATGAGCTCGACGCTTTGACGCAAGATATTCTTGATCGAATAATCTTCCGGGTCGCTGTCAAAGCTGTAGGTGAACAGCACCGCCCGCGCCAACTGGTTCATGATGTCGGGGCTGGGAAAGCGCAGTATCACATCTTCGACGAAGCCGTCGGGGAGTTTACGCAGCGAGCCCAGAAAATGGCTGAAGTCGGTCAGTTCGGATTGGCGAGGCAGGTTGCCAAACAGCAACAAAAAGGCCGTTTCTTCGAAGCCGAAGCGCTTTTCTTTCTGGAAGCCTGCCACGAGGTCTTTGACGTCGTAGCCGCGGTAACGCAGGCGTCCGTACACGTCTTGCTTCTCGCCCTCGTTCATCACGTAGCCGTGTACCTCGCCGATTTCCGTCAGGCCAACCACGACCCCTGAGCCGTCGGAGTTTCGTAAACCTCGTTTGACGTTGAACTTCTCGAAAAAGGAGGGATCGAAGAAGTTATTGCGCTCAGCAACGGCGCCGTAGCGTTCGAGAAACTCGGTTTCCAGCTGTTGGGCGCTCTTGAGTCGGCTCACGGGGTACTCCTTTTGCGGTAGACAAGTTCACGGATGGGGCGGGACTCGGCGAGGCCGCGGGCTTCGAAACGGGTGGTGGGCCGGTGCGCCACAGCGACCCCGGGCGCAGCCTCGTAGGCAGGCAGGGCACCCAGCGCAGCCAGAACCTCGCTGGCGTATTCGTCCCAATCGGTGGCGAGGTAGAACACCCCTCCGGGCTTGAGCGCGCGGGCAATTTCCATCAATACCGGTGTTTGAAGCAGTCGCCGCTTGTGATGTTTCTTCTTGGGCCACGGATCGGGAAAGAACACGTGGAAGGCATCGATCGAGTCGGGGGGAAGCGCCTCCAACACATCGATCGCATCGTACTGGAGCACTTTCAGATTGGTCAGACCGCGTTCGGCCAGTTTCATCAGCAGGTGACCGACCCCCGGAGGGTGAACCTCGATGCCCAAAAACCCCGTGGCAGGGTCTGCGGCCGCGATTTCGAGGGTGGCGGCCCCGTTGCCGAAGCCGATTTCGATGACAAAGCGCGACAGGCCAGGGAACAGAGCGGCAAAATCGGGGGCCGGCGGAAAAGGCACCCCGAACACGGGATAGAGCTCGTCGAGGGCTCGTTTTTGCCCGGGCGTCAGCCTCGCCGCTCGGATGACAAAACTGCGCACCGAGCGGTGGAACAGTGGAGGTCGGACGGCTTCGGGCGTATTCATGGACAGGAGCTTACAGAAAAGGGGCGGTTTTCGCAAGAAAGCTGTTCGGCTTTCAGGGCTTTTCAGCGCTGGGGATGCCCAAATAGTGATGGATGTCTTTGATCGACCCCATGTGAACCAGCTTTTCGGCCCCGACCTGGCACTCCCGGAGCGACAGGCCCTCAATGAGCTTCTGCACGCCCGGCAGGAGTTTGGGGTTCACACTCAGCTTGCGGATTCCCGACCCCAGCAGGAACGGAATCATGTAAGGGTCGGCGGCAATTTCACCGCAGATGGAGATCGAGGTGTTGTGGTTGACGGCCGCGCGCACCACGCGCTGCAGGGTGCGATACACCGCCGGATGGTAGGCCGTATACAGGTTCGACACCTCTTCGTTGGTGCGGTCGACCCCGAGGATGTACTGCACCAGATCGTTGGTGCCCACGCACAGAAAGTCGGCCTCAAGAGCCAATTCGTTGGCGACTTCGCACGCCGAGGGCAGCTCGATCATCGCGCCGATCAGGGGCTTGGGGTTGTGCGGCTGACCCGCCGTACGCAGTTGAGCGATGCAGGCAAACACGTGCTCACGGGCTTCAAGGAAGTCGTCGAGCGACGAGATCAGCGGAAACATGATGCGAAGTTCGTGGGCCTCGCCGGCCCGCAACATGGCGCGCAACTGTTCATGGAACACCGCGATGTTCTTGAGGCTGAACCGGATCGCCCGCAGACCCAGGAAGGGATTGGATTCTGAACTTTGCGGCATATAGCTCAGAACTTTGTCGCCGCCGATGTCGAGGGTTCGCAGCACCACTTCTTGCCCGGCCATTTCGGTGATGATGGTGCGGTAGACCTTGTATTGCTCTTCCTCGGTGGGAAAATCGTTGCGGATAATGAAAGGAAACTCGCTGCGGTAGAGACCGACGCCCTCGGCCTTGAGGCGCTTGGCGATGGCGAGGTCCGACAAGAGATTGACGTTGGCAAGAAGTTTCACCTTGATCCCGTCGCGGGTGTGGGTTCCCTCGTGCACCAGCGAGGCGTGCAGTTGGGCTTCGGCGTACGCGGCCTTGACCTGCCGAAACTGGTCCATGGCCTCGGGCTTGGGGTTGAGGTACACGTTTCCGATGATTCCGTCGAGCACAAGTTGGTCGCCTTCGGTGATGAGGAACAAGGACTTGTCGTCGGTAAAAATGACCGGAATGCCCAGACTCCTGGCAAGGATAGACACATGCGCCGAGGCTCCGCCGCCAAACAGGAGCATTCCCTCGGCGTGTTGGGCGGCGATCTTGATCAACTCGCTGGGAAGAAGTTCTTGCGCGACAACGATTTGGCCGTAGTAGTCGCCATCGGGCAGCTCCCCTTGGTTGAGGTTGCGCAACAGGCGGTGGCCCAGGTCTTTCACGTCCTGGATTTTTTCCTTGAGCAAGGTCGAAGGGCTCTTGCGGAAAATATCAACGTACTGGTTGACCACTTTGACCACAGCCTCGGCGGCGGGCAACCGGCGCAGCACGATTTCCTCTTCCATGCTGCCCGAGAAGCTGGAGTCCTTGAGCATCAGGATGTGGGTGCTGAAAATCAGGCTGGCGACGTCGGTGAGCTTGCGCTCGGTTTCGATCTGCAGCTCTTCCAACTGACCGATCGAGCGCGACAAGGCCGTCTGGAAACTCTGGAGATTGGAATGGTAGGTCTCGCCGGGCGTCAGTTCCAGGTAAAGATTGATGCCGGTCGTGCCCAACAGGACGGCCGAGCCGATGGCGATGCCTTCACTGGCGCCTCGGCCACGGATCACCTCGGGTTTGACTTTCGGTAGGGACGGAAGGTCCGGTTCGTCGGCACCGGCTTTGAGGTCGAACAGCATCTGAACATTCTCGAGGCTGGCCGCCAGTGCCGAGGTCATTTCGCGCAACTCGCGCACCTGCCGCTCACCGAAGGCCGCAGTAGCCCGGTCGTGCAACGTAACAACACCGACGGGCGTGGTTCCCTTGAGAATGGGCACCGCCAAGAACGAGTGGTACTGGTCTTCCTGCACTTCGGCGAACGGCTTGAACTGGGGGTTGGACTGCGGGTTCACCTCGAGAACGGGAACCTGCTCGCGCAAAGCGTACCCGACCAAACCCTCGTCGATGCCCAAGCTGAGCACGCCGACGGCCTCGGGATTCAGGCCAGAGCTGGCGCGCAGGGTCAGCCTCTGGTTGGCGGCGTCGTACAGGAAAATGCTGCAAGCCTGCACGGCAAACAGATCTCCCAGGTGGTCCACGGCCCGACGCAGGAAGTCTTGGAGTCCCGAAGACTGTTCAAGGAGGGAAGCGAAATCCGGTCCGGGCGATCTCATCGGTCCTCCCTTTGGACTCAACACCTACAAAAGACGCGACAGGCGCTCCCTCAAGAAGGCCGACTTTTCTGCCAGCCCGACCTTGCTGGTTTCGAGCACCAGCTGATTGGGTTTGGCGGGGTTGCTGCGCACCTTGCCGCCGGACTCCTTCAACAGGCGCATGGCCTTTTCGAAGGGAAAATCCATCATCTTGCCAAACTCCACCGTGCAGATTCCCCCGCGCTCGCGCAGGCTGATGATGCGCAGTTTGCGGCAGATGATCTGCACCTCGGCGATCGACAGCAGGCTCTGCACCTCGTCGGGCAAGGGCCCAAAACGGTCGTGGATCTCAGTGAACACCCGCTCCAGATCGTCTTCGCCCACCACCGAGGCGATCTTCTTGTACACGTCCATCTTGTCGGTGGCGTCCTGTATGTAAGTATCAGGGATGAAGCCCGAATAATCCAGTTCGAGAAAAATTTCCTCGGGCTGGTCGCGGGTTTCGCCCATCTTTTCGGCCACCGCTTCGTCGAGCAGCTTGAGGTACATCTCGAACCCCACCGACAAGATATCGCCCGACTGTTCGGCCCCAAGCAGGTTGCCGGCCCCGCGCACCTCGAGGTCTTTCATGGCAATTTTGAACCCGGCGCCGAGCTCGGTGAAGTCGCTGATCACCTGCAGGCGTTTCATGGCCAGTTCGGTGAGCGCCCTGCCCTCGGGATACAACAGGTAGGCGTAGGCCTCCTTGCCCGAACGCCCCACCCGCCCCCGCAGCTGGTACAGCTGGCTGATGCCGTACATGTCGGCCTGGTCGATGATGATGGTGTTCACGTTGGGAATGTCGATGCCGTTTTCAATAATTGTTGTGCTGACAAGAACTTGGAAGTTTCCATGCACGAAATCATGCATCACTTCCTCGAGGTCGAGGGGGTGCATTTGACCGTGTGCGGTGCGGATCATCAGCTCGGGCAAGAGACCCTGCAGGTAGGTCTGCGTCATTTCGAGGGTCTCGACGCGGTTGTGCAAAAAGAACACCTGGCCGCCCCGCTGGGTTTCGCGGCGGATGGCGCGCACCACGGTTTCGTCCTTGAGTTCCTGGATGAAGGTCTCGATGGGTTGGCGGTTGACGGGGGCAGTGCGAAGCACGCTCATGTCGCGGATCTTGAGCAGGCTCATGTGCAGGGTGCGGGGTATCGGCGTGGCGCTCATCGCCAGGCAGTCGATGCTGGCCTTGAGCTCCTTGAGGCGCTCCTTGTCTTTGACGCCGAAGCGCTGTTCTTCGTCGACCACCAGCAACCCCAGGTTTTTGTACAGCACGTCCTTTTGCAGCAGGCGGTGGGTACCGATCAGAATGTCGAGTTCGCCCTTGGCCAGCTTTTCGAGGTTCTTCTTCTGCTCGGCCTTGGGCACGAAGCGGCTCATCATGCCGATGCGGACGGGGAAGCGCTTGAAGCGCTCGGTGAAGTTCTCAAAGTGTTGCTCGGCCAAAATGGTGGTGGGAGCCAAGAAGGCCACCTGCTTGCCGCCGATGACGGCCTTGAACGCCGCCCGCATGCTCACCTCGGTCTTGCCGTAGCCGACGTCACCGCACAGCAGGCGGTCCATGGGGCGGGGGCTTTCCATGTCGGCCTTGATTTCGACCGAGGCCTGCGCTTGGTCCACGGTGTCCTGATAGGGAAAGGCCGCCTCAAAGCTCATCTGCCAGTCGTTGTCCTTGGGAAACTGGTAGCCCTGAGCATTCTGGCGCTTGGCGTACAGCAATATCAGCCGGTCGGCGAGCTCTTCGACGCTCTTTTTGGCGTTGGCCTTCTTCTTTTCCCAGGTTTTGCCACCCAGAATATCGAGCCGGGGTTCCCGCCCTTCGCTGCCGATGTAGCGCTGGATGAGGTTGACCTGTTCGATGGGCAAAAAGATGGTCTCTTCGCCGCCATAGGCAATCTTGATGTAGTCGCGCTCGTTGCCGCCGGCCCGGATGCGTTCTATCCCCTGGAACTGACCGATGCCGTAATTCAGGTGCACCACAAAGTCGTTGGGGCTGAGGTCGACAAAACTGTCGATGGCCTGGCTGTTGGTCTTTTTGAGGCTGGCGGGAGCACGCTTGCGGCGTCCGAAAATCTCGTTTTCGCCGATGACGATGAGCTTGTGCCTGGGCAGCGCAAAACCAGCCGAAATGCTGTGAGGCACCACGGTGACCGCCAGATCGCCAAGCAAAAAGCTGATGCGCTGCGCCTGACTTTGGCTCTCAGCGAACACAAACACCTGGTATTGGTTGGCCAGAAGCGTTTCGACTTCTTCCTTGAAGAACGGCACGTTGCCGAAGAACGAGCGCCCGGGGTCACACTCGAGCTTGTGCAGGGTGACCGGAGTGTCGGTATCGTGTTTCAGCGTCTGGAATTGCACGCTGCGCTTTTCGAGCACCTTGAGCGCTGGCAGCTGAAAAAACACCGCCTCGGGCGGCGGCAGAGCGAGCTCCAGCTTGCGCGACTCCTCGAACAGCTGCTTGCGCTCCTTGCGGATGGCGCTGTCGAGCTGCTCCTGGTGGTCCCAGTCGAGGAACAGGAAAAGCCCCGGGGCCTTGCCGCCCAAGCCAGCGTAGTCCCAGAGCCCGGTGAGCTGGTCAAACGCCAACGGGTAGAACAACTCGACGCCCCGGAAATCGCCCGTGGTGGCCAGCTCGTCGAGGTGATTCAGCGCGCCATCCCCCAGGTCGCGGGCCAGCACGTTGGCTTCGAGGGTGGCACGAAGGTCGTCGGTCCACACCATTTCGCGCGCGGGGTACACGGTCAATTCCTTGAGCACCGAGGTGGAACTTTGCGTGAGGGGGTTGAAGCGCTTGATGTCTTCGATCTTGTCGAAGTCGAACACCACGCGCACGGCGTCGTCGTCACCCTGAAGGTACAGGTCGAGCACTTCGCCGCGCAGGGCGAACTCGCCGGGCACCGACACGCGCGGCACGCGCGAATAGCCGAGTTTTACCAACAATTCGGCGGTCTTTGCCACGTTGATGGTGTTGCCGACCTGCCAGGTGGTCAGGTTTTTGGCGAAGACGGCCGAGGGCGGCACCGGAAACAGCAGGCTGCGCAGCGACAACACCACCACTTGGGCCTTGCCCTGCACCAAGCGGCTGAGCACACGGCTTCGGTGGCCAAAAATGCTCGCCTGCGCGCTGATGCCCTGGTAGAGCAGCGTACCCCACCACGGGAACAACTCCGCGTCGACCCCCAGCGAATCCAGGTCGGCAATGAGCGCATTGGCCTCGTTGTCGCTGGGGGCCACCACAAACACCGGCCCCGCGCTGGCCTGAACCAGAGCCTGAACGGTCAGGGCCTGAAAAAAACCCTGGGATCCTTCGATCCGCAGGGGAAGCCGGTTTTTTTGAAAGTCGTCCAGAAGCGCCTGAAAGACCAGGTCTTTCTTGAGCGCCTTGGTAATTGCATTCACCAGTAAGGTAATCATCGAAACTTCCGACAATGGATTGAGGAGTCACCTGTGAAAAGAAGTGTCTTGTTTGCCCTGCTGATGGTTCTCGCTCTGGGGCTGGGAGCCGAAACCCCTGCCGGGAGTGTCCAGTTCTCCATCCGCTTTTCCAACAAGGAAATCTACACCAACGACCCCGACCAGCCCATCTTGCTCCAAGTGGGCCTCCGCAATCAAGGGACGCAGCCGGTGTGGTTCAGCATGCCCAGCCAGCCGGTCTTTCAACTGAGCCTCAAGGTGATGGCTGCCGGACGCACCGGCTTGTACCTGCCGCCGGCCGAAAGCTGGAACGCCAACCGCTTCAACAACCAGCCGGTGTTCTTCCGCGATGTGAGCATCTTGCCGGGCGAAGAGTTCAACTACACCGTCAACCTCAAGGACTGGGTCGCGCTGGGAGATCCCGGCGTGTACACCATCGCCGCGCAGTTCTACCCTTCGCTGTTGCCCGAGTTCCAGGGGGCCCGAGGTCAGAGCGTGCTCACGCAGGTGTCGGCCAACGCGCGCACCCTCGCCACCGCCGAAGTCGTCGATGACACCATCCTGAACTCCAACGTGCTCACGCTCAGCCTGAGGCCCACCCTGCCCGTTGGCAGCGCCAAGGTACTTCAGGAAAACCTCGATGCGCAGAACCAGACCTACCTCAAGCGCGAAGCCCGAAGTCCTGATGAGATCATCAATTACCTCTTGGAGGCCCGACAAGCTCAAGAGGAGGCGAAGTTCTTCTTGTACCTCAATACCGAGGATCTGTACAAACGGGCTCCCCAATTCCGGCGGACCTTCCTGGCTGCTGGAGAAGAAGAACGGCGCCAGATTCTGGCCGATTTTCAGAATGAACTGTGGAAGCGCGAAGACGCGCTGAGCAAAGTCCCGTCGGCCTTCGATATTTTGAGCACCAGCTATACCGCCAAGGACGCCACGGTGACAGCGAAACTCAAGTTCGACATTGGCGACTACTTCGAACTGCGCGAGTACAAGTACGCGCTCAAACGAAGCAACGGAATCTGGGAAGTCTACGACTACCAGGTACGGAACCTCGGTTCCGAAAGGAAGGGGCGGTCATGATCCTCATGCTGGTCAAAGGCGAATCGCCGCTGTCGCGCGAGCTCGCCGGGCACCTATCACCCTACGGCATCAGCTTGGTGCACTACAAACACCCCATCAAGGCCCTCGATAATTTGGACGAAACCTCGCCCACCATTGTGCTCTACGACGTGCAGGACTTTCCACGGCATTGGAAGATTCTCGTGAAGTACCTGCGCGACGAGTTCCGCAAGGACGAAGTCGTCTTCCTATTGTTCTCGGAAGTGCGGCCACCGCTCGAAGAGGCCAACAAGGCGCTCTTTTTGGGCGTGAACGGCATTTTGGCCTACAACGGTGATCCGGCTCACCTGGCCAAGCAGATCCGCGAGGTGTTTCTGCGCTACGGCACTTTCGACGTGAGCAACACCGCCCAAACGGCCCGAGCCACCGGACCGAGGGCCTTTTTGTTCCGTCATCCGCGGCGCAAGCATCTGGTCACCGGAATGCTCGTGCGGCTCGAAGAACGCAGCGCCACCTTCAAACCCGACTTTGCCCACGAGATCGCTGACTTGGGCGAGGGCGAGGAACTACCCGGCTGCTCGCTTCGGCTGGGCGAAACCCTGCTGACACTCGACGGCCGCAGCGCCAAAAACACGGGTCAGCTCCAGCTGACTATCCGGCCCAACTCCCCAGAAGACGCTGCCACCCTGGCAGACAACCTGACCGACCTCACCGTATAGGACAACCGAATGAAAAATGTGCTGACCCTCCTGCTGTTGACACTCGTCTGGGGCCTGAGCGCCCAGGAAACCCATACGGTTCAAGCCAACCAAACGCTGTATTCGTTGGCCAAGCTTTACAATGTGCCGGTAGACCAACTCAAGGCGTGGAACAATCTGGAGAGCGCTTCGTTGCGCGTGGGCCAGGTGCTCGTCGTCAAGCCGGCGCCCGCCAATACGGTCGTCAACCCGGGGTTGAATCCTTTCCTGTACACGGTGCGCAACGGAGACTCGCTGTCGGCGCTTTCGCTCAAGTTCGACATCAGCGTCGAGTTGCTGCGCACCATCAACGGCATGGGCCCGAGCCAGAACCTGTTTACTGGGCAGCGGCTTTACATCCGCCGGCCCATCGGGGTTGTGTTCTACACCGTGTCGGCCGGTGACACGCTGTCGTTCTTGTCCGCGCTGTTCGATATCAGCCAAAAGGATTTGCGCGGTGTGAACCAGTTGGCAAGCGACTCGCTGGTGCCGGGCAAGGCCCTGCGGGTGTTCAAGCCCGCCGAAGTGCCTCTTAACCACGAAGTGGCCGTCATCGACACCCTGCCCGGCATCGCGGCGCTGTACAACACCACCGTGGCCAACCTGCAAACGCTCAATCCAGGCTTGGCCGACCTGCACAAGGGCCAGGTGCTCAAGCTCCGCACCTACGCCTCGGCTACCGCCAACACGGTCTTTGAGCCCGCGGCCAAGGCCCCGGTGACCGGACCCACGGTGCTTACGGCCGTGCAGGCGACCTACACCGTCAAGGCGGGCGACACGCTGATGGGCATTTCGCGCAATACAGGCATTTCTCTCGATAAGTTGATGTCGTACAACAGCTTGGATGGCACCAGCATCATCCGCGTCGGTATGAGTCTGGTGCTGGGCGCACCCAAAGCCGTGAGTTTCCCCGAAGACGTGAAAACCCCGGAGCCCAAGGCATCCGCTTTTGCGCCCAGCAATCTGCCCGATTTTCAGGACGCGGACGAAAGCAGCCTCAAGTGGGACAGTTACGTGGTGATGGACCGAGCCATTCCCGTCTTTGAGTGGAACAACGACTACTACTACTGGACGCACCCCGGCGAACTCAGCCAGCCCAACCGGGGCTACTACGAAAACTCGTGGCCCTCGCCCCTCGATGCGTACAAGAAGGCCCGCCAGCTGTACGACAAGTTCGGCAGTCTGATTGAAGAGAAACTCCCGCTGTCGGGCATCCTGTCGGGGTACACGGTGGTGCTCGATCCCGGCCACGGCGGCGTCGATCCTGGAGCCATCGTCAAATCTACCGACGCAAACGGCAAGGAAGTCTGGATCACCGAGCACGAGTACGTGTACGACATCGCCCTGCGCATGTATGCCCTGCTCAAGCGCCACGGCGCCCGTGTCGAGATGACCGTGCTGGCTCCCAATCATCTGGTCCGCGAGACCAAACCTGCCAACAACACGCTGATCAACGAAAAGAATCAGGTCTACAACGACCTGGCCCTCAATGCCAGCGACGACAGCCAGACTTGGCCCAATGGCTCGGCCGCCGGGCTCGAGAAGCGCATCCAGATTGCCGACAAGGCGTTTTCGGGGGTTGCCGCCGGCAAGCGTATCTTCGTCAGCTTGCACGCCGACAACAACCCCTCTTCCCCCCTGGGAACCGGAGTGTACGCGCTCGAAACGACAGGCGGTGGCATCGACAACCGCAGTAAAGCCTTTGCCGACAAGCTCGTGCCCTACCTCGGCGCCAACGCCTACGCCCGCACGCAGAACCTGGGCGTGCTGCGGGGCAACGACGCCGACTTCAAAGTGTTGGTCGAGGTGCACAACCTCGCCAGCGAAGAGCAGTCGTTTGCGATGCGCTCGGGCAACAGTCGGCAATTGAGCGCGCAGAAGCTGGTGCGCGGTCTGCTCGAGTATTTCAAGAAGTGACTTGTTGACAAAACCGGGTCGCCCCGGTAAAGTGACCCTCGTTCCTTCCCCTGTAGCTCAGTCGGTAGAGCATCGGACTGTTAATCCGAGTGTCGTTGGTTCGAGTCCAACCGGGGGAGCTTGGCCCAAGTTTCTGCTTTGCAGAGACTTGGGCCTTTTTTTTTGGGCTTGGGGCGTACCACTGACCGGCCGGGAACCGCCCGGTCAGTGTCGCCGTGGCTCCGGGGTGGCCGTTTTCGGCTACGCCGAAGAACTGGCGCTTCGGTGCCCAAAGCGCCACCCTCCGCCTGGCTTACGCGGGGGGCTTCCACTTATCCAATGTCGAGCGGGTTGAGGGTTTTGTGTCCCATCGCTTTTACGGTTTCGATGAGAACGGAGTCCGCTGTTACGAAATGCCAATCGTCTTCGGCAATGAGTACGAATGCTGCAAGACGCATGGCATCCAGAGTTCGCAGAGCCTTACTTTGACCATAGCCTTCCAGCACGATTCGGGCTTGGCGCATCGTGGCCCTGCTGACAGGCTCCACTTGAAAGCGGGCCAACTCGTTCTGAAACCCTTGTGTCGCCACGGCGAAGGCGGTCGAGGAGATTTCGCGATTGCGAAGCTTGCGGTAGAGTGCTGAATGAAACTCCAGCGCTGCCAACTCGAACATCCAAAGACGCCCGGGGTTCTCGAGTATCCATCGGGTGACCCTTTCACTGCCAAGCCTCTTCAGAGAAGAACTTGACGAGTGCTGCGGTGTCGAAAAAAAGCGTCATGAACGATCTTCGCGTCCTCGTTCTACTTCTTGCGCCATCGATACCCCAAGCCCTGAAAGAACCCCTCTGACGGCCCTGTAGTCGGCTCCACGGATGGTCGGCACCATTTCGTGGGGATCGACAACGCCGAGGCCATCAATAAAGTCGGCAACCCGGAGCAGTTCACGTGGCCCGAGCTTTTCAATGGCAGTTAGTACCTGCGTTCGTGCAGTCATGGTAAACACCTCTGATCTCCCAATAATATAGTCACGTGGCATCAACTTGTCTGCTATCCAGTTAACTGGCAGCAACCAGTGACAGCATCACCGCTAGTCGGCATTGGTTCCGAGTGTCGTTGGTTCGAGTCCAACCGGGGGAGTTTGGCCAGGGGAGAGCGGACAGTCATTTCCGCAGGATCTTGTCCATGGCCTTGCCCTTGGCCAGTTCATCGACAAGTTTGTCGAGGTAGCGCACCTGCTGCACCAGTTTGTCCTGGATCTCTTCGACGCGTACTCCGCAGATCAGGCCGGTGATCTTGCTCGCATTGGGATGGAATAGCGGGGCCTGGGCAAAGAAATGCTCAAAGTCAAGGTCACTGGCGACAAGTTGAGCGAGGGTTGCCGAATCGTAACCCGTCAACCAGCAGATGATTTCATCGACCTCGGCTTTGGTGCGGCCCTTGCGCTCGACCTTTTTCACGTAGAGCGGGTACACGCCGGCAACGGACATCTTGGCGAACTTCCAGTCGTTGTTCATTGTCGACTCCCCTCCGGCTCTGGTGCCGTTCCGCTGAGCAACGGTTCGGCCTCCCGCCGCCAAGACTACAACAGATTGGCGGGAAAGCCCATCCCGAGTGAGCACTCGATAGCTGTCGAACTCGGAATCAAGGCCAATGATCTTGTCGTCGGTCGACCTTTCCCGGCCAGGTCTGTCCTGGCGAGTTTCAGTCAAAAGTGTCGTTTTGTGATGACCCGCGACGGCCCGCACCGCAAGGCACGACCCTCCAGGTGCCGGTCGCCGAGTTCCGACTTGACTTCCTGCGGTCGCAGCTAGACCTTTCCGGGATGCGAAACCTCGTTATTGCGGTGCTGCTCTTGGGAAGTTGGACTTTGGGAGCCGATCCACTTTGGGACAAAGCCTCGAAATTGCTCGAGACGTCAAAAGCCTGGAAACCGACGCTCACCGTGACCACGTCGCTCGACCTCGACTCTTCGGGCAAGGTCAACGAGACCGTCGTGATGACCACGCGCTACGGCATCGACGCGCAAGGGCGCACCACCCGGCAAAACATCCGTGTGGTCAAGAACGGCAAGGAAGATAAGCCCGATGCGGTGGCCACGGCAACCCCGGCTCCAAAAGACCCCACCGATCCGTTGGAAGCCGCGGCTCAGCCCTTCGTGAAGTTGGAGCCTGCTTCGGCCGCCTCGTGGAAAGGGACGGAGACGATGGTATACCGCTACACGTTTCTCCCCTCAGGAGGCTGGGGCCTCAAGGGGAAAATCTGGATCGACAAGGCCACAGGTGTCGCAATTCACCGCGAGTCGGAGCTTTCGCCCAAGCCGCCCTTCGTGGACACGGGAAACTTCGTCCAGGAGACCGCTTGGGACCCGCGCGGCTTTGCCCGCACCGATAGCATCGTCATCGACTTCAGCGGTTCGTTTCTCGGGCTCAAGAAGGCGATCCGGATGACCAGCGAGGTGAAGGACTACGCGCGGGCGGCCGGCACAAACTAGCTGTACAGGTAGCGTTTGATCTTGAGCGTGGCGGTCTTGTCGAAGGGTTCGACCTGGACCTCCAGGCGTGAGAGCCGACTGTAGCGAGCCAGATGCTGGTTCACATGGGCCTTGAGCGCTTCCAGATTGTGAGACTTTTCGAACACCACAAGAGCCACGAGCTCGAGTCCCCTCTGCAACACCAAGCTTTCAAGCACTCCTTCCTGCCGGTTGAGCACGGCCTCGATGGCCTCGGGGTAAATGTTCTCGCCGCTCGGGCCGAGGATGACGTTCTTGATGCGGCCGCGGATGTGCAGGTGACCGTGGGTATCGAAGCTGCCCAGGTCGCCGGTACGGAACCAACCGTCCGAGAGCACCTCGGCGGTGCGGGCGTCATCGTGGTAATAGCCACGCATCACGTTCGGTCCCTTCACAAGAATCTCGCCGGCGCCTTCGTGGTTCAGCGGTTCCTGAATCTTCACCTCGACACCGGGAAGAATACGGCCGGTAGAATACAGCCGCCCGCCCAGGTGACCTGCTACGAGGGGACTCGTTTCGGTGAGTCCGTAGCCGACCGCGTACGGGAACCCGGCACGGAACAGGAACTTCTCCACCTCGGGTGCCAACGGAGCCCCGCCGATGCCAAAGAACTTCAGCCGCCCACCAAAAGTCTCGTAGAGCTTCTTGCCGGCCACCTTGACCAGCAGGCCACCCAGGCCCGGCACGTGCGACAACAGCCCCAGCAAACCATGGTTGAGGCTGGGTTCCACCTTGGCCCGGTAGATTTTTTCCATGAAGAGCGGAACCGTGAGCATCGCGTGCGGCCTAACCAGCGCCAGCGCGGGCATCAAAACCGCCGGAGCCGCAGGCTTGTTCAGGTACGAAATGTGCACCCCTTCGCGAAGGGGAATCAAGAAACCCAAGGTGCACTCGTAGGTGTGGGCCAGCGGCAACACAGACAGTTGCTTGTCACCGGGCACGTAGCCAGGAATGGAACTGGCGGCGGCAGCGTTTCCGGCCACGTTGCCCTGGGTCAGCATCACGCCCTTGGACGCCCCGGTGGTGCCCGAAGTGTAGATCAAGGCCGCCAGATCCTCTGGCTGAGGCAGAGTTTCCGCACTGCCCCCGGTCGCCGGAAGTTCCAGCAAATCGTCGAGAAGTTCGACGACCAGTGACGACAACGACTCTTTCTTCTCGGGGGGTAAGGCGGCGACGCCCGCTTTCCAGGCCTCGACCTGGGCGGCTCCCAGAACCAGCACGCGGGCGCCGGAATGGCCGACCACGTTGAGAACATCGGCTGTGGAAAAGTCAGGGAGAATCGGCACAATCACGCGCGCCGAGGTGGTAGCCGCCAGGTAAACGACACCCCAGCCGGGGTGGTTGCCTGACCACAGGGCCACCCGGTCGCCGGCCTTGAGGCCCTGCGAACTCCAGCGGGAGCTGAGGTTTTTGACCCGGGCATCGAGTTCGGCGTAGGTCCAAGGGGTCTCGCCCACCCAGCTCACGGCTGGGAGCTGCGCATGACGCGCGCTGGCGTCTTTCCAAAGAGAGTGAATGGTCATAAACAAAAGACTAAGCCCTTTGCAGGGTTTTGGAAAGCTCTACCGGTCACCAACCACCATTTCGCTGCGGCCGCATACCCGGATCGGTCCTTTCCAACGGCTTTCGGCGGACAGGACTTCGCCCACCCGGTCAGGCGAGTTGTTATTTTCCGACAGATGCACCAAGTACACCTGCTCGACCAGGCAGTCGTCGCGGTCGGCCAGGGCATTGAGAAACTCCGCTGCCTGGTGGTTGGACAGGTGCCCGGTGTCGGCGGCGACCCGGGCCCTCAGGGCAGGCGGGTAAGGCCCCGCTTCGAGCAGCTTCGGACAGTAATTCGACTCCAGGAACAGCACTTCGCTGCGCGCGGCTAGCCCCAGCATCAGGTCGTCGGTCCGTCCCGTGTCGGTGATCAGCGTGAAGCGCCGCCCACCGGCCTTGAAGTGGTAACTTTGAGCCCCCGGAGCGTCGTGGCTGAGATCAAACGGGTAGAACTCGACCTCGCCCAGGCGATAGCTCTTGCGCGGTTCGACCGGGTAGGCGGCGTAGTTTTTGAGCTTGCGGAACAACGTGTCGATGCGGAAGCCCTGGCGGTGAACCAAGGTCGCGCCGGTATGCCCGACGAGGGTCTCGAGGCCACGCACGTGGTCGCCGTGGTTGTGGGTCAAGAAGACGGCCTTCACCGTGGTCCAGTCGAACCCCGCGGCGGCACAGCGCTTTTTGAAGTCCTTGAGTACAAAACCGTTGTCGATGACGATGCAACCGTCGCCGGTTTCGAAAATGTACGAGTTGGCCTTGGAGCCGGAACCCAGAACGGCGAACGGGAGTCTCACCTTTTTTCGGAGCCCGCCGACGCGGAGCCTGTGGTCAGGGAGCTCCACGAATCGGGTTCGAAGCCCAAAACCGCCTGGGGCGAGCGGCGGAGCACGGGGGTACGCAGCAACTGCGGGTGTTCGAGCAGTTCGGCCCGCAGGTCGAACTCCAGATGGGCGTAGCCGTGCTTGCGGTAGTAGTCACTCTGGGTATCGAGCAGAGCCTCGAGTCCTCCGACCGCACGGCCGAGGCTGTCGAGTTCCGCCGGTCCGGGAGCTTTGACGTCCAGATCGAGGAAATGGAACGCCAGACGCCGTTCCTGCAGCCAGCGCTGACCCTTCTGGGTTTCGCGGCACTTTTTGCGTCCGTACAGCTGGAGCGCTGGCCCCTGAGTCACGCGCTCACCTTCTGGTGGCTCTGGAGGCGCCCATGCGCCTGGCGGAGAGCCTGGGCCGTGTCGTCCCAGCCCAGGCAACCGTCAGTGACCGACACACCGTACTTCAGCCCCGCCAAGGGACCCAGGGGCTGACTGCCGCCCAGCAGGTGGCTTTCGAGCATGTACCCGCGCAGGCTGTTGCGACCGGCGAGGATCTCGTCGACCAGCGACCGCAAGACCTCGGGCTGGCGTTCGGGCTTCTTGCCCGAATTGGCGTGGCTGCAATCAACCATCAGGAAGTTGTCCAGCAGCAAGGACTTGAGTGTGATCTCGGCCCGGTCGAGCTCGGCGGCGCTGTAGTTCGGGCCGCTCTTGCCCCCGCGAAGGATAACGTGCCCCTCGGTGTTGCCGCGTGTGGTGATCACGCAGGTCTGTCCCTCCTGGTCGATGCCGATGAAACTCTTGGCCTCGCGGCTGGCCGCCAGGGCATTCACGGCGATCTCGAGGTTGCCGTCGGTGCCGTTTTTGAACCCAACAGGCATCGACAAGCCGCTGGTGATGTCGCGATGCGTCTGGCTTTCTGTTGTGCGCGCGCCGATCGCGGCCCAACTGATCATATCGGCGATGTACTGAGGCACGATGGGGTCGAGCACTTCGGTGGCGCAGGGTAGTCCGAGGGCGCTGATTTCGAGCAGGAGCTTGCGGGCCCTGCGCAGGCCGGTCTCGATGTCGTGAGACCCGTCGAGTTCCGGGTCGACGATGTACCCCCTCCAGCCGATCGTGGTGCGGGGTTTTTCGAAATACACCCGCATCACCAGCAGGTGGGTCGAAGCCACTTCGTCTTGCAGGCTGCGGAGCTTGCGCGCGTACTCGAGCGCGCTCACCGGGTCGTGGATGCTGCAGGGGCCCACAATGGCCAGCAGCCTTGGATCCTCACCTTTGAGGATGCGGGAAATGTCGTGCCGAGCCTGCGCCACTGTGTGCGCGATCGCCGGTGTGAGGGGAAACTCGACTTTGAGTACTTTGGGCGAAATCAGTTTTCTCATGGTGATGATATTCAGGTCGCTGGTATTGTCCATGGCCTTTCCTTGTTTCTATTCATAGATACAGAATCTTTGTTTGTCAAGCCGGATCAGCTTTTCCCCGGAAAATAGCCAGCCTCTTTGGCTTCTTCCCAAGCATCGAGGATTTCGGTCATCTGGTCGAGTCGGGAAGCTGCCTCGGTGCGCTCTTGATCGGCCTGAACTTGCCCACGACGGGCAAAAATCTCGTTTTGCACCCACTCGGGGTGCGAGGCGTTTTCAAACACCAACGGCGAACTGCCGCCAAACGACACGGTGAGGGTTCCAAAGTCCAGCAACAGAGCAAAGAGGCTCTCTTTGCGCACGCCGATCTGTTGCACGTCGGCAAGGAATCCCTCTTGCCTTATCTCGCCACCCCACATAGGTTTACGGTGGACGCACACCACCTTGTCGCCCTGAAGCACCAAGTTGTCGTTGGACCAGTCGGCGAACTCGTAAACAGCGCGGCTCAACGGGAGCAAGGTCAGGGCACCGGCCAGCAGAACCGCCGGCGCTGCCGAACCAGCCAAAGCCGCCGCAAAGCCCACCAGGGCCACCACGAGAGCCGTCCAACCCAACCAAGGCAGGAGCTTGCGCCCCAAGTGCCAAGGATGCCGCCGGAAGGTGACCAGCCCGTTCTTTTCTTTTCGCCAGCTCAGGCGGCGCCCGGTGGACTCTCGTTTTTCGGCAGGACGCAACAGGAGCACCGGCTCACGGGCGCCACCCGAGCGGCTGGCCAGAGCAGCCCGTATGGCCCGTCTGGTGGGTTTTTGCCGCGAGCGCTGCACTTTCAGGGTGTTTACGGCTTCCGCAAAGCCGGCGTCGGCGCGCAGCCCCTCAAAGACCAACTTGCCCTTTGGCGAGTCTCCCTCCAACTCGACGGCAACCAGACCAAACAGCGAATCGACGAGGCCCTGTTTGCGGTAGGTGGCTTCCTTGAGCGTGTCGAGGCTGAGCTTCTCAAAGTCTGAACGACGCTCCCAGGCATCGACTTGTCGGAGAAGTACAGCGCGATCCGTCAACGCCAGCGTCGATACACGCCATTCCCAAGTGAACAGAAGCACGAGGAAGCCGGCCATGAGCGCTCCGGCCAGCGGAAAAATCGCGAGAGGAAACGGGATGAGCGCGCAGAAGACCGCGAGGATGACAAACAACGCCCCGGGAAGCAGCACCCGCTTGAGCCAGAAGAGCGGACTGCGGCGGAACACGTGCTGAACCCCCTCTCCGGCGGCCAAGAGGAGCGGGGTGCGCGCCAGCGACGAGGGAAGTTCCAGGCCAGGTTGCACTCCCCAGGCTTGCGCAGCGGCGGGATGAATTCGGAGCCAGTGCTGCCAGGTGGCGTCGGGGAGCACAACATATTGCCCGTCGGTTTGCCCGCGCCACAGGCCCGGGAGCGCTGGATCCAGCTCTTCCCGAACGCCGAGGTATACGTCGCCACCGGTGCGCGTTTGCAAAACCAGACAACCCTCGGCGACAATCAAGGTGCCCTCAGGCTTTTCGTCGGGGAAAGCGATCACGTCGCCAGCGCGAAACGACCAAAGTTGGCAACCCAAGGCCAACTCTGTGAGCGCACCCGGGCCGAGTACCCCCTGCGGAAGAGAGAAACGGTCCAAGGTATCAAGAAACGCAGCCAAGGCGACGGCGGAGGCGTCCATGGCCGCATTATGCTGCTTTATTCGATGAGCGTGAAGGCCTGCCGTCTCTGGTGAGCTTTCGACAGGTCAACATTACCCTTTGACGGACTCTATCACCCTGCACTTCCCATTTCGTAGGATTTCCACACACCAAAGTGCAAAAGTCGCACACGGTGTCATCAACCAAACATCAACCAAGGGTTGACGGGCACCCATCGTCTGGCGAATCTTGCATCATGGAATGGAGTGAAAGGGATGTGCGGACGTGGAAACGGGCCGACCGTGACGGGGTGTACTACGTCCAGATACCGGGTCAAGGCGGTTGGGTCAGCTCGGGGCAGACCTCGAAACCCCGGGCAATCGCCTGGGCTTTGGCCAAGGCAACCGGCGGGGCGACTGCCGACGTGACGCTGGGGGTCTATGCCAAAGAATTCTTCTTGCCGGGATCATGCCCGCGCATCCGGCTGCTCGAGGAAGCCGGGGAGCGGAACGTCAGCAAGTCGTGGCAGAACGTCCGGCAGGTGCTGGACGCCTTCATTCTGCCCCGGTGGGGGAAGACCATGCTGGTGACGATCCGGCCCAAGGCGTTCTTTGAGTGGTTGGCGTCGCCCGAGCTGACCACCAGCAAAGAGTTCGACGGCAAGGTCCGCCCGCTTTCGGCTGGTCAGCGCAACCGCATCCACTCGGCCATGAACCACATCTTTGCACAGGCGGCTTTTGACGGCCTGCTTGAGACCAACCCTCTGGATTCCATCCCCTGGATCAAGAAGCGCGGCGCAGGCCGGGGCTCGTTCTCTGTTGCCGAACTGGCGCTGCTCTTCCCTGCCGACGACGCCGAGCTGGTACGGATTTGGGGCACGCTCAAGTGGGCGGTGTTCTTTCTGGTGGTTTACGACTCGGCCCTTCGGCCCGGTGAGGCGCTGGCGCTCAGGTGGCGAGACTGGCACCCGGCGCACCGGGCGTTTGTCGTTGGCCGTGGGGTTGACAATCTTGGACGCATTGGCCCGATCAAGACCGCCCGCAAAGGCGTTGCCAAAAAGGTTGGGTTGGTTGGCGAGCGCGCGGCCACTCTGTTGGGCAGGCTTCGTGCCCCGCTGGAACCGGGCGACGATGACCTTGTTTTCCCAGCCTCACGGTTCCGGCACAATGCGGGGTCTACCATGCGGACCATGGCGGCGAGCGACCACTTCATCAAGTCGCTGGCGCGGGCCGGGGTGCCGCGCGTGAGGCCCGGGGTGGAAGAACTCCCCCGGACGCAGTACTGCCTGCGACACACCCGCAACACCGAACTGCGGACTGAGCGCGGTGATGAGTCGGCGCGGCTGCTGATGGGCCATACGCCGGGGTCGAGCATGACCGACCACTACGACCACCCGGAAGACGCTGACTTGATCTTGCGGGCGCTCAGGTCAGCGGGCCGGTGACCGGTGAGGGCTTGGTGCCTTACTGAATCGTGGGATATCGCATCAATTTCGAAATCGTGGAAACCACACTCTTGAACTTTTCTTCGGACACATTACCGAGGTGCTGAACTGCTTTTGAGGTTTCGAGGGTTGAAATCTTGAGCGGGTTGATAAAGCACGGGTGGTCAATGTCACCCGTTACCATGTCGGAGTGAGTTAACGGTATGGCGTTGGGAACCATTCGCGACGTCGTTATTTGACTTACGACGATCTCGAACGTGCCGACGCAACCCAATACGAGAACTGGACGAAGTTTCGCCTCAACTTGATTGGAGAACGGAAAGCTGATGAGGACTACGTCACCGGGAGCCACATTACGACCAGTCTGGCTCGTCTGCCCATCCGGCGGCGAAGGACGCTTCGGAGGCTGCCGCCGGATCGAAGCCAGAGAGGTCGTGACTATCGACCGCATCTGGTTCGAAGCGATAGACAATGACCAAGGCTGGATTACTGGTGCAGGTGGCGATATCGACGTGTTCTGGAGAGGCAGTCGTGCTAACCATTGAGAACATCGACTTTTGAGACCTTCAGGATTCTTGAACATAGCGGGAAACCATCAACGTTGAGGGTCAACGAGTAGTCCCCCGGCTTCGGCAGTATGATGATCGGTGCCGGAATCGTGATCTCTAGGTTTACATCACCCGGCGCGTCGATCTCCATGGAAATCGGGAACACTACGCTCTGGGTGTCATCGTGCACCAAGTTCATAGAAATCGTGTGTTTGCCCCTGAGGTTGGCGATAGCAAAGAACACCACCCATGGGAACGTTATCGGAGCCGGAAATGATGGGAAGTTGAACTGGCTGAAGCTTCCGATGATGCCGGTCTTGCCATTGTCTTCCCGAATGACTCTGTCAGCAAAAAGCAGCGAGTAGCAAATCGCTTCGCTCATGAAACTCCCCTCTTTGGCGAAAGAATTGGTTTGATCCTAAACGTTGGGGCGAAATTGTCAAGCTCCCCCCGGTTTCTCCCAACCCTCCCCCTGCCTACTTCGTGGTCATTTACACCCCCCCCCCCCCCCCCCCCCCCAGAACTTCGTGGGGGGGGGGGGAAAAAAGGGAGGCCGCCGGGTCTTGTGTGGTCCCCCCCCCCCCCCCCGGGGGGCCTCCTCTCTCCGGTCCCGCGGGCGCCCGAGGGGCGGGTCCCGCGGTGGGGGGGGGGGGGGGCGGGGGGGGGGCGGGGAGAC
>JBAXAI010000039.1:0-32150 GCA_037142615.1 Spirochaetales bacterium | reverse complement strand
GTGGAGCACGGTTTCTTGTTCCCTGGGCGGGCGGGGAAGGCAGCTCGGTTTGTGTTTCGTGGTACTGGTGTGTGTGGTGATCGTGCGCGGTTTCTGGGGCGCGAGTGGCGTTGCGTCGTGGCGGGGGGGGGGGGGGGGGGGGGGGGCGGAATGCCAACTGCTCTACGCCAATCCTGCGTTTGCCGGGCTTTCCGGCTCCAAGATCTTCGAAACCAAGGGTGACTTTCTTCAACTTCTAGGCCGGGTCGCTGAAACAGGAGTCGCTGAGCGGACCGTCACTTTCGTTGCCGGTGTGGCGCAAGGGTACGAGGTCAGCGTCTACTGCCCCGAGGCCCAGCATTTCGTCGCGATTTTTGAGGCTTGTACCACCCGCCAAGAGCCGGCTCCCCAGGGAGAGCGGTATCGGGAAGTTCTGGATTCGGTGGCCGACGCCGTTTTTGTGATCGATGTGACGACCGAAAAGATCCTCGAGGTCAACGCGACGGGCCTGAAGTATTCCGGGTACGCGCTCGAAGAGTTTACGAAGTCGGTACACGGTGCAAGCCACGGACTTCGTACGAAGTCCGACCGGGAGGCCATGCGGGAAGGCCTGGCAAAGTGCCGCGACTCGGGCGAAGCCACCTTCGAAGTGTCGGCAGTTTCCCGCTCGGGTTCGGTGTCCATGGTCGAGTTCAGCATCAAGGCGGTCGAGATTTCGGGCACGCCGGTCTTTGTCGCTGTTGGAAGGGAAATCAGCGCTCGAATCGAGACAGAACGAAGGCTCGTCCGCGGCGACTATCTACTTGAGCGGATCTACGGTTCAATGACGGAAGGTCTTGTGTTCCAAGACGTCCAGGGCAAAATTGTGTCGGCCAACAAGGCGGCCCTAAAGTACTTGGGCCTGTCCCTTGAACAACTTCTGAACAGAACTTCGGTCGATCCAGCTTGGGGTTCCGTTCACGAAGACGGGAGTCCGTGGCCGGGCGAGACCCACCCTTCGATGGTCTCGCTGCGTTCGGGAAAAGGCACCCTGGGAAACGTGATGGGCATCGACGACCCCCAAACAGGGCGGCGTTGGATCAGCATCAACTCGGTACCACTTTTTGGTGCGACGGGGAAAAACCCGGACGGCGTCTTCACGACATTTGTTGACATCACCGAAGCCAAAGCGCGGGAACGGGAGTTGCAGCTCACTCGTCAGCGTTACCAGTTGATCTTTGAACATTCCGGCAGCGCCAACGTCCTTTTCGATCAAGATTGCCGCCTTGTCGCGCAAAACTCGGCCGCGATTCAATACACCCAACGCCAAGAAGAAAGCAGTGTCGGCAAGACCGTCGAGCAGTTGTTCGGCCCCGAACGCGGCTCCGAGATCCGTTCGCGGATGGTCGAGGCCATAGTGAAAAGACTCCCTGTGACCACAGAACGGGGTTACATGGTGGGTACGCAGCACCTCTGGCTCCAGTCCGTCATTGCTCCCTTGTTTCAACCTGAAACTCAACAAGCGGCTGGAACTCAAGTGACCATACGGGACGTCACTTCGGAACGCCTGCTGGAAGACAAAGCCTCAGAGCTGCAAAAACTGGAAAGCCTGGGGTTTTTGGCAGGTGGCATCGCGCACGAGTTCAACAATATTCTGTCGGTACTGTTTGGAAATATTGAACTCGCCCTACGGGGACTTGCGGCAGGAAAGCCGACTTACGTCAAGGAGAAACTCGACGCAGCCCTGGCGACTTTCGACATGGCCAAGAACCTGACCCGCGAGAACCTTACCTTTGCCACTGGGGGAACTCCGGTCAAGAAAGTCATGCAGTTACTCGGCCGTTTGCGGTCCTGGGCCGAAGCGAGCTTTACCGGCAGTTCTGTCACCCTGGTGAGCGACTTTGAGCCCGATCTGTGGGAGTGCAACTGCGACGCCGATCAGGTTCGCCAAGTGCTGGGATACTTGCTGGACAATGCGCGGCAAGCCTCAGCGGAGGGTGTGACGGTCCGTTTGGTTGCCACCAACGTTCCGGACCCGGTGCCGACCGTGCGCCTTTCCGTTGTTGACCAGGGTATTGGCATCGATGAAGTCGGACTCAAGCAGGTGTTTGCTCCCTTTTACACCACCAGACCGGGGGCTACCGGCCTGGGCCTGACAAAGGCTCTGTCGATCGCAAAAAAGCATGGCGGCTGGATTGAGGTGCTGTCGGAACCCAAACACGGGTCGACCTTTACCCTTGTGTTGCCGGCTCTGGCGCCTTCCAAGCCCGTTGCCGAGCCGCCGGTCGGGGTCAACTACCACGGTTCGGGCTGGGCGCTTGTGATGGACGACCAGGACCAGGTGCGGGAACTTGTGGCCGAAATGCTCGAACTGCTGGGTTTCCAAGTGCTCAGCGCCCCCGATGGCCAAAGTGGCCTGCGCTTGTTCCAGGAGGCCGGAGCCAAAGGGCACACCATCAGGTTTGCCCTGCTTGACCTGACGGTGCCGGGGGGCATGGGCGGCTTGGAAATGGGGAAAGCCCTGTTGGAGTTCGGGGCTTCCCCGGTCCTTGTTGCCATGAGCGGCTACGCCGCCGACGGCGACCAAACCGAGTTTGACAAGGTTTTTCGCGCCCGGCTGCCAAAGCCGTTTTCGGCAAGCATGCTGATGGACACCCTGCAGGCGCTGCTTCCTTCGGTCAGCTAACCCTTCGGCGCCGCAAACACGTCATCGGCGGGAAGCACCGTTTGCCATTGCCACGCGATGAGCACCCACGCCGTCAACACCAGCACCAGCCCGACCGTGACCAAGCCGCGAACCGACCACGCAATTGTCTCGGTGTCTTTTTCGAGGGCCCAGATCAAGAAGCCCATGGCGAACACCATGCCAATCACCACCGCCAGCTCGACGGGGCCGGTCGGCAAGGGGCCGAAGCTGGCCACCGCGTACCACAGCACAAAGTTGAACCACGAAACCAGACTCAGACTCAGCGCCCGGCTCGCCGCGAACGGACGCCAGCCGATGCGCTTTCCCACCAGCAAGGCCTCGACCAAGATCAGAATCGCCAACGCCCAGAACCCGATCTTGAAGTGCTGGAACACCGATTCGCCGGTGCCGGAAACGATGGCCGTGACCGGATTCGGCCACCACTCGTACCAGTAGTGCATGAACCGAAACAGGCTGCCAAACGCCAGAGCTTTGACCAGCCCATACAGCCAGCCGCGATTTTCCAGGAACGATTTCTTTTCCATCTGAGGCTCCCTTTTGTTACTAATGTTAACTAATTCCGAGCGTCACAGCAAGGGGAGCCTGATGGTAAAGGTGGTGCCAACGCCCACCACCGACTCAACGCTCAGGGCGCCCCCGTGCTCCTGGATGATGCCCAACGAGATGGAAAGGCCCAGCCCTGTGCCTCGGCCTACATCTTTCGTGGTATAGAACGGCTCGAAGATCCGCGCGATCGTGACCGAATCCATGCCTGAGCCGTTGTCGCGCACCGACACGAAGACCTCGCCGGGCGCGGCCCAGCTACGGATCTCGATCACCCCAAGTTCTTGGATCGCATCGCCAGCGTTGGTGAGCAGGTTCACAAACACCTGCTCGAGTTTGCCCGCGACGCCCAGAACCGGGGGCAGAGCACCGAGGTCAGCGACAACCTTGCCCTTGTACTTCAGCTTGTTGTCGACCATGCGCATCGACGTGCGGATGAGCTCATTCAGGTCGCACGGCAGTTGAACGCCGCTGTCGCCGCGGGCAAACGACTTCAGTCCATCGACGATCTGCTTGATTCGCGTCGCACCGCTGGCTGAGTCCGACAAAATGAGTCCCAGATCGCCGAGCACAAACTCCAGGTCGTCCTTGCGCTGCGCCTGGTCAAGCCGGATGGCCGCCGCCGCGAGGTCGGCTGTTTCGTGCTCGCGGACCTTGCGACCCAGCTCCAGGCCGGCCTCAATGATGGTACTCAGGTAGGCGATGTAGTCGGTCAACGAAAGGAAGTTTGACAGTATGTACGCCGTCGGGTTGTTGATCTCGTGCGCAATGCCTGCGGCCAGCCGCCCGATGGAAGCCATTTTTTCTTGGCTGACCAGCGCGTCGCGGGTCTTTTCGAGGTTGGCAAGTGCATGGGTCAATTCAGCGGTGCGGGCTTCGACCCGCCTTTCCAAGTCGACTTCCTTGGTGCCGACTTCCTCGGCCATGCGGTTGAAGACGTCGGCGAACTCCCACATTTCCGAGGTCGTGCTGACCACGACTCTGGCCTGGTAGTCGCCGTCTCGCAATTGAAGGGCGGCCGCCTGGAAGTCCTTCAAGGGCCGGAAGATCCACCGTTGCAAAAACATCAGCAAGATGCCTCCGAAGAGCGCGACCGCGAGGCTGGCCACCACAATGATCGTCGTGTTGAACGGGCCATAGCTGGCGAGGTAGGTCTCGGCGCGCAGCCCGAGGATGAGCACCGCGACCACGTCGCTGCCTCGCTGCTGGGAATACTCCTGCCCGCGGACCGGGATGGCCGCGAAGTAATTGTCGCCCGTCCAGAGGTCGGTCATCAGTTTTTGCCGGCTGAAAACGAGGTCGAGCGCCATGTCGGGAAGTTTGGACTCGCCCCCCAACTGGCGGCTTCCCGCCAGCACCAGGCCCGCGTGATCGACCAGGCGCACCGTGCCGACCGAACGATCGTCGGCGAAGTTCTCGAGGAGCCGCTGGATGGCCGACAGGTCGCCGGATTTCAACAGCGGAGCCACGGCCCAGTCGAGCGACGACAGCAACAATTGCGAGGTCGATTTCATCTCGGACCGGGCCTCGTTTTCGAAGATGCCCCGGGTCGTCAGGCTCAAGAGGGTGATCAGAACCAGACAGGTGCTCAAGATCATGACGACAACGAGAAACCTGACTCCTCGGCGAACGGGTGCTTTCATGGCGTTGGGCTGATCGCTCCCACCACGCTGGGCTCATAAAGCCGCGAAACGACCGCTGGAATCGGAATGGCCTTTTCCCGTAACAGGAAGTCTGACATTTCGCCCAGCGTCGCCTGGAACTGCGGCGAGGCGAAGATCTTCTGGTTTTCTTCAACCCCGAAGAACTGGAACGACTCGAAGAAAGGAACAAAGTCTGCCAGCGGCATTTTCAGCGACTCGGCCATGATGGGGTAGGCCACGTCGGAGTGGGCTCGGATGAACGCCAGCGCCTTGTACCACGCCTCGACAACCTTGGTGGTATCGCCCTTGCGCTGGTCGACGAGTTCCTTGCGGGCCACCAGCACGTCGATCATGTACCCGGGAGCATCCTTGGTCGTCCAAACGATCCGGCCCTGCCCCGAGTTGGCGGCTTCGGTGAGGTAGGGGTCGTAGGTGAAGCAGGCGTCGACCTTGCCCTCGGCGAACAGTTTGGCGGCCTCCTGCGACGTGGCCGAGACGAGGGTCACCTGGTCGGTGGGAATCCCGAAGGCGACCAGGGCCTTGTACAGCAGGAAGTGCTCATCGGTATCGACCTCGACAGCAACGCGCGCCCCAACGAGGTCTTTGGGCGAGGCCAACCGGTTCGACATCACCAGTCCGTCACCGCCCAGAATGGTATCGAGCGAGAGCAGAATCTGGCACGGCTCGCCCTTGCTGTTGTAAAAAATGCTGTTGAGGTAGGTCGAGTGGGTCAGGTCAACTTTGCCCTTGTACAGGGCCTCCATGTTGTCGGACCAGTTGGTGTAGTGGATGAACTCGACCCGAAGTCCTGCCAAGTAGCCTTCTTTTTCGGCCACCGACCAAACGGCGCAGGGGGGCCAGTCGTCGATTCCGATTCGGATGGGAGTCTGGTTGGAGGAGCACCCCACCAGCAGCACAAAGCAGGCAAGCAGAACAGCGAAGATTTTCATCGGGAACCTCTGCCACCCCATAGCAGGATTCATGCCAGACATCGGAGCGGTTTGCAGGTTGGTTTTGAGCCGAAGGAACGCATTGGGAGCGCTCGTCGGCGCCGGAATGCACAGAGGTGAGAACTAAATTGCACAGGCTTCCGAGCCCGGGCTAGTACAAGCGTTCGCCATTCTCACCCACGTTTTGCAAAAAGTACGCCACGTCGGTGAGGAACTCGTCCATGCGGGCGCGGGCGTCGTCGGGGATGCCGACTTCGCCCAAGGCCTCGCGCATGAGCCCCAGCCATTTGTCGGCGTGGGCGCGCGTGATGGCAAAGCGGTCGTGGCGCGCGCGCAATGCGGGGTGGCCCTTGCGCTGGCTATAGAGGTCAGGGCCATGCATGCGCTGGATGAAGAACTCGTACTGGTTCTGGATGGCGCTGTCCTTGTCCTTGGGGAACATGCCCCGGAACGAAGGCTCAGTGTCGGCGTACACCTTGTTGTAGAAGCAGGTCGACAGCTCGACGAACTTGGCGTGGCCGAGCTGCTCGTAGAGGTTGACCTCGTCGATCGCGTACTTGTTCATAGGCGCTCCAGTTCAAACTTGGTTCGGGCCGGGTCCGACGTGTAGACCACGACCTCCTGCAGGCTCGTGCTCCCCCGAATGACGATGCGCCAGCCGCCCACCACTTCGTGGAACTTGAGGCCGGTCGAGCCTTTCCCAATGTTCTTGATCAGCCCCAGCGAAATCTTGCTGACCTCCGGTCGTTCTTGCAGGGCATCGACCACCGGCTCGGCGGCGTCGATGAGGGTGGTGTGGCTGCGGGTGAGTTTTCCTCCGGCGCGGTGGGCGGGCATGGGAACAAGCATAACACAGGCGCGTGGAACACCAACGTCGGGATACCGATTGACAGTTCCGAGAACTGATCCCATAATATTGGTGAATATCCATTGTATGGATATATATAAGGAGTGTCCAGTGTCCCAATTGATCTTGTCTTCAGCACGCCCCGGTCCCCTCATTGATCCGGGAATCTACGGCCACTTCGCCGAGCACCTCGGTCGCTGCATCTATGAAGGCCTCTGGGTTGGTACCGAAAGCCCCATTCCCAACACGTTGGGCCTGCGCAACGATGTTGTGGCCGCACTCAAGGCGCTCAAGGTGCCGGTCCTGAGGTGGCCGGGAGGGTGTTTTGCCGATGAATATCACTGGAAGGATGGTATTGGCCCGCAGCCCGAACGCAAACGTATGGTCAACACCCACTGGGGCGGTTTAGTGGAAGATAATTCCTTTGGCACCCATGAGTTCCTGACTTTGTGCGAGCTGATCGGCTGTGAACCCTACGTCAACGGGAATGTCGGCTCCGGAACGGTTCAGGAGATGAGCGAGTGGGTAGAGTACATGACCTTTGATGGTGATTCCCCCATGGCGCGCCTGAGGCGGGCGAACGGCCGCGACAAGCCTTGGAAGGTGCGGTATTTTGGCGTCGGAAACGAGAGCTGGGGTTGCGGTGGCAACATGCGTCCTGAGGCCTACGCAGACGAATACCGCCGTTTCCAGACGTTTGTCCGCAACTACGGCGACAACAAAGTGTTCCGCATCGCCTGCGGAGCCAATGTGGATGATTATCGGTGGACTGAGGTCCTGATGAAGGACGCCGCGAAGTACATGGACGGGCTCACCCTGCATCACTACGCCTGGGAGCCCCGCTGGAACGACAAAGAAACGGCCACCGGCTTCAGTCGAGGCTCTTGGTTCCGCCTTCTGGCCAGTGCTCAGCGCATGGACGAGCTGATCACCAGACACAAGGCCATCATGGACCAGTACGATCCTGACAAACGCATTTCACTCATCGTCGACGAGTGGGGCGCCTGGCATCAAGTCGAGCAAGGCACCAACCCGGGCTTTTTGTACCAGCAGAACTCGGTTCGCGATGCTCTGGTGGCCGGAATCACGCTCAACATCTTTCATAAGCACGCCGACCGGGTGCGAATGGCCAATTTGGCGCAAATGGTCAATGTGCTGCAGTCCGTGGTTCTCACAGACAAAGAGAAGATGCTGCTGACGCCGACCTACCACGTGCTGCGAATGTTTCAGGGGCATCAGGGTGCCCGGAGCGTGGCCGTCGATCTGGAAGTGGAAGACCTGCCGGAAAGCCCCGGGCTCCCCAGGTTTTCGGCTTCGGCCTCGCAGGATGATCACGGAACCCTCAGGCTCAGCCTTTGTCACCTCGACCCCGACAACGAAGCGACGTTGACCGTGGGGTTGCCGTCGGGCACCTTGGCCAACCGGGCCCACGGCGAAGTGCTCACCGGCGCAAGCATGGACAGCCACAATACGTTTGCCGCACGCGACGAAGTCAGGCCCGTTGCGTTTTCGGCCTTCCGGATGGAGGGGAAGGTTCTGTCAGTGACCCTGCCCCCACGCTCGGTGGTTGTACTGACCTTTGAGGCCTAGTTCGCTAGAACAGGAGTCGTAAGATGATATCCTGACCATAATTACCGAAGCCTCGGCCGAAGATATTCATTCCGCCGAGGTGTTCGGCCTCTTCCTTGACCCCGATCTTCACCTTGACCGAGTGATGGCCGGGAAGGTCGAGGTCGGCCAGAGTGACACCGCTGATCTTGACCCCATCGACATAGCTTCCTTCATCATTGACGCTCCAGTTCTTGAGAAGCCCATACTGAGATCCTTCGAGTTTCCACCATTGGGGGGTGTACTTTCCCCGTCGGTCGCCGAAATCTCCGGGGCTGGTCCAAGTGCCTACTTCGACCGAGTTGATCCACAGGGTGATATCTGAAAGCCAGTTTTTGTTGGTGCCTGGGGTCTCGGACGACAACTCTGTGACGATTTCAAGGCGGCTGACAGGGCGGTCTTTCAAGCGGCTGTTGTTGGGAAACTTATACTCTACCCAGCCCTTTTCGAACCACAGCAAGCCGGCCTTCATGCGGTCCGGGCTCAGAAAGCTGTCGGGCACATCGAGATAGCCCACCACGCTGTCGCGCGAGCAGAGTCCGCACGGCGAAAATACCTCGTAGTTCGTATACAGGCCAATCGGCATGGCCACCTCGACAGCACCGTCTCCGGCTTCCTTGGACGAGTCGACAAACCGCAAAAGAATCTCGTTGTAAACGGGTCGGCACAGCTTTTGGCTGCCCTTGCGTGCCTTCACGGCCTCGGTGGCAATCAGCCCCGCCTCTTCGAGAGTCAGCACGTTCGTGGCGACGGTTGACTGGGGCAGACCGAGGGCGTCGGCGAGTTCGTTGACGTTGTGGGGCTTCTGGGAAAGCTGCTGCAAGATGCGCAGCCTTACTTCCGACGAAAGCACTTTGATCGTTTCCAGGTCGTCGCCGGGGGTAAGAATCAGGATGCGGTCAAGAATCTCGGACATGGTGCAAGGCTCCTTGACCCAACGATATCATGGAGACCGCTATGTATCAAGGAACGTGTTTTTAGCGCCAGGGCGCCGATTTTGTCGTTTTGAAGGTGAAAATGTCCGGACCAAATGGGTCGAATCGACATGTGTATCAGTAGATGTGATTTATATCAAGTTTGTGTTGACGGTTTGTTGGGGTGGGTTTACGGTTAGCTTATTCTAGGGGGCTCGCGTGGAGCGCAGTTGTGGCTACCCTGGACGACCAAAAAGGAGGAGCCATGAAGAGATTATTTTGGCTTGTCGTTTCAGCTTTGTTCGCCACCAGTGTGGTGTACGCGGACATTGATCCGAACAAGGAAGTCATCCCCGGTGTCAAACGAGGTGACACCATCATCGTAGAAGATCCGACGGGCGCAATCACCAACCCCGACAGCTTTAACATCTGGACCGTGTGGGCCGGTGGAAATGGTGGCTGGTCGCATGGCTTGCAGCAGCTCGCTATGGATACCCTGTGGCTGATTGACCCGGACTCGGGTCTGGCCCATCCCGGCGAGAAGGACAACACCTGGCACAACAGCCTTGCGGCCGACCGCCCGGCGTACAACAAGGACTTCACCGTCATGACCGTGAAGCTCAAGAAGGGAATCTACTGGAGCGACAACGTCGAGTTCACTTCTGCCGACGTCAAGTACACCGTTGAGACCCTGGCTCAAAACCCCACAGCCTTGTTTGGTCCCCAATTCAAGACAGACGTCAAGAGCATGACGACTCCCGACAAATACACCATCGTGTTCAATCTGAACGCTCCCAACAGCCGTTTCCACCGCAACTTCACCGTTCGCTGGAACGCCTGCTGGATCATGCCCAAGCACCGTTTTGAGAAGGACCTGAAGGTTGCCACCGACCTGATGACCTACAACTTCAATCCCCCTCTGTCGCTTGGGCCCTACACCCTCAAGGACTACGACAAGCATGGCGGTTGGTTCATGTGGGAACGCCGCGCTGACTGGGCCCGCACCTCGATCGCTGATTTCGGCAAGCCAGTGCCTCCCTTTGTCATGTACCAGCTTGATCTGCCCAACGACAAGAAAGTCATTGCCCAGACCAACCACGACCTCGATATGATTCACGAAGTCACGCCTGAGGGAATTATCTCGTTGGCCAAGAACAAGTGGGAAACGAACTGGTTCCAGGGCTTCCCCTTTGGTCATCCGGACCCGACCCTCGTGGCCATTTTGCCCAACAATGCCAAGGCTCCCTTCGATAACAAGGATGTCCGCTGGGCGCTCGCGCTTTCTCTGGATATCACCAAGGTCGCCTTGGCGAGCTACAAGGGTGCAGTTACGCTTTCGCCTCTGCAATACCCCCCGACCGGAACCTCGAAGAAGTACTACTTCGACCCGATGCAAGGCTTCCTCAAGGACATGACCCTCGACACCGGAACCAACAAGGCCTACAAGCCTTACGACACCACCGTCGCCACCAAAATCGGCGACATGGTGCGGCCCACGTTTGGCGACGCTGTTCCCAAGGATCCGACCCGCTTGGCAGCCATGTTGGGCCAGGGCTGGTGGAAGTACGACCCCAAGGCCGCTTCTGACCTGCTGATCAAGGCTGGCATGACCAAGAAGGGCGACCAGTGGTACAAGGCCAACGGTGAGCAGTTCAAGATCACCCTGTTCAACTGGGGAACCGGCAACCCGACGCTGCAGCGCCTGGGCACCATGGTCGCCGAGCTCTGGACCGACTTCGGTATTGAAACTACCGCTCTGTGGGCTCAAGACAACGGTACCCGCTACAACCTAGGTGACTTCGACGTCAACATGGGCTGGAACATTGAATCGTGGGGTGGCAATCCTGACATCAGCTTCTTCGCCGACTCGATGCACTCCCGCTTCTACACTCCTATCGGGGAAGTGCATAACGGACGCAATCAGGTGCGCTACAAGAGCGCCGAGCTCGACAAGATCCTCGACAAGGTCAATCTTTCTGACTTCAACGACACGGCCAAGAGCGCCGCGCTCGGCCTGGAGTTCCTGAAGCTGACCGCCAAGGACATGCCCACCATTCCGCTGATGTCGTACAACGTGATGTCGAGCCAGGACAATACCTACTGGTCCGGCTACCCGAACTTCGACAAGCCTTATGCCAACCCAGTTACCAACTGGGCGAACAGCCGCTACATCTTCACCCAGCTGAAGCAGATGCTGCCCCCGAAGAAATAGGGGTCTGCGCTCCTAAGCAACTTCGGGAGTTCTCCGCCTTCGGGCGGAGAACTCCCTTTCCATGATTCCTGACAAAGCCAGCGGGGGTACCCATGACCTTTAAGCATCTTTTCAACAAGAACTTCGGCAAGTACCTGCTAGGCCGGATAGGCCAGACGATCATGGTCATCATCATTGGAATCACGATCACTTTTATTATTCCCCGGCTGGCTCCGACAAATCCGGTCGAGTTGAAGATCCAGCAGATGATGGTATCGGGAGCCAACATTCACCCCGAAGCGATCAGGCAATTCCGCGAGGCGATGAATGACATCTACGGCCTCAAGGGAACTTTGCTGGAACAATACGTTAATTTCTGGGGTCGACTCGCCCGTGGCGATTTGGGCCCCTCGATTTTCAGCTTTCCGTACCCGGCCACCGACATCATCATGAAGTCGATGCCCTGGACGATCGGTTTGCTGCTCTCAACGAGCGTCATCTCCTGGATTTTTGGCAATCTCTTGGGGGGGCTCGCGGGCTACTACTCCAACCGTCGCTGGACCAGGTGGGCCGAACTGTTGGCCAACAGCATACGGCCGATTCCTTACTACATTTTCGCGTTCATTCTCTTGATTGTCTTCTGTTTCGTGTTCCCGCTTTTTCCAACTTTGGGTGCCTATGACCGGGGCATGGACGAGAATTGGATGAATCCCGCCTTCCTTCTCAGTGTGCTCCACCACACTTTCTTACCTGCCCTTTCGTTGGTTCTTACGGGCCTGGGCGGCTGGTTGCTGGGCATGCGGGCCCTGGTTTCCAATATCATCTCTGAGGACTACGTGCAGTATGCCGAAGTCGCCGGTGTCAAAAAGAAAACAATTCTCTACCAGTATGTGATGCGCAATGCCATGCTTCCTCAAATCACCGGCTTGGGCATGAGCCTGGGCGGAATCTTCTCGGGGGCGCTCATCACCGAATACGTGTTCGGCATTCCCGGCATGGGGCAATTAGCCTACCGGGCTATCGTCGGCTTTGACTACAGCCTCATCATGGGGGTTTCGATCTTCTCCATCGTGGGGGTTTCCGTAGCGGTCCTGATCGTTGACCTGCTGTATCCCATCTTCGACCCACGCGTCCGGCTCAATTGAGGTATTTAGCATGATTAACGCCTTCAAAGGCCTGTGGAAGACCTCCGGGTACTTCCGTTTCGGCATCGTGGCTTTGGTTTTTGCCCTGGTCATGGTCATCCTTTCGTTCTTCTCGCCGTACAAACCGATGGCCTCGTACAAGGTTCCCACCGATCTTCCGCCCTCGTTTGACTACCTTTTTGGAACCACCAGCCGTGGGCAAGACCTGTTCTGGCAAATGACCTTCGCCCTGCGCAACTCGCTGGGTTTTGGCCTCATCACCGCGTTCCTGAGCCGGATTCTGGCCATCCTTGTTGGCATGTATTCCGGCTACAAGGGGGGCTGGTTCGACAAGTTCCTGATGTCGATCAACGACAGCTTCGTCATCATGCCTGTGCTCCCCATTCTGTTGCTGCTGAACTTCCTGCTGCGCGACCAGATGAACTGGTTCTACATGGCGCTGATGATGGCCCTGCTGGGTTGGGCTTGGGATGCGCGTCTGATCCGTTCGCAGGTGCTGAGCCTCAAGCAGCGGGTCTTCTCGGAAACCGCCGTGTTCTGCGGGATGCGGACGCGGAAGATCATCTTCCATGAGCACATGCCTTACGTTCTGCCGGTGCTGTTTTCCACCACGATCAACAACCTGCTGTGGTCGATCGGAATGGAAGTCACCTTGTCGATTCTTGGCCTCACCAACCTCAACAACCCGACCATCGGCGTGGTGATCTACTGGGCCAACCAGCACCAGTCCATGATTTCCGGCTCCTGGTGGTGGGTTGCTGCACCGGTACTTGTGACGGTCTTTGTGTTTACAGGTTTCTACCTGCTCTCGGTGAGCATCAACGAGTTCATCGACCCGCGGACCCGGCTTCGCATGAAGGGGGGTGCAGCATGAGCGACCTGATTCTGCAGACAAAAGGCCTGCGGGCTTCCTACATTACCCACCTGTACGGCATCGACCGCGAGGTCAAAGTTGTCGATGGGGTGGACTTGGCCATCCGCAAGAACGAGTTCTTCGGCATCGCCGGCGAGTCTGGCTGCGGCAAGACCACGCTGCTCAAGCTCATTGCTGGCTTTTGCAAACCCCCGTTGCAGGTTCAGGCCGGCTCGGTAGAGTTTCTTGGTTTGTCCGAGCCGATGTCACTTTTCGAGTCTACCGAAGACGAACTGTACAAGATCCGCTGGCGCAACATCAGCTACATCATGCAGGGCTCGATGAACGTTCTCAATCCGGTGAGGAAGGTCTTCAAGAGCTTTGAGGATTTTGCTTATCCCCACATGCAGGACCTGACTCCGGCGCAGTTCAAGCAGCGGGTGATCGAGCACCTGGGAAATCTCCGTCTTGGCAAAGAGGTCCTCGATTCGTATCCGCACGAGCTTTCGGGAGGGATGAGGCAGCGGGTGACCATCGGCCTGGCGACGCTGTGTTCACCCCAGATCATCATTGCCGACGAGCCGACCACGGCCCTTGATGTGGTGGTGCAGCGCGAAACCTTGGGGCTGATCAAGCGCATTCAGAAGGAGCTGGCCAACACCATCATTCTGGTGACGCACGACCTGGCCGTGCACGCCAACGTCTGCGACCGGATTGCCATCATGTATGCGGGAACCATCGTCGAGGAAGGGAAGACAACCGACATTTTCGACCGGTCGACCCACCCCTACACCCAGCACCTGATTCGTTCTCTCCCCCGCCTGGGCGACAAAGAAAAGAAGGGTTACCTCAAGGGGGCGCCTCCGAACCTGGCCGACCCGCCCCCGGGTTGCCGTTTCCATCCACGTTGCCCCTTGGCCGTCGACCGTTGCCGGGTCGAGGTTCCACGGCTGGAACCTAAGAAAAGCGGTACCATGGCCGCCTGTTTCCTGGCCGAATAGGTCAACGGAGGAATTTTGTGAGCGAAACGATCGAACTGCTTACCGTCAAGAACGCCAAGAAGTCCTTCCGGCTCGGGGGTTTGCTGTCCAACAAGGAAATCATCGCCGTCAACGAGGTGAGTTTCACCTTGTTTGCCGACAAGCCCGACATTCTTTCCATTATTGGCGAGTCTGGATCAGGCAAATCGACCCTGTCGAGGCTGATCCTGCGCCTGTTGCTCCCCGACTCGGGGACAATTGCCCTGGAAGGTAAGGATGTCCACACCATGAAGGGCCGCAAGCAGGAACTTGACTACATGCGCCGCGTCCAGCCGATTTTTCAAAACCCTTTTGAGACGTTCAACCCGCTCAACCGGGTGGATGAGTTTCTGTTTGCCACGGCGAAGAACTTCTACTCGGGCCGCAAACAATCGCAGGTCAAAGAAACCGTCGAGATGGCCCTCCAAGCCGTGGGATTGTCGCTCGCCGAGGTAGGCGAGCGCTACCCGCATGAGCTGTCCGGTGGCCAGTTGCAGCGGGCTTCGGTGGCGAGGGCTATCATCCCCAACCCCAAGATCCTGGTGGCCGACGAGCCCGTGTCGATGGTAGACGCGTCGCTGCGCATGAGCATCGTCAACCTGTTTCAGGACCTGAAGAACACTCTGGGCACCTCGATCATCTACATCACTCACGATCTGGCGACCGCCTACTACATTTCCGACCGCATCGCCATCATCCACAAGGGCTACTTTGTGGAGCAGGGCGATACCGAGGCGATTCTCACCAGGCCCAAGCACCCCTACACCAAGCTGCTGGTCGAGTCGACTCTCGATCCCCGGCCCGGGGCTACATCGCTCGCCGATGGGGAGATTTCTACCGGCGACGAAGAGTACCTTGCCGTGGGTTGCAAGTTCGCGGCCCGGTGCCCCCGAGCCATGGACATCTGCCGCAAAGTCCAGCCCCCCGAAACGATCGAAGGGAACTGGAAAGTCCGCTGTCATCTATATGGAGAAAACAATGCAAGCTAAACTTCACCTCGACAAAGAGTTCACGGTTGGAGAAGTCGACAAGAGGATCTTCGGTTCTTTCATCGAGCATCTCGGGCGTGCCGTGTATGGCGGCATCTTCGAGCCGGGCCACCCTGGGGCCGACAAGGATGGCTTGCGCAAAGATGTGCTGAACCTGGTGCGTGAACTCGATGTGCCGGTGGTTCGTTACCCTGGGGGCAACTTCGTCAGCTCGTTCAACTGGGAAGATTCGGTCGGGCCCGTGGCACAACGTCCGCGAAGGCTTGACTTGGCGTGGAAGGCAGTCGAGCCTAATTTGTTTGGCCTCAACGAGTTCATGGCTTGGGCGAAAGCCGCCAACACCGAGGCCATGATGGCCCTCAACCTCGGCACCCGGGGCATCGAGGCTGCCAGCGCGCTGGTGGAATACTGCAACCACCCCGGCGGATCCTATTGGTCTGATCTGCGCAAGAGTCATGGGGTCAAGGACCCACACAACATCAAACTCTGGTGTCTGGGCAACGAGCTCGACGGTCCGTGGCAGGTGGGTCAAAAGACTCCGGATGAATACGGCCGACTTGCCTTTGAGACGGCAAAGGCCATCAAACTGTTCGACCCCACGCTGGAGTTGGTCGCCGTGGGAAGCTCCAACCGCAAGATGCCGTTGTTTCCGCAGTGGGAAGCCACCGTGCTCGAGCACTGCTACGACAAAGTCGACTACATTTCGGTTCACGAGTACTACGCCAACCGTGCCAACGACCTGCCGACCTTCCTGGCCAACTCCCTCGGCATGGACGACTTTATCAACGATGTGGTGGCAACCTGTGACTTCGTGCAGGCCAAGAAACGCGGCAAGAAGCAAATCCACCTGAGCTTCGACGAGTGGAACGTCTGGTTTCATTCCAACGATGCCGACAAGAAACTCGCCCCGTGGACCGTTGGGCCCGCTCAACTCGAAGACGTGTACACCTTTGAGGATGCGCTTGTCGTGGGAACGCTGATCAACACCCTGCTCCGACACGCCGACCGGGTCAAAATCGCCTGTATGGCCCAGTTGGTCAACGTGATCGCGCCCATTATGACCCGCAACGGAGGACCCGCCTGGAAGCAGACGATCTTTTGGCCCTTGTACCATGCTTCCAAGTACGGTCGCGGAACTTCGTTGAACATCAAGCTGGACGTCGGACACTATGCCAACGCGACTTACGGCGACGTGCCGTGGCTTGACGCCTCGGCGGTGCAGTCTCAGGATGGCAAGACGGTCACGGTGTTTGTCGTGAACCGCAGCAGCACCGAAACGATTGAACTGACCGGGAGCTTCGCAGGGCTGGAGCACCTGAAGTTGAAGGGACACTCGGTGCTTCACAACGCGGACATCAAAGCCGTCAACGACGAAAAGCACCCCGACAACGTGGCGCCCGTGGAAAAGGCCGTTTCGGGCCAGAGCGCTGGCGCACTCTCGGTAGGACTGGGGCCGCTCAGCTGGAACGTTTTGCGCTTCGAGGCCTAGTCAAAACGAAATGACCGACCCCTCACTCGAGTACTTGTTCCTAGGCGCTACCACGCGCTCCAGGGAGCTTCGGGGTCAAGTCGGCGTTCGGCTGCGGTCAGTTTGGTGTCGCCGACCCTTTCGATGGCCGCGAAGTCGTCGAGCCGCACCCGGACAAAGCCAAGGGGTTCGGAGAGTCTACCGCTTGCCGCGTCGAGGGCGCGGTAGGTCTGCGCCAGCGGGTAGGTGAGGCAACGCAGGTAGAACGGGGCTCGACCCGCCACGCTGACTTTTCCGAGCACGCCTTGTCGCCAGGTTTTCATTCTGCCAAGATACAGGGAACGCGCGAGAGCGCAAAGCCACGGAGGTTACCATGTTCCCACCCAACCAAGCCATCGACGACCACCTGGCCTCGCTCCCCGACGATCGGCGCGTCACCTTGGCCGCCCTCCGCCAGCTCATCAACGACGCCTTGCCCCCAGGCTACCAAGAGGGCTTCTCCTACGGCATGATCTCGTGGTCCGTCCCCCTCGAGGTCTACCCCGACACCTACAACAAGCAGCCGCTGATGTACCTCGGTCTGGCGAGCAAGAAGAACGCGGTGTCGCTCCACCTGTTGCCGCTTTACGGCGACCCCGCCACCGAAGCCTGGTTCCGCGCCGAGTGGGCCAAGACCGGCAAAAAGCTCGACCTCGGCAAAGCCTGCCTGCGGTTCAAAACCCCCGCTGACCTGCCCCTCGAACTGATCCGCCAGACGGTGGCGCGGGTGCCGCTGGAGCGGTATGTGGCTGCGGCGCGGGCGGTGAGGGCAGGGCGGCCCGCAAGGGCCAAGTCCTGATGGCCGACGTCGAAACCGTCCGCTGCCCCAAGTGCCAAAGCGCCATCTGGAACGACGTGTTCTCCGAGAAGCTGGCCGAGGGATACCGTTTTCGGTGCAGTCGCTGCGAGTTCACCGTGAGGATTTCGGGCTGCAAGGCCTGTGGTGCCAAGGCAATGGAGTTGGTGCACGGTGTCGACCCCCAAGGCGGGCACCGGCCCTATTTTCGGTTCCGATGCGCGCAGTGCGGGCGGGAGGTTAGGTTCCAGTCGGATGTGTACGGCACGGAAGGGTAGGGGATGGCTCCCCCACGCCGAGGGGCTCGCTTCCGAGCCCCCGGAGCCCTATCAGGCCACTTCCCGCTCAACGAAGGCCGCGACTTCTCGGAGAGCAGGAGCGGGCGGTGATGATTCGTTCGGGCTGAGTATCCTCAGCCGTTCACATCTGGTTTCAGCGTCGAGAGCGAAACTCGAATGAGGTCTAGGGGACGCCACTTCGTGGCTTACCCCCGGTCGATCCGTTTCACTGTCCAAAATGCGGCGGGACCATGGTCGTGGTCGGGGTGATCGACGACCCGGCTGGGCTCAAGGCGATCATCGAATGGGCCGCTGGGCAACAGTTGGCCCCACACGAGGTACGAGGACCGCCTATTCCCTAGGTTTGAACCGCCAATACTGCTGTGCCCGTGAGTTTTCGCCTTGTCAGATCGCCAGTCTACAATCGAGGTATGCCCCACGGCAATCAGGTTTTTCAGACCCGAGTCCGGTCTGGATTGACAACAGCCGTGGCTCGCGCCCAAAATAGCTTCAGAACCGTCGGGGGGCATTTTCACCGTCGCTGGGGTAAGACCAGGGGTCGTCCCCGGGCACATTCCGCCGCGGTTGGTCGAAAACCACGGCTTGCGCCGGGATCATAGTTCCTACCAGTTAGAGCAGGCTACTCAGACCCCGGTCCTCCAGCCGCTTCTGCGTCCGAAGCAGTCGGACGAACACCTCTTGCGAGGCGTCCGAGGCGCGTTCGTCGCCTAGGAGCGCTCGGCAGCGGCGGTGAACCATGGGTCCGTAGCGCCGGTACAGAGTCTCGACGTCGGTCATCGCCGGGTTACCACTGGGCGTGATCCGCCAGAGCCCAGCCAACGAACACCGCAAGTTCAGCCCCCGCCAGCTTATAGGTATCGATGGGCGCCACGGGGATAGCCCAAGTGGTCGGAAACCACAGGGCGCGCAGACCCACCACCAAGCCGCCGAGATCCACCGCAAACCCCGCCCCTAGCGAGGGAGCAAGCGCCAGCGAAAGGCCCGACAAGTTGTCACCGGCTCGGCGGGCGACACCGTGGGTGAGATCGACCCAGCCTGCCGAACCCAGACCAGCCAGCACAAAGGGATCGAGTTCGGACTGCACGCCGAAGAGGTGGAAGCTGGTGTACAGCTGCCCGCGGAAGTCGAGGCTCCAGGCCTTGGCGAGGTCACGCGTGAAGCGAACCCCGCCATCGACGGCGAAACCAAGCTGGTCAAAGATCAACTCAGGAGCCAAGCCCAACGAGGCGTTGCGCCCGTCATTCCAAGCCTCGGCGGCCCGCGACCAATCGCTTCCCGACCACGGGGTAGAAATGACAACCGGAAGCCTCAATTGAACAAGGTCTTGCGCGCTCAAGCTCGCGGGCAGAAGGCAAACGAAGGTCAATAGGACGGTCAGCACGGTCTTTTTCAAGGGATCCTCCGGGTCTTTCGACCCCGTACCTCTTGTGTAACACGTGCCAGCCGAAAAAGTGCCCCCCTCAGGCGGAAAATCCTCGGAGCTGCCGGCCGAAAGGCCTTCTGTGCTACCCGCACGAAGCTGCAGGGAACCTGGTCGGAGTTCTGGCGGTACCGAGTTGGACTGGGCCGCCTGTTGTGCCTCTTGGAGGATTCCGAGATCCAAGTGGGGCGCGGCTAGGACATTCCTAGCGAGTCCGCCCGCGCTCCGCCCTCTTGTGGTACGGCATTCCAGAGTACCCTCAGTTCGGAGGACATTCATGACAGTCGAAGGTGGGTCGAGCGCTACAGGGTTGATTTTCGAGGTTTCGTCCGACAAGCACGGCATCGCCGTTCACAAGTTGGACAACGGGGCGTCGGGACACGCTTGGGCGGCCTCGAACACCAAAATTGGTCCGGTTTGCACTCTTGGGAACTTGGGCGATGCCGCCAAACAGGCCCTCCCCGAGGGTCTTGAGCTGGTCGCCTGCGAAGTTCTCCCAGGCAAGCACGGGGCGGAAGCAGTCACTGCCCGCTGGTCCAGCAAGAAAGGCCTCAACTTGGACTGGAAGGCCACCCGTTCGGCGGTTGCCGGCGTCATGGAGTTCCAAGCGGAGCTGAGAAACACCGGCTCTGCCCCAATCACGGAGGTCCGGGCGCTCGGGCCGATCAGCCTTTACCTCTCGGCAGAGCCGGCGGACCTCGTCATCCACCATCTGAGCCGGACCGACTACCGCAAGCACGCCAGTCTCGGTTCCGCAACGGTCAAGGGCGGCGGTTGGAACAGCCCGTCTTCGGCGGGTTGGGTGGCCATCGAGAACGTGACGGCGGGAGAGATTCTCTTCCTCGGCGTCGAGTGGGAATCCCAGTGGACCGTGCACGTCGCGCCCCAGGGAACCGGCGGTACGCTGCTGCACTGCGATCTCGATACCAACGGGTGCGATCTGTCGCCAGGTTCCTCGCTACGGTCGCCAAAGATGTTTCTCGGGTTGAGTCATGGGGACCTCGACGAATCGCTGAAGGTCATGCACGACCACCTGAGGCACATCATGTCTCCCGTGCCGAAGAACTTCCCCTGGATCGTCTACGACATCTGGGCTACGGAGGCTCAGGGCGTCGAGAAGGCGATCCTCGAGGAGATTCCTTTCGCGGCAGAGCTCGGGGTCGATCTTTTTTACATCGACGCGAGCTGGTACGAGGGGTCGGACAAGAGCGGCGCCGGCAACTGGTTCGCGGGAGTGGGCAATTACGCGCGGGAGGACCGGGAGAAGTACCCCAGCGGACTGGCCGAAATCTCGAGAAAGGTCCATGCGGCCGGAATGAAGTTCGGCCTTTGGTTCGCACCGCAAGTGGTTGACAGCAAGTTGGTCGGCAACGTCATTCCGCCCGAGTTTGTTGCCCGTAAAGACGGCAAGGACATCCAGCTCACCATCTGGAACACCCCCGTCACGCAGATTTGTACCGGCAATCCGGCCGTGGTCGATCACCTGGCCAAAGTGATGGGTGACGCCGTCGAGCGCTTTGGTCTCGATTGGGTCAAATGGGACAACTCGGGGTTACCGGGTCCGACGTGCGACTGCGCGGACCACGGTCACCAGGCGGTTGAGGGTGCTTTGGCGGCGTTGAGGGGACAGTACGAGATTTGGCGACGACTGCGCGAGCGCTTTCCGGCGCTGATGCTCGAGGAGTGCGGTTACCCGAGCCGGCTGGACTACGGCTTGGTCCGCACGGTGACCTCTCATTGGCTGTCGGACAATACCGGCACGGCGCTGGGCGTCCGCCAAGGCCAAATCCACGCCAGCTACGTTTATCCGGCCGCCCACAACGAGGCGCAAATCCTCACCGCCGAAGGCAGCCGCGACCCCGTCGTCTTGGACACGATCATCCGCAGTCGCATGATGGGCCTCTGTGGCATAGGGACTCTCCACGGGCAGCTCTCCGAACGTATCTCACTCCTGCCCCAGGAAGTTCGCGACGCGCTTGCGAGAAACTTCAAGGTCTACAAGCAGTATCGCAGTCTTTTGCGCCAGGATGTGTATCACCTGCTGCCGCCGTCTACGGAGGCCGATGCGTGGGACGCGATCGAGTTCTGCAAACGCGACGGAAGCGCGGCCGTGGTCCTGTTGTTTCGCAGCGGAAGTCGAAGCTCCAAGACAGTGGTCCACCTCCGCGGTCTGGCGCGGTCGGCCACTTTCGAGGTGATGCGGGCAAACTCCGGTGAAAAACGGGTGCTGACAGGGAAGGAACTCTTGGACGGCCTCGAGATCGCGTTGCCAGCGCTGGACATGTCGGAGATCCTGCTGCTGCAAGAAGTCCCTACCAAAGCAACGGTGGGTCGCTGAAAAGCGTCCTCGTGCAGATCGCTGTCAAGGGGAGTTGCGGACCATCTCGAGCACGAAGTTGGCCGTTTCTTCGATAGCCTTGTTCGACACGTCAAGAACCTGGCAATGCAACCGCCGCATGATGGTTTGGGCGTAGGCCAGTTCCTGTCCGATCCTTGCCATGTCGGCGTAGTCGGAAGTCTCTTCGATTCCTAAGACCCGCAGGCGTTCCTGGCGAATCCGGTTAAGCTTGAAGGGGTCGATCACCAGGCCAAAAATCTTGCGGCCCGGAATCGCGAAAAGTTCGGCGGGGGGAAGAAGTTCCGGTACCAGCGGCACGTTGGCGACTTTCATCATCTTGTGCGCAAGAAACATGCTCAACGGAGTTTTGGAGGTACGTGAGACCCCAACGAGGACGATGTCGGCCAGCAGGATCCCGGCGCAGTCCTTCCCGTCGTCGTACTTGACCGAAAACTCAACCGCCTCGATGCGCCGGAAGTAGTCTTCGTCCAGTTTGTGGACTAGCCCTGGCTTGAGTTCGGGTTTGAGGCCGGAAAGAGCCTCCACCGCGCCCAAAATGGGCCCCAAGAGGTCGACAGTTCCAACTCCAAACTGCTGCCCGAACTCCAGCGCGGCTTGACGAAGTTCCTGGGACACCAGGGTGTGGCACACGAGACTGCGGCGTCCACTAACGCCGATCTGCCGAAAGAGTTCTTCGATCGCGGCAACGGAGACAACGTGGGAGTTCCGGTGGGTTTCGAAGGCCTGGGAACCGAACTGACTGATGGCCGCCTTGACCACCATCTCGGCCGTATCCCCGACGGAGTCCGACACGGCGTAGACTAGCGGCTTGAGCGCGGTCACCAGCGGTAGTCCTCGACGTCGGTCACTCCCTTCCCGGTGAGTTGGTCCAGAATGAGCTTCTGGCCGACCTGGGCCACCAACCGCCGCGTCGACTTGACGGCATCAGGGTTGACCGAGAGCGAGTCGATGCCGCTTCGCACGAGAAACTCGGCAAACTCCGGATAAACACTGGGCGCCTGGCCGCAGATGGACACGGTCTTGCCGTCGCGATGGGCGACTTCGATGAGATGGCGGATGGCCCGCTTGATGGCAAGATTCTGTTCGTCAAAGAGGTAGGCCATCGTGTCATTGTCGCGGTCGCACCCGAGCACGAGCATGGTGAGGTCGTTCGAGCCAATGGAATACCCGTCCACGAACGCGTTGAACTTGTCGGCGAGGATGATGTTCGAAGGTATCTCGGCCATGAGCCAGATCTTGAAGCTCGGTCCTCGGGTCAGACCTTCCTCCGCCATCAGGCTCGTCACCTTCGACGCTTCTTCGACGGTCCGGCAGAACGGAATCATCAGATGAAGGTTTTTGAAACCCAACTCCTCCCGTACGCGCCTGACGGCCTTCAGCTCGAGTTTGAACGCCTCACGGTACTTGGGGTCGTAGTAGCGCGAGGCTCCCCTCCACCCGAGCAGGGAGCTGGCTTCCAGGGGCTCATACTGGTCGCCGCCCAAAAGCTCGCGGTATTCGCTGGACTTGAAGTCACTTAGCCGCAACACCACGGGCCGAGGGGCAAACGCCTGACAGACCTTTCGGAAACCCTCCGCCAGCAGGTCGACGACCTTCTCACTTTGTCCGGTTGCCAGGAGGTGAAGAGGGTGCTCGTGGATCGAATTGGTCCAAATGAACTCCTCCCTCATCAGTCCTATGCCGTCACAAGGAAGACCGGCATAGCGCCCCGCGCTGTCGGGGTCGCCCAAGTTCATGTAGACCTTGGTCCCGGTGACCGGAAAGGACTCCGCCGGGACCGGCGTCGAAAGGGCGGAAGGCGCCTGCAGGGGGCTCACGAGGTCGTCGATCCGGCCTTCAAAAACGACGCCGTTGGTGGCGTCAACGGTGACTTCCTGCCCGGTTCTAAGGACCTCGGTTGCCAGATAGCCCCGGCTGCGAGTACCCACGATGCAGGGGATCCCCAATTCGCGGCTGACGATAGCCGCATGGCAGGTCATTCCACCGGTGTCGGTCACGATGGCGGCCGCGCGCTTCATGGCCACAACCCAATCCGGGGCCGTCATCGGCGTCACCAGGATCTCTCCTTGCTGGAACTGGTCGATATCGGCGGGATCGAGAATCACCCTCACCCGCGCACTGACCCTCCCGGGGCTGGAAGGCAGCCCGCGCACGAGGATGACCCGGTCAGAAGCGTCGGCGCGGGCCAGTGCCTTAGGCTCCGCCTTGGCGGCCTTTCGCGACCACACGGTTTCCGGTCGTGCCTGAAGAATCCAGAGCTGTCCCGTGCGTTCCTCAATCCCCCACTCGATATCCATCGCCGAGCCGTAGTGCCTTTCAATGGCCAGCGCGTATTCCGAGAGCTGCCGGATCTGCTCTCTCGTGAGCACACTCCGACCTCGAAGCTCGGGAGGGACAGGTTCTTCGACGCAACCGCCGCCTGGCCTGCGCACCAACCGGACCAACTGGTCGTGAATCTCCTGTTTCAGCAGGAAGAGGTCGGACTTCCTCACATGAAAGCTCTGCGGAGTAACAACCCCCTGAACCACGTACTCCCCCAAGCCCAAGGCACCCTCGATCAGGAGTTGGGACTCGTCTCCGGTGGCCACGTCGACGGTGAACACGACCCCGGCAGCCTCGCTGAAGACCATCAACTGGATCACCGCACTCATGGAGACTTCGAGGTGGGAGAAACCCTTCTTGGACCGGTAATAGACCGCCCGGTCGGTAAACGCCGAGGCGTAGCACTGTTTGAGCCTTTCAAGAACCTCCCCTGCGCCTCGAACGTTCAGGTAGGAATCCTGTTGACCCGCGAAACTCGCATCGGGGAGGTCCTCAGCCGTGGCACTGGAGCGGACGGCAACAAAAGGCTCATCAGACCCGGCACGCTCGCCAAGAAGACCGTAAGCCGAGCGAACCTCTTGTTCCAGCGTCGCCGGGAAAGGCGCGGCCAGAACGGCGTTGCGGAGGGACAGACAGACCTCGCGGAGGTTGCTTCCGTTCTCCACATCGTCGAGCCCTTGCAGCAGGTCGTGCAGAACGGTGTCCAGGCCCGTCTGCTCCAGGAAGAACCGGTAGGCCCGGGAAGTCGTTGCGAAGCCAGGGGGCACGGGCACTTGGGTACGAGAAGTCAGTTCTCCCAAGGAGGAGGCCTTGCCTCCTACCGCCGAAACGTCAGCCTTTCCGAGATCCTCAAACCACAACACGTTGGCCATGGGTTCCATAGCGCCCCCTTACCCCCGTCGCGGGGTAGCAGAAAGCTTCTCGGTATTTCGCACCGCCGTCAATTTTCTTCAGGCGCGCCCACTCGATTGAAGTGTCCCTCCCAGTTGAGACAACTTGTTAACAACTTACAATTGACAGAGATTCCTGATGGGTTTACAGTACTTTGGTCGGGCTTGAAGGGCTATTTGTGGAGCAACCAAGGAGCGGCGAGTTGATGAGTACCGGAGCAGAGCAAAGGCTGCTAGTCGTGCGTCAGGTCGAATTGGGTGGAATAACCCTGGACTCGGCGGCTGTGTCCTTGGGACTTTCCAACCGTCAAATGCGGAGGATTTGGAAACGCTACGGTGAGGAAGGCGAAAAATGTCTCGTTCACCGCGGGCGCGGCCGCGAGTCCAACCGGGCGTTTCCTTCCTCTGTCAGAGAAGCTGTACTGCACGAGTATTCTTCTTCCTACAAAGGAGTTGGGCCCACCTTGTTCGCCAAGGCCCTTTGTGACAAGGGCTACAACATCGACCATGAGACTGTGCGCCGCTGGCTCTGCGACAGCGGTCTGTGGACCAGTCAGAAGCTCGCCGAGACTCCCGAACCACGCGAGCCGAGGAGCAGGCGATTTGGTTTCTGTTTGGTCCACGTTTCCTTGCCCTTCCCGGAAGTTTCGTACTTCGGAGCCGTCGCGAACCTTCACTTCCTTCAAGACTCGGAAACGGGTCTGCTCTTGGTGGCGTTCGAACGTGGGGGAGAGCCATTGACCCTCATGAATCTGCTCTGGCGCTGGGTTGCACGTTACGGAGTCCCCCTCGCCGTGAGTTGTCGCAAGGCATTGTTAACTGAAACCGCCGCGGGAAACCCTCTGCTTCATACTTGCGATAGGCTGGGTCTGGAGACGCATACACTGAGCCCCGCCCGGGAGCGAAGCCTCACGGGCAAGCTTCAAGGCGTCCTCCCCTCGGTTAGCGGTGCGACCCCGGAAGCGAGCCTGCTTTCGCTCGAGCTTGCCGAAAAGGCCATCGGACGACTCGAGCTCGACCCGTCGTCACTTCTCTACCTTGGCAACAGCAACGCCGAAGAGGATTTCCACGTTCCCATTGTGGACGGAACCGACCTTCGCAACGTGTTCTGTTTTCGGAGGGAGTACGAGACGAGGCAACGAGCCCGGCACTCGAGCCGCAGTGACACCCGTTTGCTCATCCTTCCCAGCGGAACCGCCCACACTCCCAAGACCAGGCTGGCCTTTACCCAGTGGCTCGACGGTTCCCAGCACTACTTTGCCAACGGCAAGGAGATTTCGGCCAGCAACTTCTCGCTGGAATCCATCCCCTAGCCGTTGGCTTTCAGTTTCAGTCCCTTCGCGGAAGGCTGGCGCCACCATCTACCAGCATCGAGATCCCGGTAATGTAGTCCGACTCGTCCGAAGCCAGAAAGAGAAAGGCTTCGGCGCACTGCAGCGTCGTCCCGAACTCGCGCAGCGGGACGGCCGCCGTGGCCCGCGGACCGTAATCGGGAGAGTTCTCGTACACCTGCTTGGTCAAGCCAGCCATGATGATCCCCGGCGCCACGAGGTTGACCCGCACGCCTTCCACGGCAAGCTCCTGGGCCATCGACTGGGCCATCATCTTAAGGCCTGCTTTCGAAACAACGTAGCAGGTTCCATCAGGCCAGGGGGTGTCTTGCACCCAGGAACTGTTGAACAGGATCTTGCCCCGCACGCCCCGTTCTATCCCAGGCCGGCTCTGCGGTTTTTGCGTCACCATGATGCGGGCCGCTGCCTGCCCGAGGTGGAAACTTCCGGTGAGGTTGAGGTCGAGGGTTTCATGCCAATGCTCGGCGGTCACTTCCAGGAACTTGGCGTTGTGGACGGTGGCGGCATTGCCGATCACGACGTCGATCCGGGGATGACGGCCGAGGACGGTTGCGAACATCGCGTCGATGGATTTTCGCGAGGACGCATCGCACGACACGTATTCGGCCTTCCCGGCCTTCGCTTCGGCGGCGAGGCGGGAGGCCAACACTTCACCCTCGGCCTGGGGCTTGCGCCCGGTCATGATGACGGTAGCTCCTTCCTCGCAGCAACGGAGGCAGGTTGCGCGGCCGATGTCGCCATAGGCCGCGGTCACAACGATGGTCTTTCCGGTCAGTCGGTTCATAGGAGGCTCCTTAAAGTTTCTTGTCAGTTCTCGCGGTGACGACTAGGCATTCTGCGGGCTCGAGGAGCATGGCCTGAACCTTGGGCGCTTCGCGCAGGCAGGCATTGAGGAAGCCCATGGGGTCTCCGGCGCCCTGTTCGGCGAAGGTCCAGTAATGGCATGGGAGGGCGATGGGTGCACCCGCCTCGCCAACCAGCCGCGCCGCATCGGTGTGCCCCATGTTTCCAAAACCGCCGTTGATGCAGGGGATCACTACGTCGAGACCCAGACGGTAGAGCGGGGCGAAGAAGTCCGGGCGCCAGGAACTGTCACCGCTCACCATCACCTTCACCCCTTCGAGATCGAGGGCCAGCGCCAGAGCCGTCGGCGAGTGCGGCAGGTGGTCCGCCGGTGTGCCGTGCACGGTGACGCCTCGGAACGAGACGGCCTTGCCCGGCTCCAGCAGCAGCCGCCGTTTGGCCGCAATCCCTGCCGTGTCCAAGCCGTCGTTGCATCCCGAAGGCGCGGCGAAGATGCAGTTCGGGTTCTTCGCGGCGATGACCGGAAGGGCGTCCGGGTCGAGGTGGTCGGTATGCTCGTGGGTGAGCACCACCAGGTCAACCTTGGTCTCCTCGGCCTCGAGGGGTGTCAGCGACAACCGACGGAAGCCGTGGAGGCGTTTGGCCGAATCGGACAGGTACGGGTCGACGTACACCACCAACCCCGAGACAGTTTTGAAGGCGAAGCCCGCCTGGCCAAGCCACCAGAGCTTCAGCGTGCCCGGCTCGACTCGGGCCTCATTGATTTCGACGGCAAGTTTGCCCATGTATTCCTCCTTTTCTTCCTTGTTTCTCAGCAACTCTTGAAGGCGGTTTCGAGGTCGGCAAGCAGATCTTCGGCCCTTTCAAGTCCCACCGCAAGCCTGACCAGGTTGTTCGGTCCTTTCACGACCAGACTTTCAAAACCGCCCCAGCTCACGCCGAGGCGGAACAGCTTGAGCGCGTTGAAGAACTGGTTGCGTTCGCGTTCACCGCAGTCAAGTTCGAAACTCAGCAACCCGGAGTAGCCCTTCATCTGCCTGCGGCCGAGCTCGTACTGGGGGTGGGACGCCAGTCCTGGCCAGTTGACCCCCGACACCCGCGGATGGCCCTCGAGGAACTTGGCCACGACGAGGGCATTTTCCTGATGTTGGCGCATGCGGACCGGGAGCGTCCTCATGCCGCGGAGGATGAGCCAGGCATCGAAGGGCCCGGGAATGCCACCCAGCAGATCACGCTCGTTGCGGTTGAGGCGCTCGATGAGCTCTTCCCGGCCGGCGACAACCCCCGAAATCACATCGCTGTGACCAGCGAGGTACTTGGTGACCGAGTGCACCACCAGATCGATTCCCAACTCGAGGGGCTTTTGGTAAAGTGGCGTGCACCAGGTGTTGTCGATGACGGTCAGAATTCCGCGGGCCTTGGCGAGGGTGGCCACGGCCGCGAGGTCCTGAAGGGCGAAGTAGAAGGTGGTGGGGCTTTCCAGGTAGATCAACCTGGTATTCGGCCTCAGGGCCTGCTCAAGCTCTTCGAGACTCGCGCCAGAAACGAAACTTGCCTCGACTCCGAATCGGGCAAGGTACTCGCCAAGAAAACGGTGCGCCGGCCCGTACATGTGGTGAAGCCCCACGACGTGGTCGCCGGTTTTGACGCACGAAAGGATGGCCGCCGTAATGGCCGCCATTCCCGACCCGAAGAGCGCCGCTTTGTCGGCCCTTTCCAGGGCGGCCAGCTTCTTCTGTACGATGTCGACGGTCGGGTTCAGATGCCGGCCGTACATGTACTTTCCTTCCTGCTTTCCGTCAAAGGCCTGCATTTCCTCGATGGTGGGAAAAACGTGCAGCGAGTTCTGGAAGATCGGTGGAACGACGGCCCCGTAGTAGTTGGCCTGATCCTCGCCCAGATGCCCGCAGATGTATTCGTCAGTCAAATTGCTCTCTCCTTTGGGCGGCGAACGCCACAGCGCTGACAGCCACCAGAACCGCGCAGACCAAAAAGAACCCCGGATAGCCGAGGGTGGCGAGGGCAAAGCCCCCGAAAAGAGCCACCGCCGACCACGACAGACCCATCGCCATCGTGTAGACGCTCGAAAGCAGAGTCTGGACCCTCTGGGAGGCACTTTCCATCAGGTAAACCAGCACGGCCGGCCGCGTGATCGAAACCAGCACCAAGACCAGTATAAAGCCCACGCTGGCAGCCACCATCCCCGGGAGAAAGAAGAGCGTGGCCAAAGCCACCGAGATTCCCAGAGTCCCGAAGACAAAGAGTCTCTTGTGGCCCGTCCGCCGCGAAATCACCGGCATGAGCAACGCCGCACCCGCTCCGAGAAGGTTTCCCGAGGCCGCCAGCAACCCGAGGACCTCGGTCGGCACCTTAAAGATGGTATCAAGGTACACGTTGAAGAACGTGCGAACGGCGCCTTCGCCGGTTCCCTGAAGAAACAGGGTAATCCCTAGGAACACGACTCCCAACGACGGGAAGATTCTGGCCGAGGTCTGTCCCCCGCGGGGCGGGGTCGTTCCCCGATCTACGGAGGTCTGTCCCCCGCGGGTCGCCAGCAGAGCCCAAACCCCAAAACCCAGAAGGACGGCACACAGGATCAGCGAATAGCGGTAGGGAGCCGAAGGACCTTCCTCGGGCAGCAGCACTCCGAAAATCCCGGGAAGCACGCCGCCGGCCAGGCTTCCCAGAAACGCCGCCACGGGCCACAAGGCCGCCTGGGTGGCAAACAGGTGGTCCCGTTCGACCGGCGAGCTGGCCTGCGCGAGAAACGGCTGCGAGTTGACGTCGTAAAGAGCAATGAACACATTCCCCGCGAGATACGCGACCAAAAGCCACGCAGAGCGGCCCAAGCCGGGTGGGATCAGCTCGCAGAACGGGACCAGCAGGTACCCCACCAGCGCCAGACCCAAGCCCAGAACCATCGCGAGGCGGTTCCCCAGCCATCCCCCCACGGTGCCGGCCGGCAAACACGCCACGGCCCAGCCCAGCAGGGCCGCCGCATTGACCAAGCCGATGAAGCCCAGGTCGTAACCCAGACGCAGCAAGTAGAGATTGAAAAGCAAGGAGTAGATGCCCCCGAAGATGGTGAAACCCATCACGAAGGCGCTCCCGAGGACCAGCCAGGCATCGCGGCTGAAAAGTGCCAATGCCGTGAGCCAAGGCGAACCAGTGATCATGGAAGGGCGGGGGCCTTTGGCAGTCTCCGTGGCCTTCCCGTGAACAACGGTGTCTTTTGAGGAGCGGGGTCGACCGAGACCACCATGTTCCCCAACCATTCGAAGTTCATCGCGAGCCCGGGATTGGCTTGCGGCCATAGCCCCTCAGCCCGGTGAGAGAACGCCAGCAACGGAAAGGTGAGGGTGAGTTCCTGACCGGCCTCGGCCTCGAAACGCACGTAGTCGCCCTGCCAGACCACCGGGATGGCCTGGGTTCCTCGGAACGCCCGCACGGAAGCCTTGGGTACCCAATGGCCTGGCCGCAGGAAGAAGGTGTCTGTCACCGTGGCCTTCACCGTGAGCCTTCCCTCGTCCGGGAAGAATGAGACAACCTCGCCCCACGGGGAGCTGCGCGAGAAGCTCATGTTCACGTAGACGCCGGCTGCGGTCGACAGCCCGGCCGGCCGGTGAACAATGGTGTCCGACCAAACGGTGTGAATGGCCCGCATGCCTTCGGGGGCACAGCACCCGAACATCTCGAAGCCCGAAACCCCGCCCAGAAGGTCATTTTCGAAGTCGTTGAGGCCCGAGCCTCCCACGATTCCGCCTTGGAACTTGCGAAGTTCCACCAGTCCCTGTTCCACGGCTTTGGGGTCGGCTGAAGCGTGCAGCCGCCGATAGTACTTCTCGAACCCCTCGTCGACCACGAATTGCAGGTTGCTGATGTAGTTGCGCAGGTAGCGCTCGGCGTAGTCGTAGTATTCGGTGTGCCCGGCCTGACCGAACACACAGGCGCACGAAATCATATCCGAAACGCAGCAGGTCTCGTTGCAGCTGTCGGGCATGGCCGGGAACCAACCGGTGCCCGTGCCCCGGGAGAGCATCCAGTCCCAGGCCTTGCGGGCGAACTCCACGTAGCGGGATTCTCCGGTCACCAGCCCCAAATGGCTGATCCCCCAGACGGAGTGCATGACGGCATGACTGTGCCCCAGCGGTTCGTCAAAACGGCCATCGGGCTTGAACCGCAGGCCGCCGGGTTGGCGGCCTTCCATGATGCCGTCAGCGTAGGCGCGGGCAAACGCCAGCCCCTCGACGTCTCCGGTCGCCTGGTAGTAGGTAAGCAGCGGCTCCACCACGGGCGCCGGGTTGAGGATCCAGGCGGTCGCCAAAACCGTTCCGTCCTGATGGAGTGCCGCCATCCCGCCGGGAAACCAGGCCGCACCCTTGCCGGGTTCTCCGGCCCAGTTCGCAAGACTTCGCAGCCGAAGCATGACCTTGCGGGCCAGAACCTTGGCTTCCGGGTTTCCGGTCCTGACGAACTCTTCCGAGAGACTCTTGAGAATCTTCGTGGCCCCCCAGACGTGGTAGGTGTAGTCTTCCTTTTCGAACACGGCATCGATTTGGTTCTCATCGTAGCAACCCGGCGGGGCGAGGACCGTCCCGTCCGGCTGGATGAAGCCGCGCATGCGCTCATGAAAGGCCTTTTCGACCGCGCGGGCCCCGTCCGAGCCGGTGATCTCGCGCATGAAGTACCACTCCCACTCCATTCGGGCATCGGTATCGCACGGCACGACGACATCGCGTCCTGCGGGCACGGGCGGGCACTTTAGAGGATGGCACTGGAAGACCGGCTCCCACTCGAACTCGGGTCTTGGCGTCCTGGCCAGGTAATTCATGGCCCACTGGGCCATCACCTTCAGGTCGACGTCACCGTCGGGCCGGTTGTTGCCCAGCAACGCTATCGACTCGGCGGCGCCGACGGCGGTGCGGACCCCCGACACCACGCCGGTGAGTCCCTTGATCTGCACGTGTTCCATCACAAGCTCCTTATTCAAACGGCATCGAAAAGAATCAGTTCCGAGGTGAGCGCGCGGTCGAG
>JBAXAI010000038.1:0-34519 GCA_037142615.1 Spirochaetales bacterium | reverse complement strand
TGAAAACGAGCACCTGAAGCCGCTGGCCGCCATCGCCGAGAAGATCGCCAGCGCCGAAAACACGATGACCATTAAGGACTTCGCCAAGAGCGTCGGTGAAGGCCCGGTGAAGATCTTCGGCAAGCTGGCCCGTATCGGGGTCTTGTTCCGCAACTCCGAAATGGACTGGGTTCCGAAACAGGAGCTTCTTGAGCGCGGCTACTTCAAAACCATCGTGAACACGATTCCCCACGGTTCCCGCATTGTGCAGCACACCACCACGCTCATCACCGGCAAGGGCGAAGTCTGGCTGGCGCAGAAGCTCATGGAGGCATCATGACCCCCCACGAACACGCCCTGCACGAACTGGGCGAGACTCAGGCGCTCATCGCTGACCTCGAATGGGACATGAAGGAAGCCATGGCTGCGTGTCCCAAGGCTTGCGGGCACACGGAAGACTCGCACCTTGGGCTGGCCATCGACTCGGCTGCCGTTTGGATGTGGCGCAACCGGGGCGACGCCGGACTGATGCTCATCACCCAACGCATCGCCGGTTGCCCAGCCTGCCTCGAGGCCTTTGAGTACCTGAAAGCCCAGCGGAACGCGAAGGCCCAGCTTGCGGCCAAGACCGACGAAGTGCTCGAGATGGCGCTGCAGGTGTACCGCCACGCCGGAATCAAGAACCCGATGGGAGTCTATGCCCTGCTGCCAGACTACGAGGTAGGCGCATGAGCCCCGAAACCGCCGTGCTGGAGCGCCTGGATTACCTTGCGCGGTCGGGGGTATCGGGTGCAAGGGCCATCCGCTTTAAATCTTCGAAGATGCGGTTCATTTGGTCATTGATGTTGCCTTCTTCTTCGTCGGCACCACGTTCCAGGAGAACAAGGATTTCGGAGTTCAGCGACCGTCTGTTTTTCGTTGCCCGCCTGTTCAGCTTGACCCAAAGGGGTTGTGGAACACGGAGTGAAAACTTGATGTCTGCGGTTTCTTCGTCGGCCATGGGGTAAGTGTCGGGCCAAGTTTCCGAATTGTAAAGTTTAGTGTTGACATGGTGTCATGGTGACGTTATCATACATTTATGGAAACACCATAAAGGGGTGTTAGTAACATGGAAACCGAATACAAGTTCTCGCTTCGCCTAAGTCCTGAAATGCACCGCCGCCTAATGAACCTTCACCAGAAGCGAGCGCATATGTCTCTGAACGCGCTTGTTGTCGAGTGCATCCGTGAGGCGGTGGAAAGGGCTGAGGAACAGGAAGGGAAGCGACAGGGGGGTGGGGAATGACAATCAAGGAAATGGCTGAGGTAGCAGGCGTTTCTGCAAATACCGTGAACCGAAAAGCCCGCGAGCTTTTTTGGGACAAGTTCCAGCAGGGGAAGAGAGCGACCTTCACCAGAAGTGAGTCTGTCCAGATTATGGCGGCCCTAAGAAAAAAGGGGTTCGTCGAACTTCCCCAAAATGAGGAAGTACTTCGCCAAAATGAAGAAGTCGCATCGGGCTCCAGCCTCACCACCCGCGACCTCGACCTCATCAGCGCCATCGTGTCCCGCACGGTGTCCATGACGATCCAGCAGCTGGACGTTCGCCTGGCGAAGATCGAGGGCCGTGTTGAGGAAAGGGCTGCGCTCCTTCCTGCCCCCAAGATCGAAGACAAAGACGCCATCCGGCAGCTTGTCGCCAAAGAAGCCGAGTTTTCGCACCGGGAGCATTCTTCGGTTTGGAACGAGCTGTACACGGCCTGCTACTACCGCCGCATGGGCAACTTCAAAGTTCAGGCAAAGAACGCCGGGGCGCGGTCGGTTATCGAGTACATCGATTCGATCGGCGTTGCTGGTGACGTGCTTGCCGTCGCCGTCGACCTGTGGGGAAAGGCATGAGCCCCGAAACAGCCGTGCTTGAGCGCCTGGATTACCTCGAATCCGCCCTGCCCGTGCCTGAGTACGTCGGCGTCGCCTACGTGGCCACAAAGCTGGGCGTGTCGCCTTCGTACCTGCGGGCCCGCTACTGGCTGCTTCCCGCCTACGGGGTGACGGAAGTCCCCGGCAAGCTGCTGTGGTCGTTCAAGACGGTGCGGGCATGGATGACATTGAGCCCCGCAGACCGCGAGGCCGAGTGGAGCGGGTTCCCGCCAGCACTCAAGAAGACGATTGACCTGAAAAGGAAAGCCGCGCTGTGAGCGGCAAGGAAACCCGGGCGTTGCCCGGAGAAAAAGAAACGACCCGCTGGAACGGGTCGAATCAGGGGGGAAGTGGAATGGAAAGTCAACTTCTGGAACGAATCTACACCCGGCATCCGGTGCTGTCAATGCACCGCACCGAGAGCACAAACGTCACGGCGATTGAGTTCATGCACATCTACACGCGGTTTCAGCTGGGACGCGCTACCGCTCAGGACCGGCAGTGGTTTGTTTGGGACAGCGGGATGACCCCCGAAGCGTTCCACGACAAGAACAACTTCAATCTCATCGAGCCAGTCTACGAGGTAATTCAATGAGCACCGCACTTATTCCCTACGGGGAAATCGAAAAGATGGCCATGGCACTGGGCAAGGGCAAAATGTTCGGCAAGACACCCGAAGAACTGTTGCCCCTCATGCTCATCGCCAACGCCGAGGGCAAACATCCGGCTATCGTTGCCCAGGAATACGACGTGATTCAGGGACGCCCGGCGCTCAACTCCCGCGCGGCACTCTCGCGTTTTCAGGCCGCCGGAGGGTTCATCGAATGGATCGTCCGTAACGACAAGAAGGCCGCCGCGAAGTTCCGTCACCCTCAGGGGGGCGAGCTCTCCGTCGAGTGGACCATTGAACGAGCCGCCGCCGCTGGGCTGACCGGCAAGGGAACGTGGAAGCAGTACCCGGCCCAAATGCTTTCAAGCCGTGTCGTCGCCGAAGGTGTGCGCGCGGTGTTCCCCGGGTGCCTGTCTGGGTTCTACACCAGCGAAGAGGTGCAGGACTTCGACCCGCCCAAAGGCCAGGCATCGCCCGAACCGGCACCACGGGCCAAGGCCGAGCCGAAGCCGGCCGATGCGCAACAGACCGTGACCATCGAAGACGACCCGGACAACACTGACGAGCGCCTGAACTGGCCCGCCGCCAAGATCCTCAAGCTGTTCGCCGAGTTCGCCAACCCGCACGACGAGCGGGGCAACCCGCTGGACGACTGGGTGTTTGACGAGGCCTACCTCGCCGACCTGCGCGCGGCCGTCCGGGGCAAGACCCCCGCTGAACTGGTGGCGCTGTACGAATCCACCAAGGCCGAAAGCAAGCGCCGCCGCATTGCCATGCTGGACGCCATTCCCGCGAAATCGCCCGAAGCGGAACGCGCCGAGGCCGAAGCAGCCGAACTGTTCGAAACACAAGGAGTCCCCGCATGAACGACCTCACGACCATCACTCTCGACATTCAGACCGCGCTCGACCGGGCCAAGGTCTTCAAGGTCAGCGACGACGCCACCCGCCTCAAGGCCAGCGAAAGCCGCCAGCAGGTCAAGCGCTGGGGCAAGGCCATCGACGAGGAGTTTGACCCGCTGGTGAAAGAGCTCTACGTCCCGTACAAGGCCAAGCTGGCCGAGAAGAAAGAGCTGTCGGACGTGCTCGACCAGCTCGACACCATTTTCAAGCGGGCCATGGAGTCCTATGACCGCGAGCAGGAAGCCATCCGCCGGGCCAAGGCCGCCGAGGAAGAGAAGGCCCGCCTTGCCGCGATGGAAGCCGACAGGAAGGCCCGGGAGGAATCTGCGGCCGCCGGGCTTCCTCCCCCGCCTCCCGCTTTGTTGCCCGAAGCCCAGCCCGAACCCGTCGAGCCGGTGAAGTCCTCTGGCGAGTACTCGGTCGAGGTTTGGGAATACATGGTGACCGACTTCGCCGCCATCCCCGACGAATACAAGGTGCTCGACGAAAAGAAGGTCGGGGCCGTCGTTCGGGCGATGAAGGGGCTCACCAAGATTCCCGGCGTCCAGGTTGTCAGCCGCCAGGACATCCGGCAGAGGGCTTAACCGTGCTGACCTTTGACGAAGCGACCCACACGTATTTCTGGAACGGCGAGAAGGTTCCCGGCGTGAGTGAGTTCCTGGCCAAGTCTGGACTCAAGCCGGCCGGGGGATACTACGCCCCGGGCGCGGCCGAGCGCGGTACTGAGGCGCACGAGCTGACAGAGCTGTACGACCATGGCCTGCTCGACCTTGACGGGCCTGCCGTCCTCGAGGCTTCGGCGGTGGTCAGCGGCCACCTCTCTGCCTGGATCAAGTTCCGGGCCGACACGGGCTTTGTTCCGCACCAGATTGAGCTCCGTGTCTGCAGCATCGACCTGTGGCTTGCCGGGACGATTGACCGCGTCGGCGAGATCGACGGAAAGCGCGTGAAGATCGACCTCAAGACCGGGGCGAAGGCCGACTGGCACCGCTACCAGCTGGCGGCCTACAACCTGCTGACCGGCAACCGTGACCCGCGTTACTGCGTCTATACGAAGGCCGACGGCACGTACAAGGTGCAGCCGTGGAGCGACGACACCGACCACCTGGCGATTCTGCGGGCCGTCGACCGGCTCAGGGGGCAGGCGTGAAAGTCTTGGTTGAGCCCGGCGAACGCTTCACCGTCGTTGCAGGCAAGGCCCCGGCGGTGGGGCGGCACTACGTGATGGAAGAGGCCGAGACCGCCACGGCGGAGCAAAACAGGGCCTTCCACGCGCTGCTGCAGGAGTTCTGGACCAGCGGGGCGCACTCCTTTGACGTGGCCAGCTTTGACGACTTCCGCGACGTGGTGAAGGCCAAGCTCGGAGCCGGGTTTGACGCCGTGCTGGTGGCCACCGTGGACGCATCGGGCAAGGCCGTCCAGCGCAAGTACCGGACCATCGATGAGGTGCCCGAGGCTGTACGGCGCGACAAGACAGCGTCCATTTTCGGGCGGGTCAAGTCGTGGACTGAGTACACGAAGAAGGAACGCACCGAAGCCATCGACCGGCTCATCTCGACCATGCACCAGGCGGGCGTCCAGAGCGCGAAGTTTGAAGAGATCATGTCAGGACTCGGAGGAGGAAACATTGGCTAGATCATACAGGGCTGGCGATCGGTTCGGAAGGCTTGTCCTCCACTGCAAGGTCTCGATCCAGGGTAGCCGAAACACGAAATGGTCCTGCAGGTGCGACTGTGGGGAGACCGTTGTCGTTCCAACAAGTCACCTTGGCAATGGTCACACGAAGTCGTGCGGATGCCTTCAGGCCGAAGCAAGGACGACCCATGGATTCGCAAAAACAAGGATGCACAAGCTTTGGCTTCAGATTCGCTATCGCTGCAACCCGAAGTCCAGCGAAGTACACCCGTACCATTCCGGACGCGGAATAACTCTGTGCCAGGAGTGGAATGACTTCTCTGTTTTCAGAACCTGGGCACTGTCATCTGGCTATGAAGATGGGTTGACCATTGATCGAATCAACAACGACAAGGGATACCTCCCTGAAAACTGCCGCTGGGTTCCTCGCCAGGAACAAGGAAGAAATGTCCGCAGGAATCTCTACCTAACCAGCAACGGAAAGCGCCAGCTCCTTTCGGATTGGGCAAGGGAATACGGGGTTACCTACAACTCCGTGTACCCACGATTCAAGAAGGGGCTGTCGTTTGAGGGGATCTTCTGGCATGGGGGCTCTTGATGATCACCGCTGATCCGGCAGACCTCGGCCTGCGCATCGACGTGCGTGGAAAGCCGGTGGCCCAGCCCCGCAGCAAGGCGGTGAACCGAGGCACTCGCGCTGGCATCTACACCCCGGCGACTGCCGACGGATGGAAGACTCTTGTCGTGCTGGCCGTGCGGGAGCTGCCACGCCGCGAGGGTGGTCAGGTGCTTTGGCTCAAGTTCGAGTTTGAGCGGCCAAAGGGGCACTACGGCTCCAAAGGTCTGAAGGCTTCGGCCCCCGAGCTGCACGATCAGAGGCCGGATGCGGACAATCTCGGCAAAGCGTGCCTTGACGCCATGGTCGACGCCGGGTTCCTGCCTGATGACCGTCTGGTTGTCGGGCTGTTCATCACCAAGGAATGGAGCACCGCTGGAGGGTGCCAGATCACGATTCGAAACGCAAAAAGGAGCAATTCATGAGTTCTGTACTGACCTACGGCGCTGCGTTTGAAGCCGATTGCCAGATTACGAAAATGGGAACGTTCACCAGCAAAGGCGGCGGCCTGATGATCCAAGTCCAGTTGCCGCTCGACGCCTCTCTGGCTGGCGTCATCGCCATGCACCTGGGCAACATCGCGAAGATCCGCATGGAGTTCTCTTCGGCCAAACTCGCCAGCAATGGCCCGGCCTCGAGGTTGGAACAAGGCGAGCTTTTCGGCGGCCCTACCGCCGAACCGGCCCCCGATGAAACCCACCACGCTGGCGGTGAAACCATCGCCTCCACCTGCCCGGCCTGCGGCGGCGTGGCCTACATGGGCGAGGACGCTGAGGACGCCTGTGAGACCTGCGGCGGCACCGGCGTGGTCTACTCGGCCCCCGGCCCTGCCCTTGCCATGGTGCCGTGCGACCTGTGCAGCGGAACCGGAAACCTCACCGACCCGACCGGTGTTGTCGGGCCCTGTCACGTCTGCCACGGCACCGGGAAGCTGGAGCTCGAGGTGTCCGAAGACCCGGTTGGCGATGCGGTGGAAGACTGGGACGATGGCACATACCCCGAAGACGATCAAGCCGTGGAAGCCGAGAAAGAACCGGCTCTGGTCTGAGCTGGAAGCCGTTGCAGGCGCGGCCCTCGCGGGCTGGTGGTTCGATTCCACCGACGGCTTGAACGTGAACGCAAGGGGGAAGGAATGGCATCTGACTTGAATACCGTGGCCTTAGTTGGCCGCGTCACCCGTGACGGTGAACTGAAATACACAGCCGGAGGTACCGCGAAGCTGGAGTTCTCCGTTGCCGTCAACCGGCGCGTGAAGAAGGGCGAAGAGTGGTCCGACGTGGCCAGCTTCTTCGACGTGACCCTGTGGGCCAAGAGCGCCGAGAACCTTCAGAAGTACATCGTCAAAGGCCAGCAGGTGGCGTTGACCGCCGAGCTGGAACAACAGCGCTGGGAGAAGGACGGGCAGAAGTTCAGCAAGATTGCCCTGGCGAACGTGCAGGTGCAGCTCGTCGGCGGGGGCAAGCGGGAGGGCTCTGCCCCCGCACCGTCGGGCCGGGGAGAGCAACACCCCAACGAAACGTATGAAGACAATATCCCTTTCTGAGGTAACACCATGGCTAACTTTGCATACCTGTCACTTTACGTTTCTGACTACCTCGCGGACACGGCACACCTTTCGACCGAAGAGCACGGGGCCTACCTGCTCCTGCTCATGACCTACTGGCAACGCAAGGAAGGCCTGCCTACCGACGAGACGAAGCTGGCACGGATCGCCCGCCTCAACGAGAAGGAGTGGAGCCGGTGCCGTGAGAATGTGCTGGCGTTCTTCCGTGAGCAGGATGGCTTTCTTGTTCAGGGTCGTATGGAAAAAGAGATAGCCGGGATGAAAGAACGTTCTACCAAAGCCCGTGATTCCATTGCCAAACGGTGGTCAAAACCGGATACGAACGTATTACGGTCGAATGAGTCTGGCGATACGAACGTATTACGGTCGAACGCCGAGCGTAATACTCTTCAGGAACAGGAACAGGAACAGGAATTAGAAGACCCCCATACCCCCACGAAAACCACGGAAGCGAACCTTCTCGCTACCTCCGTTCTTGACTACCTCAACGCTAAGTCTGGGCGAGGTTTCAAGGGCCACAAAGGCAGCGGGCTGGTGGAGCGCATCCGTGAAGGCTGGGTGCTGGACGACTTCAAGGCCGTGATCGACGCCAAGGTATCCGCGTGGTCCGATGACCCGAAAATGAGCCAGTACCTTCGGCCTGACACGCTGTTCTCGACGAAGTTCGAAGGGTACCTTGTGGCCGTACGGTCGCTTGCCTCTGCTCGCCCTTCCGACGAGATCCGCTACACCAAGGCGGCAGACCTGTGAGCGCCCAACACGACTACCTCGAAGCGGTGTTGCGAGACTCATCGCTTCTGACCGTTTCGCGCCTGACCTCCGAAATGTTCACCGGCGACTATCGCCCGGTGTTCGAAGCCATGCTGGACATTGCGCCAAAGGGCCGGGTTACCCGCGGTGCGTTGCTTCAGGTCGTTCCCGAGGCGAACCGGGCAACCCTGATGACGCTCAACCCTGCCGTGACGGTGGCAACGTGGGAACACAACCACCAGCGCATCATCGAGGGCTGGATGACCCGGGTACTCCATCGGGCGACGAAGATCGCGCAGACTCAGGAAGGCACGGAAGCGCTTGAAACCCTCGAGAAGGCCGTGCGGATTGTCGCGACGGCTGACTCTCCGGGGAAGACAGTTTCGCTCACCTCGCTTCTGCAGCCGACGCTGGAAAAGTTCCTTGACGGGAGCATGAACCAGGGAATTCCGTGGGGGTTCGGAACCGTCGACAAGATGACCCTTGGCGCCCGGCCCGGACAGCTGATCGTGATCGGGGCCAGACCGTCGCAAGGCAAGTCGGCGCTGATGGCCCAGCTGGTGCTCAACATGAGCCGGGTGGCCAAGCTCGGCGTCATCACCATCGAAAGCGACCAGTACGAGCTGACAACCAGACTCATGGCGAACGCCTCTCGGATGGATTCGCGGCGGCTGGTTGACGGGAGCTTCAAAGACTTTTCGAGCAAGGCGAACTTCGCGGCGTCGGTAAACGCCATGATCGCTCAGGGCGAGAACGTGATGATCCACGACCGCCCGGGAATCACCCTTCGTCAAGTCCAGACCGAGGCCCGAAGGATGGCCGCAGACGGTGCCAAGGTGCTTTTCGTTGACTACCTGCAGCTGATCAAGGTCAGCGGGAAAGAGACTAAGCGCGAAGAGGTCGCCGAGGCCAGCACGGGGCTTAAGCAGCTGGCCCGGGAGTTGCGGATTGCCGTGGTTGCCCTGGCGCAGTTGAGCCGGGACGCCGACGAAAAGCGGCCGCACATGGGGGAGATGCAGCACAGCTCCCAAATCGAACAGGACGCCGATCAAGTCTGGTTGATCTACCACAAAAAACCGGCCCGGGAGGGCGAAAAGCCGGAGACCGCTGTGATCCTTGAAAAGGTTCGCGACGGGGCAACAGGGGCCGTCCAGATGCACTTCCAGCGAGATCAAAGCGCCTGGAACGAGGTGGCGCATGATTGAGCTTGCCCGCCTGCTGAAAGCAATAGGCGACGCTGACATCAAGGCGGACGCTGTGTTTCTTAACCTCGCGACGGAAGTCCTTGACGGCGTGTATCGCAGCAGTCCCGTGTACGAAAGCGAGTTTACCGATGCCGAAGCTGACTACGACGTTCAGCGGATTGCTGTTGCCCTCTCGAACCCGAAAAACTGGCCGGACTGTCCCGGCTGGAAAAACTTCTGTGAAAGAACCGGGAGGAAACAAGCATGAAACAAGCCCTGCACTTTATCGCCGGGTTCCTGACCCTTGTGGTGCTCGTGGTGCTCTGTCTGGGCATGGCCATGATCATCGTCTACGCCTTCGACCGCGCTGCGTTTGACAGGTCGATTGACGAGATGAAAGCGAACGCCATCGAGATCGCGCAAGGCGACGACGAATGAGCGGACCCACCGCGTTCTACGCCCTGTCGAAGTCCTGGTACTACGTGAAGGCCGACGGCAGGCTTGCCGCTTCACCCGGCGATGCACTGGCGCATGGCACCGCTCGCGAGGCGATGCTGTTCGCGGTCAAGCACGGCTGGCCGCCTGCCGCGAAAGATGATCTGGGCCACCACCACCGATGGGTGGGGCCGAAGGAATATTTGGAATGAGCAAGCACAGACTGATTACCGAAGCGCTTTGGGCCGAGCTGGTGGCCGACAGCGAAGGTTCCGCACCGGCGTTGCACCGGCTGTTGATTGAGTGCCCCGAGGCCAAGCAGCTCGGGCGGGAGGAGTTGGCGGAGATCTTCCGGCGTTCGGAAAAAATGTACTGGACGAGCGGAATGCTCATGGAAGCCATCCTCGACCGACTGAAAGGAGTTAACCATGGATAAGTGCAGGGAATACTTTGAAAGCATCAAAGATGCCGATGACTACATTCGCACCCTACCTAAAGACAAAACGAGATACACATACGAGGTAATGAAATATGATTTACATTCAGAAAAAGCAATTTGAAGACTGGTGGGACAACCAGTGGATTCGTTTCGACTCTGACATAGAAACGATAAACTCACGCAAATCTTGCGCTAAGGATGGTTTCGAGTTTGGCCTGTCAACCGTCTGGAACGAGGTTGAGCGCCTAAAAAAAGAACTTGAGGAAGCCCGACAGCCCGAGGTGGTGGGGTCGTCGGAGGTGGTGAGTAGGGATGTTGAGCGATGGTATGCCTTCGTCAATGCAAACGCTCTTTCCATGCTTGGGTCCCATGAACTTGCCGAGAAACTGTACGCCCTGATTGATGGCAACCACGCCCTCCAACTCCCCGCCCCCGTTGCCTCGCCGGTTCCTACGTTGGATGAGCTGAAAACAGGGCTGATCGCTGAACTCAAGAAATATGGGCACGGATCAATTGAAGGCATCGACGCATTGCGGGAACTTGTCTATCACCCTGAAATAACTGGGATAATCGTCAGGCATTTCCACGCCCTCCTGACCAAGGGCCGAGGTGGGGTATGAGTGACATGAATGACTTGAAATGGCACTACGCCGAGGGTTTGGGAGAGCTGGCCCTTTGCAAAATTGAGCCGTATCAGGCGACTCGGTTTTGGGACGATGTTACTTGTCCTGTTTGTGTTGGCATGAGGGCAACCGTTGACAACGCCCTGCTGACCGACCGACTCAAAGGAGTTAACCATGGATAAGTGCAGGGAAGAGTTTGAGAAGTGGGCCGAATCACAAGAGTTATCAACGGGCAGATACACCAATGGCGAGTACGCATCTTTTGACAAGCTCATTGGAATGATTGGAACCCCAGCCGCCGAGGTGCCGATGGTCAACTACTCCAAAGGCGTTGTTACGATTGACCCTGCCCCCGTTGCCTCTCCCGGGGTGGTGGTTGGCTGGACTGATGGCGTGAACGTCTGGAGGCGACGATGACCGCCCAGCTCGACCTCTTCGCTTCTGCATCCTACTGCTGCGAGACGTTTCCCGATTGGTTCGGTCATGGCATCGGGGGGAAGTCCGAAGACGACGACCGCCGCTTCGACGTGGAGCGACTGCCGGAGGTTAAGACGAAGGCTGGACGCTACCATGTCAGCCTGCGCGCCATCGAGGGAGGGGTATGGCTGTGGGGGGTTCGGTACGGCACCAATACCGCTGGCGGCGGCTTCGCACCGTTCCGCAAGTGGGGGCCGTCACACGCTGCCATGATCCGGGCCGCGGCCGTGCAGGCGGCCACCGAGTATGCACTCAAGCGGCTGGATTCGCTTCGCAGCTAACGCAATTTGAGAAAAACACGGGGGAAAGATGCAGCTTGAACTCTGGGAGGGGGACAATGCCGAGACTTCTGACCGTAACCGAGGCCGCGAAGGCCCTCACACTCATCACCGGCAAGCCAGTGAACGACCAGCGCGTGTATTACCTCATCCGTATGTCACGGCTCGCCGCCCTGAGGGTTGGGACGCATATTCGGATCTGGCTGAACTTGCCGAGGCTCTTGGCCGCATGAGCCCCGTACTCGAAACCAGCGAGGCCGCGCACATTCTCAGCGTAACCCTGGAAGAGGTCGAAGCCATCCTTCCCGCCTTCGGGGACTTTGGAGACCGCAGCGTGATGCGCGACGACCTCATCCAGCTCATCGAAACAAGGGGCATCTGAGTGCCGGGCCGCCCGACGAAGTATAAAAAAGAGTTTGCCGACGATCTTCCCGCACTGATGAGCAATGGCGCGTCGGTTGTCGAGGTCTGCGCACATTGGGACATCGACCAGTCAACCTTCTTCGCATGGATCAAAGCGAAACCAGCATTTTCCAAGTCCTACTCGCGCGCACGGGTTCTCTGTCAGGCGCATTGGGAGAAGGTTGGCCGTGAAGCTCTCCGGGACCGCGAGTTCAACGAGCGCCTTTGGAACCTGAACATGATGGCCCGATTCCGCAAAGACTGGATTCCTGGCAAGGCTGATCTTGACGACGACACCATGCTCGACGGCGACAAAGGCTTGCTCGAGCAGCTGCTTGGCGGGACACCTTGACCGCGCTTCCCCTTGGCGAACGCGCCCGGCAGTCAATCGTGGAACCGGGGTTCATGACCGTCTACGAGGGTTCCGTTCGATCGATGAAGACCGTCACCAGTCTGGTGAAGTGGTACCGCTACATCATCAACTCGCCCGAGAACGTCTTTCTCATGAGCGGCAACACGCTGGGCTCAATTTCCCGCAACTGCATCCAGGGCGACTTCGGGTTCATTGCCATCACGGGTGGCAAGGCCAAGCCGCGCACCGACACCGACGGGTCAAAGTTCCTCACTCTCGGACGAAAGAAAATCTTCTATTGCGGGGCCGACAACGCCGCCAGTTTCAAGAAGATCCGGGGTATGTCCGTTGGCGGTTGGTACGCCGACGAAGTCAATCTTCAGGACCGCGAGTTCATCGAAACGGCCCTTTCCCGGTCCTTTGCCAGTCGGGACCGGCAGAACATTTGGACTCTCAATCCCATGGCCCCGAATCACTGGATTTACGAGGCCTACATTGACCGCTACCAGCGCGAGAAAACCCCGGGATACCACTACTGGCACTTCACCCTCGACGATAACCCGAGCCTGACCGATGAGCGCAAAGCCGAGATTGCAGCGCAGTTCACCGGGGTGTTCTACAAGCGCTACGTGCTTGGCTTGCGCGTTCGTGCAGAGGGCGGTATCTACACCAGCTTCGTGGCCAACGACCCGGGCCAACCCGGAAACGTGCTCGACGAAGATCCCAAGGGAATCTACCGGGTGACACTTGCGGCCGACTTTGGGGGAAGCGCCTCGGCGACTGCCTTCGCTGCCGTAGGTTGGTATCTCCACGAGCGCAAGACCTGCATCGTCGTGCTCGATGAGTGGTACGACAAGGAAAACCGATCCGTCGAGGCGGTGTTGCGCAACTGGACCACCTTCGTTACCCGTTGCCGTGAGCGATGGACGGTTGACCGCTCCTTTGGCGACTCGGCTGAACAGCTGATCATCAAGAGCATCAACGGCCTTGGGCTGCCGGTCCATATGAGCAACGCACTCAAGCGCCCCGTGATCGACCGCATCCGGCTCTTTGACGTGCTTTTCAGTCAGGGCCGCGCGCACGTCATGCGCCGGTGCCGCAAGACCATTGAAGCCTTTGAGAACGCGGTATGGGATGAGAAGGCCGCATCGAAAGACCAGCGCCTTGACGACGGCACAACCAACATCGACAGCCTGGACGCAACCGAGTACGCCGTGGAGCGTGACGCATCAATCCTCCTGGAGAACATGATATGAACAACTCCCTTTGGGCCAAGGTCGTCGCCTTGTTTGCCCGCCTTTTCGGCATCCCCACCGCTCAGCCCGAGGTTATGAACGGCGACCTAAACCTGCTGGAGTGGTGGAGCGTCTACCGTTCCAAGGCCGCATGGCTGGACTACCAGTACGTCACGGCAGACGGACGCAAGCGCACCCGAAAGCGCTTCACGATCAACGCTGCCAAGATCGCGTGTGCCGAAATGGCTGGGCTGGTGCTGGCCGAGATCCCCGAAGTTACCGCCGGGCCGTTGGTCGATCAGGTCATCCTCAAAGAGCGCTTCTGGGATAATCTTACCAAGGCTCTGGAGTACCAGGGCGCGCTCGGCGGGCAGGTGATCCGGGTCACTCTCGAGGGTGGACTTGAGCCAGAGATAGGACTGGACTTCATCAAGGCTCAGACCTTCATGCCGCTGGCCTGGGACAACTCCCACGTGTACGAAGGGGCCTTCATCGATCGCCGCGTGGTGGGCAAGAAAACCCTGCTTAGGGTGGAGACGCACCGCAAGGGCACCGAGGTTGAGGGAACCCGCGAAGGATACCTCATCACCAACCGGGTGTTTGACGACGGTACCGGACTTGAGGTTCCGCTTTCGGACTTTGACGAGGAGCTGGTGGCGTCCGTATTCGTCCCGACGACCGAACCGCTGTTCGCCTACATCCGCAACCCCGAGGCCAACAACATCGAACCCGAGAGCCCACTGGGTGTTTCGCTGTTCGCCAATGCCATGGACACCTTGCAGGCGCTCGACATCGCCTTTGACGGCCTCAAGACTGAGATCCTTCTTGGCCGCCAGCGTATCGCGCTGCCCGGCGTAGTCATGCGCTCGTACATCGACCCCGAAGACGGCAAGCGCAAGAAGGGCTTTGACCCCACCGACGAAGCGTACATCCGTCTTGAGGGCGACGACGCCGACAAGCTCAAGCCGGTCGACCTGTCGGGCCAGCTGCGGGTGGAACAGTACCGCCAGGGAATCCAGACGCTCTTGGACATCCTGAGCGTCCAGACTGGGTTCAGCGCAGGTTACTTCAGCTTTGACGGCACGAGCGTGAAGACCGCCACCGAGGTGGTGAGTGACAACAGCAAGACCTACAAAACCATGCAGGCCTACCGTGAGGCGCTCGACGTGGGTCTCAAGCACGTCTTCCGTGTGATCAACGCGCTGGGCACGCTGTACGGCATTCCCGGGGCAACGGTCACCGATCCGCTCATTGCCTGGAATGATTCAGTGATCGAGAGCCGGGACGCCAAGGCCGCGTATTGGACCTCTCTGGTGACTGCCAAACTCACCGACAAGGTCAGCGCGCTCAAAGCCATCCACGGGCTGGACGACGCCGGGGCCGAGGCCATGGCCGCAAAGATCAAAGACGAAAACGCTGCAGTCACTTCGGCGTCACTTTTTGGAACGGGGGCATGATGATCATTCACGAAAAAGGGCCAAAGGCCGAACGGGACAGGGCGGCGTTCCTATCGAAGTACTACCAGCTGACCGAGCATTTCCATGTGAAACGCCTTGAGCCGGCCGCGCTGGCTAAGCTGAACAACCAATCGCTCTACCACCTTGGGGAAGACTTGTTCAACAGCCAGAGTGAGCGTGGTAAGCGCCGATTCTTTGAAAGCCAGGGACTGCTTCGCGCTCGTCCGCTGGCGTTCAAGTGGTTTGTTCGCGACCTGCTGGCGTTCTACCCCCGGGCCAAGCTCTGGGTGAAAGCGTGGCACGTCATCCGCTCCCCGTTCCTCTACCCCGGGTTCGTCATCCGCTCCCGAGCCAACCTCGCCAAGAAGCAGGCCGTCAAGGCGTGACTCCCCGCCCGCCGGTTCCATCCCCTGCTGACCTCCTGTACGAAGCCGAAAGCGAGATCCTCCACAGCATCGCGCGGCTTCTGGGGCAAGGCGACGTGGAGTCGGCTGACTGGAAAATCAACAGCCTGGCGAAGCTCGGGGCTCTCAACGAACAGGCTGTAGCCATCATTCGGAGCTACCGGGACGCGATTCACGAAGGAGTGCTGACCGAGGTGGAGAAAGCCGCCTTTGACACGCTTTTGCAGTCGGACGCGCTTTTCCAGCGGGCCAAGGATGCGGGGGCAACCCTGACCGACGTTCTGCCGGCAGACGCTGACCCGGCCATCCGCAACCTTATCGAGGTGTGGCAGAAGCAGGCCATCATCCAAACGAATCTGGCCATGGCGACGCTGCTGGAGAACACCGGGCAGGTCTACGTCGAAACCCTCAACCGGACAACGATGCAGGTGCTTTCGGGGGCAATGTCGGGCCGTGAGGCACTGGTGACCGCCGTACGCGAGTGGAGCGAAAGCGGCGTTCCGTCCATCGTCGACCGCGCGGGCAGGCAGTGGACCACAGAGGCCTACGCCAACATGGTCATCCGCTCCAATGTGCGCAACGTCACCACGGCGGTGCAAATGGAGCGCGGCAGGCAGTACGGCAATGACCTGATTGAGGTTTCGGCCCATGCCGGGGCCCGCCCGCTGTGCGCCCCGTATCAGGGCCGCGTGTTCAGCGTGTCGGGGCAGACCGAGGGTTACCCGAAGCTGTCAGAAACCAGCTACGGCCAACCGGCTGGGCTTTTCGGGATCAACTGCGGCCACAACCAGTACCCGTTTTGGGAAGGCGTTTCCCGCCAGCGGTACGCGCCCGACGACACCCCCGAACAGGTGGCCGAGAACGAGCGGGCCTACCTCGAGAGTCAGAAACAGCGCTACCTTGAGCGCCACATCCGGGCGGCGAAGCGGGCCGTCAGCGTGTGGGAAGCCAAGGGCGACGCCAAAAACGCCGACCTTGCTCGCCAGACGGTGCGCGACCGCCAGAAGACCATGCGGGACTTCATTGCCGATACGGGCAGGACGCGAAGGAACGCCCGGGAGCAGGTGTTGGACGCACCGACGAAACAAGACTCGAAACGAAGTGGATTTATCGCCGAACCTGAACCATCGGAAATTCCCGCTCAAGGTGTCGCCTTTCGGAATGCTGTGATGGCCCAAAAAGGAAGTACCTTTCGCAACGAAGAAACTCAGAATCAGATTCAACTTAGGAGAATCGGAGCCAATCATCTAGTCGCGTTCGATGGCACTCCCGGAAAACGATACCTGGCTGCAAACCTGGCTGAGACCATCGGCAAGATGACCTTTGAAGACTCGGTGCCGGACAAGCATAACCGTCCAGAATTGACCGAGGTTCAACGCTACAAAATTGAGTTGGGGAAAGAAACCTATCAGGTGATCGTGTTTAACAATGCAAGGATCGGCTTGCTACTCTATGAAATCATTCAGTGGACAAAAAAATAACGCCGAATCGTGTTGGGCACCTGACAAAAAGGAAGTCAGGGCCGCGCGAACCAGCGTTGAATTAAGTATCGGCCCACGGGCCAAGATTGTCAAGCGAACGAAACCCAAGGGAGGGGAGCAATGAAGACACAGGGATTTTTCAACATGGCTGCGGACGACGGTGCCGGAGCGGGCGGAGCCGGGGGCGCTGGTGGAGAAGCCGACGCCGCGAAGGCCGCTGCCGACAAAGCCGCCGCTGATGCCGCCGCCGACGTGGCGAAGTACACCGACGCGCAGGTGAACGAGATCGTCAAGGGGAAGGAAGCCGCCGCCGTGGCCAAGATCCTCAAGGAGGCCGGGGTTGAGTCGACGGGCAAGCTCAAAGACGACCTCAAGGCCCTGAAGGAGTTCCAGGACAGCCGCAAGTCGGAAGCCGAGAAAGCCGCCGAGGTGCTCAAGGCCAAGGACAGCGAGACCGCTATGGCCAAGCGTGAGGCCGAGGAGGCGCGGGCCGAGGTAGCCGCCGTCCGAATGGGCGTCGACCCCGACAAAGCCGCCAAGGTGGTCAAGCTCGCGCTTGCGGGCGGCTACGAAGGCGACACCGTGGCCGACAAGGTCAAGGCCGTGTTGGTGGACTTCCCCGAGTTCAAGAAGGAAGCGGCTGCGGGTGAGACGGTGCCCGCCGGGCTTGCTGGCAAGGTGAAGAACCAAGGCGGCACCGCGATGGAACAGGCCAACAGCCAGCTGGACAAGATTTTCGGCAAGTCCAAAGCGTCCTGATACTGAAACGCCACTGAAAGGCCCTCGCAAGGGGGTCCTTTTTTGTGCCCAAAAGCGTTTTGAGAAAATCAATCCACGGGGGTTTACCTTGGGGACGTAGGGTAGCCAAGTGGCAAGGCGCCGGTCTCATAAGCCGGTCATCGCGGGTTCAATTCCCGCCCCTGCAATTCCCGCCGTGGGGTCAATCACGGGTTGGCCGTAGCCTGAGCGGCATAAATCAGGGTTGAGGGCGTGGACTTACCCACGAAGTACCGGGCCGTATGGTTCGGAGATTCAACCCGCGCATTGTGCGCAAAAGGTTTTTCCCATGGCTACCAATACCCTGGAATACGCCGTCCTTTTTCAGACGCGCCTTGACGAACAGGTTCGCCAAGAGCTGACGACTGCCTGGATGGAAGGAAACGCCGGTCAAGTCCGGTACGACGGTGGCGACACCGTGAAAGTCCCCAAGCGGTCTGTGACCGGACTCGGGGCCTATGACAAGGCTACCGGTTACCCTGCCGGTGGTGCTGTAACCCTCTCTTACGAGACGTTCCAGCTCACTCAGGACCGAGGCCAGAAGTTCATGCTCGACGCCCGCGACGTCAACGAGGCGAACTTCCTCATTGAGGCCGGTGCCATCATGAAGCAGTTCCAGACCGATTCGGTTGTGCCCGAAGTGGACAGCTTCCGGTACTCGAAGATCTTCGCCGGTGCCAACAAGTTCCTCAAGACCGCCGCCTACACCCCTGTGGTGGGCACGATCTACAGCCAGCTCAAGGCCGACATCGTAGCGATTGCCGACAAGGTCGGTACTTCGGTGGGCTTGGTCATCATGATGCCGTTCACGGTGTCTGACATCTTGGCCCGCTCCACCGAGCTGGTTAAGCAGCTGACTGTCGACCAGACGTTCTCCAATGGCGAAATCAACACCAAGGTGAAGATGATCGACAGTATCCCCATCATCGAGGTTTCCAGCGACCGCATGAAGTCTGCTTACACCTTCGATGCCACCGCCGGTTTCTCGGCCTCGGCTGTCGGGATGCAAATCAACTGGATCATCATGGCCCGCACCGCGCCTTTGGCCATCACCAAGATGGACAAGCCGAAGATTCTCGCCCCCGAGTCGAACCCCGATGCGGACGCCTGGGTGCTGGGTTACCGCCGGTTCCATGACCTGTGGATTTTCGACCGCGCGTACGACAGCGTGAAGGTCAGCTACACCGCGATTGCCGCTCCTGCGCTCGCCACCGTGATCGCTCAGGGTACCGCCTCCGGCTCGACCAAGTTCACCGCCACTCCCGCAAGCGGCAATACCCTGGCCTACCTGAAGCAGGCTGGTGTCATCACCGCGCCGTTGTTCAACGATATCCCGACCGGGCTGACCGCCTACATCTCGGGTGCCGACATCGCGGGCGCTGTGGCGACGAACTACCTGGGGCAGTACGAGCTTGACGCTCAGGGCCACGTGGTCAAGTTCAAGACCTACCAGCTCATCGCTGGGGACATCAAGCCTTAATCGTGAGCCGGGCTTCTGCGTGAGGCCCGGCCATTTTCCTGGGAGGGAACATGGCGCTCTACAAGTTGACGCAAGACACCACGTCCGTGATCCGCACGGACGCCGCCGGGGTCAAGGAAGCCGAGGCTGCTGGCTTCGTTCTGGAGGGCGAGTGCGACGAGTCGTATACCGTCACCAAGCCCGGTTCCCGGCCCGGTGGCAAGCCCGAGGCGAAGACTGCCGAGAAGCCCGCCGAAGCTCCGAAGGCTGAGCCCGAGGCGAAGGAATAGGCCATGGCAGACCTTGAGCAGTCGGTTGGAAACATCAATCTCACCACCCGCTTAGGGTTTGCCTATGCCTTCACCATCGACTACCCGGCAACAGAGGGCGACCTGACCGGCGACGTTTTCAGCGCTTCGATTCTTGAGACCGACGGCACGGTTACGCTGCTTTCGGTTGCGGTGATTTTCACGACATTTACCCGCCTGGTGGTGTCGTTGGATGCCGCTGACTCTATCCAGCCTGGAACCAACCGCTGGTCGATGACCCGCACGACCAATGGGGTGCCAGCGCCTGAGTTTGAAGGTAACTGGGTGATCGAATGAGCAGCGTTATCGTCACGCCGCCGAGGCAGGTCACTGTAACTGCCAGCGGAAAGACTTTCGTCGTCACTCTTGGGGTTTCTGGTTCGCCGGGGCTTCCAGGTCCAGCGGGACCGACTGGTTCAGCCGGAGAGACGGGTCCAGCGGGACCGGCAGGCACGGGGTCTGCTTCGCACTCCGGAACCGTAATTCTCGACTTTGGGTCCGGTTCGCATTCGGCGCTGGTTGCCGTCTCAGGTCAGGCAGAAATACTTGCCACCGACGTTCCCGCGCTCACGTTTGTTTTCGGGGGCCTGGATGGCTACACCGACGACGAAGCCCAGTTGCTTTCTAGCCTCGTTGCGTTGCAGGTCTCTGTACCGACTCCCGGGGTTGGTTTCATCGTTTACGGATTTTCTGAGGAAGAGATTGAAGGCCGACTCACAGTCGGGTGGAGGTACTAAATGGGAATCACCCAAAAGATCATCGGCGCAATCTCGAGCGCATTCGCCGAGGTAAAGGCTCCGGGGTCTCCCCCGAACGTCGGCGATACGGCTCTGGTGGTGGGGCTCCGGCCCGACGATCCGAGCATCACGCAGTTCTCCCCGGTATTCATCACTGGCCAGGGCGGGCAATTGGCCCTGAACCAGAACATCATGCTGGCAACAGCCGGGGCCGGTGCATACGACATCGACGACAATAGATCCGGGACGTTCCAGATCGTTCCGGCAGCAGGAACCGTGACGGCCGGAGCTATCACCTTTGAAGGCTCGCTCGACGGGGCAAACTGGGTTCAGATCTCGCTCTACGACCGGGCTGCCCCCCAGAATGCTCCGGTCAGCACGTACACCATCGTAGCATCGACACCCCGCTACTTCGTGGGCGACACCCTTTGGAAGTACATCCGCATCCGCATCTCGACGGCGATCACCGGAACCACCACGGGCGTCCAGTGCTTCAGCTTCCTGTCCCGCCAGGACTTCACCCCCGCAATCTACCTCATGCGCCAGACGGACGGGGTGAACGTTGCTCCCTCTGGCGACGCCGCAGCCCGTGGCATGTACGTTCGCCCCACGGATGGCACATCGGCCCAGACGATGAAGGCCGCTTCCGTCGCGCCGCTCCCTGCCGACATCGGGGCCGTGGTGAGCCTTTCGCCCAACCTCCCGGTGACATCCATGTACTCCGTGCTGTCGCTTGCCACGACCAACGCCGTCAGCATCAAGGCGACCGCTGGCAAGGTCTACGCCGTCTCTGTGATGAACTCCAGCGCCGCGACAAAGTACGTGCGCCTGTACAACCTCGCCGTCGCACCGACGGTGGGAACCTCGACGCCCTACAAGGTGATCGCCGTCCCTGCCGGAACATCGAAGGAAGTCGAGTTCGGGACATTGGGCCTCACCTTTGGCACCGGTATCTCGATCGCCATCACCAACCTCTCCCCCGATAACGACGCAACGGCTGTTGCCGCTGGTGACGTTCGGGTCTTGATCGCTTACATCTAGGAGCCCCCTGATGCCCTTCGTTGATGCGGCCTACTACCTGAAAACCTACTTCGGAACCGATCCCGGTCAGGGCCTTGAGCGCCTGATTGCCCGCGCATCCGACGACGTGGAGCTCGCCTGCCCCGCCGGGATCGTGCTGGCAGACCTCGACGCCACTCAGCTGACCCTTGTGAAAAAGGCCACGTGCGCACAGGTGGAGTTCTACGTGTCCAACGGCGACACGTTCAACGAGCCCGAACGCGCCGGGTCGGTTTCCATCGGCGCCTTTCAGCAGACCGTGGGCTACCAGCAGCGCAAGAGTCCGGCATCGCTGTGCCCGCGTGCCATGGCGTACCTGGAACAGTCGGGGCTCATCTACCGCGCCGTGGGGTTGCTGTAATGGCCAGCCCGATCATGCGCCGTCTGCTGGTGCACGCCGCCACTCTGGAACGCTACACCGGCACTACGGGCCATTCTGTGACCTACGGCCCTGCCCTAACCCTCCTCTTCGTCCGTTTCGAGCCGGTGAAGCAGAACGCGATGAGTTCGCTGGGCGACGCCAAAGACGACCTGTTCACACTGTACATCGATTGCGCAAACACGTTGCCGCTGGGCACTGTGCCCGCCGTCAAGGACCGCATCACGTTTGGGGCCGTAACGCTGACCGTCCGAGAGGTTCGCGCCTGCTTTGCTGACGCCTCCGGGCCGCACCATTACGAGGTGAAGTGTGCTTAGCGTCACCGTCGAGTTCAAGGTCAAAGACGTGATCCAGCAGAAGCAGTTCCTGATCGATGGAGCGCAGGCCGCGCTTGACCTGCAAATCATCAAGGATTCCAACTACTTCTGCCCGCAGGATGAGGGCTATTTGCAGGCCTCTGCCATCACTGCCAGCAAGGTGGGTGAAGGTGAACTGGAATGGAACATGCCCTACGCCCGGGCACAGTACTACGGCCTTCCGAACAAGGCCACTGACAAGAACATCAACGCCCGCGTGAAGTGGTTCGAATCGGCCAAGGCGCAGTTCTCCGGAGATTGGGAACGCATCGCCAACGAGGCCTATTTTGCCTGACCTCAACCTCATGCCGCAGATTGACGCCTACCTTCAAGCCCGTGCAACGCTCTACGCGCCGGTGGCTTACGACGCCTTTGCAGGCGACTCCACCGAGGAATTGATGGTGCGTCACGACCCGTCACCGGCGCTCACCAAGCGCTACCTGGACGGCTCGTGGTGGGGAGCGTTCAACTTCAGCTTCTACGCCAAGAGCCACGACATGGACAAGGCCCGGGCACAGCTCGAGGCCATTGCCGTAGTGCTCGAAATCGAGACCTTCGCCAACCTCTTCGGAGTGTCGGAAGGCCGCTTAGCTTTGGTTACCAGACCCGTACTCGTTGACCAAGACAAGTCCGGGGTAACAATCCAAACCAGCTCGTATCGGCTGGTATTTTTCAAGGAGGTAGCATCATGAGTGCACCTTTGAATTTCCAGTCTCTCTTCGAGCTGGACATCAACCCCGGAGGCACGGCCAACTGGGTCCGCCTCGGCAATGGCCTGGCGTCTGCCGGAGCCAAGAACAATGAGAAGGTCGACCAGAAGGCCTATCTGGACGGCAACGGCGGCATCAGCTCCACCGTGACCGGGTTCCAGGCCATCTTCACCTTCTCGGGTGACCGCAAGCCGGGAGACGCCGCGCAGGAGTACATCCTGGGCAAGCTGTACTCCATGGGCGACGCGCGCACCACGCAGTTCCGGTCTACCGGAGCCGATGGTGTTGTGGTAACCGGCCCTTGCACCATTGCCAACATCGAGCCCCCGGGCGGCGACGCGAACAACGTGGCCTCGTTCGGTTTCGAGATCCACCTGAACGGCAAGCCGACGTTGACCCCTGCTGCGCTCGGGTCGTCCGTTCCGCTTACCGCAACGTGGGCGGCTGGCACCGGCACCGGCAACACCAAGGTGACTGCCACCCCCGGAGCATCGAACCGCCTGGCGCTGTTCAAGGCCTCTTCGTTGACCCTTCCCAACGCCCGTTCCTACGTGGCGCAGTTCACCGAGTACACCTCGGCGGCGTCCTACGCGGCAGTGGTCGGGGAAATCTGGCACCTGTATGAGCTCGACGCCTACAACCATATCGTGAAGGCTGCGGCCCACACGATGATCGGCGGCGACATCACCTGATTCTGAGCGGGGGCTTGTGAGGCCCCCGCGTTTCCTTTGGAGGGAAAATGGCTTCGTTCGATTTCAACCGGCGCAAGAATGAAATAACGCTGTCCGTGTGCGGCAAAGATTACAGCTTTGACATCTCGCCCACCAACTATGACTTCGTCAAGAAAGTCGCGGTGCTGTCGCGTGAGGTGGAGGAACTTTCGGGCAGGTACAACGCCATGCCCAAGGATTCGCTGGCAGACCTCGAGGCGGCTTTTGACCTCATCCTCGAGAAGGAACGCCAAGTCATCGAAGTGCTGTTGCCGGGCAAGTGGGATGAGCTTTTCGACCTTGCTGGGCACGACCTGCTGGCGATGGTGGACCTCATCGGGTTCATCACCGGCGAGATCAAGGGCGCTGGCGTGGCTGCCAAGGTCGCATCGGTGACCCCGGCGGTCCCGGATGGCCCCGAAGTTTAACGTCTTGATCGACGAGCTGCCAGCCGGAGTGTATTCCGGTGGCGTGTTCTACCCGATCAAGACCGACTTCCGCAACGTGTTCTCGTACGTGCGGATGCTCAGGGACGACACCCTGAGCCGACAGGAAAACACCCTCATGGCACTGGTGCTGTTCTACGGCGAAACCCTGCCCGAGGATCTTTCCCCGCTGGCTCAATACCTCACCTGGTTCATCAACCTGGGCGAGGAAACCGAGGCGTCCACGGGCCCCCGGCTGTTTGACTTGCTGGGCGATTCAGGGCGGGTGTACGCCGCATTCCGGCAGGTGTACCGCATCGATTTGCGCCAGGCACGGGCGCACTGGTGGGTGTTTTGCGAGCTGCTCGAGGGACTTCCCAACGGGACGCACCTGGCTGAGGTGATCGACATCCGGGGCCGCAAGTTTGAAGAGTGGATGAAGCCTTCCGACAGGACGGCGCTGCAAAGGCTCAAGGATCGCTACGCCATCGGCGGCGAACAGGTGGACGTGATAACGGGGCTGTTTGAAAGTCTCAGGGGGCTGGCAGGTGGCTGACGGATCGATCCATATTGACACCAAAATCGACAGCGCCGAACTCATGCGCACCCTGAACAAGATCGGGGATGCTCTGAACAACCTGGGCACTCACGCCGAGAAGGGCGTGGAGCGCTCGAAGTCGGCTTTCGAGAAACTTCAGAACGTCATGCAGGGCCCGATTGCAGCCGCGCGGATGATCGTCGACGGCATGAACAAGATCGGCAATGCGACCATCGGGAACGCCGCCAAGATCGAAGACTTCACCGCTGCCTTCACGCCACTGACCGGTAGCGCCGCGAACGCAAAGGCGATGATCGCCGCGCTGAACAAAGAGGCCGCGACGACTCCCTTCGAACTGGAGGGAATCGCCGGGGTGGCCAAGCAACTGCTCCCGGCGTTCGGGAACGATGTGGGCAAGGTGACGGATACATTCCGCATGCTGGGCGACACGGCGGGTGGGAACATTGAGAAGCTCGACAGCATCACTCGCGGTTACATGAAGAGCATCAACAAGGGCAAGGTCGACCTTGAGTCGTTGAACATGATCAGCGAAGCCGGGGTTCCGATCTTCAACCAGTTGGCAGACTCCATGGGAATCAGCGTGGAACAGATGTACGCGCTGTCATCTTCGGGCAAGATCACCAGCGACGACCTCACCAACGCCTTCAAGCGGATGACCAGCGAGGGCGGGATCTTCTTCAACGGGATGAATGTGTCGAGCCAGACCTTCACCGGCCTGACCTCGACGATGACCGACAACCTCAAGCAGGCGGGCGCGGCCGTCGGCGTGGTGTTCCTGCCTGCCGCGAAGGAGTTCGTCACGGCGGTCGGAAACATAGCGGGGGACTTCACGAAGTGGGCGACGACCAGCGACAACCTCAAGAACGCGCTCCAGTCTCTGGGTGACGTTGTGGTGGTGGCTGGAATCGGAGTCGCAGGATTCCTTATCGCTGCCAACGGTGCGGCAATTGTGAGTGCTCTCACCAAAGCGGTTTGGGCGCTGTCTGCCGCGTTCACAGCTATGGGAGTGGCCTCGAAAGCGGCCCTCTCTGCGGCGATGACCGGCATGGGGCCGTGGGTACTGGGACTGACAGCTGCGGCGGCAATCATCGTCGAAATAATCGCCAACCTGGACAAGCAGAAGACCAAGGAAAAAGAGCTTGCGGAAGCCAGAAAGACGGCAGATGAAAAGGCGAAAGCGGCACGTGAGGAACGCGCCAAAATAGAAGCCTCGCTCAGTGGCGATGACCTCAAGAAGTACCAGACAAGCCAGAGGGCGATCGACACGGAACTTGCAGCGATCAGGAAAAATGGCGGCGAGCTAGACTCGCAACATAAATCAAAGCTCACATCCATCGCGACGACAGCGGCAAACCGCGTCATGGCCGACCCGAGCAACAGGGCAACAGCGCGGAAGGTTGCCGAAGAAACGAAGAAGGCAAACGATGCCGAGAATGAAGCCTACGCCAAGATCTTGGAGGATAGAGCCGCTGCCGAGACGGGCATAGCTGAGAAGCGGGCAGCGCTCAACCTCACGACGATGGCCACGACGAAGAAGGCTCAAGAGGAATCTGCAGCACTTGCCGAGAAGAAGGCCGCTGATGCAAAGGAGCTCGAAAAGCAGAATCTGGCATTTCTGGAATCGGCTCAGACCGAATACGACGCCAAGAGGAATGCAGCGCGAATCAAGGCCGAGAACGATGCCTTTTTGGCCGAAGAGAAAGCCGTCCAAGACCTAACCGACCTGAACACAAAGGCAAATGAACAGGCTGCAGCCGACGATGCGGCAGCGGCCAAGAAAGCCGACGATGCGGCCAAAGCGTTTTCTGATCAGGCCCTTGCTGCCGAAAAGACCCTTGCCGAATACAACGCCAAGTGGCACACCGACAGTCTCGCCGGGAAGCTCGAGGGAATACACGAAGAGGAAATGGCTTAACTGGAGAAGGCCGAGAAGATGGGTGCCAGTGAAGAGACCATCGCCGCGATCCGGGCGAAGTATCAGGGCGAAGCGTCAAAGTGGCAGGAAGAGGAAGACAAGAAACGCCTGACCCGGGCGCAGCAGTTTGAAGCCGACAAGCTGGCGGCCATGAAGTCCGGTGACGTGCTGGGCATGGCTGGCAGCGCGGCACAGGACGCATTCAAGGGTACCGAAGTCGCCAAGGCCTCAGGCGCGGCCGGAGGCGACCCGCTGAGCATGATCAGCCAAGGGCTTGGCACCTTCATGAACCTCTTCGCGGCCATCGAAAACGTCAACAAGCTCATGAACCCTTTGGCCACAACGCTGGGGGCCATGTTCGAGGTCGTCGGCCCGGCTGTGAACGAAGCGCTGGAGCCGTTCATACTCACGCTCGAGACTATCGGAAAGTCGCTGGGAGAGTTTCTGCTGCCAATCATCAAGGTCATCGGTGACGTTTTTCTTTGGTTCAATGACAGCGTTCTGGTGCCGGTGGCCAACTTCTTCATTGATATCTTCAACGCCTTCGGCAAAGTAATCTGGGATGTTTCAACGGACTTCACCAAAGCTTTCCAACATATCGGGGACTTCGTTGGCGATGTGTTCGCAATCATCCTTAACGGCATCATCGGCATGATCAACTGGGTCATGTTCTGGGTTGCCGACAAAGACAAGATCAAGCCAATGGCGTTGAGCACCGACTCCCCTACTGCCACGGCGAGCACATACGTTCCCATGGCTAACCTGGGCACCACTGCCGAAATGAAGGCCGCCGAGGCGAAGGCCAAGCTAGCGAAGGAAACCAAGGCCCTGACTGACGCCAACGGAGACCTTGCCAAGAGCTACACCGACCAGCTCAAGCCCGCTATCTTCCGCTTCTTTGACAGCCTCAAGGGGTTCGGCGGCGACATTGCCAGCACGATCGTCGACAATCTGGTGAACGGGTTCAGCGGCGATGATTTCATGTACGCCATGCAGGAGTACATCACCAAAGCCGTGGTCAAGGCGGCGGTGTTCACAGAGAGTTTCACTGCGCAGGTTTCGGCCATCGGGGCCGACCTTGCCGCCGCAATTTCGGGCGGGCTCACGGGGGCACAGCTCGACAGCCTCAAGGCGCGTTTGGCAGGGCTCTACACGTCTGCCACGGTGAGCGCAGAAGCTGCCACCAACATCGTCAATGCCTCATTCGGATCGTACGACGTGGGTTCACTGAACATCAGCGGCGACCAGATTGCCAAGCTCCACAACCGCGAAATGGTGCTCACAGCTGGCCTTGCCGAGCAGGCTCGCACGGCAGGGGTGTACATCGGGCCGCCAGCGGGCTTGGGAGAGGTTGGCTCACTCACCGGGTCATCCCGGCAGACGATCAACCTGAACGCCTCTGGCGTGCTCAACGTGGACGGCAGGGAAATCGGGCGGGTGGCGTTCCAGTACGGCGACCAGTTTATGGGGGCAGCGTATGGCGCTTAGCGTTGTCATTTCGGGGGTTACCTACGTTGGGCTCGACACGTACCAGATCAAGCAGCAGGCCGGGGCGGTATCCTCCACTTCGGTTGAGGTTCGTGTTGACGCGCAGGCGATTCCGACGCCGCTTCAATCGTGCTCGCTGGTGGTCGATGGGACAACGGTTTTCGCGGGCCTCATCAAGTCAGTTGGATACCCGGAACACCAAACCGGGTACGAGGCGAAGGTCTACTCCCTCGAAGTAGTCTCGATTGAGACGGTGCTCACGTTCCGGCTGGCCAACAAGAACTGGTACAACAAGACCTATTCACAAATCGTCACGGACATTTTCACGACCTACCTGTTGGAAGAAGGCCTGATTCTTGGCGCGGTGTCGGCTACCACCCCTGTTATCAAGCGCTACCAGGCACAGAACACTAAAGTCTATGACGTGCTGTCGGACATCGCCGCCAAGGTGGGCGGATGCTCGTTCTGGATTACTCCCGACAAGGTGTTCAACTTCCAGGTGTCGACCGACTCCCCGGCCGCCACGGTTCCAGCGCACATTTCGGGGCTCAAGCTGAGCGTGGAGTTCACCGACCTGCGTACGGTGCAGGTGGTCAAAGGGGCTTCGTCCGGAGCGACAGGAACCGCCACCAATGCCGCGCTCAAGGCTTCCATTGCTGCCGCGTCCGGGTTCTCGGGCAAGATCGAAACCGTCACGCAGGACGGCGATATCCGAAACCCGACTTCGGCGGCCGCCGAGGCCGTCACGCTGTTGGACTCCTACGGCGAACGGGAGCAAACCCTGAGCCTTTACTGCCACGACCTGACCGCTTCGCAGCTCTACCGTATGTGGGCAGTGAACCGCCCCGAGCTGGGCATTGTGGGCAACTACGTCGTGACAGAACGGACGATTTCGCACCACGACGGGGTTTCGTACAAGGTCAGCGTCAAGCTCAAAAACCACAACTTCTTTTCACGCTCGGGGTACGCTCTCAAGGCTGCGTTGACAGCGGCCCAAGCGGCCAACAACACTTTGGCCGACATCGCTTCGGACGGGGTGTTCTCTGCCGTCGAGAAGCTTGGAGCGAGGACGGAGTGGGTAACGATCGCTTCTGAGAAAGACGGATTTGTCCTAACTGCCGACAAGTACGGGCTAGTTGCCGAAAAGGCGGCCTACCTTGCAGCGTTCCAGGCGCTAGCCGACTACCTCAACGGCGGGACGACGTGGACCATCGGCGACCCGCTTTGGTTGTCCGCTGACCGGCTTTCGATTCCAGAGGATATCGACCCGGCAGCTTTCACGGCGGCTTGGACGAACTACGCCACCGCGAAGAATGACTTCATTCGCTCGGGCAACCTTGTGCCGAAATATCTGGGCCCGGTCACGGCTGCCCCATCAACGGCGAACATTGGTGACTGGTGTTACAACTCGACGGCAAACGTCATGCAGAAGTACACCGCTGCGGGCTGGGTGACTGACACGGCAAGCGACCATATTGCTGGGGCCATGGGCGATATCCTCGCCGTCGAGGACGCCAGCCTTGGCGGAAACACGGCGGCGATCAACTACATCCAGAACCTTGTTGCCAAGACTGCCTTCTTCGACGCCATAAAGGGCCGTTCACTGGACTTTGAGCTTGGCCACATAGGGGGAGTCGAGATCGGGACCGATTTTCTGAGATCGACCAACTACGCTGTTGGAACAACCGGATTTATTCTACGCTCAGACGGCACGGCAGAACTTAACAGCCTTTCAATCAATGTTGACCTGACTTCAAGCAACTATGTAGCAGGCACGAGCGGATTCAAACTAGACAAGGCGACAGGCTCCATTGATGCGATGCAAGGGACTATCGGCGGATTTATACTCGGATCATCGACATTGGATAGCTCCGCCGCTGGAAGCCCCATGATTACGCTCAACGCATCGAGTAACCGTGTCGAAGTCAAGGACTCCTTGGGAACCGTAAATACAGCCATGGGATATCTTGGTGGCCTGCTCAAAAACGGAAGCCCATATTCTACGGTCAAAAACTACGCTGTCGGGGACTTGGTCTCTCTGGCTGGAATCACCTACAAATGCCTGACAATTAACGGGCCGTCTTCGTCAATTCACTCTCCTTCGGGAATTGATGATACGTGGTGGGACATGGACCCCAGTGATGTTTGGTCAACAAGTGACTATGGATTCTGGGCTAAGCAAAGTACCTATATGCGGATCGAGGGAGATGTTCAGTATGCCAACGGTGATTGGACGATAGGAAAAGACTCTAGTTATATCATCAAGCAGGGGGCCACGGTAATTTCAAGGCTGGGATCTCTGTCAGGTCAAAATGGACTCTGGATCAATGAAGCCAATATCGGGTCAGACTATCGTGCGAGGTTGACATCATCCTCTTTCTACGTTGGAAACGACAGTTCCGCGATCTCCTACGAAAACAACTTTCTAACGGTAACGTCAGGAGGGAGACTGGGGGGAATTGAATCAAGCAATATATGGAGCGGATCGCAGGTTTTCCCTTCTGGAACAAACGCATCCACGATTGGACTCTGGTTTAGATCAGTTCTTCCAAACACCCCAACTTCTGCGACGGTTTCCGTATATGCCACCTATGACAGCCAAAAAATATCAACCGCTAGGTATGACCTAACCTTGTCAAATCTAGTTATAAACGGCCCGGGAGGAGAGTACTACATTTTGGGGTTAACCACCCATATTCTAACTGTTATCGCCATATTTAACCCAGTAAATATCTATGCTTCGCTCGTTCCTGTTTCGAGTGCACAAGCAGGGATGACGCCTGATATTGGTTCTTCAACGAGACCATTTGGATCTACATACACAGAAATCTTGTCTGCGAATAGCGTGCAGGCGAACTATCTATATGGAAATGGCTTGAACTTGACTCATATCGTAGCTGAAACTAACGCCAATCTGACTGGCCCTATCACATCTGCGGGCAACGCTACAACACTTAACCCTCTTGCTCAAACCGTTCCAGCAACATGGACTGGTGGAGGTGGCCTAAAACCTACAAGCATTCTTGGCGGCATTCTTGGGTCAATACCTTATCAATCAGCGGTAGATACTACAACACTGCTTTCTCCAAACTCAACGCCCACAAAGAAGTATCTAAGACAGACGAATGGAACCGCTCCAGCATGGGATATTATCGATACCGCCACAACTGCTTGGAATATACCAATCACTCAACTTGGCAATATCTGGTTAGGCACCTAATGCCATACATATACTTCAAGGGTGCCAATGCAACTACTTATGCTGTTCCTCTTTACAGTACAAAAACCAAGTCGGTGTTTGCACCAATGCTTACATACGGGTAAAGTGGACAGCGGGAAGTAACCCATCAAATCCAGAAGGGGCAGACATTTGGTATGCCTACCTGTACACCGCACCAACTTGGGCTGTTGGAACAACTGGAAACTATCTAAGATGTAATATCGGAACCATTAACTACTATGCGAGCTATGCAGTTGCAGATACAACCGCCGCCAGTCCTGCAACAGTCCCAGCCTCCCTTGCGGGTACTGGATACCCTTATGTAGCCTTCACCTTAAAATCGGGAACTACTGGTGGTGGAGGTGGTGGTTCTGGTGGTGGTGGTGGTGGTGGTAATACCTTCTCCTACGGATTTGGTGGGGGAGGTGGTGGTGCGGGAAATACTGGTGGGTTGTTTGGTGCTTCTTCCGGTAGTTTTCTCGCCACCTCGGGGGATGCTATCACTGCGGTAGTTGGTACGGCTGTGTCAGGAGCAGGGGGTACTCCGGGTGGGAATGGTGGAGCATATGGTACTGGCGGATCTACTGGCGGGAATGTTGGCGGGAATGGGGTTGGCACCCTATCGTCAATATCTAAAGCTGGTGTTGTACAAGCTACTGCCGCTACACCCGCACTTGCGAGTGGCGGTAATGGTGGTGGGGCGGGTACTGGTGCGGTAGGTGGTGGTGGGGGTAATGGTTATCCGGCTGGCTCCGCTGGTGTAAGAGCAACCGCAAATAATACTGGTGGTGGTGCCGGTGGTGGTACTGCTGGAGCCGCCCGTTCTGGTGGCAAGGGTGGTAATAACTTAGGTTGGACGGCTGGGGGTTCTGCTGGCACGGTAGGCACCGCTGGCACTGGTCACGCTGTGGGGAGTGCTAGCTGGACTACCCACGTACTAACTGCAATAACAACGTCATCATGACGAAAAAGGAAATATATCATGGCAATCATTATAGACTTCGGGGAAGTGGTTCTCTTGGAAAAAAGCGTAACAGTAGTAAGGGATACCAACCAGATTTGGGGGCAGTTCGTTTACCGTCCTAAATATGGTACGGTTGCAAACAAAGAAGCCATTGACCTGTGTATCGACTGCAACTACAACATCGATGGAAAAGCATTCCCAGCGGTTTGGACAAGTCTTAAGGACTCAACAAGGGACGAAAGAGTAGCACTGTTTTTTGCCGAAATAGTCAAGTTGCACGATTGGTTGGAAACTGATGAACACGGACAGATTGCAGTATATAGGGCTGAGGGTATGACCTTCTTCGGTGCGTCCGATAACATCATTGCACTTTGGAGAAACTCTCCCTTGATTGGCGGGAATACTCCAACCCTTGTTGACTCCATCGCCTCGTCATAAAATACTGTCTCTTATTAAGGATAATCGCATGACCTACAACGAAGCTCTGGCGCTGACCCGAGGTCTCGCCGCGATCAAAGACAAAGAGATTCCCTTCAAGGCCGCGTTCGCTATCAGCAAGAACGTGATCGCCCTTGAGAAGGCCACGAAGTCGATCACCGAAGCGGTGCAGTTGGCCCAGGCCAAGACTCAGGCGGCCCCTGAAGGCGACCGCGAGGCGCTGGTGGCCAAGCTCAATGCCGAGATCGCCGAGGCCGCCGGCGAGGATTGCGGGATCACTGACGCCGATCTGTTCAAGCTCCCCGCCGGATGCCTCGACGACTTGAAGGTCTCGCTTGCCGAGATCCATGCGCTGGTGCAGCACGGGTTGGTGAGCTGATTTGAGAAACGCCGGACGCCACGAAGTAGGCTGACACCATGGCACTCACACAGCACGACATACTGGCGCTCAAGGAAATCTTCAAGCCCGAGTTCGAGGCCATGAAGGCCCAAATCGCAGACCTGAAAGAATCACTCAACGCCAGCACCGAGTCGTATCGGATCGAAAACGACCGGCGGCGGAACGACGTTCACGACCTCTACACGAAAGACCGCGAACGTGTAGCCGAACACAATGAGCTGGTGGCCCGGGTCGTGACGATAGAGGGACGGCTGGCGGCACACTCGACAGAGCACGACAAGGCATCGTCGCGCCAGAAGTTTTCTATGTCCCAGCGGGTTGCCGTTCTGGCAGTCAGTGTTCCGGCGATTCTTTGGATGATCGAAAACGGGTATGAAATCATCGTCAAGCTGGTGGGTCAAAAATGACGATCAAAGTCTACCGGGATTCCCGCAGTTTGGACTTCAAACGCCTAGGCAAGGACTCTCCCGACGCGTGGGACAACAACGACAAAAACAACATGCTCGACGTTTTCCAGCTTTGGCACAACGGCCGTATTCTGCACGAGTGCAAGGTCCAGACCGTGGCGAACATACCGGGCGGGCGGTTCCTCAACACAATTGCGCCAGGGATTTTCGGAATCAAGCTTTTCGTCGAGCCGCGCGCTTTCCGGGGTCGAATCCATGGCATCGTCAACGCGGTCGACCTCGAGGGCCAGCGAATAGACGGCCGCAGCGTCGAACCGGTTCCCGGCAAGAACGGCGCGCCCGTGGACTTCGCCCGCTGGCTGGAGCACGACACGCAGAAGCACGCCCCGGCCGCGCCCGGCGAGGTCACCCGCGTAGCCTGGAGCGCGGGCTGCATCATTCACCACCCGAATGACCTCGAGCTGCTTGGCGACATTTACGACGCCTACGGTTTGGCTCCCGGTACGGTCATCGACGCCGAACTGGTGATGCTTTGAGCCCGACCGGAACCGACCGCCGACGCCGTAAACCGTGGAAGCTGGCGGCCAACATGGCCAAGGTCTTCTGTGCCGTGCAGATTCCTGTGGGCTTCTGGGCTGGAGTGATGACCTCGCACCCCGTCGACCCTTGGGCGCTGGCTCAGGTTTCACTCTGGACCTACTCCTTTTTCGCCCCCGTCGACGCCGGCCTTCTGCTTCAGTCGCTTTCGTCGCTATGGCGCAAGCCCGGAACCGAGGGGGACAAGTGACATGCGGCAGGTGCTTGCGTTTGTTTCGGTTCTGGTGGTTGGCGCTTGCCTTGGCGGTGCTGTCGTGTGGACCGTTACCCGCCCCGGCCCAGACCCCGATACCGCCCGCTACTGGCGCTCTGTCGCCGAGCGAGAGGTCAGCCTTGGCCAGAGCCTCTGTAGCGCTGCTGACTCGGCTGCTAGAGCGCTCGCAGCAAATCAGCGACTTGCAGGCCAGCTCGCAGACGCTCAGCAACGCGCTGACCGACTCGCGGCAGGAATCAGACGGGCTCAGGACTCAGCTGGAAGAATCGGAGACCTCGCGCAAGGACTCCGAAGCGGCATTGACGGAGACCTCGAACTTGCTAGACGAATCGCGGAGGGACTTTATGGACTTGAAACAGTCGACCGATGAAGCCCGCGAGGCAGCCGACAGAGCTCTGGAGCGTGCCCTTTCGGCCCGGGACTGGTGGATGTACTACGCTTTCGGTGCAACGGCTGTCGCCAGCCTTCTTGGACTCTACGTGGTCTTTCACGCGCTGCCCTGACTGTCGCTTAAAACGAGCCAAAGACCCCTCTTCTCTGCCATTTTCGGCTTCCAAAAACTCGTAGAATCTACCCTTTTATCAACCACAAAACCTTTATTTCGTTACTATAAAATACCTTGCTTTATTCGATGAGCGTGTAGGCCTTCTCGTTATGCTGGGTGATGTCCAGGCC
>JBAXAI010000037.1:0-37211 GCA_037142615.1 Spirochaetales bacterium | reverse complement strand
AGGAGCTTGGCGACGCCAGCCTACGGCTGGCTTACGCCTGCAGTTTCCGGCTACCGCCGAAAACTGCCACCTGGGCCACACCGGAGTTGCGAAAGGAGCTTGGCGACGTCGGCCGTTGGCCTCCTTACGCCTGCAGGTCCCGGGCTGAGCCCGCGACCCGCCACCTAGGCCTTCCACGATGTTGCGTGAGGTGGACGGAGGGCCGCGAAGCGGGCTCTTCCCGCCTCACTTCGTGCGGCGGGAAAGCGGAACCCGGCGACGCCAGCCTAAGGCTGGCTTACGCCTGCAGGTCCCGGGCTGCGCCCGCGACCTGCCACCTAGGCCCTCCACGATGTTGCGTGAGGAGCTTGGCGACGCCAGCCTACGGCTGGCTTACGCCTGCAGTTTCCGGCTACCGCCGAAAACTGCCACCTGGGCCACACCGGAGTTGCGAAAGGAGCTTGGCGACGTCGGCCGTTGGCCTCCTTACGCCTGCAGGTCCCGGGCTGAGCCCGCGACCCGCCACCTAGGCCTTCCACGATGTTGCGTGAGGTGGACGGAGGGCCGCGAAGCGGGCTCTTCCCGCCTCACTTCGTGCGGCGGGAAAGCGGAACCCCGTAGGAGACCGGGCACGTCACTTCGTTCCTTAGCCCCACAGTTTCCGGGCTGTGCCCGAAAACTGTCCGCGGGTGAACCCTTGCGACACCAGCTGAACGTGGCCACGCCAAGAACCGTAATGGAATGGGTACTTCGGTGGAGTTTCGAACGGAGTTCGAAACTCCGGGCCTAAGCCGCAGTGCGGCGTGGCCGGGACACGCCTTTTCAACCCGGGGATTCTGGTTTACCTTAGCCCCATGCGGCACTACCACACCTACGACGAACTGATCCGCAACAATACCCGGTGGGCCCTCGACATGCTGCGCCGCGACACGCGCTACTTCGAGACGCTGGCCGAGTACCAGAAGCCGCCGTTCTTGTACATTGGCTGCAGCGACAGCCGGGTGCCCATCGACACGCTGACGCAGACGGAACCCGGCGAGCTGTTCATTCACCGTAACATTGCCAACCAGGTGATCCGCACCGACATGAACCTGCTTTCGGCGGTGGAGTTCGCCATCGAGACGCTGCAGGTGCGCCACATCGTGGTGTGCGGCCACTACGAGTGCGGCGGGGTGACAGGCGCCTACCGCGACGACCTGGTGGGGCTCAAGGAAAACTGGACCAGCGGCATCAAGGACATTGTGCGCGAGCACCGCGCCGAACTCGACGCGATTCCCAACGAAAGCGACCGCCTCGACCGGCTGACCGAACTCAACGTGCTGGCCCAGGTGCAGAACCTGTTCAAGATCAGCGGCATCGAGCGCCTCATCCAGGCGGCGGGCCGGGAACCCAACAGTTACTACCCGCGCCTGCACGGTTGGGTGCTCGACATCCGTTCCGGGCTCATCAAGGAGCTCGACCTGCCCCTGGAACAATGGAAGGCCGAAGGGTCCGTGCCCGCAAACTACCAGCCGTTCTAGCCGGTGGCGGCTACGTCTTGAGCACCACGAAGTGCGACAGGACCTTGAGCACCTGCGCGCTCTTGTTGTAGCCGACGATCAGCGCTTCGATGAGCTCGCGCTGGTCTTTGCCGCCGAGCCCTTTGATGTTGGTGACGTGTTCGGGCTGGGGTGACTTGTAGTCCGACAGAATCTCGGACACCCGTTTGCAGAGCGAGTTCAGGATGCGCACCTGCGACTCCAGTACCCCCGAGGCCTCGTGGTTGATTCTTTCGACGAGTTGCCGCGCCAGGGGCGAAGGCGGCACTTGGCCGGACAAGTACTTTTCGAGCGCGGTCAGGGTGGACTTTCCTTCTTCCTTCAGCCCGGTGTCGAAGGTCTCGAGGGTCTCGGCGATTTTTTCGGACCCGTACATGGCGTTGCCCAGCTTCTCCTGCCAGTCCTTGGAGCTGAAGATTCCGTTCAAGACGACCTTTTTGACCGAGGCCAGATACGCGGTCTTGAGGACGGCATACGCAAAGCTGCGAAGGGTATCGAGCGGCTTCACCCAAGTGAGCGAAGGCAAGCCGACGGCGCTGAGTTTTTCGTTGGTGGCGGCGCTGTAATAGGTGAGCTCAAGCAGCTTGCTACCGCCAAACACCGCCAGGATGTCCTTTTCGAGGCTCGATTCGTTGCGTTCGCGCAGGGCCCTTTCACGGTCACTCGAGAAGCGTTCGGTCAGCGAAGTGGCGTAGTCTTCGACGAAGTGCTCCTTGATCGGCAACACGTCGGGCACAAAGTCGGGATCCTTCTTGATGAGCTGGATCAGGTGCAACAACAGACCCGACGAGCAGGGCCCCTGCAGCAGGTCGCGCAGCCTGACAAGGATTTTGCCGACCTTTTGGCGGTTTTCGGCGGCCTTGCTCGGGCTGGCTTTTTCGAGCAGCAACCCTGTGAGGACCTCGACCCCGGCACCGAGTTCAAGCTGGCCGACCACATAATACAGGTCAATCAGCTCGGGTAAAGCTTCGTCGGCCGCCGCCGGCCGAAACGAGGGCGACTTGAGCCCCAGGGTGGCAAGGTCGTAGCCAAAGTGCTCAAAAAACCCCGCCCAAGAATTGCCGGCGAGGTGTCGAAGGCGGTACAGCGACGAGAAATCCTGCTGCCACTTGGAGTTATCTTGCCTGCGGACGTCGCTGACCAGCGCGCTGAACTCCTGACCCACGGCGATGGCCTCCTGGTCGACGTTGCTGGCCGAGGCAAAGCGGGCCGTGAGCGCCGCGTAGCCGAGATCGACGCGCCGGTCGGGAAGATTGCCCTCGAGGGCGGCTTCGAGCAACCAGTGGCGCGCGGCCTCGGCGGCCACACGGTCGGGGTTGCCGATGGTTTTGGAAAACAGATCCGACAGCGGTGCCATCAGTTGGTAAAGCGTCAGCCAGCTCTGGGCAAAACCAGGAAGGAGGGTTTCGGTAGCCTTGCTGTACACCGCCGGTTTGTATTCGGCAACCGCCTGGAGCAGACCCTTGAGTTGCTTGCGGAGCCGGACGGTTTCGGGGTCACCCGAAATCAAGCCGAGAAAGAAGTCAGAGATTGCGTCGAAGAAACCAGCCATGGCTGTATCTTAGGCGCACGGGCCGACTACGGCAAGCTTGCCACTCGAGGCCCGCCCGGGATACAAAAAACCATGAAGAAAGTTCGTGTCGTGTTGCTCTTCGGCGGCATTTCTGCCGAACACGAGGTTTCGTGCCTGTCGGCAGCCTCGATCCTGAAGAATCTCGATCCGCAGCGTTACGAGGTGATCCCGGTCGGGGTGGCCCGCAACGGAGGTTGGTACCGCCAAACCGGGGTGCTTCTCCCGCTGCCCCGGGTGACCGAGGACAAGGCCGAGCAGGTGAGCGTGGTGCCCGGTGTCGGGTTGTTCGTGATGGGCAGGCCGCTTTCGGCCGACGTGGTTTTTTTGATCACGCACGGAGTTCAGGGCGAGGACGGTCGCATCCAGGGCCTACTCGACTGTGCTGGTGTTCGCTACACCGGTTCGGGCGTCGTCGGCAGCGCGCTGGGCATGGACAAGGCCTTTGCCAAGCAAGTGTGGCAACACCATAGCCTGCCTGTGGTTGCGTGGCTGAGCGCGCACCAGAGTTTGCACTCTACCCCCACGCAGGCTGCCGCGCTGTGCACCGAAGCCGTCGCTACGCTGGGGCTGCCTTTGTTCATCAAGCCCTCCAATTCCGGCTCGTCGGTGGGAGTGACCAAGGTCATCTCGGCCGAAGGGTTCTTACCCGCGTTGCAGGCGGCTTTTGCGGTCGATGCCAAGGTTTTGGTCGAAAAGGCCGTCAACGGCCGCGAGATCGAGGTGGCCGTGCTCGGGAGTGGCTCCACGCGGGCATTCGGCCCCGGCGAGGTGGTGCCTCACCATGAGTTTTACGACTACGACGCCAAATACCTCGACCCTGACGGGGCCGGCCTTGAGATTCCTGCGCAGCTCGATCCAGCCGTCGCGGCCCGCATACTCGACCTCGCGCAGGCGGCCTACCAAGTACTCGATTGCCGTGGTTTTGCGCGGGTGGACTTTTTTGTCGACCGCGAAACCGGCGAGGTGGCCCTCAATGAAATCAACACCTTGCCGGGCTTCACCACCATCTCGATGTTCCCCCGCATGGTGCTTTCGGCCGGAATTACCTACCCGGCCCTGCTCGACAACCTCATCGAACAGGCGCTGGAAGGCGCTCCTTGAACCGTCGGGCGCTGTGGGCCCTGGTGGCGCTGGCTGCGTTTGCCCCGGCTCTGCAGGCCTCGGACACGGCTGGCGATGTGCGCTTCCGGGCCGACGACGGCAACCTGTGGCACCTGGGCGACAACCCGGCGTTGTGGGGTGCTCTGGGCGGCATGGCCGTCGGCGTCTCCTGGTCGCCGGAGGCGCTCGACCCGCAGGGCAACACCGATATCGTGCTCTTCAGCCCGCTGGCGAGTTTCCGGCTGGCCAAACATCTGGATCAAACCCGGGTCGAGGTGGGCACCAGCCTCAACGTGGGCTCGGCCTTCAGCCTGGGGTACCTGAGCCGTCAGCTCAGCACCGCGACCGAGGCTACTTCGCAAACCGACTTCGGCGCGCTGTGGCGGCCGTGGGACGTGCTGTCGCTGGGCGCCACCGCCGAGAATGCCTTGGGCGTGACGCCGGTGCTGGGGCTGGGAGTCGCCTTGCGGCCCCTGGCGCTTTGGCCGGTGAAAGCGCCCTTCGACGGGTTTGGCTCGCTGGTCACGCTGACTGCCGACGCGCACCTTGACCTGGCCGGAAACCTGACCTGGGAGAGCAGCGGCCTTCGCGCCGAACTCCCCGGCGGCGTGGGGCTGCGAGGCTGGTACGAGGCTCCGACCCAGCGCTTCGGGGCCGAACTGTCGCTCGACCTGGGTCCGACCCAAACCCGGCTGGCTTCGCCTAACGTGTTGCAACCGCTGGACTTCCGCGCCGGGACAGCCCTGACCACCTGGGGAAACTCAGCAGCCACGGTGCAGTCTCCCTGGACGCCCAAGATCCTTCGCCTGCGCGATGTGCCGGCGCTGGCCGGCGCGGCGGTACAACCGGGGTTGTGGGCTTCGCTGCTCGGCGTGGGCGGTAGTCCCACCGTGGGCGACCTGCTCGAAGTGCTCGACCGTGTTGTGAAGGACCCGGGCTACGTGGCCGTCGCGTTTGAGAATCCTCCTACGCTCGGCGGGCTGGCCGATTACCAGGAAGTGACCAAGGCCCTCGACGCTCTCCACAGGGCCGGGAAGAAACTCTACGTGTACGCCGATGCCCTGACGGCCAACGGGGCCTACCAGGCGCTCTGGTCGCAGGCCGACAAACTCGTGCTCAACCCCAACGGCGGCGTGGCCATCCGCCCGCTCGAAACCGAACGCCTGTACTACAAGGACCTGTTCGACAAGCTTGGCATCCGCTTTTACAACCTGGCTCCGTGGGACACCAAGAGCTACAGCAACGACCTGAGCTTCGCCTCGATGCCGCCGGGCGAACGCGCGATGAACCTGCGCATGTTGGGCGAATTGCAGGACCAGTTCTCGCTGGCGCTGACCGCCGCCCGGGGGGCCAAGCTCCAGGGCAGCGCGGTCGAGCTGGTCAATGCCGGCCCGTACCTGATACCCGCCCAGGCGCTGGCCGCAGGGCTGGTCGATGCTCTGGACTACCGCGCGTCCTTTGAAGTCGCGGTCAAGAAAGACCACCCGGGCTCGGTGCTCGTCGACGACCTTCCGTGGGGCGCCGAACTGCCGTGGGGACCGTCGCCCCTGGAAAAGACCGTGGCCGTTGTGACCCTGCAAGGTGACATCGTTCTCGGCGCCGGGGTCAGCGGCTCGAGCATCGGTACCGACACCGCCGAGGTGCTGGCCCGTTTGCGCGACGACTCGCGGGTCGCCGCCGTTTTGCTCAAGGTCGATTCGCCCGGTGGCGTGGTCATTACCAGCGACGTGATCGCCGAAGAAGTGCGCCTGACGGTGGCTGCGGGCAAGCCTGTCGTCGCCGTGATGGGCAATTATGGCGCGAGCGGGGGCTACTACGTGTCGGCCTTTGCCTCGCGCATCGTGGCCCGGCCCGGCACCCTCACCGGTTCCATCGGCGTCACGGCGGTGATTCCTTCGGTGGCCGGGGCCCTCGACAAGTTGGGTGTGCACCCCGATTCGGCGGCCCTGTCGCCCAGCGCTGGTTTCGCTGACCCCTACCGCGAACTGCGCGCCGCCGACCTGAAGGCCCTCAACGACGAAATCGCGTCGATCTACGACCGGTTTGTGAACGTGGTGGCCAAGGGCCGAAAGCTGACCCCCGAGCAGGTGAAGCTCGTGGGCGAAGGGCAGGTCTGGACGGGCCGCGAAGCGCTGGGCAAGGGTTTGGTTGATGAGCTCGGAGGGCTGGAAGAAGCCAAGGCTTGGCTCGAGGCCCAGTTGGGTGGGCGGGTCAACTACGAAACCCTGTTGCCGGGGCAGACCGACTCTACCTCGGGGCTCGACCAGATTCTCCCGACGTTTGGCGCCGCAAAGCAACTGAAGGCGGTTGCCGGCCCGGTGCTCGATCGACTAGCCCGCTGGACGGCCTTGGGCCTCACCTCGGGCGTGCCCGCGCCGCTGGTGTGGGCCGGGGAGCTCGGAGTTCCGTGAACCTACCCCTTGACCCCGAACAGGAAAGGGAGCGCCTGGCCGCGCTGCGGTCGTATCAGATCCTCGATACGGCCCCCGACGAGGCCTTTGACCGGCTGGCGCGGCTGGCCTCGCTGTTGTGCGATACGCCCGTCGCTCTCGTGAGCCTCGTGGATGCCGACCGCCAGTGGTACAAGGCCCGCTACGGCATGGACGCGACCGAAACCCCGCGCGAGGGGTCATTTTGCGACCACGCCATCCGCCAGAGCTCGCTTTTCGAGGTGACGGATGCTCAGAAGGACGAAAGGTTCCGCTCCACGCCCAGGGTTCTGGGACCCCCCTTCAACCGGTTCTACGCGGGCTACCCGTTGCTCGATCCCCAGGGTCAGGCCCTTGGCACCCTTTGCGTGATCGATCGCAAGCCTCGCCAACTGGGCCGTGATCAGGCCCTGGCGCTCGAACTGCTCGCCCAGGAAGTGGTGGCGCAGATTGTGGCGCAACAACGGAACCGCGAACTGCACTCGCTCGAACAGCTGTTCCTCTTTTCGTCGGATCTGATCGGTCTGTTGGGAACCGACGGTCAGTTCTGGAAGATCAATCCCTCGTTTGAGCGAATCCTCGGGTGGAGCGAGGCTGAGTTCATGGCTGCTGGACCCGGCGAACTCGTGCTCGCCGAAGATCGCCAAGCCACGCTGGCCCTGCAACGCTCCATGGCCACGGGTCCAGTTCCGGGCCACTTTTCGAACCGACTTCGCACCAAAGCGGGCGGGTTCCGGTACATCGACTGGGTGCTCAAGGCCGATCCGGCGACAGGCAACACCTACGCCATCGGACGCGATGTGACCGAACAGAGGCAGATTGCGGCAGACATGGCGCTGGCCCACGAACTGGCCCAGAGCGCCAACAAGGCCAAGTCCGAGTTTCTGGCCACGATGAGCCACGAGATCCGCACACCGCTCAACGGCGTGATCGGCTTCACCGACATCCTGATGCGCACACCGCTCGACGAAACCCAACAGCAGTTCCTGGGGGTCATTCATCAGTCGGCCAACTCGCTGCTCGACATTGTCAGCGACATCCTCGACTTTTCCAAAATCGAAGAGGGGAAACTCGACCTGGACCTGCACGAGAACGACCTTCACGAAACCGCAAGCCAGGTTGTCGACGCGATTTCCTTTCAGGCCAGCCAGAAGCGGCTCGAAGTTTTGTTGGACCTCGACCCGCGGCTGCCCCTGCGGGCAGTTTTTGACTCGGTGCGGTTGCGCCAGGTGCTCGTCAACCTGCTGGGCAACGCGGTCAAGTTCACCGAAGCGGGCGAAATCGAGCTCGCGATCCAGTTGCTGCCCGACCGGACAGTCAAGTTCTCGGTGCGCGATACCGGCATCGGCATCAAGCCCCAGTACCAGCGGCGGATCTTCGAGGCCTTCACCCAGGAGGACACCTCGACGACCCGGCGCTTTGGAGGCACGGGCCTGGGCCTGGCCATCTCGAACCGCTTGCTGGCGCTGATGGGCAGCTCCCTCGCTCTCGAAAGCACGCCCGACGTGGGGACGACCTTTTCGTTTGTGCTGAAGTTGGAGCTTCTGACGGACCTGCCACCCCCCCCCGCGACCCGCTGGGACTCTGCCGAAGTGCTGCTGGTCGATGACAACGCGGGGACCCGCCGCCTTTTGAAGCGACTTCTGGAGGCGGTGGGCTTGGACTGCTTTGAGGCTGCCACCGTTCAGGAGGCGGACGCCTTCTTGGGAAGCAGGACCTTCCGCGTTGTGCTCCTGGATCAGCAGATGACACCGCTGGGGAAACTCGACCAGTTGGCGGTTCTTCCCGTCGTCTTGCTCGTCGGCCCGCTCGACAAGGACTCCCCTCCCGAGGCGAGCGCCCTCCATCGGCTGGTCAAACCCGTCAAGGCCAAGGAACTTCTCCTCGTGCTCGAGAAGATCCTCGGGAAGCCCCTCCAGGTCTTGGTGCCCAATACCGAGTCGCCGGCTTCGAACTCGCTGGCGGCCAAGGGTTCGGGCCTCCACATCCTGATCGCCGACGACAATTCGCTGAATGTCTTCTTGGCACGGACGGTGCTCGGGCTTCTTCTGCCGGGGTGCCAAATTGTCGAGGCGCCCAACGGGAAGGATGCCGTTGAGCAGTTCGTGGAACACCAGCCCGACCTGATCCTGATGGACGTGCAGATGCCTGTCCTCACGGGGTTGGAAGCGACGCGCAAGATCCGTGAGCTCGAAGCGGTGTCGGGAAAGCGGACTCGCGTGCCCATCATCGCCCTGACAGCGGGGGCTGTGACCAGCGAAAGGGAGGCCTGTCTGGCCAGCGGCATGGACGACTACCTCAGTAAACCCTTTGTGAAGGAAGACTTGGCTGCGGCCCTACGGCGCCACCTTCACTCAACGGGCAAATCGTAGCGCGGCGGCGGCTCGGGGTAGGGCAGCCGCAGCCAATGCACGGCGTCGGTGGTTGCGTCGGGGCGTAGCTTGACGCTGAGCCAGGAGGGCCACTGCAAGGCGCTGCCGCTCCACGAAAAAGCCCCCGGAAACGGGGTTCGAGAGGCCGTCACCGCGATCTTGAAGTCTTCGGTATCCCAGGCTCGGCCTTCGCGGTACGGAATTACCTCGGCGCGCCACGCCTTGACGTCGAGCCATGCCGCATCGGGATCCCAACTCCACGTTGCCAGCGGCTTGCCGAAGGGCGACTCCCAGGTCAAGGTGAAGACCCCGGCGCCCACCAGTTGTTCCTTGAGCGTTTGGCGGCGCTGGCCAAACTCCTCCCTCGCTTGTTTCCACACTTCCGAAAACGGTGTGAGCTTAAGCTGGCTGGCCGCCAGATCGAGGCCGTACTGCGCGACACTGAGCGCTTCGGGCAGACTGCCGAGGGCTTCGAGCCGGTTCATTTCGGCCGTCACATCGCTGGCGAGTTTGTCGGTTTGCGGTGGCAACACCTTTCCGGAGACGCCTCCGACCTTCCAGCTCCACAGCCAGATTCTTCGCTCCAGCGCCGACCAAAGAAGGATCTTGCCATTGCCACCGCGCACCCGCAGGTCGCGGGGCAGGGGACGACCCGAAAAGTCCCTGTCGCGCAGCCAGAGCATCGAACCGTCGTTGCGAAAAGCCCCGGCCCACCCCGAGCCAGCAGCCACGTAGCCGGTGGAGTCGGCGAAGGGTGTCAGGCTGGCGAGGCGTCCCGAGGCCACCGTGCCACCGGTATCGGGAACCTCCAGCGGTCGCCAGTAGCCTTCTTCCATGTGCCAGGGGCGGGCCTGCAGGCTGTCGGCGGCCCAAGGGGTTCCATCGGCGCCGGCGGTCAGGTCGGCCGGAAAAAAGGGCAGCGGCTGCTCTTCGCGCAGGGCCTTGTTCCAGTTCCCCTTGCCCGAAACCCGGCGCCCCTGCGCGAACATCAGGCCTTTGTCGGTGACCACCAGCTGGCTGAGGTTGGCGAGGTCCAAGGGTTGCCGGAACACCACGGCCGTGTCGGGATACACCACCACGAGGTCGCCGGGGCTGCCGCTGACAAACACGAGTTTGGAGCCCACGGCCTGCGCCCAGGGACTTCCGGGAAGATTGGGGGCCGCCAGCAGGTCAAAGCTCGACGGTTGGTATTCCAGGTCGGGACCGAGCAGCAACCACCCGCCGCTCAGGCCGACAGCGATGCGGTCTTCGGTGGGTACCACGGTCAGTACCGCCGCCTGGTCGCCTTTCTTGAGCGTCCACAGGGCGTGTTCGTCCAGGTTGAAAACCCGCTCTCGTTGCGGGGCAACCCCCGGAAAGCCCGGCAACAGGGTCTCCTGCGCACCAGCGGTCACCGACAGCACGAGCGCGGCGAGCAGCCCAGCCCACCTCACCGCGAGTCCCCGGTCAACAGCTCGCGGGCCACCGACTCTTCGTCCCACGGATGACTGCCGGTGGCCGTGACCAGCGACTGTTCGTGGCCCTTGCCCAGCAGCAGCACCGTGTCGCCTGCCACTGCCAACGAAAACGCGTGGCGCAGGGCCTCACGTCGTGGGATGATCTTCCAATAGCTGGCACCCAGAGTTTTGCCCGTGATCCCTGCCTCGAGGTCACTGAGGATCGCTTGCGGATCTTCCAGCCGCGGGTCCTCGTCGGTGAGCACGATCAGATCAGCCCAGCGGTCGGCGAGGGCCCCCTGCAACGGCCGCTTTTCGCGGTCACGCTCTCCGCCGGAACCGAACACCACGATCAGGCGCCCCGGCGTCACGGCCTTCACCGCGGGCAGCAGTTTTTCGAAGGCTCCGGGGGTGTGCGCGTAGTCAACCACCACCGAAAAGCTCTGGCCGGCGCGCACCGGCGTCATGCGCCCCTTGAGCGGGCGGAGGCTGGGCACCAACGGCAAAAGATCGAGCGGAGTGACCAGCGGGTTTTCTCGCGGACCCCGCAGCGAAAGCAGACCCGCAACGGTCAGCAGGGCCGCCATGAGGTTTTCCGCGTTCACCCGACCGGGGATTCCCAGGTGGCAGGTTGCGGCCTCGCCCTTCCAGACCAGTTCGAGGTCCAGGGCCTCGGCGGTTTCGTGCAGGCTGCGGGCAAAAAGGTGCGCCTTGGGGTCGCTGATGGAATAGCGGAACACGGCGCGGTCTCCGGCGGCCTCGGCGAACAGGCCGGCGTGCGGGTCATCGCCGTTGATCACGCCGAAGGCTTTTTTGGGCCCAGCCGCGAGTGCCGCGAACAAGCGGGCCTTGTCGCGCCGGTACTGCTCCACCGTGCCGTGGAACTCGAGGTGCTCGAGCGTGACGTTGGTGAACACGGCGGCGGCGTAGCGCACGTCTCCGAGCCGGTTGGTGAGCGGCGACAGCCCGTGCGATGTGCTCTCGAGCACCGCGTAGTGCAGACCGTTGTCGACCATGCGCCGAAGGCTTTCGTGGATGAGCGGGGCTTCGGGTGTCGACTGGCGGAACTTGTTGGCCTCGATGTGGGCTCCCGTCTTCCATTCCACGGTCGAAAAGAAACCCGACGGATGGCCGGCCAGTTCGAGCAACTGGTGGATGAAGCTCACGGTGGTGCTCTTGCCGTCGGTGCCGGTGACGCCGATCACAGGAATCTCGTGCGAAGGCTGACCGTAAAAAGCGGCCGCGAAAGGGCTGAGCGCCAGCCGGGCACTTTCGACCCTGAGCAACACGGATCCGGGCTCGCGGCATGCGGCCGGAAGGGTGTCGGGCGGTTGGCTGACCACAAAAGCCCGGCAACCGCAGGCCGCGACTTCGGCCAGGTAGCGATGGCCGTCGGTGTGCGTTCCCGAAAGGGCGAAAAACAGCGTTGAAGGCCCAGCTTCGCGGCTGTCGTACACCAATTTGTCGATCTCGAGGGCCTTCCAGGACTCGCCCGTAGCATAAACGTCAACAGCAGGAACACGGGCGAGCAAAGCGGCGAGGGTCATGGCAAGATTCTAGCCATCGCTGGTTGCTTGGACAAGGAGGTCGGTCTGCGACTACACTGGAGCGCCATGCCCGAGTACCTCAAACGCCAGCTCATTGCCTACTTGGGGAATAAACGGGCCCTCCTGCCTTTTCTGAGCGAGCTGCTCGGGCCGATCGCGGTCCGCAACGGCGCTCGGGCTCCGGTCTTTTTGGACCCGTTTGCCGGCAGCGGTTCGGTGGCTCGCCTGGCCCGAAGCCTGGGCTACGAAGTTCATGCCAACGATTGGGAAACCTACGCCTGGGTGGCCAACCGGGCCTACCTCTCCCTGACTCCCGCTGGCGCCGAGGCCCTGTTCGTCCGCGACGGGGGGCTTGCCGCCGTTCTTGCCGAGCTCAATTCCCTCAAGGTGCCCCGCGAGGAGTTCATCGCCCGCCACTACGCCCCCCGCGACACCCGGAGGCCCGACCTTGCACGCGAGCGCCTGTTCTACACCCGCGAGAACGCGCTGTTCCTCGACGCGGTCCGCGAGGCCATCGAAGACCGGTGGCCCGAGGGGAGTCAGGCCAAGATCCTGCTGCTGGCCCTGCTGGCCTACGAGGCTTCGGTCCACTCGAACACCAGCGGCGTGTTCAAGGCCTTTCACAAAGGGTTTGGAGGTCATAGCGGCGACGCGCTCGGCCGCATCCTCGCCCCCATGGAACTAGAGTACCCCGCGCTTTGGGATAGTCCTGAGCACGCCGAGGTGGGCTGCATCGATGCGCTGGAGTTCGTCCGGGGTCGGAGCGCTGAGGTGTGCTACCTGGACCCGCCGTACAACCAGCACCAGTACGGGTCCAACTACCACCTGCTGAATACGGTGGTGCGCGGTGACCGCCCCGAGGCCACCAGAAAGTCGGGCATCCGCGCGGACTGGCTCGCCACCCGAAGCCTTTTCTGCTCCAAGGCCACGGCTCCCGGCGCACTCGAGGCCCTGCTCGACGCCATCGACGCCCGCACCCTGGTGGTCAGCTACAACACCGAGGGCGTCATTCCTTTCGAGGTGTTGCACCAGTTGCTCGAAAGCCGGGGCCGTGTGACCATCCGGGTACACGACTACGTGACCTACCGGGGCGGGCGGCAGAGCCCGAAGCGCCAAAACAACAATCTGGAGTTCGTGCTGGTTGTCGACACGGCCACCAGTCCGGTTTCCGGCGACAGGGCCCGCGTCGACCGCTTTTTGGCCGAGCGGCGCTTGGGAACGCTGCTCAAGGGGCGCTTTCACCCGGGGCGGCTTCGTCAGGGCTTTGGAGGAACGGGGACAACCTTGACCTGGGGCGCCCAGAGTTTGGAAACCCGGTGGCTGTACCAGATCGGTGCGGTCGACACCACCGGACTCTCCGCCGGCGAACTGGCGCAGGGTACCCAGGCCTTGGCCGCAGCTCAGTTCATCAGTCCGGCCGAAGAGGCCGATACCCTGTATGTCCTGTTGTCCAAAGAATTGTCGAGCGCCGACCGCACCGGTCTCGAGCACCGGCTCCTGCTCGTTCTTCGCAAAACGGCGTTCGCCAAGTACGAGCCAGAAATGCACCGAAGTCTGGCTTCGCTCAGAGAACACCTGGCACAGCATCCCAGTGCCAGGCTTGAGCAGGGGTTGGCGAAGCTCGAGGAGCTTCTGGCTAGGCGATATCCTCGACCGCGTTCTCGACTTCCTGGAGGAAGTTGAACACCTCGACAGCGTCTTCGTCGAACGAAAACAGCATGGCACGGGCCGTGACGTGTTCGCCCTTGTCCAGGTGGGTCCGGATCTCGGCCAACTGCTTGGTGAAGTCCTCGATGCTGATGCGGGTGTAGCGGTCGTTCCAGTCCTTGAACTGGGCATGGGGGATCTTGCCATCCAGCCGTTCCAGCCAGCCTTGGGCGTCGACGTACACGTTGGTCAGATGGTTCAGGTTCTTTTCGCAGCGCTGGTAGAACAGCTCGAGCTCTTCGTCATCGTCGCGGCCCTCAGCCATGACCGTGCGGCGTGGCCGGAACAGAAAGAACAAAATGACCCCGCCCACGATGAGAACGAGCAGCCAGCCGCCGCTCCCAATGGCCGCACCCGAGCCAAAGCCTCCCATCGGAAAAAAGAAGAACATCGGCGGCGAGTACGAGGGCACCAAGGCCGTGGTCGAACGGGTGGTGCTCAGGCTGGTCGAACCCGAGGTGGAGGGTGTGGTCTTGAGCGACTGAATGCTCTTGAAACTCGACGAGCCGAACGAACGGCCGCTGGAGAACCCCTTGGCAGAAAGATCGGCGGCTCCCAAGGCGAGGAGCATCACCAGAAACACAGTGAACTTCTTCATGGCTCCAATGTACTCAATTCTGGGGAATTTTCCTCCACCTTTTTGAGGGAACGCTCGATTTTCCGGCTGCGGGTGCCGGCATCGTCGAGGCTGCTGGTCGCTTCCTGCAGCTTTTTGCGGGTTTTGTCGAGCAGTTCGCCAAACTGACCGAAGTCGTGTTTGACGCTGGCCAGCAGGTTCCACACTTCACCCGAGCGCTTCTGGATGCCCAAAGTACGAAAGCCCAGCTGCAAGCTCGACAAAAAGGCCGACAGCGTGGTGGGGCCGGTGAGGGTGACACGGTACTCGCGCTGCAGCCGTTCAAACAGCCCGGGAATGCGCAGCACTTCGGCAAACAGGCCCTCGAAGGGCAGGAACAGAATGGCGAAGTCGGTGGTGAAGGGGGGCTCGAGGTACTTTTCGCTGATATCTTTGGCAAAGGCCCTGAGTCGGTTCTCGAGCGCTTTTCGGGCCTCGGCGGCAGCCACAGGATCCCCAGCCTCAGCGGCCGCTTGGAGTCGCTCGTAGTCCTCACGGGGAAACTTGGCGTCGATGGGCAGCCACATGGCCGTTTCGTCGAGCCCCGGAAGCCGCACGGCGAACTCCACCACGTCGCGGCTCCCCGGGCGCAACATGACATTGGCAGCGTACTGGCCCGGTGTCATCAGGTCCTCCAGGAGCGCCCGCAGCTGAACTTCGCCCAGGATGCCACGGGTCTTGACGTTGGCGAGCACCTTTTTGAGGTCACCAACCCCGACCGCCAGGCTGCGCATTTCGCCCAGCCCCAGTTGCACCTGTTCCAGTTGCCTTGCCACCTGACTGAAGCTTTCGCCCAGCCGAGCTTCCAGCGACTTTTGCAGGCGCTCATCGACGGTTCGCCGCATCGTTTCGAGGTCGGCCCGCATCGTGCTGTCGAGCAGGCCCAGCCGGTAAAGGACAAATGCGCAGGCCGCCAGAACCGCCGTGAGCAGCACCAGCACAAACAGAAGTAGCAGGTCGGTCATGCGCCCAGGCTCGCCAGCAGGCGCGAAGCGCCGGGCTCCAGCGGTTCGCCTTCGGCGGCGAGCCACACGTGCTTGGAAAGGCCCGCGAGCAGACCCCGGTCGACGCCGGGACCGAGAACCACGCCCGAAGCCCGGCGCAGGGCGGTCCGCACAAATGACTCGTGGTCACCAGGCACGCGGAAGATGCTCAGATCTACCGACGGCCTTTGCAACAGCGCCACGAGATCGAACACCAAAGAGTCTTGGGCGGGAGCCTCGTTCCAGACCACCACCAGTTCGTCCTCGGCCGGCCCGCTCCAGCGTTGCCACGCTTCGGCGCGTTCGAGCACGGCGGCGGGATTCGGCCACAGCAGTCCGTGAGCGGGCGCAATCAGCCGCACGCCGACCGGAGCCACGGCCTCGTGGGGGTGGGTGATCCACCAGCGCAAGGCCTCGTCCTCGAAGAACCGCGCTTCCGGGCCCGTCGCTTCGGTCGACAAGACGGTGGCCTCGACCTCTCCGAAACCGGCCCAGTGCTTGCCCGAAAACAGCGTCTGGGTGGGGATGTGCAGCAGCATGCCGGGCAGGCGGTTGAGTCCGGCTGCGGCCAAGAAAGCGTCGTCGGCCACCGGCACAGGCCACTTCAGCCCCGGGTCGGCCCCCGTGAACGCCACCGCGTCGATGTCCTTCCAGCCCAGAGCGAGAACCTCGAGGTCTTCTGCCACCTCGTCGGCTCCGTAGTCGCCCTCGTGATAGGGGTCGATCACCACCGTTTTGGGCCCACGAACCAAGTAGCAGTGCAACGCCAGCCCGTGGGGAATCGGCCAAAGCCCCTCGTAGTGGTCGTCTTCCAGATTCGAAGTCATGCGGTAAAGCCCGGGGGCCAAAGGGGTTTCGGGAGTCATGAGGTTAGTCTATCATGGCCGCATGAGGTTGTTCGACGCGCACTGCCACCTTCAGGCCTCGGTGTTTGAAAGCGACCGCGAGGCGGTTTTCGCGCGGGCACGGGCCGCCGGCGTCGAGGGCTTTGTGGTCTGCGCCACCGAACCCGGCGACTGGGACGACGTCGAGGCCCTCGCACGGACCGAAGCCGGGGTGATTCCTGCTTTCGGGGTGCATCCTTGGTACCTGCCCGAGGGACAGACCACTTCGGACTGGCTGGCACCCTTGGAAGCCAGGTTGCTGGCGTGGCCGCACGCCTGGGTGGGCGAGATCGGCCTGGACCGGAGCGCTGGCCCTCCGTTGGAGCTCCAGGAGGCGGCTTTTGCCCCGCAATTGGCCCTGGCTGGAAAGCTGGGCCGGGTGGCCACCGTACACTGCCGTCGCACCTGGGACCGCCTCAACTGGTACCTCGCCCGCCGTTCGCATCCGGAGGTGCCCGTGGTGATGCACTCGTTTTCGGCCAGTTGGCCCGTGGCCCAGCAACTGCTCGAGCTGGGCGCATGGTTTTCGTTTTCCGGAGCGCTGACCCGTACCCGCAACCAGCGACTGCCCCAGGTTTTTGCAGCGCTGCCCCGTGACCGCGTGCTGCTCGAAACCGATTCGCCCGACCTGTTGCCCGAGGCCCTTTGGCGTGAGAATCCCGACCGTGCCAATGAAAGTGCGCACTTGTTGCACGTTCTGAACGTGGTCGCCCGGTTGTGGGGGTGCGGTCCCGAAGAAGCCTCCCTCCAGTTGTGGAAAAATACCCAAAGGATTACCGGCGGCTTCCTTGAAACTCCGGCTTCTCCCGCGTAAACTAAACCTAATGTCAAAACCGTTTTTGCTGTGCGTCGACGACGAACGCATCTTGCTCGAGAGTCTGAGGGTCGAACTCAGGCGCGAAGTCGGCGGTGAGTTCCAGATAGAAACCGCCTCGAGCGGAGACGAAGCCCTCGAAGTGGTCCGCACTTTGGTGCTCGAAGGCAGCGATCTCGTGATGATCATCTCGGACGAAAACATGCCCGGCATGAAGGGTCATGAGCTCCTGACGGCCGTGCGTGAACTCAGTCCGGAAACGCATCTGGTTTTACTCACCGGCTATTCCGACCTTGAGGCCGTTCAGAAGGCCGTCAACGTGGCGGGACTGTACCGCTACATGAACAAGCCTTGGAAGATCGACGAGCTGGTGTTTACTATTCGGCAGGCTTATCGGAACCGACGTCAGGGCCAGACCATCCGCGAGCAGAAAGGGCGGATCGCGCGCCTCACCAAGAGCATGATCTTCGCCCTCGAAACGGCTAACCAGAACTCCGACGAAGACACGATGAGCCATATTGAACGGGTGAGCGCCTACAGCGCAGCCCTCGCCGAGAGTTTGGGAAAGGATTCCATCTGGGTGGAGCGAATCCGCTTGTATTCCGGTCTGCATGACATCGGCAAGGTCGGCGTGGCCTGTCAGTTACTGCACAGCCCCGATAAGTTCACCGACGCCGAGCGTGAGATTCAAAAGCAGCACGTGCGTTACGGCTTTCAGATTCTCAGCACCGAGGGCATCGACGAAATGGCCTCGAACATCGCGCTTTACCACCATGAGCGGTGGGATTCGAAAGGCTACCTCATGGGCGTGCAAGGTGAGGCGATTCCCCTTGAGGCCCGTATCGTCGCCCTGACTGATGTCTTTGACGCGCTCTCAAGCCGCCGCAGTTACAAGGAAGCTCTGCCCTTCGACGAGGCCTGGACGCAGGTTCTCGACATGAGCGGCAGTTGGTTCGACCCCCAGCTCGTCACCTCGTTCAGCGGGATCAAGAGCGAGGTTCTCCAAATCAAAGACAGCATCGACAGCAACTGACGGCGGGTTTACTTCCAGAGGGCCACGAGGATGCCAAAACCGACGTAGGTGACCAGGTACAGCCCGTTGTTGATCACGAGCACGACGGGTTTGCGGCCCTCAAACAGCGTGTTCAGGCTGTGCGTCAGCGCAAAAGTGCACCAGACGACCAAGCCAACCAAGGCGCCACCCAGAGCGTCGGCTACACCCATGGAATGAACGACGACCTGGAGCCCGTAGGCCAGCACGAACGTGGCCACGAACGCCCCGCCGAACTGGAAAGGCATCATGGCCTTCTCTTCTGCGGTCATTTCTTTCTTGGCGGGATCCACGCCCACAGCCTTCTGCCAGGTGGCGAACCACGGAGCAACCGGCGAGTAATACAGCCAACTCAGGATAAAGTTGGCCACAGCGACAACAAACAGCGGTCCAAGCGAAACTTCAAAGTGCAACATGAGAACTCCTTCCTAGTATCCTGACTCCAATAATCAGGAATGTCAAACCCGTTTGCGCCACACCTTGTGGTACCAAACCCGCGCGGCGTCGGCCCGGGTCCACAGGAGCCATTCCAGGGGCCTGTGCACCGAGTCCCACGCTCCGAGTCGATGGACCACCCGACCCCCAAACCCGGTCTTGAAGCGGTAGAGTCCGTGCATGGGGTGGTTTTCGTCATCGGTAGGGGGAATGCCAAACAGGTCGTACTCCGTGGCCCCGCGTTCCCGGGCATCGCGCATGGCTGCGGCCTGCAGGGCGTAGGGGGCCATCAGGTTGCGGTGCTCGTTGCTGCTGGCCCCGTACAGGTAAGTTGCGGTGAACCCGTGGACCAGAACAATGTTTCCCGCCAGAAGCTTGCCCTCGAAGCGGGCCAACCAAAGGGCGAGGTCGGGAGCCTGCGAAAACAGGTCGCGATAGTAGGCCTCGGTGTGGATGCTGATGCGGTCGCGTTCGGCTGTCTCGCGGTAGAGCGCGTACCAGTCGGCAAGGCCCTCGACTCCGGCCTTCTCGACGGTCACGCCCTTCTTTTCGGCCAAACCGATGTTGTAGCGGGTCTTCTTGTGCATGCCGGCCAGCAGGGCGTCGTCGGGAAGCAGGGGCACGATCACGGTGTCGGGCGGCTGCACGTCAGCCGGCGGCTTCTGCAGGCCTTTCAGGTTGGTCGGTGCCCCTTCGGTGGCAACCTCGCCCAGAAGGTCCCACCTGACGCAGAGCGTGGAGCGGGGAAGGTGGCGCTTGAGAGCCGAGCCCAGGGCCACCGCCTCGGGGGCCGTCACGGCGGCATGGGGTGCGTACGCCAGGGTCAGCCCCAGCGGCAGCCTCCGGAGCAGGACCGAAAGTGGAAACTCGCGCGTCAAACCTCCGTCTACCAGCTGCACCCGAAAGGCCAGGCTCTTCCAGCCGTGTTGGCCCTTGAAGGCCGCCCACCACGAGGTCTGCAAAAAGCTCGCGGCCGTGTCGAGCGTGGCCGGTTCACAGGGTTCGACTTCGAGCGACCTCAACGGGACAACCTGCTCAAAAGTGCTACCAGACCGGAGCGTACGATGGTAGGTGAGGACTTGAGGGAGGCGTCCGCGAAGCCGAGGGGCCCCGCAGTAGGTCTGGGAGTACTTTTCAGCCGACTTCTCCGTTGAGCACTTTGAGCGTTTCAAGCAGCGCGCCGCCGGCCTTGATGGCCGTGGCACCCGTCACCAAAATTCCGTCTTCCACGCGAAGCGGTGTGGCAAAGAAAGTGTCGATGGTGATCTGCGGCTTGAGCTCGGCGCCGATCGCGCGGGGTGCGTCGCCTTCGAGGTCCAGCGGTGTACCGACGGCAACGTGGTCTGCGAAAATCACTTCGACGATCTCCTTGCCGTCCTCGATCGGCTTGCTCGCGGCCAGGAGCATTCCGTTGCTCATCTCGCCGCGCAGTTTGGCGGGCTTGAGGTTGGCCGCCAGCAAGATGTGCCGACCGGCCAGTTCTTCGGGCTTGTAGTAGGGCGCCAGGCCGCTGACAATCTGCGTGGTGACGCCGGGCGCGGTCTCGAGCACCTCGATGTAGAGCTTGTCTGCCCCCGGGTGCTGCTTCACCTCGAGGATTTTGGCCACGCGGAGGTCGAGCTTTTCGCGAAATGACACTTCCGGCGGCACTGGCGGGGCGGGGACGGGGGCCTTCTCCGTAGTGGGCTTGTTTTCCATGGCGTCTCTTCTCTCTTTTTGCGAGCCGGCAAACTGCGCCTGCCACTTCGCGATCTCGTCGTCCTCGAGTTTCTTGAACAGGATCTCGGTGGGACCCACGTTCAGGCCGCCCGCGAGCTGGCCCAGTTGGGTCCAACTGTCGCTGGCCATGCCGAGGAACTTCCGGACTTTGGCACCCGTGGCCGGCAGGTAGGGCTCAATGAGCAGGCCCAGGTCGCGCACCAGGTGCACCAGGTTGCCCAGCAGAGTCTTGGCGGCGGCGGGATCGGTCTTGACCAGCTTCCAAGGCTCGCTGTCCTGGAACAGCTTATTGCCCAGGTCAGCCAGATCGAGGGTCTCTTTGAGGGCGTCGCGCAGTTCGGCTTTCTCGAAATGGGCCCGGATGCGGGCTTCGCCCTCGCGGACGGCTTTCCAAAGCTCCGCGTGCTCGGTCGGCGCAGGCACCTCGGCGCCAAAGTTCTTGGTGTAGAAGGTCAGCGTGCGGTTCACCAGGTTGGCCAGGTTGCCGATGAGGTCGCTGTTGACGCGCTCCTGGAACTCTTTCCACGCGAACAAGGTGTCGTTCTTCTCGGGGCGGTTGTAACACAGGTAGAAGCGCCAGATGTCGGCCGCGATGCCCGTGGTCTGCACGTCGTTGCCAAACACGCCGGTGCCGGCGCTCTTGCTGAACTTGCCCGACTCGTAGTTGAGGTATTCGCTGGAGCTCATGGTGTGCAGCATCGTCCAGTCGCGGCCCGAGCCCAGCAGGCTACTGGGGAACACCACCGTGTGGAACGGGATGTTGTCCTTGCCGATAAACTGATACAGCTCAACGTTTTGTGGATTCTGCCACCAGGTTTTCCAGTCGCCCGGACGCAGCGACGCCGTCATGCTGATGTAGCCGATGGGCGCGTCGAACCACACGTAGAACACCTTGTTCTCCCAGCCGGGCTTGGGCACGGGGATGCCCCACTTGAGGTCGCGGGTGATGGCGCGCGGTTTGAGCCCGTCGCGGATCCAGGCCTCGGTCATTTTGACGGCGTTGCGGGCCCAACTGCCGCGCTCGCTCGCCTCGGCAATCCACGCCTCCAGCTTGTCCTTGAGCTTCGGCAGGTCGATGTACAAGTGCTTGGTGGGCCTAAGCACCAGTTTTTCTCCCGGGGCGAGGGGAGTCCAGGGCTCGAGGAGTTCGGTGGGGTCGAGCAGCTTGCCGCAGTGTTCGCACTGGTCGCCGCGGGCCTCTTTGTAGCCGCACGACGGGCATACTCCGCGCACGTAGCGGTCAGCCAGGAACATGCTCTTGCTGGGCAAGTACATTTGTTCGATGGTCTGCTCGAGGATGAAGCCGTGGGCGTCGAGGTCGAGGAACATCTGCTGGGTGATCTCGGTCTGCTCGCGGTCGCTGGTGCGTCCGAACTTGTCAAAGGCGATGCCAAACCACTGGTAAATATCGCGGTGGATGATGTGGAAACGGTCGCAAAGTTCCTTGGGTGAAACGCCTTCTTCGAGGGCCTTTGTCTCGGTGGCCGTGCCGTATTCGTCGGTGCCGCAGATGTAAAGCGTCTCGAAGCCAGCCTGTCGGCTATAGCGGCTAAATACATCCGCCGAAAGCACTTGGATCAGATTACCCAGGTGCGGGATGTTGTTCACGTAGGGAAGGGCGGAGGTGACCAAACGGCGTTTCTGCATGCGGGGATTTTACGGAATTAGGACGGGCGTGTCCACACAGTGGGCTCGACGCAGCTGAACGGAATGTCGGAACCGAATCGGGGTCCTGGCCACGGCGCGCGCGCCTTAGGCCCTGGCGAACCGCAGGGCGGTTCGCCCGACGTAAGCACCGAAGGTGCGTCGTCGCGCCACCCCCCGTCCTCCGAGTGACCGACCACGCGGCGTGGAGGGCACAGGTGGCAGTTTTGGGGCTGTGCCCCAGAACTGCGGGCGTAAGCGGCCGAAGGTCGCGTCGCCGGACTCCGCTTCGCTGTTTACGCAGAACCCGCTAGGCCCCCGCTCCCACCCCAAGCTCGCTTGCCAGCTCGGCCAGCTTCTTGTCGTGGGTCCACAGCCGGCAGGGCCACGAGAGGCAGGCCGCCAACAACTGCGCATCGACCCAGCCGATGCCCCGCGAAAACCAGTGGTGCTCCTCGGTGAGTTCGTGAACCCGTGAGGAAGGCACCTCGGCAACCTGCGGCAATTGGGCGAGCAAGGTCAGAAACCCCTGCCTGTCTTTCAGCGAGCCCAAGGCCAGCTCGCCGGTCACCCACGCATGGCCCAGGACTTCGTCACGGTCCAGGCGCGACGAAAGCAACGAGTCTGCCGATCTCAGGTGATTTACCCAGACCGAAGTGTCAACGAGGTAGCGGATTCTCGGCCACCAGGTCCGTGCCGCGACGGTCCGCCACACGGGCGTCAGGATCGCTTCCACCAAAAGAAACCAGCCTTTTTCGGGCTTCGCGGGCAATCAGCGCCTGAAGGCCCTCCCGGACAAGATCGCTGATGCGGACAATTCCCGAAAGGGCGCGGGCCTGAGCGACGACGCTGTCCGACAGTTCCAGTGTTGTTCTCATACATACAAAGATGCACCAAAAGTATGCCTTTGGCAACACGTTCCTGGAGTTGCCTGCGTGCTACACTTCTCGCATGGTGTTTCCTGCTCCCCCGACCATCGAGGCCAACCTCAAGGGAGTTGTGGTACACCAAGGCGCTTGGCGTCAGGGATGTCGTTCACGTAGGGAAGGGCAGAGGTGACCACCGACGGAGTTTCGAACCCCGTTCGAAAGTCCAAGACGTAAGCCACGCAGTGGCGTCGTCACGTCCTAACGAAGGAACTTCTCGCCGATGTCTTTGCGGTACCAGGCTCCGTCGAACTGGATTTCGGCGGCGCCCTGGTAGGCCCGGCGACGCGCGTCCGAGAACGACTCACCCAAGGCCACCGCCGTGAAGCAGCGCCCACCGCCGGTCACCACCGTTCCGTCCTTGATGGCCGTGGACGCGTGGTAGGCGCGGAACTCGCCGGCCGAGGCTTCGGGCAGCGCGGTCACGGCCAGGTTGGTCGGGTACTCGCCGGGGTAACCCGGGGCGGCGACCACCACGCCCAGTGCCACTTTTTGGCTCACCACCAGTTGATAGTCGGCCAAGGTTCCATCGGCCATGGCCCGCACCAGGTCGCCGAAGTCGCTGTCGATGAGGGGCAGCAGCACCTGCGTCTCGGGGTCGCCGAAGCGGGTGTTGTACTCGAGGATCTGCGGTCCGTCGGCGGTGATCATCAGGCCCAGGAAAATGACGCCTTTGTAGTTGAGGCCGTCTTTGTTCAGCGCGGCCATGGTCGGATCGACGGTTTCGGCCAACACGCGCTTCCACAGCGCGGCGTCGACAGTCGGCACAGGGCAGATGGCGCCCATGCCACCGGTGTTGGGCCCCTGGTCGCCCTCGTGGGCTTTTTTGAAGTCCGCCGTGGGGGGCAACACCACGTAGTCCTTGCCGTCAGACAGGACGAACACCGAAATCTCCCAGCCGGTCAGAAAGTCTTCGACGAGCAGTTTGTCGGTTTTGAGGATTTCGAGGCCAAAAGCGAGGGCTTCGGCCCGGTCGCTGGTCTCGAGCACGCCTTTTCCGGCGGCCAGGCCGCTCTTTTTGACGACCACGGGGCCGGTCATCGACCCGACAAAGGTTTGGTACGTTTTGGCGTCGCGGAACTCGCGGGCTTTGGCCGTGGGGAGGTGATGGCGCACCAGAAAGGCTTTGCTGAACACTTTGCTGCTTTCGAGTTGGGCACGGCGCTTGTCGGGGCCGATCACCGAGATCCCGGCGGCCTGCAGGTGATCGACGATGCCGGCTTCGAGAGGACCCTCGGGACCGACAAAAACGACGCTGATGCCGTGGTCACGGCAGGCCTGTTCCACCGAGGGCCCGTTGAGGGGATCGACCGATGGAAGGTTGGTTCCGTGGGTAGAGGTACCGGCGTTTCCCGGAGCGACAAAAAGGCCGCTCAGGCAGCGGCTCTTCGACAGTTTCCACGCCAGGGCGTGTTCGCGGGCGCCATTGCCCAAAATCAGCACTTTCATTATGTCAGCAGAATAGCTTTCTGGGGCCTGAGGGTCAACGGTGACTAACTTTCAGGCAAGCGAGTCGAGCAGACGGCGCACCACCACCGGGTACAGTTCGTGTTCGAGCTCGTGGATGCGAAACTCGGCCTCTTCCAAGCTCATTTTGGCGTGACGCGGAAACGATCGTTGTTCGATGACGGGCCCCGTGTCGACGCCTTCGTCCACGTAGTGCACGGTGATGCCCAGCTCCGGGTCGCCCGAGTCGTAGCTGTCTTCGAGGCCGTGGGCGCCCGGGTGTCTGGGGAGCAGCGCAGGGTGGATGTTGATGAGTTTGCCCTGCCAGCGGCGCACGAACAGCGGTGTCAAAATGCGCATAAAACCGGCCAGCACGACGAGGTCTGTCCCCGCCGCTTCGAGGTGCGCCGTCAGCTGCCGCTCGGCCGCCTCGCGCTCGCCCTTGGTGTACGCAACGGTGTGCGCCGGGACTCCCAGCTTCGCCGCCCGGTCGAGGCAGTAGGCACCGGGCTTGTCGCACAGCAGGACGGCGACTTCGTGCACACCGCCAGGGCCGGGGTGCGAGGCCAGGTGCTCGGCGATGGCCTGGAAGTTCGAACCCCCGCCCGAAGCGAGGATGCCGACTCTAGCCAAGGCGTTTGGTCCCAGATTCCAGCGACCCCGCGCGGAACACCGCGACGCCGGCTTTCTTGGCTCCCGCCTCGAACGCGGCGGCGTTCGCCTTGCTCACCACAAGCGCAAGCCCGATGCCCATGTTGAACACGCGGATCATCTCGTCGCGGTCGACATTGCCGTCGGTTTCGATTTTGCCGAAGATGCGGGGAATGTCCCAGTTCCAGTCCAGTTTGAGCTGTAGCTGGGGCGGCAGCACGCGTTCGATGTTGCCGAACAGGCCTCCGCCGGTGATGTGCGCCGCACCGACCAGGCCGGGAAGGGGGAGCAGGGCCTTCATGTCGCGCACGTAGATTTTGGTGGGCACCAGCAGGTCGTCCCACGCTTGGGCATCGTCGGCGCGCACGGCCTTGCGGGCCAGGCTGTAGCCGTTGGAATGCACGCCGCTGCTGGCCACGCCGAACACCACGTCGCCGACGTGCATCAGATCGGGGCGGGGGAGCATTTTGTCTTTTTCGACCAGCCCGACGGTGAAGCCCGCCAGGTCGAAGTCCTCGCCGTGGTACAGGTCGGGCATTTCTGCCGTCTCGCCGCCGGCCAGCAGGCAGTCGGCCTGCTCGCAACCGTTCACGATGCCCTTGATGATGGCCTGAAGTCGGGCCTCGTTGATGTACCCCGTGGCAATGTAGTCGAGGAAGACGCTGGGCATGCAGCCGCACACCGCCAGGTCGTTCACGTTCATGGCCACCAGGTCGATGCCGATGGTGTCAAACCTCTGGAACTTCTGGGCGACCAACAACTTGGTGCCCACACCGTCGGTGCAGCTGAGCAACACCGGCCGCGTGAAGGCCTTCCAGTCGAGCTCGAGCCCACCGGCGAACCCGCCGATCCCGACCCCATTCTGGGCTCTGCCGATCGCTTTGGACGGGATTTTGCCGATGAATTCGGCGAACCGGTCTCCCTTTTCGATGTCGACGCCGGCACCGGCGTAGGTCTGTTTTGCGGCCATGAGAATCTCCTTGGGTTACAGCCAGCCCAGCGCGGCGGCTTCGTGTTTCATCCAGGTGTCGAGTTCGAGGTAGACGGTTTGCCAGGCAGCGTGGCCGGCCTGGTCGGGGGTGACCCTCAGCGCGCAGTCGACCAGCGACGCCAAGTCGGCGGGGACGTTCGGTTGCTCGGTCAGCAGGTACACCAGCCAATCTTTGCGCGGCACAAAACTGCCGTTGCGGGCGTACGCGAAGGCGCAGAAACTCTCAAAGGCCTCGTGCGCGTTTTGGGCCAACTGAGTCCAGGCCTCGCGGTAGTCCCACTTTTCCCAGCGGTAGGGGCCACCCAAGTACTGGTAGAGCCCGTAGTGCTCCATCGCCACTTTCTGCCGGGGCGCCTGGCGCGCGGGGAAGTCCGCCCCGAGTCGGATGCCCACCTTGTCGCTGCGGTCGAACAGCACCTTGGCCTCGGCCAGCGCGAACGACTCTGACTCCGACTTTGGGCCGGCGAAACGCTCCAAGGATTCTTGGGCAACGGCAAAGCCGGTTCCGCGCACCGCGGGGCAGTAAAACGGAAGCTCGGGCTCGGTGTTCGCACCAAACATCGGCTCCAGCGGAACGGCTCCCGAAGCGGACAACACCAGCACGTCGACCAGCAACCCCAACGGTGCCTGTCGGGCGTCGCCCCGTGCCACCGAACCGGTGAGCAACACCGCTTCCACCTCGGGAAGCGCCGCCAGGTCACGGGCAAACGCCGACGCCGCCTCGGTCAAACCTACGCAATACGCGGCCTGCTCCCGGCGAAGCTCGGCGAGCGTCTTCAACCTTTTTGCCCCGGCGCCACCAACTCGGTGCTCGTCGGAAGGAGCTGAGTTTGCCTCTTCTGCCCGGCATCGAGCGGTTCCGGGTAGGTGCCGTTGAAGCACGCGTAGCAATAATCGTCAGGTTTTTCGCTGCATTCGCGCAGTTGGTCCACCGGCAAAAAGCGCACCGTGTCGGCGCCTAGCCAAGCGGCCAGCGACACCGGGTCGTGCGTGTTGCTGATCAGCTCGCCGCGTGTGGGCACGTCGATGCCATAAAAGCACGGGAACTTGATCTCGGGGGCCGAAAGCCTCAAGTGAATCTCTTTGGCCCCGGCGTCGCGCAGCAGCTTGACGATGTGCTTGCTCGTGGTGCCGCGCACCAAGCTGTCGTCCACAAGGACAATTCGTTTGCCCTTAACGACTTCGCCAATCGGGTTGAGCTTCATCTTGACGGCGAACTCGCGTTGGGCCTGGCTGGGCAACGTGAAACTGCGGCCGGCGAAGTGGTTGCGCGTCATGCCCATTTCGAAGGGCAGTCCCTTGGCCTTGGCGTAGCCGAGCGCGGCCGTCGTGCCGCTGTCAGGCACCGCCATCACCAGGTCGGCCTGCACCGGGTCAGTGGCGGCGAGCTTGGCTCCCACGCGTTGGCGCATGGCGTACACCGAGCGGCCGAAAATCTCGCTGTCGGGACGCGCGAAGTAGAGGAACTCGAACACACAATGGGCTTTATGGGGCGCAGGCACTCCGATGGGAAGGCTCTCAAAGGCCCCCGGGTCGCCGCCGCGCGGAATGAACAGGATCTCGCCGGGCTCCACCTCGCGGTATTGCGTGATGCCCATGATGTCGAGGGCGCAGGTTTCGCTCACCACCGTGGTCAGCTCGTCGTTCCAGCCGACGTACAGCGGCCGGAACCCTTTTCGGTCGCGCCAGGCGATGAGCTCGTCACCGCGCAGCATCACCATGCTGAAGGCTCCTTCGAGCTGCACCAGGGCGTCCTGTAGCGCTTCGCGGAAGGTGCTTTTGCGGCTGCGGCTGATCAGGTGGAGCACGATTTCGGTGTCGCTCGAACTCTGGAAGATGGCCCCCACGGCCGTGAGCCGTGCCCGCAATTGCTCCAGGTTGCTGATGTTGCCGTTGTGGGCCAGGCTCATTTCGCCCTTGTTGCTCACGATGTGGAACGGCTGCACGTTCTCGATGAGGTTGCCGCCGTGGGTGGAATAGCGCACATGCCCGATACCGACGCGCCCCGGGTGGTCCTCTTTCAGGTAGCGGCCGAGCACTTGGCTTACCAGGCCCAGGTCTTTGTAAGTGACCAAGCGCGGACCCGTCTGCGGGTCGCCGTCCTTGCGGTAGGTGATGCCCGCCGATTCCTGACCCCGGTGCTGCAACGCGTACAGCGGATAGAACAACTTCTCGGGAAGGTTGGCCAGATCCTTCGTGATGATGCCCGCGACACCGCAGTGGTGCTCGGGTTTGTCCGTGGGTTCCACGCAATGGTTATACCCGAGGGGGCGAGCCGCCACAAGTAGTTCGACTCGTCAAGAAGGATGGCCGGGCTCCGAATCGGGGTCCTGGCCACGTCGCTCCGCTCCTTAGGCCCGGAGAATCGCGGAGCGATTCTCCAAGACGTAAGCACCGAAGGTGCGTCGTCACGCCACCCCCGGGCTAACTCAGCCATCCTTCTTGACGGCGGCAAGGGGCGAAGTGACGTCGGCGTACTTCGGGCTACGCTTCGCTCCGGCCTCCTCGGCGCGGTGCGCCTGCGGGGTCCCGGCGACGTCGCGTTGCTCCTTACGCCGGCCCTACGTATGCCTCTCGCGGGGGCTTGGATCGTCGCGACAGGATTCGGGCGAAGCCCGAGTCCTGTAGGCGTAAGCGCCCGGCGACGTCGCAAAGCTCCTTACGCCCAACGGGCGCGTCGCCAGGCCCATCGGCCGCCCTCTTTCCTGGCCTTCCAGAACGAAGTCAAGTCGGCTCTCCGTTTGTTTGCACCATTGATGCATTAGCCGGTGTTATTCTCAAAGCTGGAAGGCCTTGGTGACCGAAGATTTCCGCTTCTTGACGTTTCGTATTGGGTGTGATATAAATAGTTACATAGAATGTAATTAATTAGGTTATTCGAACAATTTCTGACTCGGAACTTATGGTAGGATTTGGGGCAATGGGAGGCTATAGAATGGGGGCAATTTCTGTCGCAGTTGTTGTGCCAAGTTTTCCGACATCAAGAATCGGGCCGGTAACGCCAGAGAAATCGACCAGATTCTTGCGACTCTCTGTCCAGGAAAGGAGGGGCAGATGAAATCCCAGCGGTTCGTCGACATTCCTTCGTCCAGCCATGCGATTGACCGGGGCCTGCAGCGGGGCATCAGCCAGTCCGACATACGCAAGGTACTGGAGTTTGGCCACCGTAGCCCCTCGTTCGGAGGACGACAGCGTTGCCGCATTCCTCCCAATCCGTTTGTTGCTGCGTTCCGCCCTGAACTGAAGGCTCTGGAGGATGTCGTCGTTGTCCTGGGGCTTCAGGATGCCATCATCACGGTGGAGTGGGTCGATCATCGCTTTGTCGAGTTCGCTCAGTGAACCGACAGCCTTCCGAATTGCCACCAATGGAACGATCCCATATAGGTTTCGGGAAGCCACAGCTAGTCTCATGTAGCCAAGAATGGAAGAAGACAGGCCCACCAGTATGGCTAGCCTAGGCGTGAAGGTATAGTGGTATTCAGCCTTACCGCGTCCATGGGCTAGGCTTGAGCGGCTCCATTTGACCCGCCGCCCCAATGTTGCAGGCATAACAGCCATCGGGGGCGCGTCGCCAAGATCCTGCAGGCGTAGGGCGACCGTGGCTAGACAAACGGATTGATGAGCGCGATGCCGAAGGCCTCAAAGTCGATGGTGTTGCGGGTCGCGAGAACCAGACCGTGTTCCCACGCGCAGGCGGCGATCAGGGCATCGGCTTGGTGCACCGTTCGGCCTTGGGCCTCCAGTTGGGCGCGCCGTTCGCCGCTCCAGTGGGCGCTGGAATCTGTTACGGGCAGGATGTCTCCTTTGTCGGCCAGCATTTGGCGCAGCCACGCCTCTTTCTTGAGCAGCGCCCTCCGACGCAAGCCAAACACCAGTTCTTCCAGACTTATCACGCGGAGCGGCGAGGCAGTTCTGGGTCACCCTCGTCGGCCGCCAAAGTCCGTAGGTCCGTTAACCAGTCAGACACCGTCTTTTGTCCTTGGATCTTGCTGGAGGCCTCGAAGTGTTGAACGCTGATCATCACGCCGCCGCATTGTTCCGCTCTTCGCAGCCGATCTCCCCTCGCGAGTTTGGCTCGGCCACGGCGCAAGCACCTTAGGCCTGGAGTTGTAGACTTCGTCCACAACTCCACGAACCCGTGACCGCTTTCTGCGCGAGGGCTTTTGCCAGCTGTCGACCCTCGGTGGCGAGGTCGTGGGAGACCTTTCGTCGCCAGGGGCGCGCTACCAGCAGAGCCGGATGGATGCCCGCTGGCTGGTCGTGAACTACCTGAGGAGTCTCGGCCAGAGCTTTGCTTGACAACCGTTTTGTCCCTTAGGACCTTGTTCAGAGCCTCATCCGCAAGAACCACAAAGGAGCGCTACCATGCTGGACCGAACCAAGGCAGACCCCTGGAAGTTGAAGACGCCTCCGGGGACCTCGGACTACACCATGCACGTCGAAGAAAAGGACGCGAAGAAGATCCTGGTCTGTACGGTGGGAACCACCGTCCTTTCGTATGACGCCCGATGCATCGATGACCTTCTGGCCATGTTGAAGGCCAAAGGCGACTGGGTCGACCTCGGCGGCGCCGATGAACAGAAGCCAGTCAAAGACGGCACGGTGGAAGCGTGGGGTCGTGATCCGTCGAATCCCGTGGGGGGATGGTATGGCCTCAAGAAGGGACTGCGGGGACGATTCGGAGTTTACGTGCCTCCGTTGATGGAAGCGCTCGGGCTGTGCGAACTGGAGCACAACGCCAAGAACAACCGCATCAGGGCGAAGTAAGCGCCGCTACCACCGCGTCGGAAGGTCGCGGTGAAAGCACGGTGATCGAACCCCGGGGTGCCTTATGGCGCTCGATCTCCACCTCTTCGGACTGGTCGAGGTACACCAGCCGCCAGGCCGGGCCCAGGTGCAGGCCGAGCTCGCGCACCCGCTGCCACAGCTGCGCCAAGTTGGCGCCGTCGGCAAAGCCCAGTTCGCCAACCGCGAGAACTTCCCCCCGCGTGGTTTGCCGGTGCGACGGGGCAAACCCGGGCCAAGCGAACAGCGTCCGTGCGTAGTCGTTGTCCTTGCCCATCAGGATGCTATAATCACCGTGGAGTGGGTCGATCACCGCTTTGTCGAGTTCGCTCAGTGAACCGACAGCCTTCCGAATTGCCACCAATGGAACGATCCACTTGGGTTTCGGGAAGCCGCTGCTAGACTCGTGTATCCAACAATGGAAGTAGATTACCCGAAGTGGAGAAACTCCAAAGCCAGAGGAAAACCACCCAGAGGGGGTAGTGCAATAACAAAAGGCCGGCCCGCCAAGGGTCGGCTTTTTGTTATGGAACGAGGGGCAGGCGCCCCGTCTGACAGAATCCGCACGATTTCTTGCCCCAGCCGCAAGCAAACCGCCCAATTCCCCCGTCTTGTACCTCAGAGGTACCAAATGCCCTACTCCCCGCTTACCCACGATTCCGTCTTCCTGCACGTCTTCGGCGAACCCGAAGGAATACCCTTGCTGGAAAGCCTGGTCAACGCCCATTTCGAGGCCGTTGGCCTTCCGCTCGTCCACAAGCTGCAGCTCCAGCCCCGCGATTTGCCACCGACCCACGACGGCGAAAAACTCGCCATCCTTGATATTCTTGCCCAAGACGAGACGGGACGGACCGTGAACGTCGAGGTGCAAACGACACGCAAGCCTGCGTATTTCGAAAGAGCCTTGTTCTACTGGGCCAGGTTGTTTGCGCGCCAGCTCCCAAAAGGCGAGGACTATACGACCCTGAAGCCGGTTATTTCGCTCAACTTTCTCGAGTATGAAATCTCGAGGAAAGGGCCGTGGCTGCATCACTTTCGGCTGCCGCAAACAGCTCATCTGGGGTTCATCTTCGTAGAACTTCCTAAACTCCTGCGTTCGCCGGGCAGTCGTGCTCTGTTGAAAAAGGCGGCAATTTGGGGCAGATTCCTAGAGAAGCCCGAGACGAGCCCAGCCAACGGCCCTGCCGATTTGGTTGCTCTGCTCGGCGCCGCAAAGCAACGGATGGAGGCGTACCTGATGCTGGAACCTGAAGTCTACAGAGAGATCCACGAGTCCATGGAGCACCATGATTATGTCAGCGTCAGAGGCGAGGGCTACCGCGAGGCCAAGGCCGAAGTCGCGACCGCGCTCCTGGCTCGTGGCATGAGCGTGGCCGAAGTCGCCGAATTGACTGGGCTTCCCCTGGCTGAGGTGACGAAGCTCAACGACCAAAGGGCAACCCACAAGAGGGGGTAGCGGAAGACCCCGGCGACGGTGCTGGCGCACCTTACGCCCGGAGTTTTCGCGAGGCGAAAACTCCACGCATTGCCCCATTTGTGTATTGCCGATTCGACGAGGCTGGAGTGAGGGGCAGGCGCCCCTTCCGACAGAATCCGCAAGTTTTCTCGCCCAAACCGCAAGCAAAACGCGCCCTTCCCCTTTCTGGTACCTCGAGGTACCACTGTGCCGTACTGACCAAGGACAGTACTCGCCGCAAGGGGCTAGAACGCACAGAAGGACAGTTTTCGGGCTTGCCCGGAAACTGTGGGCCTAAGGCGCAGCGCGCCGTGGCCATGCCCATTTCGAGGCCGTCGGCCTTCCGCTGGTCCACAAGTTGCAGCTCCAGCCCCGCGAACTCGCACCAGACCACGACGGCGAAAAGATTGCCCTTGTCGATATTCTGGCGGAAGATGAAACCGGTCGCATCGTCACCGTCGAGGTTCAAACCACCCGCAACTCAACTCGTTGCAGTTTTCGGACCTGTCCGAAAACTGCGGGCGTAAGACGCGAAGCGGCGTCGCCACGCCCGTCAGCTCCCCGTAGGCGAAAACTACAGTACGCTGAAACCGGTCATTTCGCTCAATTTTCTTGAGTACGAGATCACCAAGAAAGGTCCGTGGTTGCATCACTTTCGCCTTCCTCATACTGGCTTGCCGCGCCTACCCGATCCGGGGCAGAATCTACTTGGTCCCAAGGTTGCACCATTTGCAGTTTTCGGGCCTGTCCGGAAACTGAGGGCGTAAGGCCCAGCGGGCCGTCGCCGGGCAGATTCTTAGAGAAACCCGATACCAGAGCTTCCAGCGGCTCGGCCGAACTGATCGCGATGCTTGATTCTGCCAAGAAGCGGATGGAGGCCTATATGCAGCTTACCCCTGAAGTTTACAACGAGATCCGACAATCTATGGAGCACCACGATTACGTAAGCGTCAGAGCCGAGGCCCTGCGGGAAGGTGAGGCTATTGGCGAGGCCCGAGGCGAAGTGACCGGCGGCCTCAGACAGCTGCACAATGTCGCCCAGAGACTGAAGGACAGAGGCGTACCTGCCGCCGAGATTGCCGAAACCTCAGGGGTCGAGGCGCGGCTTCGACCTCGGTACCTTGAGGTCCACGCGCGTCCCCTTTCCTGGGTGCGAAGTCGTCTCGACGGAAAACCCCTGGGCTTCGGCCAAGGCCCGGACAATCTGGAGACCGAACCCTGAATTGGGGCCGTGAGAGGTCGTCCAGCCCGGTCCGGTGTCGATCACTGAGAGGAGGATCTCTGTGGCGCTCCATTCCGCCCGGAGGGAAACGGTGCCACCGAGGGGGGTCATGCGGATCGAATTGGCCACGAGGTTCCGCAGGATGGTCGTGACCATTTCGCGGTCGCACCGCACCACCAGTTCGGCGTCCGAATCGACCGTGAGGTTCAGAGTCCGGGCGAGGGCCTGGGGCCGGAACTCGGCGGCCACGGCCCCGAGCAGGTCAGCGGCCGCCTCGGGGCCTGTTACCGGCTTGACCAGTCCCAGCCTGACCTGGGACCAGAGCAAGAGGCTCTCGAGCTGTTGACCGGTGGCCAAAGAGGACTCCCGAATCAGGTCGATCAGCCGGACCACTTTGGGCTCGGCGTTGGTGGCCCTGACCACCTCGGCGGTCTCAGTCCCGAGAAGAGACAACCCGTGGACCTGATTGCGAAGGTCGTGGGCCAGCACCGAAACGAAGAATTGCAGGTTGTGATGGGCTTCAGTCAACTCCGAAGTCCGGACGTTCACTTGGTCCTCCAAGGTGGAGGTCAGAGTCTGTAGCTCGAGGGTCCGACGGCGGGCCATTTCGGACCGGGCGTTGAAGTCGTGGGCCAGCAGCCATAGGAACGCCAAGTCTGAAAAGAAATTGACGTAGGGTGCCAGCAGGACCCCAGGTTTGTACCTCAGCGCGTAGATCGGCCAGTCATCGACCGCAGAGGCCCCGGCAGCCGCCAGGTAAAAGGCGGCGAGAACCCAGGCCTGCCAGTCACCCGCCCTGAAGGCCCAATACAGCGAGCGACCAAGGACCAGGGCGAGGGCAAGACCCATGAGAGGCAGTCCGATCAAATGGTGCCAGGAGTTCGCCTCCCCCAGAGTCGGACTCAAGACCACCAGAACCGTCGGGACCAGAAAAGCCGCAGCAGCAGCGATCCAGCGCCGGTCGGGGCCGGAGCCAGGCCGAAGGAATACGACGTTGGCGACAAGGGCGCAAAAGAACCAACAGTACATCGAGACTCTGGACACCTTCTCCAGCAGCAGCGTCGGAGCCAGATCCCAGGAGAGGACATTGTTGACGTAAGAAAGAGCGAAGGCCAGCGTGAGGAAGAAATACACCAGGTACCGATTCCGTTCCCTTTCAGGAAGCCCCCTACCCAGGTGGTACACCAGCAGAGAGAAGAAACCCACGACCATCGAGGCCCAGGCGAGCGCCGTGAGGCCCTGAGGGCCCCAGAAGTTGCGCCAGAAGACCAGGTCGGAAGCGACGTCCCGGGAGACCAACCTTACCGGGCCCAGAACGGCTCTCTCGCCGAGGTCCGGCGTCAGTGTGATCTCGACCTTCAGGTCCTGCGACGGGACGACGAAGGGCTCCAACGACACGAAAATGGCCCAGTGCAGACGGCTGGAATACGGACTAGCCTGATGGCCGGTCCGTTTTGCCACCGCGCCGTTGACCGTCACCGTCATCGGCGCTTCCAAAGGCTGGAACACGAGCGTCGGGCCGTCGACGGCTGCCAGTTCGGCGGCACTCAGCACCGAGAGTCCTATGCCGAGGGTCCTTTCCTGGCCGGAAAGCGGCATGGCAAGGCCGAGCCAACAGAGGGCAAGGAGGAAACTTCGCCGGGTTCTACCGCCCGAAACTACCATAGCATTCCTCCTGATTTATCTCTATAATGTCCAATATGATCCGTGCACTTCTCGTCGACGATCATGAAGCGACTCTCGAGGGCCTCGAACTCATGCTCACCCGCTTGGGACTGACCGTTGTCGGAACCAACGTCACCGGCGAGAACCTTGAGTTCGACATCGAATGCCGCCACCCGGATGTTGTGTTCCTCGACTTGAGTCTGGGGCCCAACGACGGCATCGAACTGGCTGCCCGCGTGAAGAACCGGTTTTCCCAAGTCCTGATCATCGGCTTCTCGTTCCGCCGAGACCAAGCCTCGGTCCAAGCTTTCCTGGCTGCCGGGGCCAACGCGTACTTGCTCAAGACAGCCCGCGCCGACGAAGTCCGGCTGGCCCTGGAAAACGTGTTCAAGGGCCGCACCTACATTAGCCCCCAAGTCGCACAGGTGGGTGACACGCCCGATTCCCTGACCCCCCAAGAGTACACCCTCGTCCGCCTGATTGGCCACGGCAAGACCAGCAAAGAAATCGCCTTTGACCTGGGACTTTCTCCCCGAAGCGTCGAAAAATACAGGCTCAACCTGATGGAGAAACTCCACGTGACCACCCTTGCCGAACTCCTCAAATGGGGAATCCGAGCAGGGGTGATCGCAGTGGACTAGTCCGTTGGGCCCCCGGTCATTTGCTCACCGACAAACCACCGGCCGTGGCGGCGTAGATGGTCGTGCCAACGACAGTCAGACCCAAGACGGTATTACTTGCCAAGCCATTGGCCGTGGTGGAGTTTGTCCAGGTGGTACCCCCGTCGGTCGAGACCGACACGCCCCCCCCCATGGTCGCTGCGTAGATGGTCGAGCCCGAGCCCGAGACCGAAACGTAGACAGCAGTCACATAGTTGTCTCCCAGGCCATTAGCAGTCGTGTATCTGGTCCAGTTCACACCCGCGTCGGTCGAAACCGACAAGCCACCGGCGCTGCCTGCGTAGATGGTCGAGCCTGAGACGTAGACACAATTGACAGCGTTTGGCGTGGTGCCGGAGGCGAAGCCATCGGGGGCGGTGTTGGTAAAGTGGAGTCCTCCGTCGGTCGAAATAGACAAACCAGAGGTAGTAGCGGCGTAGATGGTAGAAGCCGAGCCCGATTCCGTCAGGTAGACGTTCTGGACCGTGTTGTTTCCCAAGCCATTGGTCGTTGTGTAGTTGTAAAAGCTAGCTCCTCTGTTGTTCGAAATAGTCAAACCACCGTTGGTCGCGGCAAAGATCCTCCCATTCGAATTGAAGTTTGAAATGAAGACCCCCCGGACACCATTGTTTCCTAGCCCGTCCGTCGTGGTCTTGGTGATCCAGGTGGCTCCCCCGGTTGTCGAAACCGACAAACCTGCGCTGGTCGCGGCGTAGATGGTCGAGCCCGAGCCCAATACGTAGACGTAGACCCCGTAGACATTGTTGGCTCCCAAGCCATTGGGCACCTTGGTGTAGTTGGTCCAACTCACGCCCGCGTTGGTTGAAACAGACAACCCGTTATCGGTAGCGGCGTAGATGTTCGAGCCCGACACATAGACACCACGGACTATGTTGTCTCCCAAGCCGTTGGTCGTGGTGTAGTTGGTCCAAGCACCAGCCTGGATGGTCACCGTCACCGTGTAGGCTTGGGTCGAGCCGTCCGCTGCAGTGACCGTGTAGATCACCGGGCTGGTGAAGTCCTTGGCCACGCCCGAGTCCGGGCTCACGCTGGCACCGGTATGGACGATCCCGGGCGCAAGTCCAGTGACGTTGGTTCCCGTGGGAACGGTTATCGCGATCGTGTGCGTCGCGTCCGTGACAGTTCCGGTCGCCGCTGGGCTGGTGAAGCTGAAGCCCGTGATGGCCTTGGTGGAACCCAAGACGGCGGGGGACACAGACTGCGGCTGGACGATTACCGTAAAGGTGTTGGTCACCGGGGTGCCGCCGTTCTTGGTGATGGTGGCAGTCAGGGTGACCGTGATGGCCGGAGAACCGACGGCCGGCCGCGTCACGGTTCCGTCGGCGCCGATAGCTGCGTTGTCGCTGGCCCAGACGATGGAAGTGCCGCTGGGGCCTGTGGTCGGCAGGCTCAGACTGGCGGTAACCGTGGCGAGGTTGGCGTTGGTTCCCCGGATCAGGGAGTCGACCACGGCTGCCTGGTCTTCGGTGATGGCCTCGCTGGCGTCGGCAGGCACCGGCTCGACAATTACCGTAAAGGTGTTGGTCACCGGGGTGCCGCCGTTCTTGGTGATGGTGGCAGT
>JBAXAI010000036.1:0-37259 GCA_037142615.1 Spirochaetales bacterium | reverse complement strand
GAAGACCCGGCCGCCGGGAGTAACGAAGACCTACTTCATCGCCCAGATCGTCGCCGAAAGCGGTGGCAGAGTCTGGCTCTGGCTGACCTCTGGCGCGTCACCGGTTGAGAGTAGTGGCTCGAGCGCTCGGCCCGCAGGCACTGTAAACTCCTGAGACTTGGTGCCGAGGTTGGCAGTCAGCAGCAAATCGCCGCGGAGCCAAGCTACCAGCGTACCTGAGTTCAGGCCTTTCCAGGTTTTCGCGTCTGGAAGCGTCAGGGGCGCCGTTGTCAGAACCGGGTGGGCCTTGCGGAAGTTTCCCCACGCCCGATACAGCTCGAGGAGTGACTGTGGATCGCCGTCTTGAGCCGACCAGGTTGGAGTGGCCCGGTTCTGGTTGGGCTCCAACTGGCCCGTGTCTTTCGCCCAGATGGCGGTGTCACCCGAGGGATCCTCGTCGCCCCACGGCATCGCGTCCCGGCGGGCAACATCGTTGTTGGCGTACTTGCGTCCTACCAAGCCGAGTTCCTCCCCGTAATAAATGTAGGGCATGCCCGGCAGAGTCAGGTACATCGCGGCCTGCACGCGAGCACGGCCCAGAGCCCGATCTTTGGCCTGAAGCGAACGGTCGTCATCGACGATTTCAGGACCCCAGCCTTTGGCGTTGGCAAGTCCGACGGTGGCGAGGTTCAGGCTCATTGTGCGGTCTTGATCGTGGTTGGTCAAAAACGGTGCCGGAAGGAATCCGCTGACGCCTTGGTAGAGCTTGTACGCCTGAACCAAGTTGGCTGCCAGTCTGGTTTCGTTGCCCGCGGCGGGAAACGTCGACAACTGGTAGGCACCGGCAAAGTCAAACAGGGAATCGAAGGCGGTGGCATACGATTTTGTCTCGCGGGCATCGCGGTTCGATACCTCGCCAAGGAACAGCACGCCAGGGTTGATTGTCCGCGAATAGTCACGCAATTCGTTCCAGTATTTGCGGTTGAGCGCCAAGGCCGAACTGCCAACGGGCATCTCGCCGGAATTGAAGACCTCCTTGGCGGCGTCAAACCGGAAGCCATCGACGCCCCTCTCCAGCCAGAACTTCAGGATGTTGTGTTCCTCGCTGACCACCGCAGGATTCGCGTTGTCGAGGTCCATCATGCTGCCTGGAAACGCGCTGAACACCTGCAAACCATCGATGGCCGTCCGCGACCACCCACCCATGGTCGTTCCGCCGTAGGTGATGCCGGGGCGCTTCCATACATAATAGTCGCGGTAGGGGCTCTTGGCGTCCTTCAGGAAGGCCTGGTACCACGGGTGGGCTACCGAGGTGTGGTTGAACACCATGTCGAGGACAATGTGAAGGCCCCGCTTGTGCGCGGCCGCGACCAATTGGTCGAAGTCATCGAGTGTGCCGTACTTCGGGTCAACGTCGAGGTAGTTGGTGACGTCATACCCATGATACGACGCCGAGGGATGAATAGGCGACAGCCACAGGGTCTGGACTCCCAACGAGGCGATCGCGTCGAGGCGATGTTGCAGGCCCTTGAAATCGCCCCAGCCGTCCTGGTCGGAATCGGCGTAGGAATACACCAGCACCTGGTAGGCGGGGCCGGTTGTTTGCGTCCACCACGGGGCGTCGGGCGTGAGGGTCTGCGCCGCGACGGAACTCAGGCCGACCCAGAGAAGTACGAGAATCGCTGCAAGGCGCCTCAAAGCGTGAGCTCCGTTGAGGCGAAAACGGCGAACTTGCCAGCGGCCAAGTCGAGGGTCTCTTTTGCCAGGCCCAGCGGCTGGCGATTGACCTCGAGGGTGTTCACTGGCGACGGAGTGAGCAGCAACACGCGCAATTTGAGTGCCCCGCACCCGGTCTCGAGCGCCTTGACGCTGAGCGTGACCCCGCTGCCGGAGCCCTCGTCCAACTGACGGGCCTCAATTTCGTAAACCGAACGTCGGCCCTTCAGGTGCTCGAGCGTCAGGCCATCATCGAACTGGTAGCAGGTCGTGACCGAAGTCCCCGGCCGCAACACCACGAGCAGGTCAAGGTTGGCCAAGTCGTTGTTGTGCGTGGTCCTCAGGCCCTTTTGCAACGGCAGCACCGACGGGCTCGCGAGGAAGATTGGGGTGGTCTGAGGCCGGTTGCGGTGAATAATGGTCGTCCCTGCTTCGAGCCACTTGCCGGCCAAAACGTCGAACCAAAGCCCGCCGTTGGCGTGCTGCGGCAGCCTGACTTCGCGTGTCTTGGCAGCCAATTCGACAAACGGCGCCTGGAGCAACGACGGGCCGACAAAGAACTCGTCGTCGGTCTTGTCGAACGCTGGCGAAGGGTCGTGGTACCAAACCGGCCGCAACATGGGGTCACCGACTTCGTTTTGCTGCACAAACAGGTTGTACAGGTAGGGCAGAAGTTTGTAGCGCAGCCGGATGTACGAAATCACGATCCGGGTGGTCAGCGGGTCACGGGTCCAAGGTTCCTGATCGGTAGCGCCGGCGATCTTGTGATTGCGAAAGAACGGGAACAGGAAGCCAAGCTTGTACCAAGCCCGCATCAACTCATTGCTCGCGTCCATGGCAAAGCCCGGTACGTCGGGACCGTTGAAGGGCATGCCCGAAACTGAAAAATTGAGCGTCAGGGCGATGGTCCCGCGCATATGGTGTTCGTTGGAAATGTTGTCGCCGGTCCAAACGGCCGAATGTCGGTTTTGCGAAAGGTACGAACTGCGCGAGATAACGAAAGGCCTTTCGTTGGGGTGGGCTTTCAGAAGGCCCTCCCGGGTGGCCACCGCCATGCCCAGAGCGTACTGGTTGTGCCAAGTGCTGTGGGGCAGTTTTTCGTGGCCGAAGCGCATGTCGTCGTGCGGAACACTCCCTGTCGAAGGGTCGTTCATGTCGATCCAGTAGGCCGAAAACCCGCGTTTCGTCAGCGCGGTCACCTGTTCAGCCCAGTAGGCGCGGCCTTCACCCAGCGAAAAGTCGGGAAACACCGTGTAACCCGGCCACACGTAACCGATGTACTCTTGGCCTTCGGGAGTTTGGCACAGCACATTCCGCTTCACGGCCTCGGCGTACACGGAGTATTCCGGATCACGTCGAAAGCCTGGGTCGAGAATGGGCACCACGCGGTAGCCCCGGTCGGTGAGGGCCTTGAGCTGTGCTTCCGGTTGCGGAAAGTGCTTGCCATCGATGGTGAACACCCGGTAACCATCCATGTAATCGATGTCGAGCCACAGGCCGTCGTTGGGAATGCCAAGTTCGTCGTACTTGTCGGCCAGAGCCTTGAGGTCGTCGTACGATTTATAGCCCCAGCGGCACTGCTGATGCCCCAGCGCCCAGAGCGGAGGCAACGGCGTGCGGCCCTGAAGCGCCTGGAGTTTGCGCACCAGTCCGTGTGGGGTGTCCGAACAGGCAAACCACACGTCGGGAGAGCCGTCGCGGGCACCAAAGAAGAGTTCGGGGACAAAAGGACCGGCGCCGGGCTGAAAGATGCTTTCGGTAGCGCCCGTGTTCACAAACGGTGCGTGCGGGTTGTCGACGACAATGCCCACCCAATGGCCCTTTGTCTTGATGATGAATACCGGCGAGGTGCCGTAGAACGGGTCGGTCGAGCTGTTCTCTATTTGCCCGAAGTAGAACTCGCCCAGCACGTCGGTGTTCCAGTATTTGGTGCGCTTGCCGCTGAGTTCAAACCCGAGATTCTTTTCGCCCAGACCGTAGAAACGGTCTTCGGGGTTGTAGGGGAAGGCGAGCACCCATTTGTTGCCGCACACGCCAAGCCCCCGACCCGGCTGAGATTCGAGCAAGGTCACGCCACCGAGCTTCAAAGTCACTTCGCCGCCGGGACCCGTGGTGAGCTGAGCCTTCGACGCCGTGGCGCCAAACTCCTCGGGAGTCAGCGTGGCGAAGCTGTCGGTGCCTCGCGGCCAGCGCTTGCCCGAGCCCTGAAGGCGGAACACGTCGCTGCCGTGGTCGGTCAGTTTCAGGGTTCGCGCCTCTTCGGGACCAAAGACAAAATTGCTGGTGGTTTCGACCTTGTGAAAGTCCACGCTAGTTTCTGACCATCACCGCAGTGAGCGGGTCCAGAGTCACCGTATTGCCCTTGATCGTCAGCCCCTTGGGATCCTTGAGACCCGCCACCGAAGCCCGGTCGTGGTCCACCAGGACGGTTCCACCCGCCAGCGAAGTCGGAGTCGTGAACGTGCGCGGGTTCGTTGAACTGTTGACGAGCATGGTGAAGGTGCCCTCCTTGGACTTGAGGCTCCAGCCGATCATGAAGGTGTCGGCGACCTCGATAGGCTTGGCGGCGGCCGTTATCGTTTTGGCGTCGCCGAGCCGGAACGCGGTGATGGCATTTCGGATGCCAATCATCCCGGCGGTAAAGTCCGTGGTGTTTTGGTACTCGGGCAGTTTCTTCCACACGTAGGCATTCACATCGTCACCAGCGTTGTAGCTGTCGTGGTTGAAGTCGCCCAGGATCTTCGAGGTACCGTTCAGCTTGGGCTTGGTGCGGCCGCTTTCCTGTCCGGAGTGAAGGAAGGCGATACCTTGGCTGGTCAACACCAGGAAGTTGCCCAGGCGGATTCGCGCCGCGAGCTCGGCCCGCTGGGTGGGGTCCGAGTCCTTGAGCCCGGTGTTGAGCGAGATGTTGTCGTGCAACGTCAAGTTGTCGTGGGCCTCGATATAGTTCATGTTGTTGCCGGGGTAGGGAGTCTTGTAATTCAGTTGCGGCGAGCCGAGGAGGTTGCTCAGCAGAAGCTTGCTGGCCACCGTCTTCCCCGTGAGGAAGCCCTTGGCCCGGTCGTCCATGCCACCGCCCTTGAGCAGGTCGCGGAACTCGTCGTTGAACACCGAAACCTGGTCGGTCTTGGCCATGTAGTCCTGGCTCATCACCTTCACCGTCTTGGGTCCGCTGTAGTTCTTCCAGCCTTCACCTTCGAACAGCACGTCGGCCTTGTCGGGCAAGGTCGCGGCGCGGGCGCGGGACTGCAAAATGGTGTCGACGTCCATCAGGCCCATCAGGTCGAACCGGAAGCCGTCGATCTTGTACTCTTTCACCCAGTTGTAGAGCGAGTCGTTGATGAGTCGCCTGGCCATGATGCGGTCGCTGGCGATGTCGTTGCCCACGCCGGAATTACTCGTGAACTTGCCTTCGGCGTCCTGGCGGTAGTAGTAGCCGGGAACGATGTCGTCGAGCAGACTGGTATTTGCGTTGTGGTTGTACACCACGTCGAGCAACACGCCCAGCCCGGCCTTGTGAGCTTCCTTGATGAGAGTTTTGAGCTCGACCACGCGGTTGTAAGGATCAGCAGGATTGCTGGCCAGCCAGCCTTCGGGCGAGAACCAGTTGCGGGGGCCATAGCCCCAGTTGTAGTTGGCACCTTCGGACACACCGTTGGCCTCGTAGGCGGTCTTGGTTTCGTCGTGCCACGCGTAGGCAACCACCGGCATCAGCTGCAGGTGGGTGACGCCCAGCGACTTCAGGTAGGGCAGCTTTTCGATGAACGCAAGGTAGGAACCTGGGCGGGCCTTGACGCCCGAGTCGAGGCCCGAGGTCAGGTCGCGCACCGAGACCTCGTAGATCACGGCGTCGGTTCGGGCGGCCAGCTTCACGTCGGTAGCGCCTTCCCAGCCACCAGTTGGTTCGGTCTTGGCGGGGTTGAGGATGGCGCCGCGTCCGTTGCCAGTGCCACGGTACACGTCGAGTGACTGCGCGTAGGGGTCGAGAACGGTTTTGTGCACCGAGCCGGCGGCGACATCGTAGTCGTAGAAGAGCCCATCGGGATCGACCGAAGAGAACGCGCCACTCCACACGCCCGATTTCGGGTCAAGCTTGAGCTCGACCTGGTAGTCGGCCTTTTTGGCTTCGTTGGCCTTATACAGGCGAGCTGTCACCGCCGTCGAAAGCGGCGCCCAAAGGCGGAACTCCACTGCGTGCGTCGCGGCCTGATACACGGCACCGAGTTGATAGTCAGCGGCGGGCACCGTCTTCTCGGCCTCGACGATCGACACGGCCTGCGCGCTAACTCGGACCGGAAGCTGGTACGCCGGGTTCGAAACGGTTACCGCCTGGCTCAGATCGATGCCTTTTTCGAGGACGATGGTGATCCGCTTGGTGAAGTTCTTGTCGCGGTTGGCAGCACTCGAAGTGTTGAACATGTCTTTGATGCGGTAGGTGATCGCGCCGTCGGGCGTACCGACGACGAAATTGTTGGCGCTCGGTTCTACAGTGAGCGCCTGGCGACCGGAAAGGTCGATCTGAATCGTGTCGGTCTTGAGTAGTCTGGCACCGTCGATGCTCGGCCGGTACGCGCCGTAGGGGTAGGTCTTTTGGTCGCCCGAGAACACCACCCACTCGTTAGTGACTACGGTGTTGAAGAAGCGGTCGTCGTTGCCGTCCTTGGTCCAGCCGTCGATCCGGCGGGGAATCAGCCCTGTGCCGGCGGTGCCCATGAGCCCGATGCCGATGTCGCTGCCGTCTTTTTTGAACTTGAGGTAGCCGACGCCGTTACTCACCTTCAGGTGCTGAGTGCGGTCCCACGCGGCTCCGCCATCGCCACCGGGAGTCGCCCAGGTCCAGAAACCCCACTGGTCGTATTTTCGATCTTCCCGATAGTAGTACAACACGATATCGTCAGGACCGGCCTTCAGGTCGTCGTGCGCGGCGAGAATTTTGTCCATCAGAGGGTTGGACAGGTTTTCAATCGTGCCGGGCGCCATTTCGGGCTCAGCCCATAGCGCGGGAACCAACAAACAGACGAAAAGAGCGGCAAGTGAACGGAACATACGACCTCCAGCTAAAGTGAAACCACGGACTGAACCGGTTTAGTATCCCCAAGAGAATAAGCCCGGGCACCAGATCCGTCAACTGGAACGATGGCGCAAAAGGACATCGCCCGCCGCTAGAACCGCGTAGACGGCTCCCTCAGCAAGCGTCGCGAACTCGGGCTCGTTTTGGGCGACTTCGACCACACGCTCGAGAGTCAGAATCGCCGAGGTCCACGGGTAGATTCGGCCGTCGAGCTCCACCGGAGGAAAGTCCGGAGCGCCTGTTAGGGTCCACACTTGTTTGAGCGCACCTTGTCGGCCCTCGAGGGGCTCCTGCACAACCGTCAGGTCCAGACAGCGCTCGCCGAAGCGGGTGCGCGCGCTGACTTTGGTCCAAGCCGACGGCAAGTGAGGCACCACCTCCAGAACACCACGAAGTAAGTCCGGCTTGAGGCCCAGAGTATCTTGCCAAGCGCTGCGGACAAACTCGGCCACACTCCAGGCCTGCGAAAAGGTTCCCGTGGGCACCAAGCGCCCGTTGGCATCGGGTTGGGCGTCGAGCAGCTCGCTCATCGTTCCGAGCGTGCCCAGCTGCAGAATCTGGTCGGCCAGGTTCTGAGTCAGCTTCCAGGCCAGGTTGGGCCAGCCGCACGCCGACAAAGCGGCCACGACAAAGCCGGCGTTCCAGCCCCAGACAGTGCCATTGTGGTAGGCGGCGTCCTTGTGCCAATACACGGGGTTCTCGTGGCGGGGGTGAAAGTCCGCGTCGTCGGACCCCAGCGACAGCACCCCGTAAGGCAACAACAGGGCTTCGACCGACGACCGCACCAGCGCGTCACGAACTTCGGCGGTCAGCAAAGGCCGCAGGGGAATGCTGACCGCCATCAGCGCGTTGGGCCGCAGGCGAGGGTCAGGGATACCGGTCGCGTCGATTCGGTCCCACAAGGAGGCAGACGACCCCTCACCGTGGACAAAGAGCCGAACGAAGGCTGTGCGGGCGCGTTCGGCTGCCCCCTGGAAGAAGGACTCCTCGGTGTCGTGGTCGTGCCGTGCGAGCTCGGCGCCCACGTCGAGCGCCGTGATCCACAGCACTTGAATCTCGACCGCGCGGTTTCCTCGAGGGCTCCAAGGCGTGGCCCCGGCGATCCGGGCGTCCATCCAAGTGTCGGCGTCGTCGTGGCACAAAAGGCCCTCGTCATCCACAAAGTACCGCAGCGCCCCATCGACATAGCGGCGGATCATTGGCCTTTGGGCCAGAGCAAACGCGAGGTCACCACTGACGCGCGCGTATTCGAGCACCTCGCGGATCATCCAGGGCGTGCCGTCGACGGTGTTGTACAGCACCTCGCTGCGGTTGACGCGGTTGGGAATGCGGCCGTAGTTGGGGTCTGCCGGGTCGAGGTTTTGATAGCGCGCGAAGTTCTCGAGCACCGCGCGCGCCTGGGCAAACTGACCTGTCACCAAGAGAGTGCCCGGCAGCGAGATGAAGGTGTCTCGGCCCCAGTTGTCCTTAAACCACGGCAAACCCGCCCAGAGGCCGGTGCCGAACTCGGTGGTCACAAAGCTGCGGGCCGAGGCTTGGGCCCAAAACAGCGCGAGGTCAAAGGCGTTGTCGCCGGTGCGTATCCACGTGTCGGTCAAAGTCGCCACGCGGCGCGCTACCTCGGCCTCCCACAGGTCCGCTTTGCGGGCCACGTCCTGGTTGGCGCGGAACTCGGCGTCAGTTTCGCCAAAAATCAAGTGGAGTGTGAGCGAGTTCGCGGTACGGCGGACCACGGTGCCACGTTTAAGGCTCTTCGGGAAAGGATCAAGCCAAAACGGCACGATGTGGATCGTGGCCGCGAGTTCGGTTGTTACGCGCAACGAGAGGATGCGGCGCCCGGAGTGCAACAAAAGCTCTTCACAAAGGCCCGGATAGTCGATCCGCTGGCCCCAGGGAAAGACCGTGTCGCTGAGGGCTTTGAACTCCCGGTCCACCGGACGGCCGTTCACTTCGCTGGCCCAGCCTTCGAAGACAAACTCGTCACGCACCATGTAGCCGCCGCCGAGGGTCGGTCCGTGAGTGAACCCTTCGAACCAGCCGGTGAGGTTGTCGGTCAGGGCAAACCGGTCTCTGTGCCCGGGAAGCCGGACCAAACCGAGACGGCTGGGGGAAGAATCTTGCTGGAGGGGAACCATGACTCCAGTCTAGCCGTTCGCTGGTGTCGCCGCCAGAGTGTGCAACCCTGAGGCACAGTGTGAAGTAAACTGCACAGAAAGGCCCGGAATCGACTCCCTGAGTCTGGCACGGCGCTTGCTGGCAATTCCCAGGTACACCATGAAGATTGCTACTGCTGGGCGCAAGGGCCTTCCCCTCCTCGTTGGTTTGTTGCTCGCCTCACTTGTCCTCATCCTGTGGGTCACCATGATGAACCGTGAGCACGATACTCTGTTGTCACACGTCTCTTCGGAAGCCCAGTACCTCGCCGATCAAACCGAAGCCGACCTCCGAAACCGCGTGCCGGCTCTGCAGCGCCTCGCCCAGATACCCCCGGGAACGACCGAACTTGCGGCGTCTGACTTCCTCCGCGACGCCCAATCGTACTTCTCGGATTCTCCCGGCTTTCAGGCCCTGGAATGGGTCGATAGGGACTCGGTCATTCGGCTCGTGGTGCCGCTGGAAGGGAATGAGAAGGCGCAGGGTCTCAACCTGAGCTTTGAGGAAATCCGCCGCTCGGCCCTCGCCGCGGCCCGAGCCAGCCACGAACCAACCCTGACGCCCCCCGTGGAGCTGGTTCAGGGCGGAAAAGGCGTGCTCGTCTTTTTCCCGGTCTACGCCGGTGGCAGCTTTCAGGGGTCTGTCCTCGCCGTGTTCCGGCTGGAAAAGTGGTTCGACTACGTGTTCGCCACCAAGCGGCTGCGCGCGTTGAAGGAAGATTTCCAGATCCAGGTGCTCCTCGAAAACCAGTCGGTGTACCAAACCGGGGACTGGACCGCTCCTAGCCCTCCCGCTGCCAATCTTCCCGAGGTGAGTTCGCAGACCCAGCTTCTCTATCACACCCTTCGGATCGTCGTACGGCCCACGCCCTCGTACGTAGAAAGCCAACTCACCGCGCTCCCCGCTTTGGCCGCGCTGTTCGGTTTCCTCGTGTCGATCCTGGTTGCTTTCGTCGTGCAACTCCTGCTCAAGACCTCGGCCGAGGTAGCCGAGCGCCGGAGGGTGGAAGTCGAACTGCAAAGCACGGTGGTGCGCACCGAACTGGCGGCCAAAGCCGGTCGTTTGGGCATCTGGACCTGGGACTTGGCCACCGACCAAATGGCGTGGAACGACCGGATGTTCGAGCTGTTCGGTTTGAACAGAACCGAACAACCAACCTACGAATGGTGGCGCCAAAGCATCCATCCTCAGGATCGCGGGGCGGCCGAGTCGCTGCTCCTTCATTCCGTGGCGGGCGAAGTGACGTTTGATACCGAGTTCCGGGTAGTGCCGACCTATGGGCCCCAGAAAATCCTGCGCGCGGTCGCCACGACCGTCAGCGACGAACAGGGCACCGTCACCCAAGTGAGCGGACTTCAGTGGGATGTCACCGAGTCCCGCAACGCCGAGTCCGAACTGCGCCGGAGCGCCGAGCAGGTCAAGCTGCTCCTCGATTCCACCGGAGAAGCCATCTACGGCCTCGATCTCGACGGTCTGTGTACCTTTGCCAACCCGGCTTGCGCCCGAATGCTGGGCTACAAGGATCCCGAAATGCTCATTGGGTGCTCCATGCACGAGCTGATTCACCACCACCGCGAAGACGGCCAGCCCCTCCCGTTGGAAGAATGCCAGATTCACCGGGCCATCCTGGCCGGCCTGCCCTCGCACGTCGAAAACGAGGTGTTTTGGAAAGCCGATGGCTCGCTTTTGCCCGCCGAGTACTGGTCTTACCCTCAACTTGAGCACGGCAAGATCACCGGGGTTGTTGTCACTTTTATCGACGTCACCGAGCGGCGTGCCGCCGAGCAGGCTCGACTCGAATACGAAGAGCGGCTCCAGAAGCTGAATGAGAGCCTGGAAGAGCGGGTGCAGGAACGGACTGCCGAACTTTCAGAAGCGCTCGAAGTCGTCCAGCTGACCAAGGGTTCCCTCGTCCAGCAAGAGAAGATGGCCTCGCTGGGTCGACTGGCTGCGGGCATCGCCCACGAAATCAACAACCCGACGGGGTACATCCTGTCGAACGTGCGCACGCTGTCGGAGTACTTTCGTTACATGCAGTCGCTCGTCACCGCTGGAGGCGTGGCGGTGAAGGCGTCAAGAACAGATCGTGGTCCAGCCGACCCGAAAGCAGTGAGCGCTGCGGTGCGGGGGTGGGACCAAGCCTTGGCCAGTGACGACCTTGCGTTTGTCCTGAAAGACACCGGGCTGATCCTTTCGGACGCGGAAAAAGGAGCGGTGCGCATTCGAGACATCGTCAAGGGCCTGAGTTCGTTCGCCCACGCCGACAGCGGCGCCCCCGCACCGTGCAACCTGAACGACGTGCTCAAGGAAGCGCTCAAGGTCGTCAACAACAAGTTGAAGTACCATTGCCGCGTCGAAACGACCCTCGAGCCCGTGCCGAACCTGCTGGCCCAGGCGGGGAAGCTGGAGCAAGTCTTTATCAACTTGCTCACCAACGCCGCCGACGCTATCCCCGACACCGGGGTAATCACGGTACGAAGTTGGTCGGACCAACATTCGGTGTGGGTTTCGGTGACCGACAACGGGCAGGGGATCTCGGAGGAGAATCAGAAGCGTATTTTCGAGCCGTTCTTCACCACCAAAGACGTGGGCAAGGGCACGGGGTTGGGCCTGTCGATCTCGGTGGGCATCATCGAAGACCACGGCGGGACAATTCAGGTGGCCTCCAAGCTGGGCACCGGAACCACCTTCACGATCCGCCTCCCCCGCCACGCTTCAACAGGCTCCTGAGGGCTGCCTAACCCCGCATTTCCTGCGCCACTGCCTGCAAACGGGTCTTCAGGGTCGCGATGTCCTTCACGAAGGGCACAGCAGCCAGAATGAGGAACACCGTGCAAAACACCCACATCAGTGAGCACAAGGCCAAGGCCATCGCCAGGCCAAAGGCCCCCGAAAGCATCCCGGCCACGAAGCGTCCAAAGCCGGTTCCGAGTGAGTCGGTGATGTTGAAGATCGAGAAAATCGCTCCTCGGTGTTCGGGTGGGTTTGTGTCGAGCAACATCGTCTTCGCGTTCGGCCCGGTCATCGCGGCCAGGCAGGCGGCACCAAAACCCAGTATCGACAAGAGAATCAGGTTTGCCGGCGCCCACAGCACCACATAGATGACGGCTGCGGCGCCCAGCAACGTGGTCACCCCGCAAAAAATGGGCACGAGCTTGGGGTCCTTGCGGAACAGGGCGCCACCGATTTGCCCGCCGAACACGTTGCCCAGCACCATGCCCAGCCCGAAAACGAGGTAGACGATGGTGGCGTCGCCCACGCTCAGGCCCTTGTTCTCGTTGAGGTACTTGTTGATGAAAAAGAAGGAGCCCCACGGGATGGTGCCTGCGATTCCCTGCAGCAGCAGGTACAGGTTGGTCTTGGTATTGAATAGCCCGGCGTAGTCGGCAAGCTTGATGGTCTTGGGGTACACATAGCCCGACGCGACCAGTTCGGCGGTGGCTTCTTCGCTGGCGGCCGTCTTGGTTTCGGGGGTAAAGAACCAGAACAGCGCCACGAACACGAAGTTTGGCACCGACGCGATCAGGAACGGCAGGCGCCATTCGTGCTCGCCACCAACGAAGCCACCGATGAGCCCGCCCGCGATGGTGCCCACCGCGATAGCCACCGAGATCATGCCGCTGGCCCAGGGTCGCTGCTTTTCGTCAAACACATCGCCGATGATGGCAAACACGAGCGGAAACGCCGCGCCGAGGCCTATGCCCGCGAGAATACGAAGCGCGAAGAACACCGAGTAGTCGGTGGCAAAGGCCGTCAGCGCACAAGGGATCTCGCCAATCAAAATGGCCAGCAGGAACAGGAACTTGCGGCTGGTCTTGTCGGCAAAGTAGCCCCAGAACAGAGAAACTACGGCGCCGATGATGGTAAACAACCCCATCATGAGGCCGATCTGCGAGTCAGTGACGCCGAACTCCGCTTCGATGGTGGCCAGCTTGGGCGACATGACGCTTCCTTCGGTGTTGAGCACCAGCATCATCAGGGCAATGATGAGCAGGGTGAGGTTTCGTTGGGCTCTGGTCATAGGAACTCCTTGAGGGAAACTACCCGGTTCTCTTTCCGGGATCGGTCGGCCGCAAAGGCCATCAAGTGACTTGTCAATGAGGCTCGTCCCGACGCGAGCTCCGGAAGGCCGGAACGGGAAGCATCGTAACTGGCGATGAAATCGTCCATCAAACCCGCATCACCGCCGCCGTGGTCGCCAATATGGAAGCCCCTTCGAAACACCTTTCGGCGCTTTCCGGTTCGGTGCTCATGCACTTCCAGTTCTTGGCCTGCCGTAGCAAAGCTGCCGTGCAGGGTGGCCTCGGAGCCCTCAATGCGGAGAGTCCGGCCTTCCTTATCGGACAAGCCGGTCACGGTCAGGGTCGCTGTCAGACCCGAGGGAAATTGCAGCGACACCAACTGGTGGTCGGGCGCGTCGTTGTCGCACGCGAACACGCACCGACCGTACGGTCCGCTTGCCAGCGCGCGCTCGACCCCCGCCGGCGTGAGGTCATTGGTTGTTGCCGACGTCGGCCAGCCTTTCCACTGGTAGTTTGGGCTTCGGGCCCTGACCGTAGCCACGGCCAAGCGGGAAGCGGCCCTAAGCAGGGGGTTCCGCGACCGCTGGGGAAGGGAAAGTAGATCTTCACCGCGCCGATAGAGTTTGGGCGCGTACCACAGGCAGTTGGAACTGTGGGGGCAACCGCCGCAGTGTGGAGTTGCGCCGGTGGGTGCGTTTTCCGAGCGGAAGAAACTGCGTTGCCCAAAGGAATGCACCCACTCCGGTTCCTCGCCCGCCAGCCAGAACAGCAGGTCAAGGTCGTGGCAGGTTTTTGCCAGAACAAAGGGGCTCGAGGTGGCTTCGCTTCGCCAGTTTCCCCGCACAAAACTGTGGGCAAAGTGATACCAAGAAACATTTTCACTGTGGTTGATGTGGACTATTCTTCCCAGAACTCCGCTGTCGAGAGTTGACTTCACGGTGGCGAAGAACTCGGTGTATCGCAACACATGGCACACCCTCAGACGCCGGCCCGACGACTCTGCTGCTTCAACCAAGCGCCGACAGTCTGCCGGGTTCAGAGCCATAGGCTTCTCGAGGAGCACGTCGTAGCCTGCCGCCAGAGCCATGAGAGCTGGGGCCACATGCTGGTCATCCTGGGTGCAAACCAAGCAGGCGTCGGCCCTAATTCCCGCGGCCAGCAGTTCCCTCCAGTCGCGAAACTGGCCTTCGGGAGGAATCCGGTGGGTGATCGACACCTCCGCCAATCGGGCTAGGTCCGGCTCTGCAACGCCCAACAAGGTGGCCCGCTGCGGATTCTTGGCGATCCAAGCGCCGTACGCGTCCTTCCCGCGGAGTCCCGCCCCGATAAGCAGAAGTTTGACCGGCATGAGCCCATGATACACCGATTTATCGGCCGCCCGCCGAAAACTTCGCACCCAAAGGCCATAAGGCGTCGCCGTCTTTCCTTACGGGTGGCGCCCTGATAAACTGGCAACATGCAGAAACTCGTCGACATCATGGAACGACTTCGGGCCCCCGATGGTTGCCCCTGGGACCGCGAACAGACCCCCGAAAGTCTGCTCAAGTACCTGTTGGAGGAGTCGGCTGAGCTGGTGGAAGCCGTGCAGTCTGGTGATCCGAACCACGTGAAGGAAGAACTCGGCGACGTGCTGCTCCAGGTGGTGTTTCACGCCCAGATGGCGAGTGAGGCCGGTCACTTCTCGGTAAGCGATGTGGTCGATACCATTTGCGACAAGATGATCCGCCGCCACCCGCATGTGTTCGGTGACGCCTTGGCCGAGACCTCCGAGGACGTGAAACGCAACTGGGATGTGATCAAAGCGGCCGAAAAGGCCTCCAAGACCGGTGGCATGGGGGCCCAGCACGAATCGGCGCTCGACACGGTGGCCAAGTCCCTGCCTACGCTGATGCGGGCACAAGAACTGCAAAAACGGGCGAGCAGGGCCGGCTTTGACTTTCGCAACCCGGCCGAGGTGGTAGCCAAGGTACGCGAGGAGCTCGAGGAGCTGGAACACGAAATCGCCTCGGGGGATCGCCCCGCGCTGGCGGAAGAATACGGTGACCTTCTGTTCGCCGTGGGTGCGCTCGGCCGCAAGCTGGGCCTCGATGCCGAAACTGCGCTCATCGCCGGCAACGCCAAGTACGAACGTCGCTTTAGGCGCATGGAAGTCCTGGCTGGGGGGTCGCAGGAGCTGACGGCGAGGTCGCTTCACGAGCAGGAAGAGCTCTGGATACGGGTCAAGTCAGCCGAATAGTTCGGTGACAAGGGCGATCATCGCATCCTGGTCGCGCAGGTGGGCCGTTTCGCGGGCCGAATGCATGGCCCAAAGCGGAATGCCTACGTCAGCGCCCGACAGACCGGCCATCGCGGTCGACAGCGGGCCCACCGTGCTTCCCGGTACCAGCGTCGACTTCATGATGTAGCTCTGCAGCGTCACCACGGCGCGGCGGGCGGCCTCGCGGACCAAGGCCTCGCCGGCCGCTGTCGTGGCGTAGCTGTGGCGGGCGCTCGCCTTGAGCACCGGTCCGCCGCCCAAGCGTGGCGAGTATTCCGCATCGTGCTGGCCCGGCCAGTTGGGGTGGGCCCCATGCGCCGCATCGACGCTCAGCAGGAACGAGGCGGCTTTGGCGCGGAAGTGGTCATCGCGGCTGCCTCCCAGCGCACCGGTCAGGCGATCGAGCAGATCGGGGACAAACGCCGAATCGGCACCCGACGACGAGCGGGAGCCGATTTCCTCATGATTGAAAAACAGCGCCACGCGTGTTGAGGGTGAAGGCTTGTCGCTGACAATCAAGGCCTCGGCCACCGCATGGCAGCCTGCCAGGTTGTCGACCCGCGGGGCGAGAAACAACCCGTCCTGTCCCAGGGCGACCGGTGTTTCGGCATCGACGGCAAACAAGTCCCCAGACACAAAGTCCTCTGTGGCAAAGCCATATTCGGTGGCCAACCATGACTGCAGGTCGGGGGCGGTACCCAGCGCCGCCAGCAAGGTGAGGTGGTCCCCGAGGTCGTAGGCCTGCCCCTTGTTGACCTCGCGGTTGTAGTGGATGGCCAGATTCGGGAACACGGCCAGCGCGGGGGTTCTCACCACGAGTTCGGCCAGCCCCCCCTGAAAGCGCACCAGGATCCGACCGGCGATCGAAAGCGGACGATCAAACCAGGTGGCATGGATGGGGCCCCCGTACACCTCGGTGCCGATGCGCACCACACCCGACGCATCCCGGGTCTGACCCGCCAGCTTGAGTTTCCAGCAAGGGCTGTCGGTGTGGGCGGCAGCGATACGAAAGCCCGCAGTGGGGTCGGAGCCTGCGATCCAGGCGGCCAGCGACCCGGAATCCCGTCGCAAGAACAGCTTGTCGCCCGGCTGGAAGCTCCACGCCTCGGTTTCTGCCACTTCGCGGTAGCCAGCCTTGAGCAGTTGTTCTGCGAGCAGCCCCGTGGCATGGAAAGGTGTCAGAGCGCTGTGAAGGAACGAGAATAACTTCATGGGGCCACCTTGAGAAAGTAGGTGCGGAGCACCTGGGCGATGTTTTGGTTCCAAACGTTGAGGTCGTTGGTGTTGGTACCGGCCGGGGGTGCCCAAGCGTGACCAAAGAAATCGGGATGGGCTGCCGCTGCCTCCAACGCTGCCTTGGACTCCTCGCCCCAGCCCAGCAGGAAGGTGCCCGCCGGCCCCAAGGTAATCCGGTAGTGCGACGCCAACCAGGGCTGCAGCTCCTGCGACCACTTAAGGGCAAGCGAGGCTGCCGTGAGCGGCCGGGAAGGATCGGGGATCAAGGCCACCACGATATTGGGCAGAACCGTCCCGTTGTCGAACGCCGGTGTGATGACCTCGTCCCAGTGGGTGCCCGTGCGGCCGACAAGCACGATCAGTGGCCAGGTGTGCGAAAGGTCCCTGTCGTAGCCGGGCGGCAACAGGATTCGCAGATTCTGGCCCGCCAAACCCGGCTCGAGCGCCGCATCGATGGCGTGGATGCGTGGATCGGCCAGTTTGGGAAACGTGCTTTCGGCGTTATCGCCCGGGGCCACATCGGGATGAAACGGATCTGCAAGATACGAGTCGGGATTCGTGCCCGACGAAACGAAGTGGTAGTGCAACAATGCAGGCTTCAGGATGATAAACGAACGGTAGAACAGCCGCGAGTTCTGCCAGCGCTCCATCGGCAGCGGCGCCGAAGGACAGAATGAGGCCTGAAGCCAGACTGCGTCGAGTTGGTCGCCGGCATCGTAGTAGACAAAGGTGAAGTTGTTGCCTTCCTGCAAGGGAACCCCTACCTGAATAGAGACCAGCCATTGCTTCCAAACCTCGGCAAGCTTAGTCGACTCGGCAAAGTTCTTCCCGGAAAGAAGATGCGCCAGCTCCAACAGCCTCGCGTCGGCGCTTTCGGCGGGCAAGTCCTGCACGCGGTCGGTGTAGGTCGGTCTCGACGGCCCGCAGGAGGCTAGCCCCAGAGTCAGCACAAAAAGGAAGGGCGCAAAACGGCGCATGGCGGTCAAGGTAGCCCCAAAGAAGGGTCTTGTCAAAGGCCCGAAAAACCGGACAATACGCCCCATGGAAACTACCCTTTGTCTGATCAAGCCCGATGGCGTGCGCCGGGGCCTGGTCGGTGAAATTCTGATGCGCTTTGAGCGGCAGGGACTCAAAATCACCGCCCTGAAACTGGTGACCGCCAGCCGCGAGCTTGCCGGCCGACACTACACCTACGAAGATATCGCGGTTCGCCACGGTGAGGCCGTGCGCAACGCGCTCATCGACTTCATCGTGTCGGGTCCCGTCGTGGCGTTCGCCGTCGAAGGGGTTTCCGCCATCGAAAACGTTCGCAAAGTCTGCGGCGCCACCGAACCGCTGAAGTCGGCTCCCGGCACCATCCGCGGCGACTACGCCCACCATACCTACGCTGCCACCAAGGCGCTGGGCACTGCGGTGCGCAACCTCATCCACGCTTCGGCCGACGCCAAAGACGCCGAACGCGAGCTGGCGCTGTGGTTCACCACGGCCGACTACCAAGCCTACCGCACGAACGACCAAGCCGAACACTTCCTAAACTAGCGCGAGGAGGGCCTTGGCGAGGTCTTTGGCCCAGGGGTCGGCATCGCGGACCCGCAGGCCGAGCAAGGTGTCCATTTTGAGGCCGGCGATCAGGCGCTTGCCTCCGCAGTTCTTCAGGCGGTTTTCCAGGATGTCGACCGCCCAGTGTGGCGTCGGGTAGCGCGAGGCCCCGCAACCGAAGGTCGCAAAGGGCATCTCCGGCAGTTGCAGGTCGCGTAGCGCGCGTTCTGGTTTGTCCCACGCCGGATGAAGGTCTCCCGAGCCGTAGGTCGGGCTGCCGAACACCAGGGCCCGGTACTCCGAAAGCGCGCTCAGGTCCACGTCTTTCACGTTCTTCATTTCGACGGCGATCTTCTGCTTGGTGAGCACTTCCATCAAGCGCTGGGCGAGGGTCTCGGTGCCACCGTTCTTGCTGGCCCAAACCAGCAGCACGGGCTTGTCGTCGGTAGTCTTCATTTCAGCAACACCCCCAGAGTTGTCGTGGCCAGAATCGTCGCCAACACGAGAAGCCAGCCCCACACCGTGGTGGCCGTGTGCGGCTCGCGGAGGCCGGCGGTCCACAGCGGACTCGCGCTTTCGTCACCCTCGTCCCGTGGAAGTGTAGGGTAATGGTGTTCCAGAATGCGGTCCACCGAAAGGAGAATTGCGCGGGGATGGATTCGGTTCTTGGACTCCATGAGGCGTTCGTACCAGGCAAAGGTCAGGGCCCACAGCTCGCCGAAACGGCCCGGGAGGTGCAACTTCCGGCTGATGGTTCCCAAGCTGACGAACACCAAACCCGCCATGGTCAGTCCGTTCTTCCAGCCCCCCAGCAGTGCTCCCTCGGTAAGGGGAAAGCCCAGCGGACTGGCCAGGACCTTGCCGAAGGGTGCGAGCAAGTGAAAGAACACCACCGTACCGGCCAACACGAGGAAGTACCCGAAGCTGATGCGCTTGCCGGCCAGCGTGGCCAGCACGGCGCCCAAGAGCATCACCGCCGCCCGGGTTTCCCAGCGCGGGGCCAGTACCAGTACGGCGATCAGCGCCAGACCCCACACAAAGCGGAGGGTCGGGTGCACCAGCGTGTCGAGGAGGTCTGGCCTTTTGGGCCGACGCGGCTTAGGCTGTCGCACTTTGGCCACGTTTGACCCTCCTCAGCCAGCGCGAATGCCGCTGCAGCGTTTCGGCCCCCCAGCCGATGGCCAAGCCGCTGGCCGTGCCCAGACCCAGAAACCACGGGGCGATGATGCCCGACGCAGGCCCAAAAATCCACGCCATCGACAGGCCCACTTGCACCGCGTTGCTGGCCATCGAACCGGCCAAGCTCAGGCCGATGAGCGACACCCAACGGCGTGGAATCAGGCGGAAGGCCATGTACATCACCACGAAGCTGGCCAGGCTGCCCGCCGCCGAAAGCACGAACGCCTGACTGGCCAGCGTTCCGTTGACGATGCCCTGACCGACAACCTTGAGCACCAGGAGCAACAGAAGCTCTGGCAGCGTAAAGAAATCCAGCGCAATGAGCATCGGAAGGTTGCTCAGACCCAGCTTGAACCAAGGAGGGGTGGGGAAGAGGTATTCGAGCGTGGCGAAGAACAAACTGAGCGCGCCGAAAAAGGCCACCAGCGGCAGGCGGGCTTGTGCCCGAGGGCTAGAAGACGCCGGCATCGACCGAATCCTGCGTCTGGGCGCCCCCAGTGATCCGCACAAACACGTGATTGGGCAAACACGCCACCCACTGGCCGCTGGAGCGGATGGTGCCCATGGCGATGCAAACCTTGTTGGTACAGGGTGAGTCTTCCACGTGGATGGTGCCTTTTTCGATGTGCACCAAAGTGATTCCCAACGGTCCCTCGGCCTTCACGGTCTGATCCACCTCCAGAGGGTAAGAGTACAGGGCCTTGTCGGTCTGCACCTCGAGGCGAAGCGGGGTGTTCGTTGGGGCCAGAACAGCCCACGCGGTGCCCGCCGTCAGCGTCAGGCTGAGCGCGAGAAACACCAGATCAAAGGGTTTCATGAAGACTTTTGGTTTACCACGTCCTTGAAGAAAAGGCCATGGGAAGCTACATTGACCCATGACAACGTGGAACCTCGAACGCCTCCTTCCCTTGGTGCTGGATTGTGGCCGCATGGCCCTTTCGTACTTCGATTACCCCGCCCGCGAGTACAAGTCCGACGATTCCATCGTCACGTTGGCCGATAAGTCCATCGAGGCCTACCTGACCGAGCAGCTGAACCGACCCGGCGAAGGCGTTTACCTGTTGGGTGAGGAAACCATCGCCGACCAAACCGAGGGCTACTTGGCCGAAGCCTTCCGCCAAAAGGCCTGGATCATCGATCCTATCGACGGCACAGCGCCGTTTTCGAACAATCTGCCCAACTGGGGCGTGTCGATCGGCTTCATGGAGGCCGGAGTACTCACCGAAGGCGTGGTGTTACTGGCCGCTCTGGGAGAACTGTACTACACCCGCCAGGGCAAGACCTTCCGCGAGAAGCTCGGCACCGACCCCGACACTTGGAACGAAAAACTCGGCCTTCCCCACGAGCTCAAGGGCCCCACCCACCGCGATTTGCCGCGCGGCAGCATGATCAGCATCAGTCAGCAGTTGGCCCGCGAGGGCGACTACAACCTGCCGTTTTACGTGCAGGTGACCGGCAGTTCTGTGTTCAACATGGTGCGCCTGGCGGCCGGGAGCTACGGGGCTTGCATCACCAAGTTCAAACTTTGGGACTTCGCGGCCTGCCTGCCGATGCTGGTCAATCTGGGCTGGACGCTCGAGTTTCACCGGGGTGGGCCCATGGGTCTGACGATGGATGAGCGCGCGATCTACCTCGCCAAAGACCATCCGCAGCGCTGGGGCACGCTCGACAATGTCATCATGGCGCCCAGTCCCGAGGCGGCCGAAGTGGTGCGCCAAGGGACCTCGTTCTAGTATTGTGCCGTTAGTCGCTTGGAACGATGGCACGGATGGCTGTTGCTAACTCGTTAAGCGTAAACGGCTTGGCAAGCAGGCTGTCGAACCCGCTCAGGGCGAGCGTTTCCGGATAGTAATCCTCGGAATAGCCGCTCATGGCCAACAACGGCAACGTCGGATCCAGTCCCCGCAGACCGCTTGCCGTCGCCACCCCGTTGAGGCCGCCACGGATGGTCAGGTCCAACAGTGCGAGCCGGAAGTTCACACCGCGTTCGCGTTCGGTCTGAAACATACGCAGCGCTTCCAAACCGTCCGAGACCGGCACCACGTCAAAGCCCAGCGTCCGGAGGATTTCGGCGACCGCTTCGCGGAGCGACTCCTCGTCGTCCATCAGAAGAATCGTGCCGCTCCCTTGGTAGCGGACTTTTGCCTCCAGCTTCTGCAAGCCCTTGGGCCCCGGGGTGGCCGGCAGGAACAAGCTGAACGTCGAACCCCGGCCCGAAGGCGAACTCACCTCGATCCAGCCCCCGTGCTGGCGGGCAATAGAAAGCGCCGAAGCCAGCCCCAGACCGCTTCCGCTGGCCTTGGTGGTGAAGAACGGGTCGAAAATCTTCTCTCGGAGCTCGACGGGAACCCCTGGACCCTGGTCGGTGACGTGGATGGCCAGGTACGGCCGGTCGCGCAGGCAGTTTTCGGCCTTGAGCACCACCGAGCCGGTGTCCGGAGAAGCCTGCCTGGCATTGATCAGCAAGTTATCGACGGCCTGACCAATCTGCATCGCATCGCATTCGCACAGCCAAAGGTCCTCTTGCAGGTCGAGCAAGATTGAGACCTCGCTCCCGCTGAAGGAAAACTCGGCCCATTCCTTGAGCTGTTGGTTGAGCATTTGCGGTTGTGGGTTGGGCGCGCCGCCCTTGGCAAAGGTCAGCAGTTGGCGGGTCAGCGACTTGGCGCGTTGGAACACCTGGGCGGCCTTCTCGAGCCGGTCCAAGGCCACCTCGGGCTTGCCTGCTTTCAGGTTCATCTGGGCCAATTCGAGGTTCCCGGAAAGCCCTGCGAGCAGATTGTTGAAGTCGTGGGCAATGCCGCCGGCCAAAACCCCGATGCCCTCGAGCCGGGCGGTTTGCCTCAGGCGCAGGTCAAGGCGGCGGGCCTCAGACACATCGCGCGAAATTACCTGGATGCCGATCAGCAGCCCGCGGTCGTCGAGAACGGGTTGATAACTCGACTGGAACGTCCGCTCGCCGTCGGGCAGCGTAAAGGTCGATTCATGGGTAATGCCCAATTTGGATTGCTGCACTTCCAGCATTCGGCGCCGGATCAGTCCACCCTGGGTGGCGCCGAAGATCTCTTCGACAGTTCGGCCCAACGCATCAGGTTCAACCCCCAGCGTCTTCCTCGATTCTGAGTTTTGAAGCACGAGGCGGCAGTCCAGATCAAAGATGGAGTTGGAGGTGCCCGAGTTTTCGAAGATCAGGCGGTAGCGGCGTTCGCTGTCGAGCAGGGCCGCCTCGGTTCCCAAGCGCCCACTCACGTCTCGAGCGATCGTCAGCACCCGCTGGCCCCCCTGAAACTCAACGATGCGTGAGTTCACTTCGGTGGGAATGTGCCTGCCGTCCTTGGTGAGGTGGGTCACCAGACTGAGAAGCCGTCCATCGCGCTGCAACAACTCGATCTTCGCCCGAACGTCGGCCAGAGTCTCGGGCGCGTTGATTTCCGAAACCCGCATCGCCTGCAGTTCTGCCAGCGTGTAACCCAGACTTTGGCACGCCGTCGTGTTGGCGCTGACAATGCGTCCGTCAAGTTCCGATACGAGGATGGCGTCGGCCGAGTTCTCGAAGACGGTTTCAAAGTCGTGGTGGCTTTCGGCCAACTGGTCTTGCAAATGCACGAGTTCGGTGATGTTGCGGATCACGGCCAAAAGGCAGGGACTCCCCTCGATGTCAAGGATTTTTGCCGAAACGAGGCCGATCAACAGCTCGCCGTCTTTGCGCCGGAAATTGGCCTGCATGTTCTGAACCTCGCCCGTGCCTCGGAGTCCATTGATCAGAAGAAGTCGGTCTGACGGGTTGTACCAGTTTGATACTTTGGGCGAAACCGAGGATTCTCCGAGGACTTCCTCGGCCGCATAGCCGGTGATCGACGTGTAGGCCTCGTTGACGGCGAGGATGACCCCATCGGCGAGGCGGCTGATCGTTACCGCATCGGGGCTCAGGTGAAAGACCTTGGCAAAGACTTCGGCTGAATTGTCCACAGAGCAACCTTTTCCCTTTAGTCTAGCGGGTGCGGGAAGAATTACTAGTCACTTTGTGCTAATGTCGCCCTTGAGGGTTACCCGATGAAAAAGCATCTCGTCCTTGGTTTTCTTTTCTTGTTGCCGCTCCTCGGCTTCGCGGAGAATCGTGTCGAGGCGGCCGCCCAAAAGCTAGCTTCGAACTGGACCAAAGACGGTGTCGAGCTGAAGTCCGGCTTCGACACCGATGGCACCCAGAACCTGGTGGTTCTGGCCAAGGGCGGCTACTTTCCGCTCAAAATGTCGGCCAAGGCGGGCGTCAAGTCGGTGCTCCGTGTGTACACCAACAAGACCGCCGACTGTTCACGGGTGTTTCAACTGCCTGAGTACAAGGTGCAAGTCGTGTTGCCGCCTTCGGGCTACAAAGAGTTTGCCATCCCGGCGCAGAAGAAGGGCCAGGTGCTTTTCGGCGTGTGCGGCATGGGCATGTACACCTTCGAGATCGCCTTCACCGAATGAGCGACGTCACTTTTTGCGTGCGCGGCATGCATTGTCCCGCCTGCGAGTCGCTCATCGACGAACTGGTGGCCGGCGACCCCAACGTCGCCCAAGTTACCACCACCCGCCGTGATACCCGGGTGCGCGCCCGACTGATAGCGCCCGAAGATCCGAGCGCTTTGCAGGAACGTTGGAACGCCGTCTTGGCGCCCCACGGCTACCAGTTGACCCCCGAAAACGCCAAACGTGCTCCCATCAGCCGCGAGCAGTGGTGGGGCATGGGTGCCGGCGCGGCTTTTTTGGTGCTGTTCGGGTTGCTGCAGGCGTCGGGTCTGGTTACCCTGTTTTCACCCGACACGTTGGAACTCCCGGGCAGTTTTCTGCTGGGGTTGCTGGCCTCGGTATCGAGCTGTTTCGCGCTGGTTGGCGGCCTGCTGATGACGTTCACAGCGTCGGTCGGCCAGCGGAACTCGCAGGCTCTTCCTGCCGCGCTCACCGCCTTTCATGGGGTGCGCCTGGCGACGTTTTTTGTGCTCGGCGGTGTTCTGGGCCAATTGGGTGAGGCGCTCGCGCTCGATCCGGTGGTTTTTACGGTGCTGTTTGCTTTGGCGGCGGCGACGATGATCGGTTTGGGTCTCAGCCTGCTGGGGCTCGACCTGCTGGCCTGGCTCCCGGGTCGCTCGGGCAAGAAGGTCACCGGCCTTTCCAACCGTCTGGCCCAGGTGGGCACCGTCGGAGGGGGCGCGTTGCTGGGTCTGGGCACGTTCTTCCTTCCTTGCGGGTTTACCCAGACGGTGCAGTTTCAGGCGCTGGCGGCAGGTGGGTTTTGGAACGGTGGCCTGCTGATGCTGGCGTTTGCCCTGGGGACGCTGCCCGTGTTGCTCCTGCTGAGCGTCGCCCTGAAGACCGGCCTGGAGGGGCGTTCGCGGGCCGTCTTGCTGGCCGCCAGCGGGGTGGTCGTGCTCGGGCTCGGCCTGTTTCAACTGCAGAGCGTGCTGGTTCTCACCCGGGTGATGCGTCCCCTGCTTGCCTTCTAAGTGAATCGATGCTAACATTGTAACCCTACGGGGGTAGGGTATGACCAAAGTCGAAACCTTGGAGATCCAAGGCATGACCTGCGCGGCCTGCGTGCGTGCCGTCGAACGGGCGGTGGGCAAAGTGGCCGGGGTGCAGAGCGTGGCCGTGAACTTCGCCACCGAAAAGGCTCAGGTGACCTACGAACCCGAGGCCGTGCGCCTGAGCGACATCAAAGCCGCCGTGGCCAACGCCGGCTACAAGGCGCTCAACGACTCCGGGGCCGCCGGGGCCGATGCCCACCAAAAGCTCAAAGACAAGGAAATCCTGGTGTGGTGGTACAAGGTCGGCCTGTCCGCCTTTTTCGCCCTTCCCCTGCTGTACTTCGCCATGGGTGGCATGTTGGGCCTTCCGATTCCCGCCGCTTGGAATCCGATGGACTATCCCCTCCGCTACGCGCTGCTTGAGCTGTTGCTCGTGCTTCCGGTTCTCGGGGCCGGGTACAAGTTTTACGCCATCGGTTTTCCGGCGCTGTTCCGGCTGAGCCCCAACATGGACTCGCTGGTGGCGCTCGGCACCTCGGCGGCCGTGCTGTGGAGCGCCTGGGCCACCGTTCAGATCGCGCTCGGCGACTTCCGGATGGTCAATGACCTGTACTTTGAGTCTGCCGGCGTCATCATCACGCTGATTCTGCTCGGCAAGGCCCTCGAGGCCGTCACCAAAGGGCGTACCTCACAGTCGATCAAGAAGCTCCTCGGGCTTACTCCCAAAACGGCGACGCTGCTCAAAGACGGCGTGGAACGCGAGATCGACATCGCCGACGTCGAGGTCGGCGACACGTTGGTGGTGCGCCCCGGCGAAAAAATCCCCGTCGACGGTGTCGTTTTGGACGGCGCCAGCGCCGTCGACGAAGCCATGCTGACCGGCGAAAGTCTGCCCGTCGAAAAGACCGCGGGCGACGCGGTGTTCGGAGCCACGCTCAACAAGAACGGCCGACTGGTTCTGCGGGCCACCAAAGTGGGCAAAGACACTGCCCTGGCTCAAATTGTCCGCTTGGTCGAGGAGGCCCAGGGCTCCAAGGCCCCGATTGCCGAATTGGCCGACCAGATTTCGGGAGTCTTCGTGCCAGTGGTGCTCGTGATCGCTGTGCTGGCCGGGGCCGGGTGGTACCTTTCGGGGCAAACGGCGGCCTTTTCGCTCACGATCACCATCGCGATTCTGGTGATCGCTTGCCCCTGCGCTTTGGGCTTGGCGACGCCGACGGCCATCATGGTGGGTACAGGCCGGGGCGCCGAAAACGGCGTGCTCATCAAGAGTGGCAGCGCTCTCGAAACGGCCCATAAGCTCACGACCATCGTCTTCGACAAGACGGGAACCCTCACCCAGGGCAAGCCGGAAGTGACCGACGTACTCCCTGCGGCCGGTTTCGACGCCACCCGGTTGCTTGCGCTGGCCGCCGCCGCCGAAACCGGTTCCGAGCACCCGCTTGGCGAAGCCATCGTGGCCCGTGCCCGCGCCGAAGGGCTCATCCTGGCGGCGGTGACAGCCTTTGAGGCCGCGCCCGGACACGGCATTGTCGCGAAGTTGACGGAGCCCGGGGGTCCCCCGCCCATGGAAGTGCGGTTGGGCAACCAGCGCTTCTTGGCCGAGTCGAAAATCACTGGTCTGGAAGGTCTGGAAGGCGCTGTCGCGGCGCTGGCGGCCCAGGGAAAAACCCCCATGTACGTGGCTGTGAACGGCCAGCTTGCCGGGGTGATCGCCGTGGCCGACACGGTCAAACCTTCGAGTGCACAGGCCGTGGCCGAGCTGCAGAAGATGGGCCTCGAGGTGGTGATGATGACCGGCGACGCGCGGCCCACGGCCCTGGCCATTGCTCAGCAGGTGGGCATCACCCGCGTGTTGGCCGAGGTGCTGCCGCAGGATAAAGCCAGCGAGGTGAAGAAGTTGCAGTCTGAGGGCCGCAAGGTCGGCATGGTGGGCGACGGCATCAACGACGCCCCCGCGTTAGCCCAAGCGGATGTCGGCATTGCCATTGGCACCGGCACCGATGTGGCCATCGAGTCAGCCGACATTGTGCTCATGAAGGGCGACCTGCTCGAAGTGCCCACGGCGCTGCACTTGAGCCGACGCACCCTTCGCAACATCCACCAGAATCTGTTCTGGGCCTTTGGCTACAACGTGCTCGGCATACCCATCGCCGGTGGCCTTTTGTATCTCTTTGGTGGCCCGCTTCTCAATCCCGTGATCGCGGCGGCGGCCATGTCGCTCAGTTCGGTCTCGGTTCTCACGAACGCCCTGCGCCTCAAGCGCTTCAAGCCTCTGCGCAATTCCCCGTCCAGGAGGACAGAATGAAGAAGATCGTCAGCATCGAGGGCATGACTTGCAACAACTGCGTGGCGCACGTCACCAAGGCCCTTTCCGGCGTTGCCGGCGTCACCAAGGTCAAAGTTGACCTCAAAAAGGCCCGCGCCGAACTCGAGTCCGAGGCCGAAGACGCCGCCTTGCGGGCCGCCGTGACCGACGCGGGGTACGACGTCACCACCATCCAGACTCTGAGGGCGTAGGCCGGTGGATCCGCACCACGAACATCGGCTCACCCACCGCGAAGCCAAGACCAAGGCCGACCTGACGGCCCGCCTCAAAAAGGTGGAAGGCCAGGTGCGCGGCGTGCTGCGCATGGTCGAAGAAGACGCCTACTGCGACAACGTGTTGCATCAGCTGTCGGCCATTCAGGCGGCCCTCGACGCGGTAGGCAAACAGTTGCTCGAGAACCACCTGCGCACCTGCGTGGTCGAGCGCTTGCAGGCGGGTGAGCTCGAGGTGGTCGACGAATTGCTGGTCACGATCAAGGCCCTGCGCAAATAAGCGCGCGCAAGTAAAAAGGAGACCTCATGAAAACTTCCCTGACGGCGGCTTTGGCCGCGCTAACCCTGACGCTTTTCTCGTGCGCCGAAACCGACGTGGTCGGAAAGGCCGCCATCGCCTCGTTCGACACCTTCACCAAATCGCTCGGCACCAAGGTCACTTGGCTCGAGGCCGACGGGGCCTTCGTGCTTGAGTCGCCGGCCGGTGACAAACTCGCTATCGCCAAAGACTTTGCGCGCGACAACGGCATGTCCTCGATGGGCGCCGCCGATAGCAAGGCTCCTGTCGCCAAGATGGAAAGCCCCGACTTTGAGCTCGAGTTCGAGGCCGCGCCCTTCATCGCCGCTGGTCTGGACCCGTCGAAGCTTCCAGCCAGCGACACGGCTCAGTACCTCGTTGAGGAGGGGATGTTCATGATCCATTTCGACGTTGGTTCCACGCAGTTCACCGCCATTCCGTCGTCGGCCGCCACGGTGCAAGGTCAGCTGTTGCAGACCTTCGAGCAGATTCTGGCCACCTACCGCGACCGAATCGGCTACCACGAGCAGTTCGACCACTATGGGTTGGCCCTTGGCGAAGGGAACATGGTCGAGTGGGCCAAAGACCCCGCCAAGAACGACAAAGACTTCGTGTTCGTGCTCAACCCCGAGCCGCTGGTCAAAGCCGGGCTCGACCCCGCCAAGTTGACGGGCTGGACGCTGGGCAAGATCAAGGTCAAAGACGCTGGGGGTCAGACCTCGGAGGTCGAGAAGCTCCTCAAACCGTTCAACCTATGAGCGCGATGGCAGGGAACCTGGTCGACCAGTACATCGAAACCTGCGATCCGGCGGTTCAGCCGCTGCTCCGTGAGCTGCAAAGCCGGCTTGCGGCTTGGATCCCGGGAGCCGAACAGCGCATCGCCTACGGTCTGGCAACGTTCTATTGGCACGAAAACGTGGTGCACTTCGGGGCCTTCACCAAGCACGTGGGGTTTTATCCCACCTCCAGCGGCATCGCGGCGTTCTCGGCCGAGTTTGGGGGCCGCAAGTGGTCCAAGGGCGCGGTTCAGTTCCCGCTCGCTCAACCTCTGCCGTGGGATTTGATAGAGCGCATGGTGAAGTTCCGGGTGGCCGAGGTTACAGCCCGAGCCGCTGCAAAGCCGAAGGGAGCTCGGAAAGGTTCCTGATCGTCGCGTCGGCGCTGACGGGGATGTTGAGCGGTTCGTCGCCTTGCTGGTACCACACGCACGGAATCCCGGCGTTGCGGGCGCCCTGAATGTCGCTGCGCAGGCTGTTGCCGATCATCACGAACCTTTTGGCCGTCGGGTGCTTGGCGAACACCACCTCGAAGATCTCTTTGCGCGGCTTGCCGATGCTCGAGTCGCCCGACACCGTCACGCTGTCGAAGTAGGCTTCGAGCCCGCTCTTGTGCACTTTGCTCCACTGCAGTTCGGGGGCACCGTTGGTCAGGATCGCCAGCGTGTAGCGCCTCTTGAGTTGTTTGAGCAGCGCTTCGGCCTCGGGAAACGCGTAGTAGCGGCGTCCGCGCAGCGACGCAAAGTCGTCGGCAATCGAACGCGCCATCGCGTCGTCGGTAAAGCCGTGCACCTCGAGGGCCTTGCTCCACGCCTCAAAGCGGTACTCGGCCAACGACTGCCGCAGTTGGTTGAGCGCCGGGTGCAGGCCCCCAAAGTCGCCCCACAGGCCCTCCTGGGCGCTGATGCCCACGTTGCTGCAATAGTCGTAACTCGGCAAGGCCTCAAACGCGGTCTGACTGGTCTTGCGGAAGGTCTGCCAAAAGGTGGGCGGGTCGATGCCTAAGAACACCGTGCAGTAACGGACGCTTTCTTCGGTCATTCTGTCCTGCAAGATGAGGGTGTCGTCGAGGTCGAAAATGAGTACGGTTTCCATGGTTGCTAGCGCCGCGAAATGTCCACGGTGGCTTTCACGGTACCCGGAGCGCCGTTGAGATCGATCGTCAGGTGAAAGGTGCCCTTGTAGGGCACGTCGAACTCCACGTCACGGCTGTCTTCCCAACCGCCAAGGCCTTCGTACTTGCGGCCCACTTTGTAGTTTTCAAAGTTCAGCGGATCGAGCAGGCGCACAAAAGCGGGCACGTCCTTGTTCACCTTGACCAGGTCGCCTTTGCCGGCGGGGATTTTCCAGTGCAGAAAGTTCATCGCTCACCTCTTCTTCCGTTCAGTTCAAAATCAGGTAGACCGTGTCGCCCGCAGCCGGTTCGGTGCGGGGAGCCGTGGCAGGGAGCAGATCGGCCTCGGTCTTTTTCGCCCCGACCGCCGTGACGTTGCCGCGCGCCAGCACCGTTTCACCCTTCGACGAACTGCGGCGCACCTCGATGGGTTGGCCCACGGTTGCGCTGGCCGCGGTCAGCGGTTCGACGGTGATCTTGGTACCTGAGCGCGACAACACCGACCCGAAGAGCCGGAACTTGTCGGTTCGCAGAATGGTCTCTTTGGCCCCGGTGGTCAACAGGCCCTGGATGGCGTCAACCACGGTTTTGTAGGCGTCGTCGGCCCGGGACAGTTTTTCGCTGGCGGTCTGAGCCTCTTTGGGCGACCCAGCCGTGCCGGCTTTGCCCTGCATATAGTCGGTGAACAACAGCACGTCGGCGAAGGCCTGCTTGCGCACGGCCGTGTTGTCGGCGGTCGGCGGCGGCGTGAGGGCTGCGGCCAGCTTGTCGAACGTGGCCACGTAGTCGGGGAACCACAGCTTGCCGTCGTCGGTAGCGAAGGGCCTGAGGAACAGGGTTTTGGCGGCGGCGAAGTCGGGGTGTGTCGGGTCGGTGAGTGACGCCAGTGCCTGGTCACGGGTACGCAGGTAGGCATTGACCAGGGCTGTCCAGCGGGCATTTTCGGCGGTCAAGGAGTCGAGCTTGGCCTTCTGGATTGCCAGTTGGTCCCTCAGGCCGGCGACCGTGGCTCCCAGCGTCGAGTCTTCGGCGTCGAGGTTGCTCTGCACGGCTGCCAGACTACTTTGCAAGGCGGCGACCCGGGCGCGCAGCGTGGCCAAGTCTTCCTCGCGCTGGTCTACGGCGTCGGCCCAGTTCTGGTTGAGCAGGGCCTGCTCGGCGGCTTTCTGGGCGAGGTCTGTCCCCCGCTGCGCTTCGGCAGCTTTCAGACGGTCGTTCAATGCCGCGAGGGCCTTTTGGCTTTCCCACGCCTGCACCACAGCCAGCGCGGCCTCGGTTTCGGGCAGGCTGGCGAGCGCTTTGGCCATCAGGGCGGGGCGTTCGTCGGCACTGGCAGCTTGGGCCTTCTTCACGGCCGTTTTGAACGCTTCGAAACGCGGATCGGCGTCGGGTTTCTTGGCGGCTTCGGCCAGTTGGTTCACCGTTTTGTCGAGGGCATTGGCCAACAGCAGATCGGCCTGCGAACGCTGGCGCACCGCGTCGGTGGGCGACGCCGCCCCGGTGTTCAGCACGCCCTTGAGCAGCCCCACGGCCGTTTGGGCTTTGGCCAGGTCGCCGCTCTCGAGCGCGTTGCGCACATTGGCGTACTGCGCGTCGGTTTGGCGGAAGAACAGGTTCAACTCTTCGCGCTCGCGGGTGAGCTTGTCGAGGCTGGCGCCCTGACTGCTGAGCTGGCCCTGCAGGTCTTTTTCGCGGGCGGCGCTCTTGCTTTCGTAGTCGGCCTTGAGCTTGTCGGTCTCGGCCTGGGTGCTGGTCAGCTTGGCCTGCATGACCGCCACTTCTTTGGTGCGTTGGTCGATCTCGGCCTGCGCTGTCTTTTTGTAGGTGTCGAGCTGGGCGTTGAACTCAGCGTTCTTCTGCGCCTGGAACTCGTTCAACTTGGCCGTGATGTCGGTCTGGCTGATGCCCAAAGCCTGAAGGCGGGTCTTTTCCGCCTCGAGCTGTTTGGCCAAATCGGCCTTGAGGGCGTTCTCTTTGGCGCTCAGTTGGCTGTCGAAGTTGGCCACCAAGCTGTTCTTTTCTTGCGCCATCTTGTCGAGGTTGGCCTGAATGCTCCCGATCTCGGCGTTCTTGGCCTCGAGCTGGGCCTTGGAGTCTTCCAGAACCTTGGCCAGCAAAGTTCCTTCGGTACCAAACAGCTGGCTGGTTTTGATCTTGAGCGTGTCTTGCCGGTTGGTGAAGTAGGCCTGAGCCCCGAACCAACCGACCACCACCAGGACGACCGCCGCCGCGTTGATCAGGATAGGGAACAGGATGCCGCGTTTGCGCGGGTGAAACGCTTCGACGGCCCCGGCCGCCTGCATGTGCGCCGAAAACGCCGCCGACTCGATCTCGCCGAGGATCTCGGTCTTCTCTTCTTCGGTGTAGGTGTTCAACAGGAGGTCGTTGTCGAGGGTGGGGGCAGGGGTATCGGCCATCTTTCTGAGTATCGGCATTCAGGTCGGCCATCTTCATGCCGATTCTTGCAAGGTGAACATCCGCCTGAACATCCGCTGGAAGATCCTGCTCATCGTTCTGCCCCTGTTGGTGACCACGCTGCTCATCTCGGGTTTTGCCGCCGTGTTTTCGGCCGAAACCGGCATCACCAAGGTGGCTATCGACTTTTTGGGCTTCAAGGCCGAGGAACTCAAAAAGAACGCCGACAACCAGTGGAGCCTGCTGGTCACCAGCAACCTCACCAGCAACGACAAGTACGTCGAGGTGACCCGCACCGGCATCGCCGATTTCGCTAAGAGCCTCATCCGCAGCGACAGCGAACTCATCTTCGCCCTCGACGCCAGCGACGCCGCCTGGACTACCCGCCCCATCGCGTGGAAGCCTGGCGAGCTCGAGGCCCTGCAGGCGATGCGCAAAGCAGGCAAGGCCGGCTACAACGGCTTCACCGTCGAAGGCATCGAACGCGTGGGGCAGATTTTCGAGTTTGCCGCAAGCGCTGGGGCAACTGCGGCTGCCCCGGGACACACCTCGTTTCAATGGTACGTCGTCGTCAGCGAAGCCCGCGACACCTTCTTCCAGGGCGCCCGCGACATCAACACGCAGAACTACTTCATCTTGGGCGCGTCGCTGTTGTTCGCCTTCGTGCTCCTGTTCTTCTTCTCGAGCTACCTGACCCGCCCCATCAGCAAAATGGTACGCACCATGGAAGAGATCATGGAGGACAACAACCTCGAGCGCCGCGTCGACGTCGAGTTCCCCGACGAAATCGGGCGCATGGCCGACACCTTTAACCAGATGCTGGCCCAGCTCGGCGTCGCCAACAGCCAGATCAAGAACTTCGCCCTGCAGTCCGTGCTCGCCAAGCGCAACGAACAGAAGATCCGCAGCATCTTCCAAAAGTACGTGCCCAGCGACGTCATCGACGCGGTCTTGGGCAACCCCGCCGCCATGCTCAAGGGGACAGACCGCGCCATCAGCATCTTGTTCAGCGACATCCGCAGCTTCACCACCATCAGCGAGACCATGGAGCCCGACGAGCTCGTCAAGACGCTCAACCGGTACTTTTCGGCCATGGTCGACATCGTCATCGCCCGCGGCGGCACCGTCGACAAGTACATCGGCGACGCCATCATGGCCTTTTTTGGCGCACCGCTGGCCACCGAGAACGACGCGCTGCTGAGCGTCATCGCCGGCATCGAAATGGCCGAAGCGCTCCACGCCTTCAACGCCGACCAGATCGCTCGCGGCAAAGTCGAGTTCAAAATCGGCATCGGCATCAACTACGGCAAAGTCACTGTGGGAAACATGGGCAGCGAAAAGAAGCTCAACTACACCGTCATCGGCGACAACGTGAACCTCGCCAGCCGCCTCGAGGGCCTCACCAAGATGTACCACCAGGTGCTGATGTTCAGCGAAAGCGTGTACCAGCAGGTCGGCCGCTACGTGTACTGCCGCATGCTCGACAAAGTGATGGTGAAGGGCAAGACCACCGGCGAAAGCATCTACACCGCCCAAAAAACCCTCACCGAGGGCGAAAAGATTGGCTGGGCCACCTGGCATTCCGGCCTGGAAAAGTACTACGCCCGCGACTTCCGTGGCGCCAAAGCCCTGTTTGCCGAAGTGCTGGAGCGCTGGTTGCCGGGCGACTTCATGGCCGAGCAGTTTGTGGGCCGCTGCACCGAGATGATCGCCACGCCGCCGCCTGCCGGCTGGGATGGCATGACGGTGATGCATGAGAAATAAGCTGGCGTAGGGAAGGGGGCGGAGACCCGCCCTGCGCTCCGGAAAAACCGGCGGGCCGGCTTGTTCCTGCGCTACCCACCCGGGGCGGGTCAGACTCGCTGCTGGTGAACGAACGCAGGGGGGATTAATCCTCAAATATGGCTACACTACTTTCTAGAATCCCAAGGCACTAAAGCAAACACGCGGATTCGACAACTGATTGAGCAAAACTGCCTCCCGCCAGAGCGCCTTTACCATGCTTCTGGTGTTCGCGCCACAACAATGACCAGCTGAAATGAACGGAATCAGGAATATATCAAAAATGATATAACTCCTCTTGACAATTTCCGAAAGCACCGTTACGCTCTGGTCATGGTGCAGTTGCAATGGTTCCCAGAGAAGGTGGCTGGAAAGCGCGGCGGCTATGTCGGTGAGTTTCTAAACAAGTCGACCAGGCGCCGCCCCGACCTCGTCGCTTGTGTGGAGGCCTTCCTGTCGAAACTTTCCCTGATGGACAGGGTTGACACTCTCTTTGACAGCCAACAACTTGCATCGCTTGGTCAGGACCTGGTCGAGATGCGCATTCCCAAGCAGCGACAGGGTGGTGTTGCTCGGGTCTACTTTTGCTGGTCCCCTCGCGTCAAGAACTGTGCAGTACTGTTGGCCGGTGAAATCAAACATGGCAAAGCTCCCGAAATGCTCGGGGTCGCGCAAGCACGCTTGAGGGAATATCAGGCAGGAGGGATGAAATGAGCGACGAGGAAATGGATTCGACCGACAGAGTCAGGCAGTTGGCACCGCTGGCGAACTTTCTCACCGACTATGAGTACTTAAAGCAACGGTCGGGGTTGACCCAGAAACAGATCGCAGAGCGGGCCTCGACGAGTCAGAGTGCCATTTCCCGCCTGGAGAATATGCGAGGTCTCCCGGCTTATGACCTCTTGGTTCGCATCAGTGAAGCTGTTGGAGGTGAACTTGTTGTCTCACCGATGGGTGAGTTCACCTTCACCTTGCCCTATGACATCCAGGAGTCAGCAAAGAACACCGCACGTGTCCAAGGGTTGGGTCTGGTGGAATGGATGAATCAGGAAATTCGGAAAGGGTTGAGGACTGGCAACAAGGTGCAATTTAGGGAGGCACTGGAGAACGACACTAGGGTGCGAAGGGTTTCTGGTGGGAGCTCACTACAACTCGCGGGAGGAGCGGGACTTCAGCTCGGTCACGTAGTACTTAAGTTCAAATTATGAGGAGAAAGCGATGGTAGATTTCGACAATCTAGTTCGAGACTGGGTTCTCGCGCTCAAGAAAAGCGTTGAGATCATTGACTACTGCCCGATTGATGTTTCTGCCTGGGGGACCGAAAAAAGATTCGCCGTATGGCAGGAGAATGTCGACGCAACTTTCCGTTTTGACGTTCCGCTCGGCGAAAACCTAGAAGACAACCTCGTCCTCGATGAAGCAGGAAACAAGGTCGATCGGTGGGAAGGACGCACATTTCGGACTGAGGGAGACAAATGGTACCTGCCGGTCAACCTAGCTATTGTTCTCGCCACCCCAGATGATGATCACGTGATCTACGAACAGAAGGGAGTTTTAGGGTTCAAAATCCTGGAAAGCGATGCATTCAACGAACAGTCAAAGAGGCCGCAAGTCATGGACCAGTTCATTCGTGAAGTGTTGCTGCCCGAGTTGTGGCCGGTCTTCCGGCAGGCAGTCTTCCAGCAGTTCGATTCCTGGAGGCTGCCAAGGCCAGACCTACCCTGGGGCCATCCAAAACTCAGCGGGACAGTTCAGCACTCAAGCAAGGTGTAGGAGCCCCAAATGGAAAACATCATTCTTGCTGCAATTGGCCTGATCGCGGGCCTAGTGATTGGATACCTCATCGCCACTCTGCTCGGTCAAGGCCGGACCAAGAACGAGCGCGAAGCAGAGTCGGGCAGGCGTCTTGCCCTCGAGAAGGAACTGTCTGCCCTTCAGGCCGCCTCCGAATCGAAGATCAGGAGCCTATCAGAAGGTCAGGAAGAAAAGCTGAGGGAGATCGGAACTTTGAACGCCAGGGCCACCGAACAGGCAAAGTTGTCTGAAGATCAACTGAAGGCGCTGTCCGATGTCCAGGCCAACCTTCGTTTCCTCCAAGAAAGCCTGAGCGACAAACTGAGGCAAATCGATGACTTGAAGCTCGCTGCGAAGAATGGAGCGGAACAGGTCGATGATCTGCGGCAGAAGCTCGTTGTCGCTGAAGGAAAGCACCAAACCGTCCAAGAAACCCTTCGGCTGCTTCAAGAAAACCTGAATGATCGGCTCAGAGAAATCGATAGTCTCAAACTTGCAACCACGACCGGCGCGGAGTTGGTCGATGACCTTCGCCAAAAACTCGTAGCCGCTGACGGAAAGAACCAGAACCTCGAAGAGAACCTCGCTCTGCAGAAGCAGCAGATGGAGGATCTGGGAAAGAAGTTCAACCTCGAGTTCGAGAACATTGCCAACAAGATTCTCGAAACAAAGTCCGAGAAGTTCACCGAAGTCAACAAGCTCAACCTCGCCGCCATTCTGGAACCCCTGGGTAAGAACATAGACGAGTTCAAGAAGACGGTGGGCGACGTCTACGACAAGGAATCCAAAGAACGTTTCTCGCTGGCGGAGAAAGTAAAGGAACTCGCCCAACTCAACCAGACGATCGGCGACGAGGCCCGAAACCTGACCAAGGCCCTCAAAGGAGAATCCAAGACCCAAGGCCGGTGGGGCGAAATGATCCTTGAAACTTTGTTGGAGAAGTCAGGGCTCCGAAAAGGCGAAGAGTACTTTCTGGAACACCAACTGACCGATTCCCAGGGCAACCCGCTGCGCTCGGATTCAGAAAGCAAAAGGATGCGCCCCGACGCGGTCATCAAGTACCCCGACCAGCGGACCATCATTGTGGACTCCAAGGTCTCCCTGAATGCATTCGTCCGTGCGACCGAGGCTGACGATCCTGACATTCGGCAGCAAGAGCTCAACGACCATCTGCAGGCAGTACGCAACCACATCGTTGCACTCAGCAGTCGTGGTTACGACGACTACACCCAAAGTCTCGACTTTGTCATGATGTTCATCCCCAGCGAGGCGGCATACATGGCAGCCATCCAGGGAGATGCCGACCTCTGGACGTACGCCTACGACAAGCGGATTCTGCTCATAAACCCGACGAACCTCATCATCTCGCTCAAGCTGGTTTCTGACCTCTGGAAGCGAGAACACCAGAACCGCAATGCTCAGGAAATCGCCGAACGGGGAGCCAAACTCTACGACAAGTTTGTCACGTTCGCCGAAAGTCTTCAGGACATCGGGAAGAACATTGGCAAGTCGCAGGCCGCTTACGACAAGTCCTTCAAGCTCCTCGCCGAAGGTAATGACAATCTCGTTCGTCAGGCCGAGAAGCTGCGTGGGCTCGGTCTCAAGACCAAGAAGGTGCTGAATCTGACTTCGGACGCGGCACTTCTTGTAGACCGCAGTGGCGAAGGAGAAGACTAGGCGAGAAACTCGGGACTGGTGAAACCACCGGGGGTCAGACCTCCGCTACGCTGACCTCGCCTGTACAGTTTCGCAAAACTCCCAAAGTTTTTCGCCCAAACCGCAAGCAAAACGCGCCCTTCCCCCGTCTGGTACCGCGAGGTCCAAAACATGCCCTACTCCCCGCTTACCCACGATTCCGTCTTCCTGCACGTCTTCGGCGAAC
>JBAXAI010000035.1:0-38817 GCA_037142615.1 Spirochaetales bacterium | reverse complement strand
TATCACCGTTCAGCATTAGTGGGAATTCGCGTCCGCTACTCCGACAGGCTCCTAGGGCTCGTATTCGTCAATGAATTAAAGGGACACATTTGTATCCAAAACGAAAGTTTTGACGCGCTTGCCGTCGGCGCCGAGTTTGGGTCGGCCGTGTGTTGTGGTTGGCATGGGTAGTCTCCTTCAGGAGTGGGCGAGATGGTCGGCAAGAATCATCTTGATCAGAGACTGGTACGGCACATCGCGCTCGTTGGCGAGCGATTTGAGCCGCGCGAGCATGGGTTCGGGGAGCCGTAGCGATATGCTCTTAAGACTGGGTTGCAGGTTCGCGAACGTCACAGGCTTCGCCATGGACCAATCAACGTAGTCCACAGTGTCGTGGGCTTGCCAGAACAGAGCCTCCTCGGCTTCCGTGGCAAACTCAGGAATTGGGTATTTGCTCAGGTTCCGTGCTGAGATCACCCGGACCTTCTGGCTCCGAACGGTGTAAACCAACATAAGCAGGCGTCCTTTGTCGGTCGGTCCAAACGCATGAAACCTCGGCTCGACCTGCGAATGCTTGACGTCTGGGCTCACCACGAGTGGTTGGTGAAAGAAGACTTCCTCGCATTCCGTCGGTTCGACGCCATGCTTGTTCCGGTTCTTGTCGGAGTTGTGCTCGTCCCAATCGAAGCCAGCCAACTCGGCATTGATCATGATGAAAGTATGTTGCAGAAATATACAGACGTCAATCGGCGCGTGTCACGCGACCAAAAAGTCAATCAATCCTACAGACACATTGGTGTCGAGCACGAAAGTTTTGACGCGCTTGCCGTCGGCGGGGCCTAAGCCACGAAGTGGCGTGGGGGCGTAAGCCGCAACGCTGCGTGGGGGCCTAAGCCACGAAGTGGCGTGGCCGGGCTCCAGCTCAAGAGTATACGTGAGATTCAGCATTCATAGACATTCTTGCGATGACCGATCGCAACGGCCAAGATAACAAGCTGGGTGTCCTCAACTTCGCAGATGATCCGGAAATCGGCCACCCGGAAGCGCCAGAGGCCCTTTTTGTCTCCCACGAGGGCTTTCCCTTTGGACCGCAGATCGGGAAGCGGAGCGATCTCGTCCTCCAGATAGTCCAAGATCGCTGCCAGCCACTTCCGAAGCTTCAGCGTTCCAGGCCAAGGCCAGCCGGTAGTCTTCCCTTTCGTCGAGAAAGTCAGAAATGGCCTGTTTGACGTAGTAACTTTTACTTCGGCCTGTCTCTTGGGCCAGGCGGGTGAGCTTCTCACCCATCGTCGGATCCAGTCGGACAGCCAGCATAATGTACCCCTGCTTGACAAGTATGACGCAACAGCAGCAAGAGGGCAATCGAGTCCCCGGTTCAATGCAGAACAATCAATTTGCCGCCCACCGTTGTGCCGACCACGAACATGTTGACGTGGCCTTCGATAGCGTTAGTCCCTACGACACAGCCCCAAAAGCGACATGCTGCTCGAATCGTGCCGTTGCTGGCCAAGCATGCTGCGCCACCAGGACCTTCAGCGCGTCTGTGGGGGAAGCAGCGGGCCATTCATGAACTTCGTCGATTCGCAGACCTTGGGGCGTCTCGACCGCGCCGAGCACAAAGGCCAGTGGGACGTTCATGACATCAAAGAACGGAAAAAGCTTGAGCCGTCCCTTGACGACGAAATACAGGCACAGCTTGGTTTCGTTCACGGCGACGTGCATCTCGAGTCGTGTCACCTTGAACGACCTTAGCAGGCCCTGGAGGCTCCGGCGGACCGTCGTTGCTGGCACCGCCTTTTCCAGGCCCGGTCTTGCTCCCCAAAGCGGAGGATGTGACGTCAACGTGCAGTCGGTGGTTGCAAAGGCTTGCAGTTCCTCGTCGGAGGCAATCTGAATTTTCCCGTCGAGATAGCCGAAGTGATTGGCCCATTGCTGAAACAGATTGAGTAGTTCGTTTCTTCGGTCTGTATTGTTCATGCTTGCTCGTAACACAATTGGGGTAGAACTGCAACTGCTCCACTTAGCATTCTGCGAAATATATCCAAACTTCTGCGAAAACTGTATCTTGATTTTTTTGGTCTAAGCTATGATGTCCTTATCAATTCTTGGGGAGTCGCAGTACATGGCAAGAGAAAAATAGGGAGCTAACGACGTTCCACCACAAGACGGCAAAGTGATTGTCATCACTGGGGCAACCAGTGGTCTCGGCAAACAGGCCGCAAAAGTCCTGGCCAGCAAAAACGGAACCCTTGTCTTGGCCGTCAGAGATATCCAAAAAGCGGAAGGCGTTGTTCAGGAGATCCGGCGGGCTTTCCCCCAGGCTCAATTCGACATCAGGTATCTAGATCTCTCGAGTTTGGAGTCGGTTCGAACGTTTGCTCAGGGAATCTTGACGAGCCGCGTTCGCATCGACGTCTTGATCAACAATGCGGGCATAATGGCCAGTCCTTTCGCGAGAACGAAGGACGGTTTTGAGATTCAAATGGGAACCAATCATCTGGGACATTTTGCGCTGACCGGTCTCTTGATGCCACTATTGATGAAGACAAGAGCCTCGCGTGTGGTGGCAACCTCCAGCATTGCCCACAGCCAAGGAATTATCGATTTTTCCGACATCAACTGGAAAGAACGCGAGTACAACACGGGCAATGCCTATGGTGACAGCAAGCTGGCCAATCTATATTTTGCCTATGAGTTGTCGCGAAAACTCAAAAAGGAGACCAATGCTCCCGTGGTGACCGCCGCGCATCCGGGCTGAGCACGAACAGAGTTGCAACGGCATTCGATGATGTTCCAGATCCTAAACCCCTTCTTTTCGCAAGCCGCCGAAGCGGGAGCATTGCCCACACTCCGTGCGGCGACCGACCCCCAAGCGACGAGTGGAGACTACTATGGCCCTTCTGGACTGATGGAACTCAGAGGCGCCCCCGTAGTCGTGCGCTCCAGCGCCCGTTCTTATGATGAGGACGCTGCAAAACGCCTGTGGGTATTGTCGGAAGAAATGACTGGGGTCAAGTACTAGTGTCGCCCAAAAGAAAGAGAAGACAAGAGAGGTAACGTGCGATGAAAGACATCTTTCCGATAGGGAGTATCTCGGCGCTCCACAAGACGTTTGGCCTCCCGAAACCGAGTCACCCTCTGATCTCCATCGTTCGGAAATGGCCAAAGTCGGATTTTGATTTTGGGAAGTTTCGGCTGACGAGCGACTTGTATGTGGTCTCCCTGAAGGAAAACTTCGAAGGAGTCATCCAGTATGGGCGGAGTTCCTATGACTTTGAGGATGGAACGCTGGTCTTCATGGGGCCCGGCCAAGTAGCGAGTTTTGAAAATCCTGTGAAAGATCAGTCGGATGCGGGCTGGTCGATGTTCTTTCATCCTGACCTGCTCAGGAAGTCTGAACTCGCCAGGAAGATTCGCCAGTTCGCCTTCTTCGATTACGTCGCCAACGAAGCACTCCATGTGTCTGACAACGAAAAAGCGATGTTGAATGATTTGGTTGAGAAAATCGATATGGAACTCCGGCAGAACATTGATACGCACTCGCAGGAATTGATCATTGTGAACTTGGAGTCCATTCTGAAGTACTGCCGTCGCTATTACGATCGTCAATTCTTCACGAGAAGCAACCTTAACAAGGATTTCGTTGCCAGATTTGAGGAATATCTGGAAGCCTACTTTACTTCCGACGAGCAACTGACCGCAGGAATTCCTACAATCAGTCAATGTGGCGATGCCATGAATATGTCCGGTCCCTATTTGAGTGACCTGTTGAGGCTTGAAACAGGCAAGAGCGCGAAAGAACACATCCATGACTATGTTATTGATCAGGCGAAGAACAGGCTTTTGGGCACCAATCTGACCGTAGGTGAGGTGGCATACTCTTTGGGTTTTGAGTATCCGCAGCACTTCAGTAAACTCTTCAAGGTCAAGACAGGAGTTACCCCCTCAGACTATCGAAACCGGTGACTTCAATCGCGCTAATCTCTCGCAGAGTAACTAATCGAGGGGATACAATTGTATCGAGCACGAAAGTTTTGACGCGCTTGCCGTCGGCGCCGAGTTTGGGTTTGTTGGGTGTGGTTGGCATGGGAGTCACTCCTATGAAATCGGGGGAAGTCGTGAGCCAACGAGCTCAACCGCCGAACTTGCCAAGGACTCAAGTCGCATAAACAACTCTCCCTTGACGAGCGATCTTCCGTTCGAGCGTGGGGAGCAGTCGGCGCTCCTCAAAAGTCTGCAGGTCTTCGACGATGAGATCGAGGGGAAGTTTGAGTTTGCCAAAGGTGTCTAGTCGGAGGGCCTTGTTGAGTACCGACGGATCGGTCAGACCCGAGTTCGTCAGGACAAGCAGATCAATATCGCTCGACGCCCGGCGGGTTCCGAGGGCAGTGACGAGGCAATCAAGGTCTTGCTGTACTTCCGCCGACACCGGCGTCTGCATCGTGATCATGGTTCCTTCAAAAACACTGGATTCGTTCCTTGGTCGATTCGTTGGCAACCAGTGTGGGTGTTCCGGACGGGGCTTTTTAAGCGCCGCTTTTCACCAGCAAGCCGGCAATATGCGGAAAATGTGCGTCGCTGGTTATCAGAACCGCACCGGCTTCCATGGAGGAAGCGGCGATCCAGACGTCGTTCATCGGAATGGGAGTCCCGGCTCGCTTGAGATCCGAGTAGATTCTGGCATAGAACAGTGCGGTCTGTTCGCCCATCGGTGGCACGTGGACTCGCGGCGTAGCCAAGAATTGCTCCAGCTCCGCGAGGTTTCTCGTTTCCTGGGCACCGCCAAGGAAGCCTACCCTCAGCTCCGCCAGCACAGGGATCGGAACCAAGATCTCTTGGGCTTCAGCAACGATGTGCTTGAGGTTTTGTGCCCCGCGCTTGAAGTCGGAGTAGGCGTTGGTGTCCAGCAGGATCCGAATCATTTCCAGTCCGCCGGATCGACCTTTCCCAGGTCTACGACTTTGTCATCGAACTCCCGGGACTCGGCCTCGGACCACGTGCCGGCCAAGTGGTCAAGATCGTCAAAGTGCCGCTTACTGCTCCCCACCTTGAGGGCCTCGCCTAAAATGTCGAGCACGAGCCGGTTCATGCTGATATTCCGCTTGTGGCTTTCACCCCTAAGGGTCTTCGCCAGAGTCTCATCGAAGCCCCGGATTGTCAGTGTCGCCATGAGTTGCCTCCATGTTCTGCATCATAATGCTAGCTGAGGATGCCAGCAAATTCAACCGGGTTACCGCTGGTCGGAAGGCGAGTAGTAGGTCAATCAATGATACAGACACCTTGGTGTCCAAACAGAGTGTTTTAATCCTTCTCCTATCTTTTTTTGATCTCAGGGAACCCGGGGCAATTCACAGAGGCCATTCGGGGAAGGCGCCAAGGGAGCTGAGGCGGGGGTGAGTTCTCTACTTAGGCTAGCCAAAGCGTACAGTGGCACGTTGGTGAGCCAGGTTTCTTGTCGGTAGTTCGAGAGCGAGAAGCGAAAGCAACCCGGCGGCTGGAACTTTTCGTGAAACACTTTGAGGCTTTTGGCCTGCAAGTTTTCGGCGGCCTTGACTTCCACAGGGAAGATCTGGCCCGAGGCTTGGAGCAAAAAGTCGACCTCGGCCTGCGATGTGTCGCTTGACCAGTACGCCACCTCCCAGGTCTGCCGAAGGCGGAGTTCCTGACTCACGTATTGTTCGGCCAAGGCACCTTTGAACTCTTCGAACAACGCATTGCCTTTCAGCAGTGACTCCAGTTCGAGCCCGGCATGCGCCGCGAGCAGTCCGCAGTCGACAAAGAACAGCTTGAACGCGGAAGGGTCATGGTAGGCCTTCAGCGGCATTCCAGGTTTGGAGGCACGCATCAGTTTATGGGTGAGCCCCGCATCGCATAGCCACTGGATGGCCAACTCAAACTCACGGGCACGTGCACCAGCCTTGATCAGGCCATAGACAAACTTTTTCTGTTCCCGGGCCAGTTGCGCCGGGATCGAGTTCCAGAGTGCCCGTAGCCGTGGGACCAAGGAAGGTTCAGCGTACTTGGAAAAATCTTGCTCGTAGGCCTGCAACAGGGCCCGCTGTAGGCGGCGCACTTGAGCCCAGTCCCGGCTGGCGAGGTAGCAGGCCACGACTTCGGGCATTCCTCCCAAGGCGAGGTAGGTTCGAAGGTGCTCCGTCAACTGCTCGCGTAACGCCGTCATCAAGTCCCATTGACTACTGGAAACGGCGACGGCCAAGTCGGCTTGGCCCAGTGCCTCCAAGAACTCCATAAACGACAAGGGGAACAACGGGACAAACTCCACTTTGCCGACCGGAAAAGAAACACCTCGGTGCATGGCAACCCCCAACAGGGACCCGGCCGCAGCCACATGGTACTCGGGAGCGTTTTCGGCAAAATACTTCAGCGATGTGAGCGCGGGTGGACAAGCCTGAATCTCATCGAAAATCAGCAGGGTGGCTCCAGGGACAATGGAACAACGGGCTTCGATGCGGAGCCCCGCCAGCAAGCGCGAGGGGTCCAGATTCCCAGTGAAAAGCCGTTCCATGCGTTCGTTGGATTCGAAGTTGATGTAGGCAACGTTGGTGTAGTGCAACCGCCCAAGTTCCTTGAGTATCCAAGTCTTCCCCACCTGGCGAGCTCCTTGAAGAATGAGCGGCTTTCGGTCGGGGCGGAGTTTCCATTCCAGCAGTTGCTCGAGTGAGTGACGTTGCATTGACCCAGAATAGACGCACATCACACAAAAGTCAAAGGACTTTTGTGACTGGATTACACAAAAGTCGAAGGACGAAAATGCCGGGGTCGCTTGCCGGTAACCTGCTTGAACTTCAGATCGAACTGTCCCAGCGCCTCGGCACCCCCCGAAGTCAGTCGCGAATTGTCGATGGCGCGTAGCTGATCGATGAGCAGGTCCGAGTCTTTCTCAAGGCGACCTTGTGCATCTATTCGAACCCTCAAAAACGTCTTCACTCGTTCCCCGGAGCTCCCGTCACCACACTAGTTGGTTTCTCCTGTTGTCCAGCCGAAGTGGACCACGAGTCCCAAGTGGGGAAGCAAAGGCGCCTGACCTGCACCGGGCCGCAGAAACCAATCGACGCCCGGCTGAGGTGAAAGCGTGAGAGAGAACTGATCATCCGCAGTCCACGTGACTCCGGGCTCGACCCCCGAGATCACGACGACGCCACCGTCGATGGCATTGACGTTTGCCGAAAAAAACCGACCGAGGTGCCACGACACCCCTGGGCTCTCACCAAAGAATGTCTTGGTCAACGCGAAGGTTCCACCGAGATGGCTCAAGGCCGGCGACCGACCTTCGAGCAGTTGCAGATCCACCAAGGGACGAACCTCCAAACGTAGCCCGGGCGAGAGTTCAAAACCGAGGATGAGCGGAATGAGGTTGACTTCAAGAGCCTCGACATCGTCGTAGGGCTCCACCAGCACACTGGGAAGGACGCCCCAGTACACGGGCTGAGCCGCCACGGGGAAGAACAGCGCCAGGGCAACCAAGACAGACCACAAAAGAGTTTTCATGCTGTCAGAATGCCGAGAAATCGGGGAAGACGAGGGGAACCTCGGTGGGAGAGTGGGTCCGCAAGCGACTGAGCTGGCGGGAAAGGTCGAAGGCCTCGCCCGCGATCGCCGCCACGATGCCGATCACGGGCACCAGAGCGAAGACGGTACCTGCGAAGAAGGCAAGAGCGGCATGCGACAGGGCCCCAAGGCAGAAGACGAACAAAATGCGCGGAATCCGTCGAGTCGTCAACCGGGGAATCCACGCGGCGCAGGCGATACAAGCCGCATAGCGGCGTCGCCGAGTTTTGGTCTTCAGGAGTGAGCGAGGTGGTCGGCCAGAATCATCTTGATCAGCGATTGGTAAGGCACATCGCGTTCGTTGGCGAGCGATTTGAGCCGCGCGAGCATGGGCTCGGGTAGCCGCAGCGATATGCTTTTCAGACTGGGTTGCAGGTTCGCGAACGTCACAGGCTTCGCCATGGCCTTGGACCATTCAACATAGTCCGTTGAGTCATGGGTCTGCCAGAACAAAGCTTCCTCGGCTTCGTTGGCAAACTCAGGAATTGGGTATTTGCTCAGGTTCCGTGCCGAGATCACCCGGACCTTTTGGCTCCGAACGGTGTAGACCAACAGGAGGAGGCGACCTTTTTCAGTCTTCCCCAACGCATGAAACCTCGGCTCGACTCCAACCTATCCAGGAAGCGACCAGCCCGAAAACACCTGGGCCAAAGCATCCCGAATCCTGGCAAGATCGTTGTCCTTCAAACGGCCACGGCGCCGGACAATCAAGGAGTCGTCGAGCGTGAAGACCTTCCAACGGACCAACGAAGGCTTTTGCAGACCTGCTTCTGCCCACGATTCCAGGACAAAATCATTCCCCCAGCGGTTGCGCTCGGCGCTGGTGATCATCGCAAGAATGCAGGCTCCGGACTGACGTTGAAAGTCGGGAGTGGAAAGCACGAGCGCCGGGCGCAACTTGGTGTTTTGTGAGTCGATGAAGGGAAAAGGAACCTCGACAAGGTCCCCGGACTCAAAGGTCGTCATCGAGGTTGTCTTCCCATTCGCTCAACGTCGCTGCGAGCCCCGCCGCCCAGGTTGCGTCAACCTTCGGGCGCTTCCGGAGAACGACGACCCCATCTTTTTCCTCGAAGAGGACCGGATCCCCTTGGTGGAGCCCAAGAGTTTGGCGAACGGTCTGGGGAAGGGTGATCTGGCCTTTGCTGGAGACGATGGCAACGACAGGCGACATGTTCTTACATCCTTACGGTAAGGATAGAATCGGCTTCGTTGGGTGTCAATTCTACAGACACCTCGGTATCGAGGACGAAAGTTTTGACGCGCTTGCCGTCGCCGCCAATCAGGGTGCAGAGACCAGGACGTTGGCAGGACACAGCGGGCGGAAGTGATTGAGGTTGTACGTGTAGATGCGCTGGCAACCAGCCTTCTCGGCAACCCTTGCGTGCAGGGCGTCGTAGATGATGCCGCTGGTCAGCCCGCCTTCGACCACCTTGGCAAGAGCGGCACGGTAGTCGGCTGTATCCAGTTCGATGACTTCGAGCCTTCCCCTCACGCTTCTTTCGATGAGGGCAAACGCTTCCTGGGGGGTGACCCTGCGGGGCAAGGGCAAAGCGGTCAGGGTGGAATAGCATTCCGCAAGGCAGTGGGTTGAGCAGACTCCGATGTTGCCGCCCGAAGTGTAGGTTCTCAACGTCTCAAAACAAACCGCATGGTTCGATAGCTGTTCAACGAGGGCGGGCACGAGAACCGATGTGTCAAACAGAACCTTCACGAACTGCTCCCCAGGCTGGCGACGTTCCGGCTTTCGCGTTCCTGGTTGATCAGGGCCGTCACGTCGAGGTCGATCACCGGGCCTCCTTGAAGGACAAGGATTCCCTCTTTCTCCACAAGGGTGCTCTTGGGGAGTCGCAGCGAGAACTGAACGCCCTTGGAGTCCGCCTCCAAGTCCAGCAACGTCCCTGCGGTCAAGTGATACTTCTCCCGGAGGGACTTCGGAACGAGGATTCGACCCAATTTGTCTATGGTAACCTGCATGGCAAAATGGTAACGAAATTGGCAAAAACCTTCAAGACCACCGGCGCCGAGTTGGGGCCGTACTGCGGGTCAACCCTGGTGGAGGAACTCCGACGAACGTCTTCACGCGCTTGTCGTCGGCACATCAACCCGAACTTGACGGCCAGCAAAGACGGGCCTATTCTTGACCTATGCCGATCATCCGTCATGCCAGCCTATTTCGCAACGGCCGCAATCAAGCGGTGCGGATTCCCCGGGAAATGGAACTTCCGGGCAAGGAAGTGCTGATCCATCGAGAGGGACACCGCCTCATTGTCGAGCCGGTCATAGCTCCGCGCGGCCTTCTGGCTCTGCTCGAAAGCCTGCCACCGCTGAGCGATTCCTTTCCCGACGTGGACAAGGGTTTGCCGCCTGTGGATGACATCCGGCTATGACGGTTGGGCTGCTCTACCTTTTGGACACCAACATCTTGAGTTCGCTGGCAAAGGATCCCGAAGGGCTAGTTGGGCAGCACCTGAGGCGTGTTGGAGATGGTTGCGTTTGCACTAGTCTCATTGTCGCCGCCGAGATTCGTTTTGGGCTGGCAAAAGGTGTTTCGATGGCGCTTCGCGAGCGCCTTGAACTCATGCTGACCGCTCTGGAAATCCTTCCCTTTGAACCCGGTGTCGACCTACACTACGCCGACATCCGCTGGAGACTCGAAAACAACGGCACGCCGATCGGCCCGAATGATCTGCTCATCGCCGCCCACGCTCGTAGCCTCGGACTGACTGTCGTTACCGACAACTCGAGCGAGTTCGGCCGGGTGCCGGGATTGGCAGTCGAGAATTGGCTGGATCGATGAACTTCGTCCAGAGGAACTGATTGACCGGACACCTTGGTGTCGAGGACGAACGTCTTGACGCGCTTGCCGTCAGCGAGTTTGGGGTCACTAGGAGTGCGCGGGATGGTCGCCCATCGGTGGCACGTGGACTCGCGGGGTAGCCAAGAATTGCTCCAGCTCCGCGAGGTTTCTAGTTTCCTGGGCACCGCCAGCACAGGGATCGGCACCAGGATCTCTTGTGCTTCAGCAACGATGTGCTTGAGGTTTTGTGCCCCGCGCTTGAAGTCGGAGTAGGCGTTGGTGTCTTTCCGCTTGTGGCTTTCGCCCCGAAGGGTCTTCGCCAGAGTCTCATCGAAGCCCCGGATTGTCAGTGTCGCCGTTTCGAAGACGCCGTGGGCGCAGAGTTCGGGTTTGTTGGGTGGTGCAGTTGGTTTTCAGGTCCCTTACTCAACGATAGGGCATGCCAGTGGATTATGGTTCACTCAAAGATGGCTGCGAGCCTTGCCAGTACCTCTTCCATAATGGGCATTGGCAGGGTATCGACTTTTCTCGCGTGGCTGATCACAACGAACCACGCCCGTTGTCGTGATTCCATGAAGGGGAACAGCAAATCCAAGGCGCTTGGCGAAAGTTCCAACACTTGTGTTGGGACAAATCACGGGCACCTTGGTTGCTTCGTTGAACTCGGCAGGCGACACCACCAGCACACACAGGTCGACTACCACGTTGTTCTTTTCCCTCCGGGCCAAGGAAGCCGACCCGAGAGCCAGACCATTAAACTGGGCCCCGTTGTCTACTTGCTCCGCCCAGTACACCAGCGGACCGTGAGCAACCGCCACCTTGCCGAAGGTAGCCCGCACCCGCGGCTGGCTACCGGGGACACCCACTTCCATGGGCAGGTCGAGGTTGACTGTGTCGCCTTCTTTCCAAAGCCGATCGACCACCGCATATCCTTGGAAACATCCTTATTTAGCCGCCGATCCCTCATAGCTGACGTAATCGGAATTGTCGCCCACGTCGTAGACCTCCAGTTCGAGGTAGATGTCGGTGGTTTCGGTGTCGATGGCTTCGTAGTCGTAGGTGAGGCCTTTTGTCGGGTCAAAACCGACGTCGGTGGTGGCCTCGGTCACGCTTTCACCGTCGCCGGTGGCGCGTTCCCAGGTGGGAACAACGACGGATCCCTTGCGCGGGGTAAAAGCCCCCCACTTGTCGTGGACGGTGCTGAAGTACTCCTGGCCGGTGACGTTGTACTCGGCATCGGTATTCAGGACCAAACTGATGTCTTCGCCGTCGCCGCTGATCTTGCCCTTCTCGTAGTAGCGCAGGGGAATCGTGTACTCGAAGCCGCCGTCTTCCTTTCCGGTTTCGCTGCTGTAGCAGTAGGCCTCGTTCTTCCCTTGCTTCATCTTGAGGATCTGCAGGTCCCAGGTTCCGCTCACTTCGCCGGTCTCGTCGTCGATGAAGACTTCGGTGTCGCCGAGGAAGACCAGGTCCTCACCATCGATCATGCCAAACGAGAACAGGCCCTCGACCACTTTGGTCACAACGTCCTTGGGGAGGGTGCCCGTGAGGGTGACCATGCCGTCGGCGTCAACCGACAGGTCGCCGGTGTTGTCGGCGTTGGTGAAGGCGAGATTGTAGGTTCCGGTGCTCTTGGCAGGCGAGAGGCTGGAGCCGCCCTTGTAGTAGTCGGCCAAGAGGGCTTTCCACGGCCCGGAGTCGATGGCGTCGTAGGGGGCACTGTAGTAGCGCTTCTGGTTGGGAAAGTAGATCGACAGGCCGGTAGAACCTTTCGTCAGGTTTCCGCTGATCTTATCGACCACGAGCGCTGCCAGAGCGGCGTCAAACTGCTTCTTGATCGCGCCGGCACCCGTGTCGGTTTCGGCGTAGAGGCTGACGAACTGCCCGAGGTCGATCATGTTGGTGTCTTCTTCCGGTTTGGCGGACTTTCCGAAGCCCTGGGTCTTGTTCTGGATGCGGCCGAGTTGCGGTGCTATCTGGCTGATCTTGGTGCGGCCGTAGGTAGCGAAGGCGCTGACGGCTGCATCGAGGGCGTCCATCTTCTGCAGGTTGAGCAGCGAAAGCGTGACCTCCTCACGGTCGCCCTCGGCGGTCGACGAGTCGGCAAACCCCTTGATGATGGTCTTGCCCAGTGCCTCGGTATTGGGGTTCTTTGCCAAAGCCGTCAGTACGGAGTAATCCCAGCCGTGTCCAGGCTCCAATTCTTCGCTGGCCAGCAGGTACTTGGCGAGCGGACGGACGGCGCGCGCGACCTCATAGGTGGCCATCAGGCAGGCATCGAAGCCCAAAAGATCCAGTTGCTTGACCGCACCGCCCTTGAGGCCATCCGTGATCGCGCTGGTCAGGCCGGCCAGGTCGAAGCCTGCACCATCGTGGGCGTCGTCTTCTCCGTAGCCGGGCCAGGCTCCGCCGTGGTCCCACAAGACCAGCGCATAATGCTGCGCCGGGTAGGTCTTGATTCCCCACGAAATGAACTCGGCCAGTTTCTTCGGGTCTGCGGAATTGATTTTTCCAAGGTCGGCAAGTTCCTTGAGGCTTCCCTTGCGGGCTTCGAGCCGTTTGGTCGTCGTGATCCGGTTGAGGTTGACCACCTTGGGCTCATCATTGTTGTCGCCGCTGGCCGTGACCTGCATCACAATCGAGGCCTTGGTGCCGGTATCAGCCTGGGTCATTTCGGCAATATCGGTCATGGCCGCGGTTTCAAGGTTGTTGTCGGCCATCAGGTAGACCAGGACCGTCCAGTCGCGAGCCTGGGCGCCTGCCGTCCCGCTCAGGAGCATCAGGGCACCCAGGAACAACGCCAGTCTCAGGTAGTTTCTTTGCGTCTGCATCGCTTTCCTCCGGAAGTAAGTCTCCACTCTTCCGTGTGATTATAAACCGGATTCCGGCAAAGGGAGATTTGCCTCTGGGCAAACCAGAGCCTAAGTTCGTACGATGAAAAAAATGATAGGAACTGTGATCTCGGCGCAAGCCGTGGTTTTCGACCAACCGGGGCAAAATGTACCCGGGGACGACCCTTGGCCAGGTACTCGGTTCTCTTCTGGTAGCACGACGGGAAGAGGTGGAACAGACAACATCAAGGTACTGTGACGGAGGCACGACCGCAACGTTCTGCCTGATTTCAACCGGGAAATAGGCCAAGGTTGCGGTTCGTCCACCATCAGACTGTTCGCAATGAGAAATTCCAGCCAATAGGGTGGAAAACCGTAGGCTTGAAACTTGGGTCGGCCGAAGACTTGACGATCTTGCCCGGTGGACCAACCGGGTTGATTCCCGCAGAGATCAGGACATTGGTGTCAAGAACCACCACTCTCATGGGGTCGGCGTGTTTCGGATGGTTCTTCGGGCTAACTGGATTTCTTCGCCCATCTGTTCGTCGGTCAAAGTATCCACTCCCACTTCCCGAGCCAGACGCCAACTCTCGCGGAGGCTGGCTTTAGCACCGCGGGTCCGGAACTCTCGCAAAGAAACTTGCCTCATGGTCATCCTCCAGCAATTCAACCGCAGGCATTTCGGCTACAGTCGTCAAGCTGCGCAACTATCCGAGGACAAACGTCCTGACGCGTTACCCGATCCCCCAGCGTCGGCGTCGGGATGATTTACTTCTTGGTCAGGATTCACTATGGTTCGTTCCATGGGTCCGAACAACGCCGCCGCGATGAGGAATCAAAACCGGCTGAGGCTTTTGCGCCTGCTTAGGCGGCACCCCTATTCGCGGGCCGATCTGGCTCGCAGAACTGGTCTCAGCAGGGCCGCCATCGGTTTGCTGGTCGACCAACTGCTCGAAAAGCAAATGCTGCTCGAAGGTGCCCCGAGAGGGCAGGGTGTGGGCAGGCCTTCGGTGAGTTTGGCGTACAATCCCCGGCTCGGCTACTGCTTGGGAATCGACATTTCGCGCAGTGGTTACTCGCTGGGTATCGTGGACTTCGCCGGAAACGTCGGCGCGCGGGTTCATCAGCCGCTTAACCTCGAGCTGCCCTATCAACGAACACTGGAACACATGGAGGCGGAACTCAGGGGCTTGGTGGCCAACAGTGCTCCTGCCGGCGTTCTTCTGGGTCTCGGGATTACTGCACCCGGTCCGCTGGACGTGAAGAACGGAGTCATCCTGTCGCCGCCCAACCTCGGCAGCTGGCACAACGTCGAAATCGCCAAGTTCTTCACCGAACGCCTGGGCTGCCTGGTGTTGCTCGAGAACATCGCCAACGCCTTGGCTTTGGCCGAAAAGAGCTTTGGACTGGGGCGCGAGCACGAAACCTTCCTGCAACTGGTGGTCGATTCGGGCATTGGGGCCGGGTTGATTCTGAACGGCGAGTTGACCAAGGGCGCCACGGGTTTCGGCAACGAGTTCGGCCATATCAGCCTGGCTGCCGACGGACCTCTTTGCAGCTGCGGAAACCGAGGTTGTTTCGAACTTTACGCGTCTATCCCGAACCTCGTAGCCACCGTTGGGCGCGACCATCCCGAGCTATCCGACTGGGGGCAAATCATTTCGTTGGCAAAAGCGGGCCACCCGCCGGCAAAGGGCGCGGTGGAGCGCGAAGCCAGCTATCTGGCCGCCCTGCTGGTGACGGCGGTCAACATTCTGGATTTGCCGGTTGTGGTGCTGTGCGGCGAAATCGGTCCCGAGGCCATCGACTTGAGGCAGAGCATCAGCGCCAAGGTGAACTCCCAGGTGATTTCCCGGGGGAGCCGCCAGGTCTCGATTCTGCAGTCTGGCCTCGAAGCCAGCCCCCAGGTGCTCTCGAGCGCCAACCTGGTGGTAGAGCACTTCCTGGGCGGCCGAGGACCGCTGTGGAAGAGTCTCGTCTGAGAGGCCCCTTCAAACCGGCGGGTAGCAGAACACCACCTGGAGCCGCGAATCCGTCACCAGTTGGTATTGCCTTTGCGTTGCGTGTGGCAGGAAGAAGTAGTCACCCTTTTTGAGTTTGTCGACTTTCGTAGCGTCGGAAACCAAGCGAAGCTCTCCTTGGCCTTCGACCACGATGCAGACGCACCGACAAGCCTCGATCACGTGTGAGGCCCGCTCGAGCGTGACCCTCTTCACCGAAAAGCAGGGTGTGTCCGTGTGGTCAATCAGATCTTCGAGCAGAACCCCCGGCGCAGAGGCTTTGACCTTGGGGACCCTGCGCGAAAGGGAAATGCAGTCAGGCCCAAACACCGAAAAGTCAAAGCAGTCGAGGGCGATGTCTTTCGTCAACCCGAGGTACATCTCGTAGTCGTTGAGCCGGTAGTCGCCGCACCAATACTCGGGCTGAATCGTGAAGTCGGTGGGTTCCTGGACTTCCAGGATCAAACAACCGTACCCGATCGCGTGCACCGTCCTGGCCGGGATCAGGTAGACTTCGCCGGGGGTCACTTTGACCTCGTTGAGCAGGCCCGTCAGCGCCTGTTTGTCGTCCAAAGTCCGTTCGACGGCCTGGGCAAACTGCTCCTTGGTGAGGGCCCGGTCAAAGCCAAAATAGATTCTCGCACCCGGCCTGGTCGCGAGGACCAGCCACATTTCTGTTTTGCCGTGATCGCTATGGAAGTGCTTCTGCGAAAAGGCTTTGTCGGGATGAGCCTGGATGGGTAAGCGGATCGCGCTGTCGAGAATCTTGACCAGAACTTCGAAGTTGCCGCCTTTTCCCAACATCAGTTCAGGTTCCAGCTTCAGCAGTTCCGCAAACTTCAGGGCTTCGCCCCGGATGGTGCTCAAGCCCTCGTTGGGGTCGCTGGAGTCGCGGTTCAGGGCCTTCACACGCGAGGCAATCCACTCTTCCGGCAGATTGCCGTCGGTCGATTGGTCGCCGAAAAAGTCGGCAAACAGCTTGCCCCCTTCGTACACCCGCAACACACGGTTCTGTTCAAAAAAGACGGGCCGACTGGCCAGTTCAGCAGACTTCGTTGGCATGGAGATCCCCCCGTTTAGTTCCGTTCGCTCGTCGCATCGAGCTTGAGCAAGTTTCTGTAGAGAGCCAAAAAGAACAGGCGGTTGTCGGTCGCCGTGTAGTCCAGATCGCACCCCATCCGGTGGAAGGTTTTCATGAACCGGTGGTAGTACGCGGGATTGTCCAGCGGGGGTTCCCCCTGGCTCCAGTCCCAGGCGGCCTCGGCAAGGTCGACCACATGGATGTGACAGTCGCGGATGTCTTTTCCCCGCTGCTGGGCCACGTTGCGCGCCATCGACAGGGACTTTTCGAAAATCATGGGCGACATGACGGCCGAACCCACGCTCAGGTACACGCCGCCTTCCAGGTTGGCCACGCTGTGGGCAAAGCTCAAAAAGTCGCGTTCCGCGGTTCTTCCCAGCGCGGCCCCGTGGTTGGCCGGGTGCGTATAGATGATGTCGCAACCAAACATCGGGTGGCTGGTAAAGGGCACCCTCGCGGTGAGAGCCGCCTTCTGCACGCTGTACTCGGCAAACCGGTGGGCCACCGGGTACCAGCCCGACGGAAGGTCCAGGTCGACCAGAAGCGACAAAAGGTCGGCCGCCGCCGCGCGGGTGGCCAGGGTTTCCGCATCGAGGCTGAGCAGGGGTGCCGAAATCAGGCTGGTCAAGTTTTCGCGCGAAGGCAGCTCCAGCCCGTTCTGAAGGATCATCGAGCCGACTGACTCGCCGTACCCACGGCCCTCAAACGCCCCCACGGCCAAGGCGAGGTTGAGGGTGAGGCAGGTCTCGTGCCAGGTCCCAAACCGGCCCTGGTCCACATTCTCCCTCACGTCTTCGCTGCTCAACCCCTGAAACGCAAACTCCCAGTCGTGGATGACGCCTGCACCGTTGGTCGCCAGATGGGTCAACCAGCCGCGCTTGATAAACTCGATCAGCAGCACCCCAAGCGAGTTTTTGATCGTGTGGGCGCCAAAGGCGAGAATTACGCTCGCCGAAGTCTCTCGGGCCTTCAGGATCTGTTGCGCGATCTGGTAGGTCCGGGCGTCCAACTCGGCAGGAAGCGCAGACCTGTCTTCGAGGACAGCGCGGGAGGACGAAACAATCTCCACCTTGTTCTTTCGCGAAGCCAAGGGGAAAAACTGCATTTCGGAGCGGTCGAAAAGCGTCATCGTCGTCTCCTAGAGGTTCCAGCCGAGGTAGGTCGTCAGCTCTCGGTGCCACGAGAAATCCGGTATCAGGACGTCGGCGCCGGCGAGAACCAAGCGGCTGCGCTTGGCGGGGTTGAGTCCGTAGCGCTGGCGCTCGTCGCTCACCAGACCGATCGTCGTCGCCCCGAACTTTTTGCCTTCCCGCAGTTCCACCGGGCCGTCGCCAAACACGGCGCACCGCAGGCCACGCGCTCGGGAAACGTCACCGAGGAGCTGCTCAAAGACCAAGCGTTTGGGGTCTTGGTCGAGGTTGCCCACGGAACCGAAGATTCGGCCCTCGAACAGGTGGGCATAGCCCAGCAGCGTGGCTTCCGCGACGACGTCGTTCACATCGGTTCCGCTGGCCAGGTACAGGGTCACTCCGGCTTGGTGGAGCCTGTGGAGGAACTCCACCGACCCCTTGAGCGTCACATCACTCACCGACAGACGCCCCGAAGCGACGCCTACCGTCCTTTCCCGGATGAGATTCAGCAATTCTTGGTTGTAGATGGCTTTGTACTCTTGTGGCGAACGAATCTGTGCCTCAGCGACCCGTCCAAAGTCTCGAACCAGTTTTCCCAGGGCGTGCATTTGCAACAGCGTCTGTACTCCCGTGGTGCGGGCGATCAGGCTGGCCACGGCGGCCTGGATCTGCGCCAGAGGCTCCGCACCGGGTGCTGGACCGTCCCCCACAACAGCCGCCACCATCATCGGCTCCATGATCGCTTCCCAGCCCCTCCGGAGCGTCGAAATCGTCCCGTCGTGGTCGAAGATGGCCACCTGAGGACCCTCGCCGACGGGCTTCGTGATGAGCTCGATTTCCGTTCCGGGCAGGTACTTGGCGAGCTGAGGATGGGCGGCGAGCTCGGTATGGTAGCGGTAGTCGGTCGACACCAACCCGGCTTGGACTTCGTCCCACGTGGGGTGACCGGTTTGGAACAGCTTCTGCACCGCGACTGAGGCGGCCACATTGCCGAGATTCGTGGCTTCGTGGCCGCTCACGCCGACGGTGTACGCGCAGGCGAACGCTGCCAAGAACGCATCGCCTGCGCCGACGGTATCGACCTGGTGGATCACGTGGACTCCGGGAACCTCGCGGGTCTGTTTGCCGTCGGTGACCAGCGCCCCAGCGTCGCCGTCGGTCAGGACGACCGGGTTGTTCCAGTGCGAGAACAGCCAACCGATGAGGTCAAGGTCCGAAAGCGCAATCGGGGGGTTGTCGGGATGGTGGGCCCCGTAGATTCTCAGGCCTTCGTCTCGGTTCAGCTTGTGGATTGTCGAAAAATACACGTCATTCAGGTCGCGGCAATCGCAGAACCACAGGGTTTTTCCCCTCGTCTGCTCGACCAGGGCGTTGAGGGCCTGTTGGAAGCGCACCGTCTGATAACTTTCGACCACCTGCTGGTTCAAAAGGACCAAATCGTAGGCTTCCAGCCGGCTTTGGAGCGCGGCCAGCAGGAGGTCGATGGTGCCGTCGGCCGCCACATTGAAGTTTCCGATGTCCACCCGGGGTTCTTCGACTCCGCCGGAATAAAACTTGTTGTACACATGGGTGGACCACTGGGTCTTTTGAGTGACCGCCCGGTTCGAAACGCCGGCTTGCTCCAAAACCGAACCCAGCACGAGCGCGTAGCTGTCCTCACCGACGACGCCGAAGAGGTCGACCGTTCCCACCCCCAGGCTTTTGAGGTTCAGAGCGACGTTCGCGGCGCCCCCACCATCGAAGCGGTAGGTTTCGACAGCTCTGGTCCGTTTTCCGGTTTCGATCGAAACCGGGCCCGATTCTTCCCGAAGGAAGTAGTAAGCGTCGAGGCAAATATCCCCGATGACGGCGACAGACAACTGGGAAATTCTGGTTCGCAAGTCGGCACTGTCCACGTGGGGCTCCTGAGTCCTTCCATCGTGGAGCCGGTTGCCCACTTTGTCAAGTTGTTTTACATATTGAGAAACAGCCCTCGAATCGTTCGTCGGGTTAGCTACCGCAACTGTTGAAAAGTTCGACAATACCTTGCCGGTACTTGGTAGCCGCAGTACTTTCGGACCCAAGCCCATGGAAACCCTTTTCGATCCCAGTCTGTACCAGTTTGATGCCCGCTCTCTTCCGGTCTTGGGCGTCGGTGGACTGCTGATCGTCTTGGGAATGCTCGTCACCTTGCAGGAGCGGGCTTCCGCCCTCGGTTTCTGGTACTTGGCTTTTTCGTGGTCCGTGGGGGTCTACTGCCTCGGGGCTGGCTTCTCGTATGCCGCTCTCGAGCCTCACTACGCCTTGGCTTGGGAGCGGTTTGCCCACGTCGGGGTCTCGCTGATCCCGGGGACTTTCTTCGTTGTCACCGCTCTGATCTTGGGTAAAGTCCGGCGGTACTTCCGCTTCTCGGTTGCGATCGGGTTGGTTTCACTTCTCATGGCCTTGGCTTCGGGGTTGACCAATTTGGTGGTGGCCTCGAACTTTCTCGCGTCTTGGGGGTACTACCCGAGCTACGGGCTTCTGGGAATCGTCAATGTGCTCTTCTTTGTGGTTGTTCTCGGGGCCATTTACGTCCTCTATATCCGGGACTACCGCAAGAGCCGTTCCACGACGCACCGCCGCCGCCTCCGGGGGTTGATGCTCGCGCTGGGCATCGGCTACTTCGGCGCCGTTGACTATCTACCGACGCTGGGCATCGAAGTCTATGCCTTCGGCTATGTCCCCATTTTTCTGTTCGTCCTGTCGATTGGCGTTGTGTTGCGACGCTACCGCCTGGTGGACATCACGCCGGAACTGGCCGCCTCCCAGATCCTCAAGACTTTGCGGAGTCCGGTGGTTGTGGCCGACCTCGAGGGGGTGGTTCGAGTTGCCAACGACGGAGCGCTCCAACTGCTTCGCACGGCCGGGCAGCCTGTCCTCGAAAGTCCCATCAGTTCCGTCCTGCCGGGTGCGCTTCCGCCGGTGCCCTTTTCCGACGTGGAATATCGCTTGGAAAAGGAAGGAACCGTCGTGACGCTTTCGCTTTCTTCCTCCCTCCTGACCGACGCGAGGGGGACTCCGTTGGGGACGATTTTCGCGGCGTACGACTTGACGGCGCTCAAGGAATCCCAAACCCGACTGGAGGTCCTCGCCCTTCACGATGCGCTCACGGGACTCCCCAACCGGGTACTGCTGTTTGACCGCATGAGTCACCTGATTGCGCTGTCTTCCCGCGAAAGCCGTAAGTTTGCCGTGCTCTACATGGACCTGGACCGCTTCAAGGCGGTCAACGATCTTCACGGTCACGCCGTGGGCGACGCGCTGCTCGTGCAGGTCGCCTCGCGGCTCAAGGGCTGCATACGAGACTCCGATACCGTGGCCCGGGTCGGTGGAGACGAGTTTGTCGCCGTCTGCCCCGAGGTTGGCACCCAAGAGGCCTTGAGCGCGGTTGCCGAAAAAATCGTCCAGTCTTTGCAGACCCCTTTCCGTCTCGATGGTTTGGTGGTGACCATCGGCGTCAGCATCGGTATCAGCTTTTATCCCGACAACGGGCTTGACCCCGACAACCTTTTGACCCTGGCCGACCGGGCCATGTACAACATCAAACAAGCTGGCCGCGGCGATTTCCGGTTTACGCCCTAGGTCAGCAAGACCAGCGCCACAATGACCGTCAACGAGGCGAGGGTATGCAACGAAAGCGTACTGGCTATGTAGGGGCCGTCTTCGGCTTTGGTGCGGAACACCGGAATGACAAACGGCGGCGGCAGCAGGAACAGGATCATCAGGGCCTTGGAATACAGCAGACCCAGAGCGGGAAGCACCACGTACGCGAGCACGGCTCCCAAGGCGGCCGTCAGCGCCAGCCTCAGGGCAACGACCAACAGGCACGATCGTAGCGCCGGAATGCCGTCTTTGAGCCCAAACCCGACCACCAGACCAACCAGCGGTGTCGTGGCCCCGCCTACCAGAGCCAAAGTTGGGTCCAGCAGTCCGCCTTTGCCCCACGCGAGTCCCGAAGCTTGCGGAAAAAGCGCTGACGAAAGCAAACCGAGCCCGATCGACCAAATGACAGGGGACCGGAGGGTGTTGCCGACCACCTCGGCCAAGCGCATCTTTGTCCCTTTCTCGCCGGCCAGCAGCTGCGCCATGAGCACGGTGAACACGAACAGCACCTGACCCAGATCGGCCGACGCAAACGCCGGGATGTTCGCCACGCCGAAAAAGGTGGTGAACAGCGCGTAGCCCAACATGCCGGCCTCGAAGCCCTGAAACAACAGCCCAGTTGCCGGACGAGGCAGCTTCAGTACACGCGACAGACCCACCCCCGCCAAACCCAAAGCCCCACAAGCGGCAAACACCAGAGCCGCTTCGGCGTAGAGCGAACTCTGCAGCGTCATCCGCGAGAACGCCGTGAAGAGCAGCACCGGCAACGTAACCGATGCAATCAGTTTCTTGAAACCTTCCACGGCCGGGGCCTGCAGAAAGCCCCTGCGCCCCAAGAGCGCCCCCAAGGCGATCAGAACGAGAATTGGCAGCAAGTCAGGCAACAGGGCAAACATAAAGGTTCCTCCGAAGTACTGGCGGGTAGGGTACCACAGGTTGCACCCACTACTGGCGCCGTCCGGCGATTTGCTGCAAGATAAGGCGTATGTCACACGGAGGTTTTCCATGCCATCGACCATCGGGATTTTTTACGCCTACTGGACCCGCGAGTGGGAAGTCGACTTCTTCCCCTACATCAAGAAGGTCAAGAGTTTAGGCTTCGACCAGCTCGAGATTCACGGGGCCGGCTTGGCCAGTCTGTCGGCCGCCGACAGGCAGCGTCTGCGCAAGGAAGCCGAAGACCAGCAGATTCTCCTGTCCTACGGCATCGGCCTCACCGCCGACCATGATATGTCGTCCACCGACGAAACGGTGCGCAAAAATGCCGTCGCCTTCATGAAAACCGTCGTCAAGGCCATGGGCGAAATGGGCGGCGGCATGATCGGCGGCACCATCCACAGTTGCTGGCCCTCGACGCTGCCCCCCGGTGCGGTCGACAAGCGCCCCTACCTCGAAAAGAGCCTGCTGAGCGTCAAAGAACTGGTGAAAGTCGCTGAGGACCAAAACGTCACGCTCAACGTCGAGGTGATCAACCGGTTCGAGCAGTACCTGCTCAACACCTGCGCCGAGGCCCTGGCCTACGTCAAAGAAGTGAACAGTCCGCGGTGCAAAATCTTGCTCGACACGTTTCACATGAACATCGAAGAGGATTCCATCGGCGGGGCCATCCGCGACGCGGGCCCCTACCTGGCCTCGCTGCACCTGGGCGAAACCAACCGCAAACCGCCAGGCATGGGGCGAATGCCTTGGGCCGAGATCCGCCAGGCGCTGCGCGACATTTCGTACCAAGGGCCGCTGGTGATGGAGCCGTTCGTCGTTCCCGGCGGGCAGATCGGCCGCGACATCGGGGTTTGGCGCCCCATCGTGGCCAACCCCGACCTCGACGCGCTGGCCCGTGACGCTGTGGTGTTTGTGCGCAAGAACCTGCTGTAGGGGAGCCTTGGCGAGCTGAGCTCGCCGGGCCCCAAACTTGACAGCACCCTTTACACGACGGATAGTGATTCAGAAGGGTGGGCCGCGCATGAGTAATTGGCTTTTGGCGAGTATCGCGAAGAAACCCAGCATCGCCGGCATCAAGGACGACAACGGCCTCCAACTCGTTTTGCAGTCCGACTGCAGAATTGTCTTCGTCTTGTACGGGGACCTGCTGAACATCGTGGCGATTGTGCAAAAGCTCAAGGAACACGGCAAGATGGTCTTCATCAACGTCGACCTGATCGACGGCCTTTCCAACAAAGACATTGCCGTTCAGTTTTTGAAGCAGCAGACCCAGGCCGACGGTATCCTCAGTTCCAAGGCGTCGATCATCAAGGCCGCCAAGGCCCACGGCTTGTTTACGATTCATCGTTTCTTCCTGATCGACTCGTTTTCCTACCAGAATCTGGGCCGTCAGGTCGAGATTTCCCAGCCCGACTGCATCGAGATCATGCCTGGATGCATGCCGAAAGTGATCGGTTGGGTGGTCGCCGAAGTGAGCATTCCCGTCATCGCCGGAGGGTTGGTCTGCGACCGTGAGGACGCGGAAGCCGCCCTCAAGGCCGGAGCGACGGCCGTATCCTCGACCAATCCCATCGTCTGGGCAATTTAACTCGAATAAAGTCCTTGACGGCTTTCAAGACTCGATATAGCATTACCTCGAATTACTAGAGCACAGAGAACAGTAATTCCCTTTCAAGAGTTCGTTTCCGTTGTTTTCGACGCGACGCGATCTTTTCCCGGGGAATATTGTTCTCTGTGCTCTTTTTTTTTGCTCAAAAATGTTCTCAAGACGATCAGAAGGAGTTTGAGTATGAATCGCGAATCTGTGTTGGAAGAACTGTCGACTTTTCTCAAAGTGGACCAGATCAATACCGACCACGAAGAACTGTACGATGCCTCGGCGGACCGCTATAAGAAATACGCCAAGGCGCGCAAGGTGCTTGACGTTCCGCTTCCTGTAGCCATCGTCTATCCGGCTTCCACCGAAGAAGTCGCCCGTGTGCTGCTGTTCTGCAACAAGAACAACATCAACGTCATCGCTCGCGGCGGAAAGACGGCCACCGAAGGCGGACTTGAGAACTGGAAAGAAGTCACGTTGGTTGTCGATGCGCTTCACCTGGACAAGATCCTGAAGATCGACGACTACAACATGCAGGCGACGGTGCAGGCAGGGGTGCCTTTGCAGCAACTGGAAGACCTTGTTCGCAAGCAGGGCCTGACCACCGGTCACTCCCCTCAGTCCAAACCCGTCGCCAAACTCGGTGGCTTGGTCGCGACCCGCAGCATCGGCCAGTTCTCAACCCTCTACGGCGGCATTGAAGACATGGTCGTGGGCCTCGAGTGCGTGTTCCCCAACGGTCATATTTCGCGGATCAAGAACGTGTCGCGTCGCGCCGGCGGTCCGGATATCCGTCATCTGGCGATTGGTAATGAAGGGACCCTTTGCTATATCACCGAAGTCACGGTGAAGCTCTTCCGCTACTTCCCCGAGAATCATCAGTTCTTCGGTTATCTGATCAAGGATGTGGAAGCCGGTGTGAAGATGTTGCGCGAAGTGATGGTAAACGGCTACCGACCCTCGGTGGCTCGCACCTACTCCGAAGGAGATGCAGCCCAACATTTCTACCACTTCCACAAAGGCAAGTGCGTGCTGATTTTCATGGCCGAGGGCAACAGCGACCTGGTGGCCGCCACGGCCAAGGGCATCGAAGCCGCAGTGGCCAAGTTTGCCGACGGCATTCTGGAAAAAGTCGACAGCAAACTCATTCAAGCGTGGTTCAACCATCTCAACTGGTCGCAAAAAGACATCGACGACGAGTTTGAAGGCATGAAGGTTAACGACTCGCACGCCGGCTTCACTACCGAGATTTCTGCCGATTGGGAGACCATTCCCAAGATCTACAACAATGTCATGAAACGCATCCGATCCAGCTTTCCGAGAGCGAACGACTTGACGATGCTGGGTGGGCATTCCTCGCATAGCTACAGCAATGGCACCAATATGTATTTCGTCTACAACTACAAGATTCACTGCAATCCGGAAGATGAAATGCGCATCTACCATCATCCGCTGCAGACCATCATTGTCGAAGAAACCCTCAAACTGGGCGGCTCGATGTGTCACCACCACGGTATCGGAAAATACCGCAGTGAGTGGACCAAACAGGAGCACGGCTCAGCGTACTACATGCTCGAAACACTCAAGAGTGCGTTCGATCCCCAAGGTATCATGAATTTCGGCACTATCTACCCGCAGGAGGACGGTAAAAAGTATCAGAAATAAACGATGCATCTGTTCAAATCAATAAAGGAGTTTTTATGAACAAGGATAAGTTGGCAAAGTATTTTCAGTTCTTTTTAATCGTCTTGGCGGCCGGATCGATCTACCCGTTGATCTACCTCAAGAGCAACTATCAAGAGACAATTCTGGCGGTCTTCGGCATGTCGATGACCGACCTGAACATGATGTACACCGTCCTCGGCTGGGTGTTCGTGATCGGGTATCTTCCCAGCGGTTTCTTGAGTGACAAGTTCTCTGCCAAGAAGTTGCTGGCAATTTCGCTCTTCTTTACCGGTCTTGGTGGCTTGTGGTTTGCCCAGGTTCCCAACACGCAGATGGTTCCCTATATCTTCGCGATCTGGGGCTTCTTCTCGGTGTTCACCTTCTGGAGCGCCCACATGAAGTTGGTCAAGCTCTTGGCCAACGAGAACGAGCAGGGGACCTTCTTCGGCATTTTGGACGGTGGGCGTGGCGTTGTCGAGGCCGTGTTGGCCAGCATTGCGTTGCTCATCTTCTCGACCATTCTGGGTGGAAGCTTGGAACTGGTTGACAAGCGCACCGCGTTGATCGCCGTCATCTACATGTACTCCATTGTGCTCATTGTCACGGCAGTTTTGGTCATGGTGTTCGTCAAAGACGACAAGAAAGCCCTTGCCAATGACGAAGCCAAAAGGGAGGCCGTCAAGGCGCCCGCCTTCCGTTTCAGCGACCTGAAGGTGCTCTTCAAGAACCGCAACATCTACCTCCATGGTGGAATCATTTTCATGGGCTACTCGGTGTTCTGGACTGTTTACTACCTGGGTGGGTTCCTCGAAAGCAACGTCGGCGTCGATGCCGTTACCGTCGCTCTCGTGATGGTCATTGTGCTCTGGATGCGTCCCGTTGGCGGCTTCATCGGGGGCTTCCTGGCTGACAAGCTGGGCAAAGACAAGGTCCAGATGGGTGCTTTGGCCGGTGCGGCAATTTGCCTTATCCTGACGGCCGTGCTTCCTGTCACCTCGGGTGCGCTGTTCTTCTCGAGCCTGATTGTTCTCTTGGGCATCTTCCTGTACGCCATCCGCGGTACCTACTGGTCGCTCTTGGGTGACTACAAGATCGACGCCCTGATTTTGGGAACGGCCATCGGCTTGATCTCGTTCTTTGGCTACCTGCCCGACATCATTCTCCCCGGCTTCAACTCCATGCTTTGGACCACCTTCGGCGCGAAGGGCGGCTACAACGCCTATTTCCTTTCAAGCGCAGTACTTGGCTTGATCGGTGTCGTGCTGGTATTCATCTTCGGTGTCATGGTCAAGAAAGACAAGGCAGCGGGCAAGTAAGCGCGGAAGCAAGGGCGAAGGAATGCGTATTGTCTGTCTGATCAAGTTTGTTCCGGATGTCGAGGAGTTCAAGTACGACCACGCCAACCAGGCTTTGGTGCGCGAAAACTCGACCCAAATCCTGAACCCAGACGATGCGTGCGCCTTGGCCTTTGCCCTTTTGATCAAACGGGGTCATCCGGAAACCGTCATTGAAGTGGTGACCATGGCCCCCGGCACCGTGAAGGGGCAGCTTGAGGATCTCCTGCGGCGTAACCTGGACACGGCGACGTTGCTGTCCGACACCAGTTTTGCCGGAAGCGACACATTGGCAACGGCCGGGATTCTGGCCCGGTATCTTCAGTCGGTGCGCTATGACGTCATCCTTACCGGGACGCATAGCCTCGACGGAGATACTTCTCACGTGCCGTCCCAGGTGGCCGAAGCCTGCGGTCTTGCGCAAATGTCCAACATCGTTGCAATTGACCCCGCTTCCTTTTGGAAGGGTGAGCCGGAAATTGAGGTGGATCAGGACCGCGAAATCCTGCGCTATCGAATCGCCCTTCCCGCGATCTTGAGCCTGAGCAAAGACAGTGGCTACAAGCTCCCCTATGTCGCCTACGCGGATCTCGAAAAAGACGTGGCGTCGCAGTTGCGCGTCCTTTCGAATGGCGAACTCGGTCTGGACCGCGGGACTGTAGGCCTGACAGGTTCGCGGACCAGGGTCAAACGGACGTTCACGAAAACTTGGCCTGCGAAGACCAAGACGCTTCTGAAATGCGACACTCAAGGCATCGAAATCGTGTTCCGTTATCTCGAAAAGAACGGACTCTTACCATGAAACGATGCCTTATCCTGAGAGAAGGTGATCCGCTTGCGGATCTGGAACTTCTGGAGGTCGCAAGGCTGCTGTACCGGGATTCTCCGGTGTACACTTTGGGTCTCCAGCTGGGTCAGGAACCCCAAGTCCCTTCGCGGTCGTTCGATGCGCTGGTCGAGTTTAGTGGTGACGTCATTCCTCGTCACGATGTGGCCAACCTCGCGGCTGGCATCGTGAGACTTCACGAACGTTACGAGCTGGACAGCATTCTGATACCAGCGAGTCTGTTTGGAAGGATGCTGGCCCCCCGGCTCGCGATGCGCCTGGGTGTCGGGCTTGTCGCCGACGTGACGGCCCTGGAAAGTGACGGGGAACTGCAAATGATCCGTCCCGCCTACAGCGGGCGGTTGATGGCCGGGATCGTCAAAAAAGGGCCCGGACCCTGGATGATGACGGTCCGCCCAAACGTGTTCCCGGCACGCGAGCGAACAGCCCTCACGACCGAACGACTTGTGATCGATTTCGCCCCGCGTAAGCCCTCGGGAATCACCTACCTTGGGTCCCGCGAAAAGTCGGCGGGGCGCGACATCCGCGACAGCGAGATCCTTGTTTCGGGTGGCGGTGGCGTCCTTGGGCAGTTTTCCAAGTTGGAAGCGTTGGCCCAGGCCCTCGGGGGGCAGGTTTCTGCCAGTCGTCGCGTGGTTGACAGCGGTGGTGCCCAGCGGGCCCTTCAGGTCGGCCAATCGGGCAAAACGGTGAGCCCACGGTTGTACTTGGCGCTCGGGATTTCGGGCTCGGTGCAACACCTCGAAGGGCTTAGAAATGTCGAGCACCTTATTGTTGTCAATACCGACCCGGACGCTCCCCTGTGCAGCTTGGCCGATATGGTGGTAGAGGGCGATGCCCTCGAGTTTATTGAGCGTCTAGTAGAGAGAATTCAGTTACACAAAGCTTCAGGAGGCTGATATGGATATTCGCGATTTCAACATGAATTGGTTTTCGCTCAAGGGAAAGAATGCCATCGTGACCGGCGGCAACAGCGGTCTCGGTTTGGCCTTTACATCCGCGCTCGCCAAAGCTGGCGCTAACGTGATGGCCGTGAGCATAATGGAAGACGATGGCGAGGCGAAGGGGATTGTCGAAGCCGCAGGTCAGCAGTACAAGTACCTCCGCGCCGACATCACCACCGATGGCGAATGCAAGCGCGTTGTTCAAGACTGTGTGACGACTTGGGGCCACATCGATATTCTGGTCAATTGCGCCGGCATCTGCATCAACATCGAAGATGTCACGCAGTTTGGGCGAAAAGAATGGGACAAGATGGTGTCGGTTAACCTGACGGCTGCCTTTGAAATGACCCACGAGGCCCTTCAGTTTATGATCCCTCAGCGCCGAGGCAAAGTGATCAACATCGGCTCGCTGTTCTCGTTCTTGGGCGGACAGTGGTCGCCGGCCTACGCCGCCACCAAACACGGGATTGCCGGTTTGACCAAGTCGATGTGCGATGAGCTCGCGCAGTTTGATATTCAGGTGAATGCGATCGCACCCGGCTATTTTGCCACCAAGCTGACGGAAAAGACCCGCAGCGATCCTGAGCGCAACAACAAGATTTTGTCGCACATCCCGGCGAACCGCTGGGGCTGGCTGGCCGACCTGATGGGAACCTGTGTCTTCCTTTCCAGCGACGCCTCGAATTACGTGAATGGTCACGTCCTGACAGTGGACGGTGGCTATCTGATGCGCTAAGGAGAAGCTATGAGCGAAAAATACCTGATCGGGGTAGACAGCGGATCTCAGAGCACGAAGGTCTACATTTTTAACGCACGGGGTGAAGTGGTCTGCATGGCGAGTGAAGGCCTGAGGCCCATGATCAGTCGCAAGCCGGGGTTTGTAGAACATCCTGACGACGACTTGTGGGACAGTCTACGCGTGGTTCTGGGCAAGGTGATGAAAGAGTTCAAAGGTGACCCCGCCGCGATTCTCGGTGTCGGGCTGTGCTCGATTCGCTGTTGCCGCGTGTTCATGAAAGCAGATGGCACGTTGGCTGCTCCTGTGATGAGTTGGATGGATATCCGGGCTTATGAAAAGTTCGAGGATAGCCCCGAAATCGCCTACACTTGTTCCACTTCCGGCTACCTGACGTTTCGCTTGACGGGGACCTTTAAAGAGATGTCGGCCAACGCGTATCAGTGGCAGTTTCCTGTCGATATGGAAACGTGGAACTGGTCGAATGAGCAGGCGTATTTCCAGGGCTTTGGCATCCCCCGCGAAAAGCTGATGGACATTCAAGTTCCTGGAACCATCCTCGGCTATGTCAACGAAAAGGCCTCGCAAGAGACGGGGTTGCCGCTGGGTCTGCCGGTTGTTTCGACCGCGAACGACAAGGCTGTCGAAGCCTTGGGTTCTGGCTTGATCAGTGCGAACACGGGGCTGGTTTCGCTGGGAACCTACATCACTTCGATGGTGTATGGCTCCAAGAATCTTCCCGAGGCGAAGAGTTTCTTCACCAACCTTTCGTGCGTTCCCCAGCAATACTTGTACGAGAGCGGCGGGATCCGACGCGGAATGTGGCTGATCTCGTGGTACAAGAGCATCCTGGGCGAAGAGTTTGCCGCCAAGGCGCAGAGCGAGGGGTTCTCGGTTGAGGATTACTTGGCCCGCGAGGCCGAGAACGTGCCGCCGGGGTCGGAGGGTCTGCTCACGATTCCGGATTGGCTGGCGCCCGCCACGCAACTGTACCGAAAAGGCGTGATGGTGGGCTTCGACGAGCGCCACACCCGCGGCCACATCTATCGGTCGTTGCTGGAGGGCATCGCGATGACGCTGCTCAACAGCTACAACGCGATGAACGAAGAACTGGGGAGTGCGCCAGGAAAGATCATTGTTTCGGGTGGCGGTTCCAACAGCGATTTGTACATGCAGTTGATTGCCGACCTGTACGGGGTCAAAACCGTCCGAAACAAGGTCAACGGTGCAGCGGCGCTGGGGTCCGCGATTTGCGTGGCTGTGGCCACGGGCCTGTACCCGAGCTTCGGTGAGGCCGTGAAGGTCATGGTGGAAGAACGGGACTCGTTCAGCCCTGACCCGAAAAAGCACGCACTCTACGAAAAGATCAACACCAAGGCCTACCGTGACCTGCCGGGGTTGCTCGAACCGGCTCTCAAGGCCGTGCATCAAGGGCTGGGCAGTTAGGAAATCTATGCGACCCCTGATCCTGCTGACCAACGACGATGGGGTTTCTTCTCCGGGTTTGGCCGCGCTCGCCGAGGCGGTGCAGGATCAGGGTGAGCTGTTGATCGTGGCCCCGCGCTGGCAGCAGACCACGATGGGACGATCGTTCCCGCGCAACGAAACGGCGGGAACGATCGAAAGTTTTGAGGTTCTGGTCGGTGGCCAAGCGATGGTGGCTTTTGGGGTCACCGGGTCACCGGCGCAGGCGGTGGCCCATGCCGTCCTCGAAATCTGCCACCGGAAGCCCGACCTTTGCCTGAGCGGCATCAATTACGGCGAAAACGTCGGGCTGTCGCTCACTTGCAGCGGAACGCTGGGGGCGGCCTTCGAGGCGTTTAGCCATGGAATCCCGGCGATTGCCCTGTCGCTGCAGGTGCCGGTCGATGAGCAGCACACGGCCGTCTACCCTGCTCGGGACTGGAAGGCCTGCCAGCGTGTGGCGGCCCAATGGACGGCCAGGGTGCTGGCCGAAGGGCTGGCCCCCGGAACCTCGGTGCTGAATCTGAACATTCCCGCCGAGGCCACCGAAACCACACCGGTTTGGTTCACACGGCAAAGCGGGCGAAGTAGTTCGCGGTTCCGTCGGCCGGGGGCAAGGCCCTGGCACTCGGGCTTTCAGCTGGACTCGGAACCGGATCCTGACCTGGCCCAGGCGGAGCCCGGCTCGGACATCCGCGCACTCCATGTGGACAAAGTCATTTCACTCACCCCGTTGGGGTGGGATCTGTCGCGAAAGGAAGGTACACCATGACAAAGAGCAGAAGTTCCATGGTCCTGTTGCTGGGTGCAGTTCTGGCTGGGTCAGCTTTGCTGGCCGGCTGTGCACCAACGAAAGAGACGATCCGGGTTGGCTCCAAGGAGTACACCGAACAGCTGGTGCTGGGGCAAATCACGCTGCTCGCTCTCGAAAACGCGGGCTACGCCGTCGAGGACAAGACTGGCGTGGCAGGCTCCAACAAGGTTCGCAGCGCGCTGATCGCCAAAGAGATCGACGTGTACTGGGAATACACCGGCACGGGCTGGCTGTCGCATTTGCAGCACGCGAACCCGCTGACCCAGTCGCAGGTTTGTTACGAGAGCGTGCGCGACGAAGACCGGAAGAACGGCATCGAGTGGCTGCCGTACGCCCCGTTCAACAACACCTACACGGTGATGATGCGCAAGGACCACGCGGCGGCCTTGGGAATACAGACCTTGAGCCAGTTGGGGGCCTACCTGACCGCGAATCCCGGCAAGTTGTCGTTTGCGGTCGATCACGAGTTCACCGCCCGCTCCGACGGTTTGCCGGGCCTTGAGACCACCTACGGGTTCAAGATGGCCGAAGACAAAACCATCGTCATGGACAACGCCATCGTCTACAAAGCGCTCAAGGAAAGCCAGGCCGACATCGGCATGGGGTTCTCGACCGACGGCCGCATCCAGGCGTTTGGTCTGGTGAACATCGAGGACGACAAGGCCTTCTTCCCGGCCTACAACCCTTCACCCAACGTTCGGACCGATTTTGCCGACAAGAACCCGAAGATCGTGGAGCTCCTGGGTGTCATTGCCGCCAAGCTCGACAACGCCGCGATCATGAAAATGAACTACCTGGTCGACATCGAGCAGAAGGTTCCCCGCGACGTCGCCCAGGCCTGGATGAAGGAAGTGGGCCTGCTGCCGTAATGCTGAGTGCTGACGTTGTCGTCGTCGGCAGCGGGTTTGCCGGGCTGGTGGCTGCCCTCGAGGCGGCCACCGCGGGCGCCTCGGTGCTGGTGGTCGAAAAAATGCGGGCCGCCGGGGGCAACTCCATCCTCAGCGATGGAGGCTTTGCCGCCTTGGGCCAGGGCGACTCGACCGAGTTGTTTTACCAGGACCTGTTGCGCGCGGGGCAGGGCCTCAACCGGCCCCTGCTCGCCCGAACTCTGGTGGAATCGGCCGAGGAGGCACTCCAGTGGTCCAAGGAATTCCTTGGGGTGCAGTACCTGGACCGGCTCGAGGTGTTCGGAGGCCATTCGGTGGCTCGCGGCTTCACGGCCAAGGGTCGCAGCGGGTCGTCGCTTTTGCGCCCTCTTTTGAGCAAACTCGACGAGCTGGGGGTGCCGATCCGTTTTGGTGCCAAGCTGGAACGGCTCGAAACTGACGCCTCGGGCCGGGTGGTCGGCGTAAGCGTTCTCGACGGCTACGATCACCGCGACCCGACCGCCGGGACCCTGCAGACCCTACTCGCCCGCAAGGCGGTGGTGCTGGCCACCGGAGGCTTTGGCGCCGACGTGGCGTTCCGCCTGCGCCACGATCCCCGGTTGACGGCCGATGTGGCCACCACGAACAAACCCTTCGCCACCGCCGAAGCCCTCGTCGAGGCGATGCGACTCGGTGCCGCAGCCGTCGACTTGGAGCACATTCAGCTTGGCCCTTGGGCCTCTCCCGACGAAAGGGGCTACGGCGAGGCTCCCGGGTTTGCCGACTACACGGTGTTTCCCCTCGGGATCGTCGTCGATCCGGCCACCGGACGGCGGTTCTGCAACGAAATGGCCGACCGAAAAACCCTGGCCGACGCCCTGTTGGCCGTTGGGCACCCCTGCCTCGGCCTCGCCGACGCCGCCGCCGTCGCCAAGTCGGGCTGGAGTTTGGATCGGGGCCTGAAAAAGGGCGTGATTGGCCGGTTCGCCACCCTCGAGGCGCTGGCCGACGCCCATGGAGCCCCCCGCGAAGCACTGGCCCAAACCGCTGCGCACTCGGGCAAGTTCGGCGTTGGGCCTTACTACGGCGTGAGGTTGTGGCCCAAGGTGCACTACACCATGGGAGGGCTGGCCGTGGGGCCCGATGGCGCGGTTCTGGATGCCGCCGGGGGCCCTCTTGCGGGCCTCTTTGCCGCCGGCGAGGTGACGGGTGGGCTTCACGGGGCCTGCCGCCTGGGCAGCTGCTCGATCACCGAGTGCTTTGTTTTTGGGCGAATAGCCGGAAGAACCGCCGCCGCGCAGGAAACTCGTGTATAATGAGCCTCCGGGTTAGGGGGGCCAGCCGTGAACTTCTTTGAGTTTCTGCTTTCCCGCTGGTCGACCATTCTTTCGCTGACGCTGGAACACCTCTACATCGTGTTCGTCGCCATGGTCGTCTCGATCGCGCTCGGCGTGGTGGTCGGCATTTTGATCACCCGAAACAGGTTCGCCGCCCGGGTTGTCCTCAACTTGACGAACATCCTGATGACGATTCCGAGCTTGGCGCTGTTCTCGCTGCTCATCCCCATCCTCGGGATCGGTAAGGTTCCTGCTATCGTGGGCCTGGTCGCCTACACCCAGCTGCCCATCGTGCGCAACGTCTACACGGGTATCATGACCATCAACCCCGCCATCCTCGAAGCGGCCCGGGGCATGGGTCTCACCGAAAAGAAAATCCTGCGGTCCATCAAGATCCCGCTCGCTTTGCCGGCCATGATGTCGGGCATCCGCACCGCCACCGTGATGGGCATCGGCATTGGCGCCATCGCCGGGTACATCGGCGCCGGGGGTTTGGGCGTGTACATTTTTCAAGGGATCAGCCGCAGCAGCGACCAAATGATCATCGTCGGCGCGGCGATCATCTCGCTGATCTCCATTCTCACGGACCAGGTTCTGGGCCGAGTCCAAAGGAAACTGAACCGATGATCCGATTCGAAAAAGTGTTCAAGCGCTACCCCGGCGAAGGTTCCGATGCTGTCCGCGACCTCAACTTTGAGATTCAGGCGGGTACGATCTGCATGCTGGTGGGGCCTTCCGGTTGCGGCAAGACGACGACGATGAAGATGATCAACAAGCTCATCGAGCCGACTTCCGGTGCCATCTGGATTGGCGGGCGCAACATCGACACGGTCGATACGATCGAGCTTCGCTTGAGCATTGGCTACATCATTCAGGACACGGGGCTGTTTCCTCACATGACCGTGGGCGAAAACATCGCCGTGGTTCCCGGCGAACTCGGCTGGAAGAAGGATCGCGTCAACGCCCGCATCGAAGAACTGCTCGAACTCGTCGACCTCAACCCCAAGACCTTCCGCAACAAACGCCCCCACGAGCTCAGCGGTGGCCAGAAGCAGCGGGTCGGTGTAGCCCGCGCCCTGGCCGCCGACCCCCCCATCATGCTGATGGACGAGCCCTTTGGGGCCCTGGACCCGATCACCCGCGCCAAGATGCAAGACGAGTTTTTGAGCATTCAAGACAAGATCCGCAAGACCATCGTGTTCGTCACCCACGACATCGAAGAAGCGATCAAGATGGGTGACTCCATCGCAGTGTTGAAAGGGGGGCAGATCGTTCAGCTCGCCTCGCCGATGGAAATCCTCGCCAACCCGAACGATCCGTTTGTTTCCGAGCTCATCGGGGGCCGAAACTCCCTCAAAATGCTGAATCTGATGCGCTGCGGGCAGATCATGAAGCCGCTGCCCGCCGGCAAGACCGAAGCCGAGCCCAAGGGCCTTGCCGGTGCCAAGCAGGGAGTCCTGGGTCTCAGGGCTACGGCTCAGGATGCGCTGGCCGAGATGCTTCGCACAGGCGAACGGTTCACCTACGTTCAAGACGCAGGGGGCGAGGTCGTCGGCCTTGTCGACTTTGAAGACCTGCTCCAGAGGGCCAGCCGCCATGGCGTCGTTTAGCGCGCTTGTCAAAGTTCTCCTGCTCGGAGCTGTCGGCGTACTCCTGTGCGTCTGGGTGGTCGAAAACCCCCAGGACAGTCTGGTCTCGCGACTGGTGACCTACGACAAGGTGTGGGTGCTCCTGTTGCAGCACCTGTACCTGGTGGCGGCGTCGGCGCTCTTGGCCGTCGTCACCGCCGTGCCCCTGGGGGTCGCCCTGACAAGGCCGGCCTGGAAGGCTTGGGCACCCCGGGTGCTGGCGGTAGTGAACGTGGGGCAGACGGTTCCCAGCTTGGCCGTGGTGGCGCTGACGGTAGGGGTGCTGGGAGTTGGGTCCAAAACCGCGATCGTGGCCCTGTGGATCTACTCGCTCTTGCCGATTCTGAGCAACACGCTGGTGGGCTTTCAGGAACTGGACCCCGCGATCACCGAGGCGGCCCGGGGCATGGGAATGAAACCCCGGCGTGTTCTGTTCCGGGTGGAGTTGCCCTTGGCGGCGCCGCTGATCCTCGCCGGCATCCGCACGGCGGTGACCATCACCATTGGCTCCGCCATCCTCGCGGCCTTCGTGGGTGGGGGGGGGATGGGCAACCTCATCATTGCCGGCAACAACATCAGCCGCTGGCAGGTGCTTGTGTTGGGAGCCACGCTCCCGGTGCTGATGGCCCTGGTGGCCGACATCGCCTTTGAACGCCTCGAAACCAAGGCCAGCCGGTAACCCACTCCCAAGTCCGACTTGCTCTTAGGGTTTTCGACCCTCGATGGTGGCCGACAAGATGAACTCCTCGATCCCGGTTCCGGGGGCCCAGTCCTTGATAAAACTGCGGCTTTCGGCCTTGGGCTGGATGCGAACTTCGATGAACCCTGCCTGCTCAAGCATCGAGCGCAACCGAGGCAGAGGCGTAGCGCCCGAAATGCACTGGGAATGCCGCAGAAGATCACCGAGCAGTTCTTCCGGAAGCTCGCCCGAGGCCACCATGTCGCTGATGGCCAGTCGCCCGCCCTGCCGGAGGACGCGGAAGGCTTCGCGGAACACCTGGGCCTTGTCGGGGCTGAGGTTGACGACACAGTTCGACAGAATGACATCCACAGCGCCATCAGCCACCGGCAGGTGCTCAATCTCGCCGAGCCGGAACTCCACGTTGGTGGACTTCGCCTTGGCTGCGCGCGATAAGGCCGTAGTGGTCACGCACCGCGTTGCGGATCTCTTCGTTCTTCAGGTCAAACACGGAGGAACTCCTCGATCCGAGCCCGGATCGCGTCGCGGATGGGCCGGATGCCCGCCAGTTTTTCTTCTTCGGTGCCTTGCAGCGCACTCGGATCGGGAAAGCCCCAGTGCAGGCGGGTGGCGTTGGCCTTGGTTCCGCGCCCTGGGAACAGGGGGCAGCGCTCGGCGTTGGTCTCGTCGCACACGGTGATCACGGTGTCGAAGGTTTCACCGGCGTCGATGAGGTCCTGCGCTTTTTTGGCGTAGTGGGCCGAGAGGTCGATGCCCACTTCGGCCATCGACTTCACCACCAGCGGGTTGAGCTTGCCGCTCTCCAGGCCCGCGCTGGCCACCTCGAAGCGGTCGCCGGCCAGGTGGCGCAAAAAGCCTTCGCCCATCTGGCTGCGGCCCGAGTTGTGAATGCAGACAAAAATCACGCGTTGTTTCATAGGTTCTCCTTCCAGAGGCGGGTTTTGAGGGTGAGGGCGACCCTGACGAGGACGACCATCACAGGAACTTCGATCAGGGGGCCGATCACGGCGGCAAAGGCCTGGGGCGAGGCGGCTCCCCACAGTGCGATGGCCACGGCAATGGCCAGCTCAAAGTCGTTGCTGGCTGCCGAAAACGCCGCCGCCGCGCTCTCGGCGTAGGTGCCGCCCAGGGCGCGCGCGATGAAAAGCGTGCTGAACCACAGCACCACAAAGTAGATCAGCAGGGGTAGGGCCACCAGCAAAACGTCGGCGGGGCGCTGAAGGAACGAGCTCCCCTGCAGCGAAAACATCACGACAATGGTAAACAGCAGAAAGATCAGCGTCAGCGGGCTGATACGCGGCGTGAACTTGGTCTCGTACCAGTCTTGCCCCTTGAGTTTGACCAGCACCAGCCGGCTGAGTACCCCGGCGGCAAATGGAATGCCCAGGTAGATGAGCACCGTGGCGGCTGAATCCCAAAACGAAACCGCCGCCTGCACGCCCGGCACCAGCCCCGTCGAACCGAGGAACACCGTGATGAACAGCCAAATGTAGAAGGCGTAGAACAAGACCTGAAACAGCGCGTTGAGGGCCACGAGCCCGACGCCGAACTCCCGGTGACCACCGGCCAGGTCGTTCCAGACCACCACCATGGCGATGCAACGCGCCAGGCCCACGAGCACGACGCCGACCAGGTACCCGGGGTGCGCCCCCAAGAACAACACGGCCAGACCCGTCATCAGCAACGGCCCGACGAGCCAGTTCTGCACCAGCGACAGGATGAGCAGGCGCCGGTTGCCCCCCAACGAGCGGCCCAGCGCCTCGTAGCGGACCTTGGCCAGCGGCGGGTACATCATCAGGATCAGCCCGACCGCCAACGGGATCGACGTGGTCCCGACGCTCAGCGACGAGATCCAGCCGGTCCAGCCGGGAGCCCAGGCACCCAGGGCGAGACCCACGGCCATTGCCGCGACGATCCACAAAGTTAGCCAGCGGTCCAAAAACGAAAGGGATTTCATATCCATGACTATATACTCATGCAGTCATGTGAGCAAGAGGCTGGGTTCGGGGTGCGGAGATCTCAGCAGGGGCTGGGTGAGCCCTTCTTTGCTGCCAGAGCTTGCCGGTCCAGCGCCCACTGCGCATCGCTGGCCATGGCCTTGTACAGCGACTCGACGACCTCACCATAGGGGCTCGCGACCGGTCGCCGGGCGTAGTAAATGAACAGGCCCTTCTTGGTGGCGGTAACCAGTCCCGTCTGCTTGAGCTTGGCCAAGTGGCGGCTCAGGTTGGACTGATTGAGGCCCAGAACCTCTTCCAGGTCGCACACGCACAACGCGTGATCGGCGAGCAGGTTGAGGATGCGAAGGCGGTTGGGGTCGGCCAAGGCTTTCAGGGTTTCGTCCAAGTCCATGAGCGGATAGTAATGCACACCGGCCCAGGAGGCAAGGGCCGCGCCTTCGACCGGAGGGGCCTTCTGGTGTATGCTGGGCCCATGCGAATCGCCCTTATCGGTACTGGCTGGGTCACCACCGCCCACCTCGAAGCTCTCTCGAAGATCCCCGAAGCCGAGGTGGTCGGTGTTGCCGGTCGCAATGAAGCCCGTTTGCGAGAACTCACGGCACAAAGCGGCGCCCGGCCCTACTCGGACTACCGTGCCCTGGTGAACGCCGAGAAGCCCGACGCCGTGCTGCTTCTGTGGCCCCCACACCTGCACGGCGACGTAGAACTCTTTTTGGCCGACCACGTCGGGGCCGTTCTTGTCGAAAAACCCTTGGCCAACAGCGCCGAGCCTGCCGAAGCGGCGCTGGCTGCCTTCCAGCGCGCCGGCACGTTGGTTGCTGTCGCCTACCAAAACCGCTACCGCGAGGGCGTTCGCCGCGCGAGGGCCCTGTTCGCGGCGTCGGCCGACAAGCCCGTGCTGGTGAACGGGTGGTGGGTCGGCGATACCCCTGGTCCTACCTGGTGGCGGAACAAACAGCAGTCGGGCGGCCAGT
>JBAXAI010000034.1:0-41222 GCA_037142615.1 Spirochaetales bacterium | reverse complement strand
GGAGAGAGGGGGATTCGAACCCCCGGTAGGTTGCCCTACGACGGATTTCGAGTCCGTTACCTTAAACCACTCAGACATCTCTCCAACGCGCGACAACCTTAGCAGAAACCATGGGGTTTTGCAAAGGGGGGAATCACGACTATACTGTTGCCCATGCCTGTCCCCCACCGTCTCGCGGCGTTCCTTTGCGCCTTGACATTGCTCGTTCCAAACGCCTTCGCGGCGCAGACAACACCGCTTGCCAACCCGTTCCAAGACCCGGTCGATCTGGAGGCCCTGCCCGATGGCTCGTTGCTGGTGGCGCAGCGGGCTGGCACCATTCTTCGGGTCTACCCCGGTGCCAAGTCGGCACCCGAGCTCTGGGCCGACCTCACCTTGAGCACCATGACCGGGCCGGAACTCGGGCTGCTGGGGATCGCGGCCGACCGCGACTTCGGCTCCAACGGGTACGTTTACGCGCTTCAGGCGTTTTACAGCGGCGGCGACATCACGCTACGCATCATCCGCCTTCGCGACAGCGCCACCGGGGGCCTGCTCAACCGGGTGATTGCCGACAACCTGCCGTCGGGCTCCGAGCATCCCGGGGGCGTACTGGCGATTGGGCCCGACGGCAAACTGTACGCTGGCATCGGTGACGGGGGTAGCGAGGCGTCGTTGGTCACCCCGGTCAATCTCAGAGCGGTCCTGCTGCGCTTCGAACTCGACGGCACCATTCCTGCCGACAATCCCGACCCGAAGTCGCCCGTGTGGGCCTACGGCCTGCGCGACCTGCGCGGTCTGGCTTGGCAACCGGGAACCGACCGGCTGTATGCGCTCGACCGTGGGCCCGTGATTCCCAAGGGCACGATGGACGAGCTCGACCTGATCGAGAAGGGCAAGGACTACGGTTGGCCGAAGCATCTGGCTCGTGAAGTCGTCGCTGGCGTCGTCAAGCCGGTCATCTACTGCTCGAGTGGTCATTCCTGGATTCCGGGAGGGGCGGTTTTCGTGGCCGGAGGCGACTGGGAAGGCTCCCTGCTGTTCACCGGTGCCGGGGAAGGCGTGCTGTACCACCTGACGCTCGACATCAAGTCGCCGACGAAAATCACGTTCTATGAGGAACTGGTTGGTGGTGAACTCGGAGCCCTGATCGACGTGGCGCAGTCGCCCGAAGGTGTCCTCTACCTGCTGTCGAGAACCACCCTGTACAGTCTTTCTCAAGACTAAAGAAGCTTGGCCCGCATTTCGAAGAACTGCGAGGGCTCAAACTCATTGAGCGTCAGCTCAAAGGATATGAGCCAAGAACTTGCGGGTGCGATCGTTTTGGGGGTGCTCAAAAAGCTCGGCAGGACTACCGACTTCGATGATTTCGCCCTGATCCATGAACACCACGCGGTGGGCAGCCGCCTTGGCGAACCCCATTTCGTGAGTCACGACCATCAGGGTCATTCCCGACTTGGCCAAGTCGAGCATGACGTCGAGCACCTCTTTGACCATTTCGGGGTCGAGGGCCGAGGTGGGCTCGTCAAAAAGCATCACCTTGGGCTCCATGGCGAGCGCTCTCGCAATGGCGACGCGCTGTTTTTGCCCGCCCGAAAGCTGTTCGGGCCAGGCATCGCGCTTTTCGGACAAACCGACGCGCGCGAGCAAATCCAGCGCTTGCTTCTCGGCCTCGGCCTTCGGTCGCTTTTTCACGCTGGTCGGGGCCAGCATGATGTTCTGCAAAACACTCAGGTGCGGAAACAGGTGGAAGTTCTGGAACACCATGCCGACTTCCTCGCGGATGCGGCGGATGTCGGAGCCATGATTGGTGACGTGGTCGTCGTCAATCCAGATGTCGCCCGAGGTCAGCACCTCGAGCCGGTTCACGGCTCTCAGAAGGGTGCTCTTGCCGCTGCCCGAAGGTCCGATCACCACGACGGTTTCGCCGGCGCGGACGGTCATCGAAACGTTCTTGAGGGCCTTGAGCTCGCCAAACGACTTGGTGGCGTTCTCGATGCGAACTCTATCGGGCATTTTGGTTCAACCTCTCTTCCATGAGCGCAACCAGCCAGCTCAGAATCAGCGTCATGACCAAGTACACGAGCGCAACGACGGTCAGCGGTGGAAAATAGTCGCCGTGGTTGGAACCGTAGTTCTTGGCCAGGCGAAGCAGGTCGACCAGCGCCATGACGCTGACCATGGAACTGTCCTTGAGCAGGGCGATGAACTCGTTGCCGATGGCCGGCAGGATGATTTTGACCGTTTGCGGGAGAATGATCAGCCGGATGGCCTGAGTGCGACTCAGGCCCAGGGCCAAAGCGGCTTCCATCTGCCCCACAGGCACAGCCTGGATACCGGCCCGGAAAATCTCGCCCATGTAGGCGCCGTAACAAAAGGCCATGGAGAGCACGGCAGCAAAGAAACCATCGAGGTGAAACACGCTGCCCAAGGCAAAGTAGATGTAGAAGATCTGCACCAGCAGAGGAATGCCCCGGATCACCTCGACGTAGACCGTGGCGATCCGATTGAGAAGCACAACCCGGCTGATCTGGCCCAAGCCCGCAGCCAAACCGAACACGGTGGCCAGAAGGATCGACGACAGCGTCACCGAAAACGTGACCGAGAGTCCGTCGGGCAGGTACAGCAGGATGTCGACCCAGATGTTCTGGTACTTCCCGGTCCGCAGATCGACCAGACGGGCGGTCAACTCAGGCGAGGGAAACAACGAGGCCCACAGCGACAGGACGAACTCCTGTACCGGGGCCATGTTGTAGAGCGGCAAAAACACGAGAAGGCCCAGAGCACCGAACAGAGCGATCTTCCAACTGGCACGGACAGTCTTGTCGCCCTTGCCGGGAATCAGCGCCCCGTCGGTAACCTGGATCCGAACTGGAACAGGTCTTACTTCAGCCACTGCGTCTTCAGCGCTTCCAAGGTGCCGTTCGATTCCAGCGTGGCCAGCGCCGCGTTGATCTTGTCCAGCAGTTCCTTGTTGCCCTTCTTCACGACAAGCCCGTAGAACTCATTGGTCATCGGCTCACCAACGACCTTGATCTTACCGGCGAACTTGGCGTTCTTGATGTACTGCCCGGCAACGGGGGCGTCGATCACGACGGCCTCGACACGCGCATTGACCAGGTCGTCGAACGACAACGCAATGTCGTCGTAGGCCTTGAGCTTGATTTCCTTGATCTTGTCGACTTCCATCGAGCCGGTCGTGTTCACCTGGGCGCCCACGTTGCGGCCGACAAAGTCAGAAAGCTTGGTGTCTTTGTTGTTGTCGATCAGCACCACGAGGACCTGCCCGGCGTTCACGTAGGGCGTCGAGAAGTCCATGTTGGCCTTGCGCTCGTCGGTGATCGTGACCGACGAAGCGACGATGTCGTAGGTGTCGTTGGCCAAGCCGGCGAAGATGCCGTCCCAGTTGACAGACTTGAACTCAACGTCGAGCTTGGCTTCCTTGGCGACCGCCTTCACCAGATCGACGTCGAACCCGACCTGCTCCTTGGCGTCGTTGATGAACTCCATGGGCGGGAACGTCGTGTCTTGGGCGACAACCAGTTTCTTGGCGGGAGCGGTGCAAGCAGAGAACAGCGCGGCCGCCGCGAGGGCGACCAGAATAAACTTCTTCATTTTCCTTCCTTTGTGTAGGATATTCCGAAAGTAAACACTAGACCGAAGTTCCCTGTCAATGCGAGGGCGGACCCGGCGGCGCTAGCGGAGCCATTGGGCTTTGATCTTGTCGTAGGTGCCATCAACCTTGATCCTGTCGAGGCCCTCGTTGATCAGCGCAAGAAGGGCTTTGTTGCCCTTCTTGACGACGACGCCGTAGCTTTCGTCGGTGAGTGGATCGCCGATCATCTGGAACGCCGCCTTGTACCTTTGGTTGCGCAAGACGTACTGCGCTGCGACCGGTGTGTCGATGACCACCCCCGCCAGGCGACGATTGAACAGGTCCTCGAAAGCAAGGCTGATCTCGTCGTAGGCCTTGAGATTTTCGGGACTGCTGAGAGTCTTTTCGACGATATCGCTGCCCGTGGTGCCCTTCAGCACGCCCACGGGCCGACCCTTGAGGTCGACCAGCTGTTTGGCGGTGCTCTCCAGAGGGACGACGGTGATTTGGCCGGCGTTGATGTAGGGATTCGAAAAGTCGTAGGTGGTCTTGCGAACGTCGGTGATGGTGACGGACGAGACGATCGCGTCGTAGTCGCCGTTCTGCAGTCCGCCGAAGATTTCGCCCCAGCCAACGGACTGGAAGCTGACTTCGAAGCCCGCAGCCTTGGCAACGGCCTTCATCAGGTCGATGTCGAAGCCAACGAGGGCCTGATTGTCGTCGATGTACTCCATAGGAGGAAACGCCGCGTTGGACGCGACCGAGACCTTTTTGGGCCCTGCGGAGCACGAAAGGAGCAGAGAAAGGATCGACAGCAGGATGAGGGTGAACTTGATCATCGCGTTACGGGAGCCGTGGCCAGAGCAGGGTCTACTTGCAGTCGCAAGAACCGCCGCAACCACCGCAACCCGAGGCTTGCTCGTCGGTGGAGCCTTCGGCGCTGCTACCACAACTTCCACCGCAACCACCGCCTCCGCAACCGCAGGATTCCTGAACAGGAGCCTCGTCGGAAATGCCAAGCACCGTGCAGTCGAAATGCAGGTCGACACCGGCCAGAGGATGGTTGGCATCGACGGTCACTTTGCCGTTGGCCACTTCGGAAATCAGAGCAGAGCGCCAACGACCGCCAATCTGAGCCTCGATGCGGTAGCCAACCTTGGGTTCGATGTCGAGGCCGAGGTCGGTGGCCGAGAGTTCGGCAACGAGGCTTTCATCGCGCACACCGTAGGCTTCGGCGGCCGAAACGACGAACTTCTTGTTCTCGCCTTCGGCAACACCGATCAGGTTCGAGTCGAGGCCCGAAATGATGTCGCCCGAACCGGCGCAGAAGGTCAAAGGACCCTGGCGGTCGGAGGTGCCCAGCAAAAACCCGTCGGGGGTCGAAAAGCTGTAGGCGATGGTGACGTACTTCTCTTTGGTGATTGTCATGGTAACGCCAATATATAACAGAACCGGTCAGCTTGGTATATACTTCCGTCAGGAGGGCATTATGGATCCTGTTTGGGAATGGGTTTTGAACATCGGCATCGTGGTGGGCATGGCGTTGGGCATGGAGTTTGTCGCGTGGTTCACCCACAAGTACGTGATGCACGGGTTCCTGTGGATCCTGCACGAAGACCACCACCGGCCTCACGCCGGGAAGTTCGAAAAGAACGATTGGTTTGCGGTCTTCTTTGCCCTGATTTCGATGGGCACCATTATGCCGGCCGCGTATTTTCACATCTGGCCCCTCATGTCGTTTGGCATCGGCATGACGCTGTACGGCATCGGCTACATGGTTTTTCACGACGTGCTGTTCCACAAACGGCTCAAAAAGATCTTCAAACTCAACCCGCCGAAGTGGGGGTACATGAAACGCATCATCAAGGCCCACCGCATTCACCACAGTTCGACCGACCAGGGTGCTGGAAAGGCCTTCGGCTTCCTGTTTGCGTCCAAAAAGTACGACAAAGAACCCCTCGCGGAGTCCTGATCCATACCGACTGGACGTATCAGGCATAAGGGCTTAGAGTTCTTCTACTCAGGAGGAGCTCATGTCAGCTAATGTCCTTATTTTTGCGCTGGCCGCCGGCGTTGTCGCGGTCTTGTTTGGCGCATTGTCGATCCGTTGGATCCTTTCCAGGCCAGCGGGGAACGACCGCATGCAGGAAATCGCCGAGGCGATACAGCAGGGTGCGGCCGCCTACCTCAACCGCCAGTACCGGACCATCGCCATCGTGGGCGTTGTGTTGTTCGTGATCCTTGGCCTGATTCCGAGCCTCGGTTGGCTTACGGCGTTCGGTTTTCTTCTGGGAGCTTTGCTCTCGGGGGCAGCCGGCTTCATCGGGATGAATGTGTCGGTCCGGGCCAACGTGCGCACTGCCGAAGCCGCGCGTTCGGGCATCAATGCCGCGCTGAATGTCGCCTTTCGGGGCGGAGCCATCACGGGGATGCTGGTTGTCGGCTTGGGCCTGCTCGGCGTCGCGGGGTACTACTGGGTGTTGCAGGCCTTTTTGCCCGGCGCCCAGCTCGAAGCCGTCGTGCAGCCGTTGGTTGGGTTGGCCTTCGGCGCCTCGCTGATTTCGATCTTCGCGCGTTTGGGCGGGGGGATCTTCACCAAAGGCGCCGACGTCGGTGCTGACCTCGTGGGCAAAGTCGAAGCCGGTATTCCCGAAGACGACCCACGAAACCCAGCAGTGATCGCCGATAACGTGGGCGACAACGTCGGTGACTGCGCCGGCATGGCCGCCGACTTGTTCGAAACCTACGCGGTGACGCTGATCGCCACCATGGTGCTCGGCGCGCTGGTGATCACCGGTACCGACTCGGGCGTGTTGTACCCGCTGGCCCTCGGCGGCGCCTCAATCATCGCCTCGGTGATCGGGGTGTACTTTGTGCAGTACGGCGGCAAGGGCAAGATCATGACCGCCCTGTACAAAGGACTCGCCGTCGCCGCCGTCCTTTCGGTTGCCGCCTTCGCCGCCATCACTTGGTTTTCGGGTCTGGTACCTGACACCCTGCTCTCCGGTTCAGGTTTTGCCGATGGGGCCCAGTGGCGTCTGTTTTCGGCCTGCGTGGTCGGCATCGTGCTGACGGGTCTGATGGTCGTCATCACCGAGTACTACACCGCCACCGAATACTTTCCTGTGCGCCACATAGCCGCGAGTTCGGTCACCGGCCACGCGACCAACATCATCGCCGGCCTCGGCGTTTCGATGAAAGCCACCGCGCTTCCCGTGGTCGCCGTCTGTTTGGCGATTTTTGCCGCCTTCTCGCTCGCCGGCTTGTACGGCATCGCGATTGCCGCCACGGCGATGTTGTCGATGGCCGGTATCATCGTGGCTCTCGACGCGTTCGGGCCCATCACCGACAACGCGGGTGGCATCGCCGAAATGGCCGAGCTCCCCGAAGAAGTGCGAAACATCACCGACCCGCTCGACGCCGTGGGCAACACCACCAAGGCCGTCACCAAGGGCTACGCGATTGGTTCTGCCGGGCTGGCTGCCCTGGTTCTGTTTGCCGACTACACCCACGCGCTTTCGGCAACCGGGCGCACCTTCACCTTTGACCTGTCGAACCACATGGTGATCATCGGGCTGTTCATCGGCGGCATGATCCCCTACCTGTTCGGTGCCATGGCCATGGAAGCCGTCGGCCGCGCCGCCAGCGCGGTCGTCATCGAAGTACGCCGCCAGTTCCAGACCATCAAAGGCATCATGGAAGGCACGGCCAAGCCGGACTACTCCCGCGCGGTCGACATGCTTACCGTGGCTGCCATCAAAGAAATGCTCCTGCCCTCGCTGTTGCCGGTCGGCATCCCGATTCTGGTCGGCTTGTTGCTCGGCCCCGTGGCCTTGGGCGGCATGCTGGTTGGTACGATTGTCACGGGCCTGTTTGTCGCCATCAGCATGACCAACGGCGGCGGTGCATGGGACAACGCCAAAAAGTACATTGAAGACGGCAACCACGGCGGCAAGGGCTCCGATGCCCACAAGGCCTCGGTAACCGGCGATACGGTCGGCGACCCCTACAAAGACACCGCCGGCCCCGCCGTCAACCCGCTGATCAAAATCATCAACATCGTGGCGCTGCTCATCGTGCCGCTCGTCCTGTCCATTCATTAAAGGAAACGCCATGGAATTTACCAGCCATCAATACGCGATTCTGTATCCGAGCGCGGCCCTGGTTGCCTCCCAGTTGGGACCAACAGACTTCGCCCGCCACTTCATCTCGGGGTCGAGCAAGTTCTTTGCCGGCAAGCTGATCTTCGCTGAGGTTGACCTGAACTACCGCAACCCGTATTTCGACATCGACGCTTGCCTGGCCGACCTGAAGCACCACGAGGACGGCCGCCCCAAGTCGACGAAGTACATCTCGACCTACCGCGTGCTTGAGCACCTTGAGTTCAGCGCTCTGCAGAAGCTGTACATCTCGACGCCCGAAGGCTACACGCTCGAACTGACCGAGGGAGCCTACGACAAGCAGCATCAACCGGGCCTCATCCGCGTTTACGCCGAGATTTCGCCAATCTCGATGATGCTGCTGTCCGACTACAACTTCCCCGACTTCGGCAAGTTCATCACCGACCCAAAGACCCGGGTGGGCGCGCCGTCGATGTTCTACACGCAGATCGAGCTCGAGGTCGACGAGTTCCTGAAGGAAATCGAAAAGAACCCTCTGCTGCCCTCGCCCATCCCCGACCTCCACCCCGGCGTTCTCAGCAAGTCGCTGCTGGAGTTGAAGGGAACGCCCGACAAGCACACCAAGGGCCTGTCGCCGGCCAGCAGTCTGGGCAAGGTGAGCTTCCGCAACATCCGGCACGGCTTCATGTTCGCCAGCCAGAAGGGGACCAAGTTCTTTCCTATGCCCGAGCTCAAGGTCATCGAAGAGACGAACTTCAAGTTCTGGAAGACCATGTAGAAACGCCGTTTCGGGTGAAGTTAGCAATCATTAACAAAAAAGGAGGCCGCAAGCCTCCTTTTTTATTGACACGCACTGTTTATTGGAATAAAGTGCCTCAAGACACAATAAATAGGAGGATCCCCATGAAGAGGATTCTGACCGCACTTTCTCTTGTGGCTCTGGTTGCTTCCGGAGCCTTCGCCGCCGACGTTACTGTCAGCGCTAGCTTTAACATCACTGGTAAGGACGCCGTCAAGAGCGTGCTGACTGTCACTGGCGCGCTCGGCAGCGTCGCGAATGACTCGGTCGATCCCAAGCTCGTCGATGTCGTTGGTGGCGCTTCGCTCAAGAAGGGAACCGAAGTTTGGAACCTGTACCGCCCCGACACCACCGACAAGAAGGCCGCCCAGTGGCCCGCCGGTTTCCAGAGCCTGGTCAAGTATGCGGTTTCGAACTTGGCCCAGTACAAGGCCGACAACCTCCAGGTGAAGAAAGCCGCTGATGGCGTCATCACCATCTACTACGCTCACCGCGGAACGGCCTACAAGATCATCACCGACAAGACCGGCAAGCTCGACATGAACAGCCAGACCCAGTGGAAGCGCGCCATTGGCTTCATGCCCGCCGGCGATGGTGCCGTGCAGGTGCTTTCGACTGATTTTGCCTCCTCGGCCGGAGCCGACACCCTGAGTTTCCTCAAGGTGTTTGACGGCTCTGTCGCCAGCGGCAAGGTCATCAAGGAAGGCGCTCCCAACAAGGTAGCCGACGTGTTCGTCGACGTGGCTCCTTCGGTCACCGCGTTCCAGGGTGTGGCTCAGCTGACCTTGGTTGGCGACGTGCTCACCATCAAGGGTGACTTCAACTACAAGAAGTAAGTCTCGCGCCGGGCTTGCCCGGTAGCTTGCTCCTGAGGCCGATCCAGTTCGCTGGGTCGGCCTTTTTGTTTCCTTGACGGCCAGGGGGATTGCCCTCAGAATTCACCGATGGACCGACGCATACTTCAGGAAATACAGGCCCTGCACGAGCTAGCCGATACCGTTTGGTCGGCCCGTACCATCACCGAGGTGCTGCAGGCCGCCACCGACCGGGTGGCTCTGTTGTTGGATGCCGATCGGGTTTCCACCATCACTTTTGAGCGGGCGAAGCGAGAAGTGGGGAAATTCATCGTCGGGGGCCCCGGACAAGGCCGGGTCGTGACCTCGGTGACGTTTGACGAGCTGGAGCAGGGCCTCAGCGGCTGGGTGCTCGAAAACGGTTTGGCCGCGCTGTCACCCCAAGGCACTCCCGACCCCCGAGAAACCGAGGCCGTTCAGACCAGGAGGAAGCAGACTCACTGCGGCGGCATTTTGGTGGTACCCCTTCGCCACCGGGAGCAACTGCTCGGCACCATGACAGCCATCAATCTGCCCGAACAGCGGGACTTTACCGAGGCCGACGTGGAACTGATGGCCCTGTTTGCCAACTACTGTGCCCTGGTGATCGACAACGCCCGCACCCTGCTGGAGCTGCGTCAGGCGAAAGAAGAAGCCGAAGCCTCGAACCGGGCAAAAAGCGAGTTCCTGGCGATCATGAGCCACGAGCTGCGAACCCCTCTGAACGCCATCATCGGCTTTTCGCACCTGTTGGGGCTCTCTCAACTCGACGAAACCCAGAAGGAGTTTGCCGACACGATCAGCCAAGGGGGCGAGGCCCTTCTAGAGATCATTACCAACATTCTCGATCTGGCCCGCCTGGAGGCCAGACAGGTGACCATTGAGGCTCAGCCGTTCAACCTCGCGGCTTGCCTGCAGAACGCGCTGGCCAACACGGCCCGGGCAGCAACCGCGAAGAACTTGCCCGTTGAAGTGGACCTTGGCCCGGGGCTGGACGGACATCTTGTGGGTGACGAGGGCCGCCTTCGTCAGGTGCTTGTCAATCTGCTGTCCAACGCGATCAAGTTCACCCCTGAAGGCAAGGTGACCGTTCGAGCTCGCTGCGACCAGTCCAGTTCGCCGCCAAACTTGGTTGTCGAGGTGATCGACAGCGGAATCGGCATCGCCAAGGACGCCCAGGGAAGGCTGTTCAAGTCGTTTTCGCAGGTCGACGGCACGAGCACCCGCCAACACGGCGGTACTGGCCTCGGCCTCGTGATTGCACGGTCGCTGGTAAGGTTGATGGGTGGCGACATCACCCTCGACAGCGCGGTGGGCGTGGGAAGCACGTTCCGGGTGACTCTGCCGTATCTGAACGCCGAACCCGAGGCGGCACCGCCCCCGGAACTGGGCCTTCGCATCCTTCTGGTCGAAGACAGCCACTTGAATCAACTGGTGGTCACCAAGATGGTCCAGACGCTGGGCCACCACATCGAAGTCGTCTCGAGCGGGGTGCTGGCCCTCGAGATGGCTTTTGCCAAGGCGTTTGACCTGATCCTCATGGACATCTCGATGCCCGACATGGACGGCCTGGAGACGACCAGACGGCTCAGAAGACGGGAAGCTTCGCCCGATTGTCCACCCGACCACCAACGCGTGTGGGTAACGGCTCTGACGGCTCACACGCTGGCGTCGGACCGCGTCGACTGTTTGGCTGCGGGTATGGACAGCTACCTCGCCAAGCCCTTTTCGCTGCAAGGACTCAAGGACGAATTGTCGCTCGTACCGGGCAGTCCTCGTCGTGAGCGCCGGGCAAAAAACCACAGCTGACCAGAAACTCATTGACGATCTCGCCCCCCGTGAAAACGAAGGTCTTCTTGAACAGCTTGGTCCAAGCCTCCCGATCCAACCCTTGGGACTGTTGCCGCTCGAGCCACCGCAGGAACGAACCGTGTTCGCTCTGCAACCGCAAGACGGTCGCGGCATTAACGACGGCCGCGTTCACCTTCAGCCGATTGCGAATGATTCCAGCGTCGCCGAGCAGGCGCGCCCGGTCGGCCTCCGTGTAGGCGGCAATAGTGGCCACCGAAAAGCCGCTGTAGGCCCGCCGGAAATTGTGCTGCTTGTTGAGGATGGTTGTCCAACTCAGGCCGGCCTGATTGATCTCGAGCAGCAAACGGCCGAAAAGCTCGTCATCCGAGGCCAGCGGAAAACCGTACTGGGTGTCGTGGTAGAGTTTGTGGACGGAACCCGCCGGTTCTGAGGCGCAAAACGTGCAATAACTCATGCTATACTCCCGGCCAAGGAGAACCCATGGCTTCCAAAAAAACCGTCTTCACGTCCGCAACGCTGCTTTCGCTGGCCCTTGGCCTGTTCCTGCTGTTGGCGGGACTTCAAACGCTGATCGACTTCAATACCGATGCCGCCAAGGCCGCAAGGGCCCTTTTCCGGCTTTTTGGCGCCGACCAAACCAGCGACATTGTGACGATGGTGATCGCTGTGTTCAAGATTCTCGCCGGTACGGTGTTGCTCGTTGGTCCGTTTGGCATCCTGACGCTGATGCTCCGCAAGATCGCCTTCTGGGCCATTGTCGCCCTTTGGATCGCCGTCGTCGTGTGGACGTTCTTTCTCACGGGCCGCCTGCTCAAGCCCACGGTGATGGCTTGGCTGCAGGACTTGGCGCTCGATGTCGCCATCCTTGCCGCGTTGTGGACCCTCAAACCCGAAAAGTAGCCCGGAGCCCGCTCAGTCCACCGTCAGGTTGCGCAGCCAAGTGTCGAGGTCTTTTTGGGCTGCGGCCTGCGCTGTTCGCTTGTCGGTGAGTTGCGTGGCAAGCTGGTCGATGTGGGCATCACTTTCGGCCAGCTTTTTCAGGTAGCCCTGCCCTTGGGCCGAGTCGCGCCCCACGGCCGTCAGATTGCTTCGCAGTCGGCCTTGGCCGGATTCCTCGTCGCTCTTCTGCTGGACCAACGCGCCAGCATCGAGGTTCAGCTGGTCCAGTTTGCCCCGCAGGTCTGCGGCCTTTTGCAGGGCCTCCTTGAGCGCGGTCGAAGTCGGACCACCCCTTTGAACCACCGACAGGAAGCTGTCACGCGACCAACCGAGGATGGATTGAGTTTCGGAAGTGACCTGCTGTTCCTTCACCTCGAGGTCGGTGGCCTTGCCCGCTGGCGCCTCAACCCGGAAGCGGTAGAGCGAATCCGTCTTTTCGGCCGGTTGGGCCGGCGTCACCAGTGTGCGTTCCGACCGGAAATCGTGCTCGACCAGCACGGTTTTGGCTTGAGCCGACTTATTGTCGAAATGGTACTTCTTGCTCCACGTGGTCAAAATGCGAACAACCAGCACTCCCTTCGCGACCGAGATCTTGGTCGTCTCGGAGCTCGTACCGTCGCTGGTTTGGGCGGCCAACGCGAGGTCGGTGGCGTAGGTCCAAAGGCGCTTGTCGTTTTCGATCAGGCTGTCGGTCAAGGAATCGCCAGCGTAGACTCCGCCGTCAAACACCGTCACCGGACCCGCAGGCAAGCGAACGCCGGTGGAGTTCGTGAGCCACACGGCATTTTGGGCAAACCGGGCGTTGGTGCGGGGGTTGTAGAGGCTCACCTTTTCGGCGCCGACGTCTCCGGCGGCCAAGGGAATGAGCGCGCTCTGCTGCCGCTGGAGTGAGAAGGGCACGCCAAGGGTAAACTGGAACAGTTCGCCGGCCTGGGCGCCGCTTGAGGCGGCCTTGACCCCAGAATCGCGCAAGGGAACCGGTTCCGGCTGCGCGTAGTCAGCCTCGGCGTAGGAATCCATCGAGCGGCCGGCTGACTTCTGGGCCGGTGGAGCCGGGGCGGGCGCCATCATCGGAGCGCTTGCCAAAGCCGAACCGGCAACGTTCACCTTAGGTGCGGGGCCGGCTTCAATTTCGGGCGTGTACCACGGGCGCTCCACGTAAAGCGGTGTGTAGAGGTCTTGCAGGAACGATACCGGGCGGCCAGAAACCAGCGACAGGCGGACGTTGTTCCAGTCGGACCCTGAGGTGTTCTCGACAATAGCCCAAGCTTGCAGGTAGGGCTTGGCCCCCGTCAGGTCAAGGCGGTAGGAAGTCTTCCACACCGGAGCCTCGCTGATGTAACCAGCGCTCACGGTGCGGGCCCCGGTTCCTTGAAAGCGCAGTTGCAGAGTCTTGGTGCTCGACTCCTGTCGCGTGGCCAAGAGGCCCAGCGCCCGGGCGAGGTCGCGGCCGAGGGCGGGATCGACAAGTCGCACCGAAGACACCGACGAAAGCGGCACCATCTGCAGACCGGTGACGGTGGAAAGCGTGATCAGCGTGTCGGGGCGCTCGGCTCCTGCCGCGGGGCGCGCGTCGAGCCCAACCAGCGTACCGGCGACCTCGGTGGGGGTAGAAAGCACCACCTCGAGGCCACGGAGTTGGGGCAAGAGCGACGGCAGCCCCCCAGGACCGCTGAGGTTGAGCCGGAAGGTCTGCAGGGCGCGCTCGGTCGAGTCTTGCGAGGGGTAGGTGACGGTGCCAACCGAACCGCTGGGGTCGCGAAGGACCAGCGACTTGAGCAGATCGTTGATCTGCGCTTCTTGAAACGTCAGCGCCACCGTCGCCGCTCCGGTGACCGGCCCCTGATGCTCGAAGAACCCGACGCCGCTGGTGAATAACACCACTCGCGTCACCGGGAGTTCCTGCGAAAACGCGGGCCAAGCCAACAACGTGGCCACAGCAAGCAACACGACGCCGATCTTGGTGCGCCGTGGACTCACTTCAGAGTCTCCAGCTCGGCTTCGATGTGACTCTGCAACGACCACTGCATAAAGTTGCGGATCTTGGTTTTGATGTCGGGGCCGGTCTTGGGATCGAAGAGCAAGACGTAGGTGGTCTGCTCGCCGTCTTTTCGGGTGCCCATCACGATACCCGAGACGAGGCACAAGGTGCCCTTGAGCTTGAGTTGGATCGACTCCGCCATCGCGTGCGCGGCCAGCCCCGGATCGGGGTCGAAGGTGCAGGCCATTCCGACCGAACTGATGTCCATCACGGTGCCGACAAACATTTTGTCAAACGACTTGAAGTTGAGGGTGGAGTTTCTGTCGCCGCACTTGACCCGCAGGTACTTTCGACGGCCGCGCGCCTCGTTGGCTTCGAGCACCTTGAGGACGATGCCGGTGCTCTCTTTGAGGCCCAGGCTCAGCTTGACGAACCCCGCCGACACCATGAGGTCCATCAGGTACTTCTGGGCCAGGTCGGCGTCGTTGTTGTACGTGAGAATGCCGATGCGCAGCTGGTCCATGTCGGGGTCGTTCTGCAACGTTTGGATGTACTCTTCCCACTCGGGCTCTTTCATCCCCTCGTCGATGTTGATGAACACGACGGAGTCCGGGTACTTCTTGAAAAGGCTCAGCGCCTTGTTATGGTCCTTGACCAGGTAGATTTCGTACTCGTTTTTGATGAGCTCGGACACCATATCGGTCTGAATGACGGAGTTGGGGTAGAGGAAGAAGACCTTCTTGCCTTCCATGCCACCCTTGCCCTCCAGGCCCCCAGGAGCCGGCTCGGCGCTCATTTTACGGCCCGAAACACAACCACACCGTTGTGACCGCCGAATCCCAGGGTGTTGCTCATCACGACGTTGACCTTGTGGCTGACGCCCTTGTGAGGAACGTAGTCGAGGTCGCACCCAGCCTCCAGGTCAGGATTGTCGAGGTTAAGGGTGGGCGGAACCCATTGGTCCCGGAGAGCGAGAATCGAAAAAATCGCCTCGATGCCGCCCGCCGCGCCGATGCAGTGGCCGGTCATGCTCTTGGTCGAACTGACTTTGAGCTTGTAGGCGTGGTCGCCGAAGACGGCCTTGATGGCCTTGGTCTCGGTGGGGTCATTGATTTCGGTGCTCGTGCCGTGGGCGTTCACGTAGTCGACGTCTTCGGGTTTGAGGCCGGCCATCTTGAGCGCGTTGCGCATGGCGGCGATCGCACCCTTTCCCTCGCTTTGGGGGCTGGTGAGGTGGTAGGCGTCGCAGGTCATGCCGTAACCGACCAGTTCGGCGTAGATCTTGGCTCCACGAGCCTTGGCGTGTTCGTATTCTTCGAGGATGAGGATGCCAGCGCCCTCGCCCATGACGAACCCACTGCGGTCCTTGTCGAAGGGGCGGCTGCCCTTGGTCGGCTCGTCGTTGAACTTGCTGGTGACGGCCTTGAGCACGCAGAAGCCGCCGATGCCCAGCAGGGTGATGGCCGCTTCGGTGCCGCCGGTGATCATGACGTCGCAGGTGCCGTCTTTGATCCAGCGGGCCGAGTCGCTGATAGCATCGGTGGCGGCGGAACAGGCGGTGAGCAGCGAGTAGCAGGGGCCTTCGGCGCCGACAAGAATGGCCACGTTGCCGGGGGCCTCGTTGCTGATGAGCTTGGGTACGCTCATGGGGGGAATGCGGGTGGGACCGCCACCGGTGAAGATCTTCTGGTAGGCGACTTCGAGGGCCTGCACGCCGCCGATGCCGTTGCCGAGCACGGTGCCGACGCGGTCGTTGGCCACCGTTTCGCCAACCTTGATTTTCGCGTCTTCGAGGGCCTGCAACGCGGCGTACGCGGCAAACACCGAAAAGGGGTCCATCTTGCGGGCCTCTTTGCTGTCGAGGTACTTCGAGGGATCAAAGTCCTTTACCTCGCCGGCGATTTTGCAGCTCAGTTCGGTGGGATCGACGTGGGTGATGGGGCCGATGCCGCTCTTCGAGGCCTTGACGGCGGCCCAGGTGGACTCGACATCGTGGCCCAGGGAATTGACGGTTCCCATCCCGGTGACGACAACTCTTCGGTTCATAAGGATCTCCTGTTACATGAACATGCCGCCGTCGACTGACAAGGCCTGTCCGGTCACGTAGGTGGACAGATCCGAAGCCAGGTACAGCGCCACGTTGGCGACTTCTTCGGTGCGGCCCATGCGGGCCAGGGGAATGCGAGCGAACAACTTCTCTTTGACGTCGTCGGTCAGTTTGTCGGTCATGTCGGTCTCGATGAACCCGGGGCAAATGGCGTTGACCCGGACGCCGCGGGGGGCCAGTTCCTGCGCAAGGCTCTGCGTGAGCCCGATGAGGCCCGACTTTGACGCCGCGTAGTTGGTCTGGCCCGCGTTGCCGTGCAAACCGACCACCGAGCTCATATTGATGATCGATCCACCGCGCCGGGAAAGCAAGTGCATCGAAACGGCCTTGCAGATGTAAAAGGCGCTGGCCAGGTTCACCTGGAGCACTTCGGCCCAGGCCTCGCCGCTCATGCGGGCAATCAGGCCGTCGCGGGTGACGCCGGCGTTGTTGACCACGATGTCGATGCCGCCGGACTCCTTGAGGATGTCTTTGATGACGGCCGTGATCTCGGCCTCGACCGACACATCGGCCTTTCGAAACAGGACTTCGGTGCCGGCCTCGGTGGCCACGGCCTGCAGGGCTTCGAGGTCACCCTCGCTCCGGCTGATGGTGTACACCACCGCGCCCTCGCGAAGGAACTTTTCGACGACAGCCCGGCCGATTCCCTTGGAACCGCCGGTGACAATGGCTTTTTTTCCTGTGAGCAGCATGAGTTCTCCTAAACGCCGATTTGGCGGATGAGTTCGAGCGTTGCGGCCGAGTGGCAGGGCACGTCGGGCTGGTAGGCGCCCCACAGGCCCTGCAGGACGGTTCCGGGACCGACTTCGATGTACCGGTCGTAGCCGGCTTCGAACAAGGCCTTTTCTTCGGTGGTCCAGCGGACGGGCGCGGTGACCTGTTTGACGGCGAGGTCTCTGGCTTCGGCACCGGTTTTGACAAGGGCCCCGGTGACATTGGAGTACAACGCCTTTTGGGGGTCGCGGAACTCGACCGACTTCAGGGCCCGCGCAAGGCCTTCGCCAGCAGAGGCCAACAGGGGCGAGTGGAACGGTCCCGAAACCTTGAGCACCATCACGCGGCGGGCTCCGGCGGCCTTGAGAGCCTCGGTGCCGGCGGTGATCGCGGCGGCCGTGCCCGAAATGACTACTTGAACCGGCGAGTTGAAGTTGGCCCCGTAGAGGTCAGGGATGTTGGCATCGGCAAGAACCTTCTCCACGGCTTCGGGGCCCAGGCCCAGCACCGCAGCCATGCCGGGGTCGCCGGCTGACCTGTCGAGCGAGGCGGCAGCCTTGGCCATCAGCTCGCCACGAAGTTTCACCAGCGGGAATACCTGTTTGGCTGTCAGAACCCCAGCCTCTACCAACGCGGCGTACTCACCCAGACTGAAGCCAGCGACCGCTTGCGACTCGATGCGCGACTCGCGCAGCACCTGCGCGCTGGCAAGGTTGGCAAGCGTGATCGAAACCTGGGTATTGACGGTTTCCTTGAGTTCGTCGGCTGTGGCCTCGAACAACAAGTGTTTGGCATCGATGCCGGTTTCGGCCGTGGCCAGGTCAAACAGCTCGCGGACGGCGGCCGAATGTTCAAACAGGTCCTTGGCCATACCGGGCACTTGCGCCCCCTGGCCAGGAAAGAAAAACACAGTCTTCATGGCAGCTCCAGTATCGAGAGTGGCCCAACCTTAACCTGAAAGCCGCCGAAAAGTGAAGTCCATGGACGGTTGGGGGGCTTCCGGGTAGGATGGGGCCATGTCGACCCTCGAACAACGCGAGATCCTGATACAGAAGCGTCAGGCTGAAAAGTACATCAACGTGGTGCGTCTGGTCGTCCTGAGTTTCCTGACGTTTGCCTATTTTCTTCAGGACGCCACGGGCACAATCCGGATCACGGCGGGCCCCGTCACGGTGATCCCCCTGCTCTTGGCGGCAGGCTTCTTCTATGCGCTCCTGGTGCAAGCCGCCGTATCGAGGGGCTTCTTTCCCCGCTATTTGCCTTGGTTCACCACGCTCACTGACCTCAGCTTTTTCACCGTCGGGTTTGCGTTGACGCTGGCGGCTTCCGACAACGCCTTCTCGTCGATCACGGCCAACCTCTCGTGGGGCTACGCCATCCTGTTCATGCTGATTCTTTTTTCGACCCTGCGGGAAATGCCGATTCTGACGGTCTTCAACGGGCTCGCGAGCCTGTTGGTCTACGGCGGCTTTGTGCTCCTGTACTTCGCTTTCGAGCCGTACAGCGGGTTCTTCCGCGACCAAGAGTTCCGCATGGTCTTCTTGTTCCTGGCGGGTTCGTTCAGCTCCTTCCACGCCCGCAGCCTCAAAAAGGCCTTTGACCGCGCGGCCCAAAGTGACCGGCTCCGCCGGGCCACCGACGCCCGGCTCAACGTGCTCGCCCAGCATTTTCCGGGGGTGCTGTTGCAGGCCGAGGTGCGCGGTGATCAGTCGCTCTTGCAGTTTGCGAGCGAAGGCAGCCGTGACTTGCTCGGTCTGGAGCCGGCGGCCCTCATCGAACAGCCGTTACGGTTTTTTCGGCGCACGGACAGGACGTTCCGCCGCGCGCTGAAGCTGCACTTTGACAACGCCGCGACCGATCCTCGCAACTGGGAGTGCGAGTTTGTGTACCACCATCCCGCCAGGTTGCGGATTTGGCTCAAGATCAGCATCACCACCCACATCACCAGCGTCGGCACCCAGGTGGTCAACGGGCTCGTCACCGATGTTTCGGAACAGCACGCTGCCGCCGAAGCGTTGCAGGCCGCCAATCAGGCCAAGAGTGACTTCCTGGCGACGATGAGCCACGAACTGCGCACTCCACTCAACGCCATCCTGGGCAACGCCGACCACCTTTCGGCCTTGGCGACGACTCAAGACGACAAGAAGGCTTTCCGTGACATTCTGGCCTCGGGTGAAACCCTTCTGGGCCTCATCGAGGACACCCTGGTGTTTTCACGGCTCGAAGCGGGCCGCCTGGCCGCGGATCTTCGACCCTTCGAGTGGCGTCCCCAACTGCAGTTGCTCGTCGACACGTTCCGCGCACCGGCGCTCGAAAAAGGCCTGAGCGTGATCGCCCACCTGCCCGGTGCCGCGCCTGAATGGATCTGGGGTGACGTGCTGCGTTTTCGGCAGATTCTGGGCAACCTTTTGTCGAACGCCGTGAAGTTCACGCACAGGGGCCATATTTACGTAGAAGCGCAGTTTACCGAGCACGAACTGCGGATTATCGTGCGCGACACCGGGATCGGCATTCCGGCCGAAATCCAGGAAAAAATCTTCGAGAAGTTCGTTCAAGGAGCACAGGGAAAAAGTCGGCCTTACGGCGGGACCGGGCTCGGCCTGGCCATCAGCCGGTCGCTGGCAGGCCTGCTCGGAGGTACGCTGACCGTGCAAAGTCAACTCGGTCAGGGAAGCACCTTCTGCCTGACTCTGCCGATCCGCTCGGAACTGACTGCAAGCCGGCCCAACGAGGTGGCCCAGGCTGCGGCAAACCCGCACCCGGCACGGGTCCTGCTGGTGGAAGACAACCTGAGCAACCAGGAGGTTGCCCAGCGCATGCTGAGCAAGCTGGGCGCCACCGTCGAGTTGGCCAGTGACGGGGCCCAAGCCGTGAAAATCGCCGCCACGCAGTACTTTGACCTGATCTTCATGGACTGGCAAATGCCCGAAATGGACGGGCAGGAGGCGACGGGGCTCATCCGGGCGCTCCCGGGCGGGCGCGATCTGGTGATCGTGGCGCTTTCGGGGCACGCGTTGCCGGGCGACCGCGAAACCCTGCTCGCTTCGGGCTTTGACGACTACCTGAGCAAGCCCGTGCGCATGGACGACTTCCGCAGCATCTTGAACAAGTACGTCACCTCACCTCGTCGAGTTTGAGCACCGTTTCGAGGTTCTTTCGCAGGATTTCACCCATGTTGGAGCAGGCGCGGAAGTCGTCATTCTTGTGGAACTTGGCCAGGCCCTGCCCTAACTCCTTCACCTTCTCGGGGGTAGAGATCTCGTCGTGCTCCATGCAGTCGAGCAGTTCGTTGATGCGGGTCCAGTTGTTCTTGGCACGGCGGGCCATGAGGGCGCGCTCCTCGACCTGATACTGCCGGATAGTGTCGACGGTGAGCAACTCACGCACCAGATCGACGATGGGGCGATTCTCCTTGTGGAACTGCGGCAGGTACACCTTGATATCGCCCTCGTAGCTCTGCTGGTCGAAGTCGATGGCGCGCACGCGGTACTGTTCCTCGTCGAAGTCGAGGGTAACGTCCATCACGTAGTTGTAGGCCCGCATGTCGCCGAGCAGGCGCGTCAGGCAGCGCTCATTGAACTTCACGAACTCCTTGCAGACACGGACTTTGTTGATGCCCGGACGCATGAAGTACCCGGCCAAAAAGTCGTCACCGGGAATGCCCATGATGTGCTCTTCCACGAGCGTGTCGCCCCTGACAAGGAAGTTGATGTTGTTGGGCGACAGCAGTTGTTCCATTTCGAGGCCGTAGAGGCGGTTGGCGTCGGCCTTTTTGACGTAGAAGTAGTCTTGGTTGTCGTTGTAGCTGTTGACGACGCGGATGCGGAACGGGTGGCTGTTGGCAAAGTGGCAGAAGTCGATGCGGTCGATGTCGAGGTGCTTCACCGCCGAAAGATCGCCGGCCATCTTGAGTTGGCAGTAGAGCACCTTGAGGTTTTCGTCGAGCTCGCTACGCATCGAAGGCGCATGGATGAGCGTTTCCCACATCGAGTTGTTGCCGTTTTTGTCTTCGAGGGCAATAGCCTCGGTCCAGCCCCAGAGGTCTTCGTACTTCAGCTCGAAGTCCAGCTCCCGCTCGTAGTCCTTCATATAGCGGTGGAAGCGCCCCGTCACCGGGAACGAGGGCTTCTTTTTCGAGATCATGACTTCATCCATGGGGTGAGTCTACCGGAATCGGGGAGCCCGAGCCAGTAAGGCGCACTCGGGGGGCCTGGCACAGAGGGGAGGCTGTCTGCGCAAGACTTGCGTATTGCTCCGCAGCCTCCCCTCTGCGCCACCCCAAGCTAGATCTCTGGCTCGGGCTCCCCGATTCCATCGCCACGTTTGGGGGTGCGGGAGACTTGGGGAGAAGCGTTCCGCGCTTCTCCGGGCCTAAGGACCGTAGGTCCGTGGCCGGGGTCTTGTCAGAGGGGGAGCGGTGTCTACGCAAGCCTTCGTATTGCTTCGCACCGCTCCCCCTCTGCCACCCCCGGGCTTCACAAGCTGGCCCTGGCCTTCCACTTCCTGTGCACAGGAGCGGGGAGAAGCGCCGGGAGTAAGCGCGAAAGCGCGTCTCCGCGCTTCTCCGGGCCTAAGGACCGCAGGTCCGTGGCCGGGGTCTTGCCTTGCTGGCGGTGTGCTATTCTGCCATCCATGGATGCTCCGCAGTCTTGGAAGCGCCAAACGGCGCTGTTTCTCACGAGTCAGACGTTGTCGCTGTTCGGTTCGTCTCTGGTGCAGTACGCGCTGATGTGGCACGTGACGCTGGCTACGAAGTCAGGCTGGGTGATGACGTTGTTTGTGCTGTGCGGGTTTGTGCCCAGTTTTCTGGTGTCGCCGTTCGCGGGGGTTTGGGCCGACCGGATGAACCGCAAGCGGCTGATCATTCTGTCGGACGGGGCCATCGCCCTCGCGACGCTGGTGCTCGCGCTGGTGTTTATGGCCGGGCAGGAGGCCCTGTGGCTCGTGATGGTCACCGCTGCCATCCGCGCGGTGGGCCAGGCCGTTCAAGGGCCTGCCGTCGGGGCCCTGTTGCCGCAATTTGTGCCGCCGGAACAACTGGCCCGCGTGAACGGCCTTTCGTCGAGTTTGCAGTCGGCGACGATGTTTGCCTCGCCCATCCTGAGCGGGGTGCTGATGACGGTGTGGCCGCTCGAGCTCGTGTTCTTTCTCGACGTGGGAACGGCGGCTTTGGCCATCTCGGTGCTGGCGTTTTTCCTCAAGGTGCCACCTCATGCGAAGGCCAGCGCTCCCCAGACCGTATCGTACCTGGCAGACCTGAAGCTGGGCTTCCGCTACGTACGTGACCACCGCTACCTCGTGTCGTTCTTCGTGTTTGTGGGGGTCTTGCTCCTGTTTTTAGGACCAGCGGCTTTCCTGACGCCGCTTCAGGTGGCCCGAAGCTTTGGCAGCGACGTGTGGCGACTCACGGCCATCGAGGTCGTGTTTTCGGCGGGAATGCTCGCCGGGGGTGTGCTCATCGCCGTCTGGGGCGGTTGGCGCAATCGCGTTCATTCGATGCTGTTTGCGACGGCCATCATGGCATTGTGCACGCTGTTGCTGGGTGTGCTCCCCAACTTCTGGGTCTACCTGATTCCCATGGGCGTGTTTGGCATCGCCATGCCCTACTTCAACACGGCGGCGGCGGTGCTCATCCAGGAACATGTCGACCCCGACTACCTGGGCCGCGTGTTCAGCATTTTCACCATGCTGACCACGTCGATGATGCCGCTGGGCATGCTGCTCTACGGTCCGCTGGCCGAGGTGGTGCGTATCGAGGTGTTGCTGCTGATCACCGGCGCAATGATGACGCTTCTGGCGGCGGCGATGCTGTTCGACAAACGCCTGCTCCAAGCCGGGACCCCGCAGAGTCACGCGATTGACGAGCCCCCAGCCAGGACGGTACTTTGACTGCCTATGACCGACAGAACGCTCCCCTTTACCAAAGACCAGCTCGAGGCCGTGGCCGCCCAGGTGCCCACTCCGTTCCACATTTACGATGAGGCCGCGATCCGGGCCAACGCCCGCCGCTTTTACAAGGCCTTTTCGTGGGTGCCTGGCGGCTTCAAAAACTACTTCGCGGTGAAGGCGTTGCCCAACCCGTTCGTGATGGACGTGGTGAAGACCGAAGGCATGGGCGCCGACTGCTCGTCGATGGGCGAACTGCTGCTGGCCGAGGCCTGCGGCATCACCGGCGAAAACATCATGTTCTCGTCGAACAACACCCCCGCCGAGGAGTTCCAGAAAGCCTGCCAGCTCGGAGCCATCATCAACCTCGACGACCTCAGCCACATCGATTACCTCGAATCCGCGCTGGACGGCAAACTGCCCGACCTGCTGTGCTTCCGCTACAACCCCGGCCCGCTCAAGGAAGGCAACGCCCTGATCGGCAAGCCGGAAGAGGCGAAATATGGCTTCACGCGGCCTCAGATCCTCGAAGGCTACCGCAAGCTCAAGGCCAAGGGCGTCAAGCGCTTTGGCCTGCACACCATGGTGGCCAGCAACGAACTGAGCACCGAGTACTTTGTCGAGACGGCCCGCATGCTGTTCGAGTTGGTCGTTGAGATTCACCAGACGACCGGGGTGCGCATCGAGTTCGTCAACCTCGGCGGCGGGATCGGCGTGCCCTACCGGCCGGAGCACAAACCGGTGGACCTGGAACTGCTGGGCCAGCGAGTCCAGCAAGCCTACCGCGAACTCATTGTGCCTGCCGGGCTCGACCCCCTGCGCGTGGTCACCGAGAACGGCCGCATGGTTACCGGCCCCTACGGCTATCTCGTAAGCCGCGTACTGCACAAAAAGTCCACCTACAAGGAATACCTGGGCCTCGACGCGTGCATGGCCAACCTGATGCGCCCCGGCATGTACGGGGCCTACCACCACATCACGGTTCCCGGCAAAGAAAAGGCCCCGCGAAAGGTGTACGACGTCACGGGTTCGCTGTGCGAGAACAACGACAAGTTCGCCATCGACCGCGAGATTCCCGATCCGGCGATTGGTGACCTGGTGGTGATCCACGAATCGGGAGCGCACGGGCACTCGATGGGCTTCAACTACAACGCCAAGCTCCGCAGCGCCGAGGTGCTGTGGCAGGGCCAGGGCAAGTTCCGGCAAATCCGCCGCGCCGAAACCTACGCCGATCTGTTTGCCACCCTCGACTACCTTGGCTTTAAGAAGTAGCCGGTGGCCGAACCCACCCTCTACATCGTCGCCACCCCCATCGGCAACCTGCAAGACATCACCTTGCGCGCCCTCGAGACGCTGCGCAACGTCGATATCATCGCGGCCGAAGACACCCGGCACACGCTGGGCCTGCTCAACGCGCACAACATCAGCAAACGGATGATCAGTTGCCGCGCGGCCAACGAGGCCAACAGCGCCGACGGCATTGTCGGTTTGCTCGGCGAAGGCAAAAGCCTCGCGTATTGTACCGACGCCGGTACCCCCGGCCTGAGCGACCCCGGCGCCGTGTTGGTAGCCAAGGTGCGCGAAGCCGGCTTTCCGGTCGTTCCCATCCCCGGGGCCAGCGCGCTCGCCTCGCTTGTGAGCGTGGGCGGCTTCGGCGGGCGCACCGTCACCTTCGACGGCTTTTTGTCGGTCAAGCCCGGCAAGCGCAAAAAACGCGTCCAGGAGCTTCTGGGCCGCGAAGAAGCCTTCGTTTTGTACGAATCTCCGTTCCGCATCATCAAGCTTTTGCAGGCGCTTGCCGATATCGAACCTGATAGGAAGTTGTTGGTGGCCCGCGAGATGACCAAGAGCCACGAGGAATTCCTTTCGGGAACGGCTGCCTCGGTCTTGAACGAGTTGGCCTCGCGTCCTATAATCAAGGGTGAATTTGCTGTGCTGGTATCTGGCGCTGCCTCGAACGATGAGGAAGACTTCAAGGAATGAGGCGAGTGCGCCGATAAGGTTAGCACAAGGGGATGGTTATGACGATCAACGGCTTGGGTCCTTTGGATCCTCTCAAGAATCTGGGCAAGACTGAAAAGCCCGCTGGCCCCGTCAAAACCGGTAGGCCGGACTCGATCGAAGTCTCATCGGAAGCCAAGTCGCAGGCCGAGTTGCTCGCCGCCCGCGAAGTGGTGCGCGCCACCCCCGAAATCCGCCTTGACCGCGTCGCCGAGATGAAGGTCAAGTTGCAGGATCCCAACTACATCAACAACGCGATTCTGGAATCGACGGCCGAAGGCATTCTGAAGTCCTTCGGACTGTGATTCCTTCGCCGTCCAGGTAGCTGTCGGGTCCTCCGAAGAGGGCGTCCGGCAGCTTTTTTTTTGCGCACGGAGGTGCCTATGGAGTTCCATTTTCCCCAGCGGGTACGTTTGGGCCAGGGCGTCAGCCAACAATTGGGTCTAGCAGCCAAGGAAGCGGGAGTCCGGGCCCTGCTGCTTACCGAGAGCTCTCTCGAATCGGGCAAGGAACTCGGCATTCTCACCCACTCGCTCGAACGCGCCGGCGTGCCGTTCTTGGTGCTGTCGAAGTCGTCGCGCCAAACCGTGATCGAGTACCAGAAAGAGGCACTGGCCATCGCCGCCGCCAGCCGCATGGACGTGCTGGTGGCCATGGGGAGCAGCGACCTGCTTTCGCTGGGCCGTTCGGTGGCCAGCGAACTCGCAGCCAAGCGTCGGGTCCCCTACCTTGAGGTGCCCACCGTCGTGTGCTTTCCGCTGCTGTTGCGTCCCGAGGCTTTTTTGACCACCGGGCACCCTTCCGACATGCGCTTCCTGCAGTTGCCGCCCGAGATCGACTTTCAGGAGTTCATCGATCCGCACATGGCCACCGGCCAGACGCCCAAGACCTCGGTGATGCTTCTGCTCGAGGCGTTGTTCTTTGCCGTCGAAGGCTATTTCCATGAGGCAGCAGGACTTTTGGAGCAGAGCCTTCTGCTGGGGGCCATCGAGGCCCTGTGGAGCAACCTCAAGAAGATCCAGGAAAACCCGGCCAACGCCGAGTACCGTTCCGTGGCCGCGCAAGCGGGGTTCAATGTGTCGGTCGCGCTGGCCTGCTTGCCCCGAGGCGCCGGACTTACCTTCAGCTACGCGCTGGCGGGAATCGCAGGCGTGTCTTCATCGTCGTTCGGCAGTTTGTTCCTGGCGCCGTTCTTGGAACACTTCGGGCACCGCGCGGGCAACCGCATGGCCAGGCTTGCACCCGCGTTCGGGCTGTCGGACTACGAAGGCGAACCCGACACGCTGGGGCCCAAGATCGCGCAGGAAGTGCGCAAGTTCCTCAACATCTCGAAGCTGCCGATGCGGCTGGCCGAGTTCCAGCTGGTCGACACGCAACTGACGCTGGCCGTCGATGTGGTGCGTGGGTTTGGCCTTCAGCGCGGCGGGGTGCTCGACCCGGAGCGCTTGCAGGAATTCCTCCAGCTCGTGCTGTGATCACGCTCCGCAAGCTCGGCAGCTTGCCGCCGGGTACCCGCGACCGCAAGGTGCTGGCCCTGCTGGCCGACCTCAAGCGACGACTAGCCGGTGGCGAACAGCCGGGCTCCGACGAGCTGGCGTACTTTTGCCAAGCCGTCGCGCTGGTTCTCGAAGCGCCGGTCGCGCTCCCGGGGACAGTCCTCGACTTGGGCGACTTGCGAACCGTCGCGCGCCTTCACCAACAACTGGAGCTGCAACTGGGCCTGAGCGCCGCAGACTGGGATTTGCAGACGCCGGGAGACCGGGCTCCGGGGGATGACGCGGGGGACAGCCCTCCGTCGCGTTTTCCCTTTGCCGTTTGGCTCGAAGACCTGCGCAGTCCCTTCAACGTCGGTTCGATCGCCCGCACGGCCGAGGCGCTCGGGTTCACCACGCTGTACACCAGCCCGGCCTGCCCGCCGCTCGACCATTCACGTGTGGTGCGCACCGCCATGGGGTGCCTCGCCAATCTTTGCACCGGCGTGCGCTCGCTGGTCGAGCTGAAAACCGAGTTCGCCGGCCAGCCGGTTTGGGCGCTCGAGCTCGGTGGCACACCCCTGGGGCGGTTTTCGTTTCCGAGGTCGGGCCTAGTCCTGCTTGGCAGCGAGGAACTCGGCCTGAGCCCCGAGGCGCTGGCCTGGGCCGAAACCAGCGCAGGCCGGGTGACGTTGCCCCTGCACGGCCACAAAGCCAGCCTGAACGTGGGGGTTGCCTTCGGCATCGCCGGCTCAGCCTGGGCGACGGCTGTGTGGGCTTCCTCGCCCGCAGCGACTTCGCTATAATCGCGCCATGGCATTCCTCCCCGACGGCATCGAATCGATTCTGATCACCGAAGAAGACATCCGGGCCAAAGTCGCCGAGCTGGCCAAGCGGATCAGCGCCGACTACCAAGGCACCCAACCGTTGCTCGTCGGCCTGCTCAAGGGCAGTTTCATCTTCTTGGCCGACCTGGCCCGCGCCCTCGATATTGACAGCGAAATCGACTTCCTCACCGTGTCGAGCTACGGCAACAGCATGGAAAACTCCGAGGTGCGCATTCTCAAGGACCTCGCCGAGCCCATCCAGGGCCGCGACGTGCTCATCGTCGAAGACATCATCGACACCGGGCTCACCCTCAGCCGCATCCTCGAGCTGCTGGCCGGCCGCCATCCGCGCAGCCTCAAGGTCTGTACGTTGCTCAACAAGCCCAGCCGCCGGAAGACCCCCGTCACCGTCGACTACAACGGCTTCGACATCGACGACGTGTTCGTGGCCGGCTACGGCATCGACTTTGCCCAGCGCTACCGCAACCTCCCGCAGTTGGTTGTGGTAAAAAAGCCCTAATCGAAAGTCTTTCGGTCGAAAGGCAGTATTCCCCCGCCCCATAGTCGAGACTTCAGTCCGGGGTAGGAGGGAAGGGATGAAACTGCGCAGCGTGCTGACTGTTTCTTTTGTGGGGATTGGCTTGGGGGTCGTGGCGCTTCTGGCCGTTATCTACCTGATGTTTACCAATCAAGACGCTCTCAACAGGGCTCAGGAGGTGCGTTACCTCAGCTACGTGAGAGCCGACGAGCTTCGCCAAAGCTCCGACGACCTGACAAGGTTGGCGCGGACCTACGTCGTCACGGGCGATGGCCGGTACGAAAAGATGTACTGGGACGTGCTCGACATCCGCAACGGCAAAAAGCCCCGGCCCATGAACTACGAGCGTATTTACTGGGACCTCATGGTCAACTACGGCGAAAAACCCCGCCCCGACGACACAACCGTGGCCCTGCAAGACCTGATGAAGCAACTGGGCTTCACCGACGAAGAACTGGGGTTGCTGACCGAAGCGCAGAAGAACTCCGACGGCCTGGTGACTACCGAGACCGTCGCCATGAACGCCATCAAGGGCCTTTACAACGACGGCAACGGCAACTACACCGTCGAAAAGCCCGCCGACCGGGACCTGGCGATCCGCATTATGCACGATGTGCAGTACCACACCGACAAGGCGAAAATCGTCAAACCCATCGACCAGTTTTTCGCCAAGCTCGACCAGCGCACGGCGGCCACCGTGGCCAACTTCAAGACCACAGGCGACGTTCTGCTGGTCTCGGCCATCGCTCTCACGGTCCTGCTGCTGGTTCTCATCGTTCTGATCGGCTTCACCGTCACGAGAAAAGTCTCGCGCAGTCTTGGCGAGGATCCGGCGGTGATCGAGAGCATCACCGACGAGGTGGCGCTCGGAAATCTCGAAGTGAAACTCCACGCGGGACAGACCTCGGGCGTCTACAGCTCGGTGGTGCGCATGGTAGCCAGCCTCAAGCGCAAGGCCGACGTCCTGACGGCGGTGAGCGGGGGCGACCTCACCATGGAGAGCCCGCTCGAAAGCGACCGCGACGGCCTTGGCCAGGCCCTGCAGGCCATGATCAGGTCACTCAATCACACGCTGGGCCGCATCCACACCAACGTCGAGCAAGTGAACAGCGGAGCCTCGCAGGTGGCCGACGCCAGCCAGTCGCTTTCGCAGGGGGCCACCGAACAGGCCAGCTCGATGGAACAGATCACCTCGAGCCTCACCGAAATCAACAGTCAGGCCAAAAGGAACATGGAAGGAGCCCTGCAGGTGAACCAGCTGGCCACCAGCGCGCGCGACTCGGCTGCGCAGGGCAATACCCAGATGCAAAAGGTCGTGGCCGCCATGGCCGAGATCAACAAGAGCGCCGAGGGCATCAAAAAGATCGCCAAGGCCATCGACGACATCGCTTTCCAGACCAGCCTGCTCAGCCTCAACGCCAACGTCGAGGCGGCGCGAGCCGGCAAGTACGGCAAGGGGTTCGCGGTGGTCGCCGACGAGGTGCGCAGCTTGGCGGTGCGGTCGGGCAACTCGGTCAAGGAAGCCACCGAGCTCGTGGAGCAGGCGCTGCGCAACATCGAAAACGGGAACAAGCTCGCCGCCGTTACCGCGAAGCAGATTGACGGCATCGTGGGCATCGCCAGCAAGGTTGCCGAAATCGCGTCCGAGGTTTCTGCGGCCAGCCGCGAGCAGTCGGGGGCCCTCGACCAGATCGCCGCCGGGCTCGAGCAGATCGACCGCGTGACCCAGTCGAACACGGCCAGCGCCGAAGAGAGTGCCAGCGCCGCCGAGGAACTGGCCGGCCAAGCCGCCGACGTACGCTCGATGCTGGCCCAGTTCCGACTGGGAGTGACGGCGTAGACCGGCCCTGCCCTTAGCTTTTGTTGGCGTAGTTCGGTATTCTGTCCTCATGATCAAAAACCTGTGGGCCGCGCGGGCGGTCGTGGGAGCCAAGCCATGATGTTCGAGCTGGAGCTGTTCGCCGACGGCCGGGCCACGTTTCGGCGCATCGCGTCGCTGGCCGAGGCGACCAAGCTGGTGGTGGAAGGTGAGGACGAGATCGGCCAGTACCTCGACGACCTGGGCTTTGGAGCCACCATGGACACGATGCTGGCCGACCTGAAGGCCTCGGCGTTAGGCGACGTGCTCGCGTTCTCGGCAGAGGGAGAACGGATCTAGTCGTTGATAGAACGTCATTTTGTCGATTAGCCTTGTCAGTGAGCACAATCTCCCCGGGGAGGCTGTCGGGCTTAGTGGCCGGCTACGAGGGTTTGTTCCTCGACGAGGCGCAGCGGATCCCCGGCGTCGGCCTGGTGCTGAAGCGACTTCACGACCAACATCCCGAAGTTCGCCTTTTGGTCACCGGTTCCTCGAGCCTCGAGTTGGCGGGCCAGACCCGCGAGGCGCTCACCGGGCGGAGCTGTGGCCTGAGCGCCGACACCGTGATTTCGTACCTCGACCTGCTCGAGGCCTTCGAGTTCAAGTGGGGCGACAGGCCGGCGAGCGTCCCCAAGGGCTTTGCCGAGGCCTACCCCGACTCCGGATTCACGCTGATCAACCCTGCGCCCTCACGCCACCCAAGGATTGAGTACCGTCACCCCGGCGGCGGCGAAGTCGTTGGCGTTGCGGGTAGCCAGCACCGCGTTGTGCTGCAGCGCAAGGGCCGCGAGAAGCGAGTCGACCACCGGCAGCGGAGTCCCGGCCCGAGACATCGTTCCCTGCAGCACGCCCCAGCGATGGGCCACGGCTGCATCGAGGCCCAGAATCCGTTCCCCAAAACGCGCCTCAAGCTGATCGAGCCATACGGAAAGGTTGGCCCGGCGGTTCCCGGCTGGCAGGCTTTCGACCCCTTGGCGCAGTTCGCCCAGCACCAACGACGGTACAAACACTTCGCTTTCGTCCAACGATTCCACCCAAGCCAGCACCCGGCCATCGGGCTCAGGTTTGAGCGTCTCGCTGATCACACAGGTGTCGAGCAGAATCATTCGAAGCTGACCTGGCGACCGAGCTCGCGCGAGCGGACTACTTGGAGCTCAGCCCGCGGCGCCGACCGCAAAAAGGAACCGAGCGATTGCTTCGGGGCCACGAGGCGTTGGTAGTCGTCGAAAGGCACCACCACGACGGCGTTTTGACCGTGGCGGGTTACCGTTTGTGGCCCCTCGGCCAGGCAGGTGGTCACGAGCTCGCTGAACTTGGCTTTGGCATCTTGTAGGGAATAGGTCATGGGGGCCTCCTTCTCTCAAGGTAACATAGTTCGAGCAATACGACTAGTCCGACTAGACGCATGCGCAAGTGCGACTTCCGCTCTGGACAGCAGTATCTTCACCTCATGATGAAAACCCTTTGGGCCACCTTGGCCGTCGTCGGCGCAGTCGTCCCCTGGACCCTCACTTACTTGTTCTTTCAGCAATATGGCTGGCACTTCGAGCTGATTTTTGTGCAGGCGTTCAGCACCCTCGGCGGCACCTTTTTGAGCCTGGACCTGCTGCTGGCGGCCAGCGCGTTCTGCCTTTACATGGTCACCGAGCAGCGCAAGCGGCCCGTGAAGCACTTCTGGGTGCCGCTGGTGGGCCTGTTCGCCTTCGGGACGTGCTTCGCGGTGCCGGCGTGGCTGTATTTGCGGGAGTAGTGGGGCGGGTCGGGCGCCGAAGCTCTTGTCTTCGTGGTACAAATGCATTACAATATCATTCACAGGAAGGTGTGTCGTATGGCAGCAAATCAACTGGTTCAGTCTCGAATTGACGGTGCGATCAAGGAAGAGGCTTCCTTGGTCCTAGAGTCAATGGGGCTGACGGTTTCCGACGCCGTACGCATGCTTTTGACCCGCATCGCGCGCGACCATGCGTTCCCGTTCGACCCGTTTGTGCCCAACGAAACAACGATTGAAGCGATGCGCGAAGCACGCTCGATGGGTCTGGCTCGCGCCAACAGTATTGCCGAATTGAGGGCCGCGCTCGATGCGGACGATTGAGTGGACGACTCAGTTCAAGAAGGACTACAAGCGGGAAGGCCGAGCCCGCGACAAATGGTTGAACTGCTGGCGAACGACCAAGCGCTAGAACCACGACACAATGACCACCCCCTCGCGGGCGAATGGAAGGACCATCGGGACTGCCATGTCAGGCCAGACCTCGTGCTGATCTACCTGAAGCCAGACAAAGACGTTCTTCGCTTGGTTCGGTTAGGCAGCCACAGCGAACTGGGGCTGTAGCGACTACCTCAGCTTGCCGAGGATTCCTTCGAGCTTGCCGAGGTAGATGCTCTTGTTTTCCGGTGCGAAGTCGGCCTCGACGAAGCCTTCGCTCGCCAACGGCTGTTTGCCCCCAGAGGCTTCGACCATCATGGCGACGATGGCCTTGGGCTCGGTGGCCGCTGAGACCTCGACAAAGACGCAATCGGGGAGTTGCGAGGCCTGCAATTGCAGCCAGCTTCGCACCGGTGGGGCAAGACTCCAGGCCCAGACCGGGGTGCAGACCACCACGAGACCATAGTCCCCTGGGGAACGGGTGGGCGGCTCGATCGGGGTCGAGAGTTTCTGGGACGAATCGGCGCCTGCCACCAGGAAGCCGAATGGTCCGCTGCGGTCCTTTTTCTCGACGATGCGTTCCAAGTCCGCACCCAGAAGGGTGGCCAGGTCTTCAGCCACGCGCCTGGTGGCGGTCCCCTGCGAAAAGTAGACCACGAGGACCTTCTTGCCGGTTTCGACCGGAGTCAGCTCGCCAGCAAGGTCCGGGCGCCCCTCGGCAGCAAGACTCGCTCCTGCGACCACATCGGGCGATGCGACAGGCCCCTTCGGCGCGGTCGAGCACCCGGCGAACAGAAGTACCATCACAGCCGGCAGGGTCAGGACAACTCGCGACGGAAACAGGCCCATTGCACACTCCTTAGGTGGGTTAACTATAGTCCTTCTCGGGCTTCGTGGGTATCCCGGACTTGCACCGTCAATACAATGTTGCTACGATGTTGTCGAGGTGTTCTATGACCAAACGCTTGGTTCAGCATGGAAACAGTGCGGCCCTGGTGCTCGAAAAGCCCCTTTTGCAGCTCCTGAACATCGACCTGACCACGGACCTGGAAATCATCACCGATGGAAAGAACCTGATCGTGTCACCGGCCAGTTCGCAAACCTCCGAGGGTGACCTGTTGGCCAGTCTCGAGAAGATCAACAAGCTGCACGGCACCACGCTGGAGAAACTCGCGCGGTGATCCGGTACCTCACGTTGGCCGAAGTGGTCATCGTCCATCAGGACCAGCTTCGCCGGTACGGTGGCGACCCGGGCACCTTGAATGCCGACCTTCTGAGTTCGGCGGTCGCGATGCCTTCGGCCTCCTTTTCGGGCCAGGACTTTCACCCCACCTTGTTCGACAAGGCCGCGGCCCACCTGTTCCATCTCTGCCAAAACCATTGCTTTATCGACGGCAACAAGCGCATCGGTTTGGCGGCGGCGCTCGTCTTTCTGGACCTGAATGGAGTCACGGTCGGCGATCCGGAAGGCCTGCTTTACCAGTTGGTGATCGACGTCACGTCGGGAAAGGCCCGCAAGCCCGAGATTGCGGCGGTGCTGCGGGAGTTGGCGGGGTAGGAAGGGCGGGCCGGGTGCTGCGCACCCGTCGGTCCCTGCGCGGGTCCCGCTTTTGGCGCGGAGCGCCAAAGAGCCCGGCTCCGCCGGCCGCTCCGGCACCTCCCGCGATTCACAGCAACAGGGGTGTGGCTCCCAAGTGCTCCTTGGTCAGCGTCCGGTAGAGGGAACTCAATTTGGCGGGGGAAATCCGGAACTGGCTGCGAGCTTTGACGTGCGGACTACCGGAGCCCATGTCGATGCGCGTTCCGGGGTCGTAGACGATGTCGCCAAGGTCGAGGGCCTTCAGAAAAAACGTGAAGTCGGTGGTTTCTCCGAGTTGGACCGGTGAAAGGTAGCGGTATTCGTTGAAACCCTCGGTGGCTCGTTTTTCGGCGGGAACGTAGGCGGCGTTGGTGTGTTTTTTCTTCCAATGGCCCATCAGTGCCGCAAAGGACCAGGACGCCCGGTTCTCGCCGTTCTGGTCGAGAAGGACGATTCCGCCCGCCGGGTCTGTGATTTTGGCAGCTCGGACATCAAAACCGGTGATGGCGATCCTCAGACCCGTCGCGACACACACGGAATGGCACTTGTGCTGGCCCGAGAAATATAGTCGGCCTTTGCCGTCATCATGGCCGTGGGCACGGACGAAGTCAGCGGCGCCCCTTTCCTTGTAGAATCCGCCGTTCGGCTCGGGGGTCATCAGTGTGATCTTACCCCCCGAGAATGCCTTGAGTTCCCATCCCTGGTAATCCGGGGCGGCGTTGGAGTTCGGGATGATTCCGAACAGGGCTTCCAGAGTTGTGCCCACCCCATTCAGCGCGTTGTGGTAAGTCAGTTCACCTGTCGCTCGAAGGATGGACGAGCGGTGCCAACCCGCCACGTGAATTTGTGTCAGTTTGCCAAGCAGTTCCGCCTTCGGGTCGGAAAAAACGTCAATCGGAATCCGGTAGAAAATGCCGTTTTGCTGGTAACGGCCCTCGTGGCATTCGTCGAAAAGTTCCTTGGCGGCGAGCCAATCGGCAGGCAGAAGAATCCCGATCACGGACTCGTTGACGGTGATTCCCATGAGCAGGACGCGGCCGTCGCCACGAGGATCATTGTGCCTCAGTTCTCTGGGCACAGGTTGCAGGTGGCGGGTGGGAGCGACGGGGCAGTCGCGGAGAAAGCCCGACAATCGCACTTCCGGGTAGTCAGGGTACAGGATGAGTTTTGTTGAAGGTGCGAGGGCTTTGTGGCCCGTAGTCGGATCCATCCACGACCAGTTCACGTCGGCTTTGAAGGTCCGCCCATCTTCCCGCACGGAATCAAAAGGGAGCACGTTCAAGGCCTGAAAGTTGCCCCCGAGGTAGATCTGCTGCTTGGTGTTGTCGTTCTGCGACAGCAGCTTGCACACCACCGAATTGACTCCGTGGGCAGCAAGATCCGAAAGGATGGCGTGGGCAGGGCGGTCACTCATTTTCCTATTGTCGGAGGGGAACTCATGCTGCATAATGCAAGAATTATTCCCCATGGAGGAATCTGATGCCTGTCCTCGAAGTGACCCCCGTTCATGACCTCCTCGATCAGGCGACCAAGATTTACTCCCCCGGGCAGATTGCCTTGGAACTGGGCAAGGCTGAGTCGACCGTCCACCGCTGGATGAAGCGTGAAGTCAAAACCCCGGAGCTGGCCCGTGACAGGCTCGAGCGGCTCGTTGAGCGCAACCTGCGTGCAACTCCCCCCACCGGCGACTTCCGTTTCATTGATCTTTTTGCCGGTATCGGCGGACTGCGCACGGCGTTTTCGCGCATTGGGGGGCAGTGCGTTTTCACCAGCGAGTGGGACGACTATGCCCAACGGACCTACCTCACCAACTACCACACACCGTTCTCCGAAATGAACGGCGACATCACCAAGGTCGATGAAAAGGATGTGCCCGATCACGACGTGCTCCTGGCGGGCTTTCCGTGCCAGCCGTTCTCGATCGCCGGGGTTTCCAAAAAGAACGCCTTGGGGCGGGTGCATGGTTTTCTGGACGAGACCCAGGGAACTCTGTTTTTCGATGTGGCACGCATCATCAAGGAAAAGCGGCCGAAGGCCTTCCTCCTTGAGAATGTCAAAAACCTGAAGTCGCACGACAAAGGCAAGACCTTTCAGGTGATCATGAATGTTCTTGAGCAGGATCTTGGTTACCACGTGCAAACCCGCATCCTGGATGGCCAGCACTGGGTACCCCAGCACCGTGAGCGGATTGTCATCGTGGGATTCCGGGAACCGACGGCTTTTGACTTGAACGCACTCAGACTCCCCGAAGCCAAAAAAAAGCCCGTCCTCGGCGATATTCTGCACAGAACGGACGGGACCGAACCAGTGCTCCTGCACGATGGCGACAAATACTTCGATCACGACCGCCGCAAGGTACAACCCCGGTACACGCTCACCGCGCACCTCTGGACGTACCTTCAGAACTACGCCGAAAAGCACCGCACTGCCGGCAATGGTTTCGGGTTCGGTCTGGTCAAACGCGACTCGGTGACGAGAACCCTCTCGGCGCGGTACTACAAGGACGGCTCGGAAATCCTGGTCGACCAGACCGAAATCGGCGTCCCGATTCCCCGGCGACTCACGCCCCGCGAATGCGCCCGGCTCATGGGCTACCCCGACAGCTTCCAGATTCCCGTGTCGGATACCCGTGCTTACAAACAGTTCGGCAATTCCGTGGTGGTGCCGGTGTTTGAGACGGTAGCTAGGGCGATGAAGCCGTTTCTGGACCGGTAGCCTGCTCCAGCGCGGCGTTTTTCGCATCGACGGCTTTCATCAGCTTCTGAGTTTGCTGAACTCGTCTCTTGCCGAAGTGGACCTCACGATGACACGAGGGGCAGAGCGCGGCCACGTTGTCCCAGCTGTCTGAACCACCTTCCCGTAACCAGTGAACGTGGTGGACTTCCAGGTAACGCTCATTCCGGTCATTCAGAAAGAGCGAGTGCGCGCAACCCGGCATTTCGCACCTGCCTCCGGCCCGTAGAATGGCGAAGGCGACAACACGTGAATCACGCCGGAAGCGTCGCGACGTGGTGGGATACTGCCCGGCAGCCGCCACGCGTCGGAACATGAGGCTGTGGTAGTCTTTCAGAGACCGCTTGGAGGCCAATGCGGCAGTGATTTTGTCAGAGAGTTCGGTGCGGGGTGGGTTCAAGACCGCGAAGATCTCCGTGCCGATGCAACCGATATAGATGTTCTGGCCTTCCTCCATGACGTTGGTTACCAGGTCCTGACCTAGCCTCGGCTCTGGCTTCCGGTTTGCTGCCTCGGACCGTTTAGATTCGTAGTAGGAAGCGACCACCACTCTCGACGTCCGCGATTCCAAATCGAGGACTGTCACCTCGATTGGAATTTTTTCTTCGGCCGCTTTCGGCGGACCCTTGACCGCAACAATGGCTTCATATTGGACTCTGTTGAGCACGTACGCGTGCTTATGCATGTCGTTGTGGCTGATTCTCTTGGTGCCCCCAAGTTCAAAAATCTCTCTCCACGGCATTGATGGCCCCTTTGGACAGATAGACGTGAAGACCGGTCGTTCTGCTTCAAGGTTTGGGAAAGAATCGATAGAATCGTGGAGTGATCACCCCCACCCAGCGTTCGGCCAACATGGCCGCCATCCACAGCCGCGACACCAAACCTGAGCTGGCGGTCCGCAAGGCGCTGTTTGCCCTGGGCTTCCGCTACCGAGTGGCGCCCAAAGCGCTGAAAGGCCGTCCTGACCTGGTGTTTGCCAAGTACAAGGCGGTGGTATTCATCCACGGCTGCTTTTGGCACGGCCATTGGTGCCCGGCCTACCGCCAGCCCAAGAGCAACGGGTACTTCTGGGCACAGAAAATCTACCGCAACCGGACCCGCGATCACGACGACGTCGTGAGGCTGCTGGAACTAGGCTGGCGAGTCGCCATTGTGTGGGAGTGCGCGACTAAGGGATCTAAGAAATCCAACCCGCTCCCCACAACCATCACCACCCTGGCCGCATGGCTGACCAGCACCGAGGCCGAACTGGAGTTGCCGCCACTAAGGCCACCCACCGTCGTCTGGCCTTCGGCCACCGGCTTGCCGTAGCCAGCCTGCCGCCGATTGCAGGACGTCCAACGGACGTCCCGCTCGTGTACCGGCTCAGGGGAAGGCTTTCCCCTTCTGGCCCCCTTCACGGACTCACCAATTTTAGCCTGGGATAGGCGGTCGCAACTCGTCGAGGGTCACGAGTGAGCAGGGGTGAGCTCTTGGTGCCGCCGCGCAGTTTGTACTGGTGGAAGGCTTTGCCGGCCAAAAAAGTGGCCTCTCGGGGAAGGGGCAAGCTGACGACGCCAAGTTCCTGGATAAGGCCCGCAGTGCCCTTAGTCATCCTCACCCCTGGTGAGCCTGAGGATCTGTTCCGTGGTCGACTACACCAACACCAGGGTCTGCCCGAACACCGCCTCGAGCTTCTTGAGCGTTTTGAGGGTGGGATTGGCAGTCGCGGGGTTTTCGAGCTTTTGGTACACCTGGTACTTCACACCCAGCCGAGTGGCGACGTCGGTGAGCGTCAGACCAGACCTTTGGCGCTCGCGGCGCAGCCAGAAGGCAAAGGCCACGTTGGCCTCAGGTTCCACGTTCACCAGATCGGGGCGATTGGACGGTTCGCAAAAGGGCACCTCGCGGGCGAGCACCGATTCCAGCCACGCGCTCAACGCCTCGCTCGCTGCCGCAGCGGCCTCGGTCTTGTTGGGCCCTTCGGTGAGGCAGCCGGGAAGATCGGGAAACTCAACGAGCCAGGAACCGTCGGGCTGCGGACTGAAAAGGGCGGGGTAGCTGAGTTTCATGCTCGTACAAGACTACACCTTTCAAGGTGTGAAGTCAAGATTCGCTGCATACTGACCAGACGGGCGAACAGGTGCTTCTGCTTGCGATTTTGGCGGAAATTCGGAAAAATACTTTGATGAGGCCTTCGAGGCCGGGGACGACCTTATTGGAGCCTACGGGCTCCTACAGCACTTGGACCTTGCCAAAGCGACTCGGCCCGGGTTATGGTCAGCGGCGGGACTCTAAGCTGGGGGGAGTTGGTCTCCTGAAAGGGCCTTGGCGTCAAGGAGCTCCGCGACGGTGAGGAACAGGCGCATCGGTTCATCCAAGAACTGATGGAAGCCAACGTGCCGGTAAAACGCCAGGGCTTCGTCGTCGAGGGCGTCGACGATGACGGCAAAGATCGCCACTTCGCCGCCTGCCAAAAGGACTTTCTCGAAGGCCTGCCGCAGTGACCAAGATCCAACACCTTTTCCCTTCTCACAGGCTGCAAGCTTTCCGATCAACGCGACCGGGAGCGGATACTTCCCAAGTCCCCGCCTGACTGACTCTGGCCAATGGGGACTCTCGACGTGACCCGAGCTGAGCGTAAAGTAGCCTGCAACCTCGTCCGCTTCATCAAGGGCGACAAAGGCGCGGCTGATTCCTGCAACGTCATTTCGTTGGGCATAGTGCTTGAAATAGTCGTCCAACGACGGTTTACCACAATGGAATGGTCGCTTCGCCAAACTCCGAGAAATCCGTTCGAGACGAAGGCTCATGGGTTGGTTTGAGCAAAGAACCGCCGGAGTTCCTTGTTGGGTTCCGGGGGTGAAGTAATCGCGGCCAAGAACGCGGCACTGTCCTGCTCTTTGAGCGTGAAGGTCTGACTCTGATTGACCTCTTCCTCGGCACGCTTGAGCATTGTCTCGAGCACATAAGCAGAGATCGTCTTGTTGGCCAGGCGAGCCGCCCGCTCAAGCAAATCCTTGGCAGGACGGGAAGCTCGCAGTTCGATGCGGGCATCGGCCTTGATGGAAGCCTTCATTTTGAACACCCCTGAGTTCCTATGATACGACGGATGTACGGCATATGTCCACACAACTTGGGGGCCCTCCTTGCCGTCGCAGGCGCCTCTGATTGGTTAGTCCCTTCGGTGAGACAGCCTTTCCAGTAGCACGGGTCTGGTCGGTGGTCGATTGATGATTCCCGCGAAAAGTGATGATGAGGCCCGGGCGATGGTCAGCGGGGGCCGCCACCGGCGTCGGGCCTTTGGCGGTTGGAGTGCAGGATGTTCACCGTGGCGTTGTTGTGTTCGTTGCGCAGAAGTCAAGGACCGCTTTGGCAGCCGAAATCGCTACAGTTTCATCACCCGGCACCAAGTCGAGGCCATGGGGATATCGTACCGCGACGGAATAGGGCTGAAGCAGGGCTAGTTCACTTTCGAGCGAGCGGAGACTCACTCCAAACTCGAAGGCAGTGCTCGAGAGGACTCTCAAGTCGTGAGTTCTCGGCACGGCACCCCCTGAACTGGCGACAATAGACTTCAGGGATTTCTCGGCGCACTGCTGGGCGTGGTAGCAGATGATTTCGAGTTTCCGTTTGGGCATCCCCAGGAGAAACACTGCTGACTCGAGGTCGTCGACTGCAAAGGATAACCACTCGCGCGCCTCGGCTTCACCCATAGACAACTTGCCCTTCAAGACGTATGGCTTGCTCTAGGCTGCCTCTTCTGAGCGATCGCTCATTGAACTGCGCGGTTTCGTAGACGACGAGGTCCACTGCGCGAGCTTGGATGGCAAAAAACCTCTTGTAGAGGTCTTGCAGTACCTCAAGGCTCCGCTTGGGAAGGTGATCGTACAACACGCAAAGGTCAATGTCACTTTCTGTAGAAGGCAAACCCCGGGCTCGAGAACCAAAGAGCAAAATGTTCTTTGGTACGTGATAACCAACAATAATTTCGACAAGCGCATGGAGTTCTTCACTGTCTGACAGGCGTGGCCCCCTTCTCGGCTCACATTACTCTGCGGCCTTTTCTGGATTTGTTCAACTGGCGTCGACCACTCGTGTTTCCCTACATCCCTCCCAACACCGCGCCCAGTTCCCGCACCACCAGATCGAGCTCGGCCCGGGCGATGGTCAACGGCGGGGTCAGGCGCAACACGGTGCCGTGGGTGTCTTTGACCAGCACGCCCCGGCGCATCAGGGCTTCGGCCACGGGGCGCGCGTTCACGGTGAGCTCGACGCCCACCAACAGGCCGCGGCCGCGTACCTCGGCGACGCGGGGAGAGTTCAGGGCCCGCAGCTGGGTTCGGAAATACTCGCCATTCTCAAGGCTTTTTTGCACCAAATGCTCGTCGGTGAGCACCTGCAACGCGGCCCGGGCGACGGCGCAGGCCAGCGGATTGCCGCCGAAGGTGCTGCCGTGGTCGCCGGGTTGGAACACCCCCAGCACCTCGGGCGTCGACAGCACGGCGCTCACGGGGTACAGGCCGCCGCTCAGGGCCTTGCCGACCAGCACGACGTCGGGGCGCGCGCCGTCGTATTCCCACGCGAACAGCTTGCCGGTGCGGCCCCAGCCGGTTTGGATCTCGTCGACCATAAAAAGCACGTTGTGCTTGTGGCAGAGTTCGGCCGCTTGGCGCAGGTAGCCTTCGGGCGGCATCAGAATGCCCCCTTCGGCCTGGATGGGCTCGACCAAGAACGCGGCGGTGTCGGGAGTGAAGGCGGCCTCGAGCGCGACCAGATCGCCGAAAGGCACGGTGTCGAAGCCGGGCGTGAGCGGGCCGAAGCCGTCGCGGTACTGGTGTTCGGTGCTGAACGACACGACGGTGGTGGTGCGCCCGTGGAAGTTGCCGGCGGCGGTGACGATGCGAGCCCGGTCGGCGGGGATTCCTTTCATCTGGTAGCCCCACTTGCGGGCAGCTTTCACGGCTGTTTCGACGGCTTCGGCGCCGGAGTTCATCAGCAGGAACTGGGTGTAGCCGGTCAGGTCGTGCAGCGTTTGGTAGAGAAGCGGCAATTGGTCGTTGCGGAACGCGCGGCCGGTGATGGCCAGCTTGGCGGCCTGCTCGGCGAGCGCGGCGACGATGGCCGGGTGGCTGTGGCCCTGGTTGACGGCCGAGTACGCGGCCAGGCAGTCGAGGTAGCGGTTGCCCTCGACATCCCACACCCACACGTCTTGCCCCCGTGCGAGCACCACGTCGAGCGGGTGGTAGTTGCGGGCGCCGAAGCGGTCCTCGAGCTGGCGGTAATCGGCGGCGGTCTGCGGGTTGGGCGTTGGCGGGGTGGG
>JBAXAI010000033.1:0-41884 GCA_037142615.1 Spirochaetales bacterium | reverse complement strand
GGTGCGTGTGTACCAGTCGGCAAAACGCACCTTCCACGCGGCATCGGTGACCAGCATAGCGACCGCGTTGTTGCCCGTCCGCAGGTAGGGCGCGAGGTCTAGCTCGTCGCACAACTGACGTTGCGGATAACAGCGGGCCGGACCGTCGGTAACGAAAACGCCGTTGACCCACAGCACGTAATGGGGCGAGGCCGTCACCCGGACAACGGCCTTCGCTGGCACCCGGTCGAGGTGAACGTCGTGTCGGAACGCCACCGGGTACCCGCCAAGAGGATGCGCGTCTTTTCCCCAGGAATGGCCGAGCCAGGCGGGAGATTGGAGGTTTTGTTTCACGGGCGACTCCTTGAGTGCTTATCAGCATACGCGCGGCACGCTGGGGCAACGACTGCAAACTTCTCAGAGGGACTCCGAAAGTCAATGGTGTGCGGCCAGCAGCATGACCGGACCAATTAGCCCCGACTCGAGGCTCCCCCGGTAACGGGTGGGGATTGTCGTGTAGTGGTTGGCCAGGGTGTTGTACACGAGCACCTCGAGGGAGTTGAGGCCCGGACGCAATGCGGGGCTCAGATCGAAGGTCCACGGAGGGGCGACACGCACGCCCAGCGGGGTGCCGTTGAGCGTGACTTCGGCGCTGGAAACCACCCGCCCCAGATCGAGGGTCACCGGCCCCACCGGAGTCCCTTCCGCAGAGCCAGGCATCTCGAACACCGTGCTGTAGCGGGCCCCACCGGAGTGACTTTGCAGCCCTTCGATCAAGCTCCAGGCGTTCATCGAATGGGCCGCTGGGCAACAGTCGGCCCCGGTTGGTCGAAAACCACGGCCTGCGCCGGGGTCACAGTTCCTACCAGTTTGCCAGGGGTGGCACCACAAGCGCGACACTGGGGAAGTACGTCGTGAAACGCCCGGGGTCACGGGTCAGAATGTTGACGCCCAGAGCTTGGGCGTGAGCACCGATGAAGAAATCAGGAAGCCCCGTCGTCCGGGTACCTCCACGACTTCGATAGATTTGATGCGCTTTGGCCGCCAGGAACAGCCCCTGCCTGGGGATCTCGCGCAGTTGGATTCCAAAGTTCGCGAGCAGGGCGTCGAGTTCACCGGTTGAAGTCGCGTTTGTGCACAACTCCGAGTAGATAATGGGATTGATGAACGGACTCTCGCTGGATTCCAGAGCGCTCAGGGACCACGCTAGCCAGTTCGAGTCGGCGGTAACGATGTCGAGGACAATGTTTGTATCGACCAAGATCCCAGACATTCACTCGCCCCGAGTCAAATTGAGGACTTGTTCGGTGGTCAGGCGACCTTTCCAAACGCCAACAAGGTGGGCAAACCGACCTGCCAGAGGGGCAGGCACCGAGTCGTCGGCCAAGGTTTGAGCGAGAATCTCGCGCACTTCGGCCTCCATCGACCTCCCATGGAGCGCAGCACGAACGCGGAGTTTCTGCTTGAGCGAGTCCTGCAGGTTCCGGACTGTAAGGGTATTTGCCATGCTGCCATTGTAACCACTGAGGGCATTGCTAGCAAGATGGGCGTCTCCCAGGCTTGCGTCTTTTGCTGGCTCAAGAGAGCTTGGCCACGCCACCTGCGGCGGCTCAGGCCCGAGAAAATCGCCATGTGATTCTCCAGGCGTAAGCGCGGAGGGCGCGTCGTCGCGCCCTCCGCGCCCTGCCGCAGAGTTCTTTCTAGGTCTGTCCCCCGCTGGGATCATGGCGACAGCCCGGCCCTCCAAATCTCTGACGCTATTTCTTGGCGACGAGCGCATCCAGCTTGGACTGGAAGTACGTTGCCTCAGCAGCCTTGCCTGCGCTACCCAACTTCATGATTCCAAACTCAAGCTTTTCGCATATGGCCTTTTTCATCGATTTGTCTTGCGCGCTTGCTAGGAAACCGACCTTTAGGGTGGTTGCCCGAGTTACCAGTTCGTTGAGTTGTCCTTGCAGCTCATCCAAGTCCGAGGACAACTGTGTTGCACTTACTCCGACAAGTTCATCCTTGTTGGCCTTGGTTTTTTCCTTGGAGGAGTCGACCATGCCTTTGAGGAAGTCGGCCTGACCTTTGAGTTGTGCAGACGCAATGTCAAACATCCCCTTAGCAATCACCGAACCGGTACTTGGTCCAGAATGGATAGTCTTGGTGGATCCTCCGGATGAGTTGGAATTTCCCGAGGAACCCGTATCACAATTGTGCTGAAAATTCTTTGGCGCACAGGAGTCGCACATGACTTTGCCGCATTTCTCACACACTCTTGGCTGTCCATAGTGGCCATCCCCTGAGCTCTTGTTGCAATTTGGACACGTCCAGTTTCGTGGCGCGTTGGCATCGCTTCGCATGAAAGCCATAAATACTCTCCTCATCTTTCGCTGTTCCCCGACAACACGGTCGGGGTTTTGAACCTATTGTTTTGTTCGCCGCATAAACCCCACGATGAGATTGTCGACGACCTTCAAGGGGCTGGTGTCTCGTGCTCACCTGATGTCGCCCTAGTCGTTGCCTTGAAATCCTTGCCAATACTGTTCGATCCGCCAGTACCCGCCTTCGGGGTAGAGCGCGCGAACTTGCTCGATCACGGTCTCGTATTCACCAGTATCAAAGTTGGACCAACCCCGGTTCTCCGCCATTCGCCAGTAGGCGGACTTGCCGCCGACATCACCATCGGCAAGGGCCTTAAGAAGCACACGGTCAATCGGAGGGTGAAGAAACTGAACCCTGGGGTCGTGTGCCGCAGGCCCGCACACGAAGAGCGCCTTAAGGTAGGCATTGATGAGCTTTGCCGCCACACCGTGCGTAAACACCTTGCCATGCTGGTGAGCGGCCACAATGACCTTCTCACGCCACTGCCGGTGTGCGGAATCCATATCGCTGGCGCTGGGCAAGTTGCTGGGGTTACCAAAATCGGCGTTGAAACCGGCCGCCTCGAGAATTGCCACCCCTTTGCGGACAGAAAAGCGGTTCTTCTTGCTGGCTCGAGCAGCGGTACCGGCCGCCCACGCGGCAAACCGATGTCTGTGCGAAAACTCGTTGTATTTGGCCATCATCGCGAACTCCTCTGCTGAACTCAATACATCGTGATCATATCCCCCCCCCGTGATTGTCAATGACAACTCTTTGGTCATACGCTCCGAACAGGTGAGGTTGGATCCTATGTTCAAGCATCGATTCCCGTGTCCGTTCACACTCGTCCTCGTCGTGCTGTTTGCTCTTCCTTCAATTCGGTGGCCCCCAACCTGCTCGAAACCGAGGCCGCCAGCGCCCACGCAGTGTACCCGCATCCCCGGCCTCAGCCGAGAAACTGCCGCGCCTGGCCAGCCATCAGCACCAGTTCCGTGGTCCGCTCCGTCCTACCGTCGGCCAAGGTCTTGAGAATCTGGTCGGTCAGCTGTTTCTGCTGCGGGTCGACTTCGTAGCGGATTCCCAGTTCATCCAGCTTGGCGAGCAGTCCGTGAGGGAGATACGGCGAGTCGGGGTTGAGGCCCCGCAGGGCGTCGCGAAGATCTTCTTCGAAGAAGTGATACACCTCGCGGGCACGGCTGTACGTGGCCGGCGTGAACGCGGTGAGCCCCAGCAGTTCGGGTGGGCACCCCAGCGAGTAGAGGCTTGCCGTGAAGCTGATGGCGCGCGGCAAAGTCACGCCGTCGAGGCTGCGGGCATACCCGAAGAGACCGGTATGCAGTTTGCGGTCGCGCCTTTTCGGTATGAACTTGGCCATCTTGTTCACGACGGGCGCCAGTTCCTTCACCTGCATCTGGTACACCTTGGTGTACTCCTCGGTGAGTTTAAGGGCGCTTTCGGCATCGATGGGCGTGGGCCGTCCGGGCTCGAAGTCGTTCTCGAGGAAGCGCACCGCTTCGCGGATCTCGTCGAGGGGGTAGTCGTACTTGAACGCAGACTGCAGGGTGAACGTCTCGACCGACGGATACTCGCGGGTGAAGCGGCGGGCAGTGCGAGGACTCAGGTTTCCTCGGAAGGGAGCCGAGCCGGCACCGAGAATCGGGTGCAGGCGCACGCCGATTTCCCTCGAAAGGGCTTCGAGCCGCATGAGCGCAATCTTGTTGCTGACCACCGCGCCGAAGGTGCCGTAATTCATCGCCGGGTCGGAGCGGGCCAGAAACACCCGCTGGTCCGTGACGTCTTTCTTGTCCGAGAGGTACTCGCGCACGATCGTGTCGGCAGACAACTGATGGTAGAGGTCTTCCATGAGCGGGATCACGTTCACCGCAGCGGGCTTGAACTGTCCGATCCATTCGCCGATCGTGATGTCGCCTTTCTTGAACACCTTGTCCTGTCGTCCGACGATGAAATCCTTGTAATACCGATAGATATGATCGATCGACGAGGCGCTGTCGGTCATGGGGAGGATGACTTCGAAGATGGGAGCGACGTCGCGGCCGTAGAACAAGGCGCTGGCGTCGAAGCTGCGGGGAATGCTTTCGAGGGTCTCGAGCAGGATTTTGGCCTCGGCGCGCTCCTCCACGGGGTTGGGTACCCGCAGGGTGAGGAACACGTCTTCGCCTAGGATGTGTTCGCGGAAGAAGTGCTCGTAAGTGGTGAGGAGCTTCTTGACAACGTAGTTGTCCACCTCCTTCCCTTCGACGTCCCACATCTGCTCGTCGATGCCCAGGTGGCTGTAGGTGTAGTACGCCTCCTTGATCTCGTCTTCGCCTCCGATCTTCTGCTCGCGGGCAAAAAAGGGAACGTTGACGTTGTCGGGATGCTGCGTGCTCATGCAACGGGGGATCTTCATGCTTGCGACTCCTTGTCGTTGGAAAGCAGTGGCGCCAAAACGTCGCCGATCTTGCGATGACTTTCGAGAGGGTGGCGGAGCGCGACCTCAAAATGCAGGTTGTAGCGGTTTTGCCGGCCCTCTTTGTGGCGTTCCAGAACCCCCGCCGCTTCCAGTTCGCCGACGATGCGCTGCACCGCCCTTTCGGTCAAACCTAGTTGCTGGGCGATCAACCGAAGGGGCGCCTCCGGATTCCGCGCGAGGCTGACCAGCACGTGCGTGTGGTTGGTGAAGAAGGTCCAAGTAGGCTTGTCGAGTTCCATGATATACGAAACATATTACAGGTAGTATGTTTCGTCAATCGTTTTACGTGAATGTTGTTTCGTACTATTGACGCCGGTATCGCGGCAACCTACGGCCCGGTCAGGGCAGATTCCCTGTTCGACCGCGTGCTCGACGACAAGACTCTCGAAGCTCAAACACTTTTTCCATTTGACCTGGAGGCCATTTCTTCCACGAGGACCCTGAGGTCGTTGTGGAACGTCTCCCGACCGGCCCCCAGCAGCGTGAAAAGCTCCTCGCTCGCGGCAGAAAGCAGACCCGCTGTTCGACTGAGCACCTGGGCGCCCTCGGCCGTGAGGTAGACCAGAGTCTGCCGCCGATTCTCGGACCGCTCCTGCTGCCTCACCAGACCTTTGGTTCTCAGCGCCGTGATCTTTTGACTGACGAGCGACTTGCTCTGGTCGAGGTAGCGGCAAACGTTGTCGTGCACTGGAACCTCGACCTCGGCCACCGCCATCAATACCAAGAACTCGCTGTAGGTGATGCCCTCGTTCCGCAGAACCTCGTTGCGGGCAAACTGGTCGAGGTGAATCACCAGCTTGTGGAGCAGAAACACTTCGGTCTCACGGAAGTCCGCTTCGGTCATGACAATCTCCCCCTCACCATTTCTCGGTGTAGATGTTGCTGGCGCCACGCTGCTTGAGCAGGGCAGTCACTTCGGCCATCATGGCTGGCGAGCCGCAAAGGTAGAACTCGGTGGCCGCCGGGTCAAACTCGGCCGTTTTCAGGTAGTCGGTGACCCTCCCCTGGACCGTGCCGCCGGGTGAGCGGCTGCAGCAAACCACGGCCCGCTCGACCAGGCCCTGCGCGAGGTTGTCGGCCGGGGTGCGGCAGCCGAAAACCAACGTGCCAGGTGCCTGGCCAAGCATCGGAACCAAGGGCGCAAGTCCAGTTCCAGTAGCGACATAGATGCGGCTCTTTGCCGATCCTGTCAGGCCGAAGGTTCCCATCGGGCCTTCCGCCCGTAACGAGTCGCCCACCCGGGCGTGGCGGAACCACTCGGAGCCGTCCCCGCCGGTGGCCACCGACACGAGAAACTTGACCCGACAGCCGCCCGGTGTGGGCGAAACATCGACCAGTGAGTAGTCGCGCCATTCCCAGGGCGCCACCTCGAGGCGGGCGTACTGGCCCGGGCGAAAGTCCCAGGCGCGATCGACGTCGAAGCAGGCCTCGACCACCAGCGGGGTACGCCAAGTCAGGGTGGTCAACCTCGCTGTGGGCCGGACCGCACGGCCGGTTTCACGGTTGGCAGCCATCATCAACGGCATGCCGCGCGAGCCGAGCAAGTGCAGGGCGCAGGCGGCGCCTCCCATCAGGGCGCCCACAATGCCCAGCGACCCGGCGTCGGTACCGGCGAGGGACAGACCTCGGACCGCTGTCTGTGGTTGCAGCCCTTTCAGTCGAAACCGTTCCGGCGTGGCCGGCAGCCCGTAAAACTGTCCCTTGGGGGAATGGAGGTAGTGTTCCATGGTCAGTGGCGTCGAGAGTTCCGAAAACTCCACCAGCGCCGCGAGGCCCGGAATCGCTCGGTCGGCCGCCGCCAAAAGACCGGCGGCGATGCGCTGTTTGTCGGCCTCGTACGAGGCGCCCCGCGAAAAATGCTGCCACAAGCCCGTGCCCAAGACTTCGGCCGTGTGAAAGCGCGTCTCCCCGTTCTTGAGTGAGGGGAACGACACATAAACGTGCGAAGCGCGTCCCTGAAAGGTCTCTTCGGCCTGCTTCGTGTACGAGGGCGGGTTGGACTCGTACACCCACCAGTTCTCGCCGTGGATCCCGAGCTCCTCGGGACTTCGCTTGAGCTTCAGATACAGGGTCACCGCGCTGTAGCCAGAGGGAACCGCTGCCACCTCGCGCTTGAGCTGTTCCATCGAGGGAGGGAGAGTCCCGGGCAAAAGCTTGTTGAGCGTGGTTTCGATGCCAACCGACGACACGACTTGCGGACTTTGGAACGTCAATTCGCGGCCACTGCCGTTGCCCGTGTCGCGGGCCCGCACGCCTGTCACCGCGTTGCCGTCGCGCAGGATTTCGGTGACTTCCCAGCCGGTGAGAACCAGGCCTCCCCGGGACTCAATGCCTTCGGCGGCGGCTCGGGCGATACGGCCTGAACCGCCTTCGGGGAACCAGGCGCCGTGGCGGTAGTGGCCCTCGATGAGCGCGTGGATCGCGATGGCGCTTTGTTCGGGAGGCAAGCCGTAGTCGGGACTGACGGCCGTGAGCAGGGTGCGAAGGGTGGGGTCGGCGACGCACGACTGCAACACCGAAAGCGTGGTTCGGGAGGCCTTGCCGCGACCTCGGCTGTGCCACCAGCGCAGTGCGCCCGACACCGGAGACGGCACGAGCCCGGCCATGAAGCCCAGCCGGTTCCACGCGGCCAAACGGTCGAGTTCGCGGAACCAGCGTTTGAGCCCGGCCTTTTCGGCGGGAAAGGCCTCGTCGAGCCGCGCGCGCCATTTCTTGGGGTCGGAGGGCTGCTTGAGGTCTGTCCCCGGCAGTACGAAATGCTCAAACTCGTCGGGCATTTGGCGCCACTTCACCTCGCCACCGGTGACGAGGTCCATGATGGTGCGGGGCATCATTCCCTCGGCCATCTCGCCGACGTAGTGCAAACCGACATCCCACGAGGCGCCTTGGCGGCGAAACACATGGGTCAGACCGCCCGGCTGCACGTGCTGTTCGAGCACCAGGACTTTGCGGCCACCCGCCTTGGCCAAGAGCGAAGCCGCCGTGAGCCCGCCTATGCCCGAACCAATCACGATCACATCCCAGCTTGTGTTTATCATGTTAACAGTTTTTATTATAAACAAAGGTTGTCAAGAGCAACCTCTTGGTGATCAGCGCTCCCAGTAGCGGAAGAAGATCTTCAGCACGCGGGGAATCGCGCCCAGGCGTCGACCAAGCCCCGGACCGTAGAGCAACTGGAGCAGGGCCTTGAGCCCCGTGTAGACCTTTTCGGAATACGGATGCCACCAGATGTTCTTGCTGGCGAAGGGCAACAGGTCATCGACGACCACTTGCAGGCGGACCATTTCGGCCAACCCTGCCTCGCCATGGGTGCGGCCGATGCCGGAGTCGCCGAAGCCGCCCCACGGCGTCTCAGCCAAGCCGTGCGACATCAGGTGGTCGTTGATCAGGATCGCTCCCGCGCGGATGCGGCGGGCCAGGCGGCGTGCCGTTTTGTGATCGCGGCTCCAGACCGAACTGGTGAGGCCCAGCGGCGAGGCGTTGGCCAAGCGGAGGGCCTCCTCGTCGTCTTTGACCCGCACGACGGCCACCACCGGGCCAAAAATCTCGTCGTTCATCACCGGCATGTCGGGAGTCACGTCGGTCAGCACCATAGCCGCCAAGAAGTTCCCTTCCGTCGGAGCCTGACTTTGCGCCGCGATTTTGGCACCGGCCGCCACGCAGGCAGCGATCTGTTCCTGCACCGTTTTTCTCTGCTTGGCCGAGGTCATGGCACCCATGTCGTTTGACCACTCGTCGCCAGGGCCGACACGCAGCGCTGCCACACGCCGCGACAGGGCCTCGACAAACCTGTCGTACACCGTCTCGTGGACGAGGATGCGCTGGGCCCCGCCGCACGATTGGCCGGCATTCGAAAAGCCCGACCAGAGGATACCGTTGGCGGCGCGCTCCAGGTCGGCATCGGCGCGCACGTAAGCCGCGTCGTTGCCACCGAGTTCGAGCACCAGCGGCGTGAGCGTGGGGGCACTGAGGGCGACCAAAGTTCGCCCCACCTCGGTGGAACCGGTGAAGAACAGCTTGTCGACCCTCGCCTCAAGAAAGGCGGGTCCCGCCTGACTGCCCGGCAACACCACGTAGCCAAAAAGCCCCGGAGGAAGTCCTGCCGCCATGAAGAGATCGGCCAAGGCCTTGCCCACCTCGAGAGTGTCGCTGGCAACCTTCAAGACCACCCCGTTGCCGGTAAGCAGGGCCATCACGACCTCACTGAAGGGAATAGAAAACGGGTAGTTCCAGGGCGAGATGATGCCAACCACCCCGTAGGGCAGGGCCTGGATTCGGCTCCGTTTGTTGAAGAGCAGGATATTGCCACCGCGAGCCCGCCGTGGACGAAGCACTTTGCGCGCCGCCCGGATGTAATAGCCAACGCCCATGGCCGTCGGAAGTACCTCGGCGGCCAGGGCATCGACCAAAACCTTGCCGTTATCGCGGCTGATGATGGCAGCGAGCTCGTCGGCCCGTTCGAGCACAAGCGTGCGGACGCGTCGGAGGGCCTTCGCCCGGACGGAATACGGGGCGGTGGCCCATTCGGGCTGCACCTTTCTTGAGGCCTGAACGGCCGACAAAACGTGGTTGGGCATAAGGTCACAGTGAGCCCAGTGTTGGCGCCTGTCAAGGAAGAGGGATCGGGCAGGGTCAGGTCTTGGGTTTGACGTCCTTTTTGAGCACGTGCCGCAGGGCTTCGACGCACAACGCGTGATCTTGTTCCTGTGGGAGTCCCGAGATGGTGAGCGTACCGATCAGTCCCGTTCCCTTGAGAAAAATGGGGAAACAGCCGCCGTGGAAGGCGTACTCGCGTTCGTCGACGTAGTACTTTTCGGCCGGCGTCTTTTTCTCGTAGGTCAATTTGCACCCCATGAAGAAGCTGGAGTGGCCAAAACGGTAAACCGTGCGCACCTTGCGGTTGACCCATTCGTCGTTATCCTTGGTGGTACCTTCGGCGGCGTAATGGAAGAGGCGTTGACCCGCGCGGGTGATCCCGATGGTGATCTTGAGGCCCTCTTTGCGGGCCTTGTCGGCCAGCCAGGAGCCCAGCTTCCAGGCCATGGCATTATCAAACCGGGTGAACTGAAGCTCGGCTTCTTGCGCGAGCAGACTGGCAAAGGTGTTGTCCATGCGAACATCATAGGCCGACGCCTCGGCTGTTGCCAGTGGGGGTCTCGGGCCCACCCTTGTCAAATCGAATAAGTAGGAGCAAACTAGTCAGAAATCTGAGGAGTACCCGCCATGAAGTATCTGCTAAGCCGTATCTTGCCGTTCGCCCTCGCTGGAGCGACCCTTTTCCTTTCAAGCTGCAGCCTCTTTTCGAATCTTCTGGGGCCGGGCACAACCGATCCCGGTACGACCACCCTACCGCCCACGCAAACCAATACCACGGTCTCGGTCGAGGTGAGCGGCCTCAAAGGTGGCAACCAGACGTATTCGTTCGTCGGGCGTTTTGACACTACCGACACCCAAGCCAGCCCTGCCGCCGTCAACTGGAAGAACGACCAGAACAACTTTCAGGTGACCAACGGAAAAGGAACAAGCGGCAAGGTAACTGTCACGGCCGCCACCGGCGCCACGGCGTTCGATCTGGACTTCATCCTCACCAAGAGCGGGTCCTGGGACAGGCCGTGGTACTACCTGGACGGAACCACGGATCCCCAGTTCGGCATTTCTGACAACGGCTACGACTCACTCACGAATTACTACGTGGAAGTCCCGTACGACAACAAGGACCATGCCATCTCGATCGCCTACGATGCCACCTCGAACTTCCCCATCGTCAAGGTGGACGGAGCCACTCCGACCAACATCTCGACCGATGCGGCCGGGCGTCCCAAGACTGTGACCCGCTACGACGCGCAGGGCAACACGCTGACCGAGACTTTTGCGCTGGACTCCAACTACAACGTCAGCAAGTGGTCGCGAAGCTATGGGTACAGTCCATACGGCAATGGACGGAAGCTGTATGTCGCGGAATGGGGTCTGCCCACCATCTCGAGCCCGTCCACCTCGTTGGTGGGCCACAGTTTCCTCGGGTTGTACTTCGGCGCGTTGCCGAGTTCGACTGAGATCAGCTATAACGCCACTGGGCGCATCACGCAGGTCTCGGACAAGTTCAAGGCCAGCGACATTCCGACGAGTGCCGCCAATCCGGTCACTTGGATTCCCGGCGCCGCTGGTACCTACATGGACTTTGACGGCTGGAACTACGTGGACGACCACGCTGCGACCAGCTACTGGCGGCCCGCGAGCTGGACGAACGCGTTCACGATCAATAGCATCTCCCCAACATACACCGTCATCCAGGCCAACACCTTCGATGCCAATGGGGCCGACGTCCTCCCCCTGCTCCAATCAGCAAGTCTCGGTGAGGGCCTCAAGCTCGTCGGCAACGCCGCCTTCGCCAAGCAGACGGCCCTGAACTCGGTCACCTTCCCGGCGTCGCTCGAAGAAATCGGTGACAACGCGTTTGCGGGGGCGAGCGGGCTGAGTAGCATTTCCTTTGCCCTGAGTAGCCAACTCTTGACGGTCGATGGCGCCGCGTTTGCGGGGACTAGCCTTACGACCCCGGTGACAATCCCCGATTCCGTTGTCTACATCGGAGGCAACGCCTTCAATGATGCCGGGTTGACCTCGATCACGTTGGGATCGAGGCTCAAGTACATCGCCGGGGGAGCCTTCTCAGGCAACCCGAATCTGACCACTGTGACGATGTCAGCTCCTGTTCCGCCCAAGTTGGCGGACCCGGGCAACACCTTCAACGGTGCAAGCGCTTCGGGCCTGACCATCCAGGTGCCCTCGGGTACAGCGTTTTACTACATCGCGGCGGGCTACCAGCAAGCCGGGACCACAGTCCAGTAAGCAGAGCCACCGTCGATCTCTCGTCAAGGATGAGCCCCGCCCATGCGGGGCTCTTTTTTGTTTACCCCCATTGACAGAAAGTGAATCCGCACCAACAATGGACCAAACAGTCCGGAAAACTGAGTGGTCAGTCCGCTCCGTAGCGAGGTGAATCCGGCGGGGAGTCCGAGTGCAGAATGACAAGGCCAAGCCGATTCTCGACGCCGCGCTCAAGGTGTTCCGGTGCAAGAGCTACCACGGTACCACCACCAAGGAAGTCGCCGACGCCGCCGGGGTGTCGGTGGGCACGATGTTCCGCCTGTTTCCGAACAAGGAAGACCTGCTGATGGGCCTGCTGAGCGAACTGGTCGAAACCGTTGCGCCACGCCTGTTCACCGAGAACGTCGCCACCGCGTTGGCGCATTATCTGGGCGGCAACATGGAAGAGGCCGTCAAGTCGTTCATTCACAGCCGTTTGGTGCTGTTCCACGAAAACCGCGTGCTCATTTCGGTGATTCACGCCGAGTCGGCCTACAACCCCCGGCTCAAAGAGGCGATGTTCGAACGAATCTACACGCCGATGCGCAACCTCATCGAGAAGTTTGTGACGCTGGGAATCGCCCAGGGACGCTTCCGCGAGGTGGAGCCCGCCTCGGCGGCCCGGTACATCGCCAGTTCGGTGCTCTACACCTTCCTCGACGTGTGGTACCAGGATCTGGAACTCACCCAACCCGTGCTTGAAACCATAGAAACCCAATTTGTTGATCTGATTCTTCGTGGTCTGGAAAGGAGAACGTGATGGAAGCCGCAAGCCGCCTCATCCCCAACTCGGTGGGAATTTGTCTGGGAGCCTCGACCTTTTCGCTGGTCGAGATCGCCAGCATCAATGGCAAGATCGAAGTCGTGAACAAGGTGATCGTCGCGCACGACGGCGACCCCAAGGGCACGTTCACGCGCATCATCGACGCCTACGATCTGGCGGGCAAGTCGGTCTCGGTGACGGGCCGCAAGTTCCGCGACCTGACCACCTTCCCGTCGCTGATCGAGCCCGAGGCCACCGAAATCGCCTATCAGCACCTGTACCCCGGCGCTCAGCGCTTCGATGCCGTGGTTTCGGCCGGCGGCGAGTCGTTCCTTGTCTACGAAATGGACAAGAAGGGCCGCGTGAGCCGCATCAGCTCGGGCAACAAGTGTGCCTCGGGTACCGGCGAGTTCTTTCTGCAGCAGATCCGCCGCATGAACATCGGGGTGGAAGAGGCCATCAGCCTTGCGCGGCAGAGTAAAAACCCGCATCAACTCTCGGGCCGCTGTTCGGTGTTCTGCAAAAGCGACTGCACCCACGCGCTCAACAAGGGCGAACCCATCGGTGACGTGGCCGCCGGCCTGGGCCGCATGATCGCCAAGAAGATCGAGGAACTGCTGGTCAAAGTGAACGCCAAGAAGGTGCTCCTCGTCGGCGGTACGGCCCAAAACGGCGTGGTCGTCGACTTCTTGCAGAAGACCTTCCCCCAGGTCGAGGTGCCCGACCACGCGCCGTGCTTCGAGGCCCTCGGTGCCGCCATCTATGCCCTGAAGAACAAACTGACGCCCGAGATTACCAAGAACAACTATTTCAAGGACATCCCCTCGTCGTTCGAACAAATGCCTGCCCTGTCAAAGTTTGTCGACAAGGTGGAGTTCAAGGACCAGGCGTTCGAGACCGCCCGCGACGGCGATGTGTGCGTGGTGGGCCTCGACGTGGGCTCGACGACCACCAAAGCCGTGCTGCTACGGCGAAGCGACGAAACCATCGTGGCGGCCAAGTACCTGCGCACCAACGGCAACCCCATCGAGGCCAGCCGCCAGTGCTACCGGGCGCTGATCGAACAGTTGGGAACCACCAGGGTGACCGTCGTCGGGCTGGGCGTCACCGGTTCGGGCCGCTACCTCGCTGGGCTGCACGCCGACACCGAGGGCATCATCAACGAGATCATCGCCCACGCCCGCGCCGCCGCACATTTTGACCCCGAGGTCGACACGATTTTCGAGATTGGCGGCCAAGACGCGAAGTACACCCTGCTCACCAACGGGGTCGCGAGTGACTACGCCATGAACGAGGCCTGCTCGGCCGGCACCGGCAGCTTTTTGGAGGAGTCGGCCTACGAGTCCATGGGCGTCAAGATGGAAGACATCGCGCCCATCGCGCTGGCCGCGACCAACCCGCCCAACTTCAGCGACCAGTGCGCGGCGTTCATCAGCAGTGACATCAACATGGCCTTCCAGGAAGGCATCAGCCGCGAAAACATCATCGCCGGGCTGGTGTACTCCATCTGCATCAACTACGTGAACCGCGTGAAGGGCTTCCGCCAGGTGGGCAAGAAGATCTTCATGCAGGGTGGGGTGTGCTATAACAAGGCCGTCCCCATCGCCATGGCCGCGCTCACCGGCAAGAGCATCATCGTGCCGCCGCACCCCGGCTTGATGGGCGCGTATGGCGTGGCGCTCGAAGTCGGCAGCCTGCTCGACCTCGGGCTGCTGGCACCCCGCGAGTTTGATCTGGGCGTGCTCGCCGAACGCGAAGTGACCCCCGGCAAGTCGTTCGTGTGCATGGGCCGCAGCGAAAACTGCGACCGCCGCTGCGAAATCAGCATGATCGAGATCGAGGGCAAGAAGTTCCCCTTCGGCGGGGCGTGCAACAAGTACTACAACCAGCTTCACCACCTGAAGTACGACACCGCCGAACTCAACCACGTGGCCAAGCGTCGCGAGCTGCTGTTCCATCCGTGGGTCGAGTTGCGCACCGACCTACCAGCCGACGCACCGTTGGTCGGGCTCAACCGGTCGTTCCAGATCCACACGCTCTACCCGCTGTACTCGACGTTTTTCAACCAGCTCGGGTGCCGCATCGTGTTGCCCACCGAAGTGCGCCAAACCGGCATCGACAAAGCGCAGTCCAGTTTGTGCCTATCGGCGCAGGTCGCCATGGGCCTGTTCGAGGACCTGCTCGACAAGAAGCCCGACTACATCTTTATGCCTCAACTGAAAGAACTGCACGTGTCGGAGCAAAAGGACTACCGAATCGAGTACCAGACCGTGTGCATGTTTGTGCAGGGTGAGCCGTTCTACCAGAAGTCGAGCCATTTTGGACCGACGGCGACGCGCGCCACAAACCTGCCGAAAATGATCACTCCATCGCTCAACCTGATGAAGGGCTGGGGCGCCGGGGCCGAGGTGTTTGCGCAAGTGGCCGTCGACATGGGCTTTACCCGCGAGCAAGGTCTGGCCGCGCACACCAAAGCCGCCGAGGCGCAAACGCTGTTCTTCGAAGCGATGAAGGCCCAGGGGCGGCGCATCCTCGCCAAGCTTGAAAGCGACCCCAGCCGTACCGCCGTGGTCCTGTTCGGCCGACCCTACAACGCCTTCGCCGAAGAGACGAACAAGGGCGTGCCCAGCAAGTTCGCCAGCCGCGGCGTCGAACTCATCCCCTATGACTTTTTGGACTACGAGAGCGAAGAGAACTACAAGAACACCTACTGGGAAATGGGCCAGCGCATCATCAAGGGGGCCCGTATCGTCGAGCGGCACCCGCAGCTGTTCGGCACCTTTTTGACCAACTTCCTCTGCGCGCTCGACTCGATGATGGTGCAGCACTTCCGCGACCTGATGGGCACCAAGCCCTCGCTCACCATCGAGGTCGACAGCCACACCGCCGACGCCGGGGTGAACACCCGCATCGAGGCGTTCATGGACGTGATCCAGAACTACCTCAAGGTCCGCGGTACCGGCAAAGTCGCTCAGGCGCCCTTCCGGGCGGCCACGGTGGAGCTCGACAACCTGGGTAAGGCCGTGTTCGTGGGCTCGGGCGGCGAAAAGCTGCGCATGGACACCGGCAAGGTGAAGGTGCTTGTGCCGAGCATGGGCGACCTGTTCAACCGGGGGGCGGCCGCCGTGTTCCGCGACTTGGGCTGGAACGCCGAGGCGCTGCCCGTGTGCGACCGCGAGGCCCTCGACCTGGGCCGGTCGGTGACCACCAGCAAGGAGTGCCTGCCCATCATCAACATCGTGGGCGAGCTGATGAAGTACCTGAAGTACCGCACCGACCCCGATGAAAAACTGGTGATGATGATCGTGGGCGCCGGCGGTTGCTGCCGGGTGGGCCAGTACGACATTTTGCTGCGCACCACGGTCGAAAAACTCCACCTGCCCAATGTGGCCACCATGAAGCTGTCGAACGACGACGGTTACGCCGGCCTGGGCCTCAAGTTCCGCCTGAACATGGTGAAGTCGATGTACGCCTTCGACGTGCTCGACGACATCCGCAATGCCGTGAAAGCGCTCGCCGTGGATCGCGAGGCTGCCATGACTGTGCTGAACGCCGAGATCGACAAGGTGGTCGGCTCGGTCGACGGAACCAACAAGACGATGTTCTACACCCAGTTGCGCAAGACGGCCCGGGTGCTACGGACCATCCCACTCAAGACGCCGATCAGCCAAGCCAAGTACATCGGGCTGGTGGGCGAGATCTTTGTGCGGCGCGACCACTTCAGTTTGATGGGCATCCCGGATCTCTTGGCCGACAAAGGCTTTGTGCTGCTCGATGCGCCCGTGAGCGAGTGGGTGCGCTACACCGACTTTTTGCGCGACATTGGCATGTACGAACTGCAGACCAACCTCGTGGGCAAGTTCGAAATGGCCGCCAGCGACCTGGTGCAGGACCACCACGAGGCCAAGGTGAAGGACATTTTGGCCACCAGCGGGCTCTACGAAAAAGAGATGATCGACATCCAGACGTTCATGGACCACTCGAAGCACATCTTCCCGTTCGAGCTGACCGGCGAACCCGGGCTTTCGACGGGCGCGGCGTTGCACCACCTGGCCGAGAAGTTTTGCGGCGTGCTCAACGTGGGGCCTTTCGGCTGCATGAACAGCCGCATGACCGAGGCCGTGTCGACCATCGAAATGACGGTGGAAGGCAAAGAAGAAGCAGGACGTCAGGCGGGTCGGCCGGTGGATCTGTCAGCGCTCAAGGAATCGACCGACATCCTGCCTTTCCTGAGCTTGGAGTGCGACGGCAACCCCTTCAGCCAGATCATCCGCGCGCGCCTGGAGACGTTCATTCTGCAGGCCGAACGGTTGCACGAGGCGATGGCGAAGCGGTAGACCTCGGGAGATTGCCTAGCGCTTTACGCGGGCATTTCCAGACCAGACGCTCCACACCTGGTCCTCGTCGACGGGTTGGGCGTAGTCGGTGAGGAAGGTGGTGGCCAAGGCGCCGCTGGCCCAGCCGAACTGCCCCCACTTTTCGGGTTCCCAGCCCTTGAGGATGCCGTAGAGCAGGCCACCGACGAAGCCGTCGCCGCCGCCGATGCGGTCGAGCACGTGAATCTCGCGGGGCTCAATGATGTGCCACGTGTCGCCTTCGAGCAGGACGGCGCCCCAGTGGTGGGTGTTCACATCCTCGACCTCTCGCAGTGTGGTGGCAAACACCGAGGCGTTGGGGAAGGCCTTCTTGACGCGGCCGATCATGCCCTGGAAGCCCTCGATTTGGCCGGCGATGCCCTTGCCGCCTTCCTTGGGGCCCTCGATGCCCAAGCACAGCTGAAAGTCTTCCTCATTGCCGGCCAGAATGTCGGCCACGCTGGCGATTTGGGTGAAGGTGTCGCGAAGCTCTTTCTCGCGGCCTTTCCAGAACGTGGCGCGGTAGTTGAGGTCGAACGCAATCTTGGTGCCGTGCTTCTTGGCGGCCTTGGCCAAATCCAGGCAGAAGGCGCTGGTCTCGGGTGACAGGGCGCCTATGAGGCCCGAAAGGTGCACGATCTGCACGCCTTCGGTGCCGAACAGGCGTTCGAGGTCGAAGTCCTTGGCGTTCAGCGTGCGGCCTACTTCGCCGGCGCGGTCGTTCTGCACCCGGGGGCCCCGCGAGCCGTAGCCTGAGTCAGCGATGTTGAACTGGTGACGGTAGCCCCACGGTCCGCCCTGCGGCACGTCTTTGCCCTCAAAGTGCATGTTTCGGGCGCGAAGATTGGCCTTGATGAACGCCGAAATGGGGCTGTCCTTGACGAAGGTGGTGAGGATTTTCACCGGCAGACCGAGGTACGAGGCGATGCTGGCCACGTTGGTTTCGGCGCTGGTGGCCTGCATTTTGAAGGTGTCGGACGCGTGGACGGGTTGTCCGTTTTCGGGGGTGAGGCGTACGCCCATGCTGGTGGGCACCACCAGGGCCCAGGCCGCGTTCTTTCTGAGTTCCAAAGCCATGTTTTCTCCTACGGGCCTTTATTGCCCTTTGATGCGATACAGTTGCTCGCCGGCGCGGTCGACGACCAGGCAGCCGGGGTCGCGCTGGGCCTCGGCCCTCCAGGCGGCCACATCGATGCTGCGCCAGTCGCGATAGCCCAGGTTGAGCGCACGGCACTCGGCCTCGGGAATGCCGGTAGCCAGAGTTACCCGGATGCGGCAGCTTTCGACGCCAGTCGCCGGGTCGTAGATGCCGGCCCCGCGCAGGTGGGTCGAGTGCGCCAGCACGCCCCACGGGTGGGTCTTGAACTTGTCCCACTGCTTAACGAAATAGTCGCGGCAATGGTAACCGATGGCGGCGATCTTCTTGCCATGGGTGACGCTGACTTCGTGCAGGTGCGGCGCGTAGATAATGACTTCGCCCCCGTCGCTTATGACCGGTTCGAGCTTGTACATGCCCTTGGCGCCGACCCAGAGCTCGTCGTACATCTCGGGCAACAGCGAGAGAACCTGGCGGTAGGGTTTGTCGACCCAGGTGATGTGGGTTTCGGCGGCCAAGTCGGCGGCTTGGTTCCAGGCCTCGGCGATAGGGCCGAGGAAGACGCCCTCGACGCCGTTGTGCTGCACCACCGCACAGAGCGCATGGCGAGGACGGGGGATGAGGTCGGCGGCCCGGTTGATGACGCGGCGCACCGGGGTGTCCTTGGTGCCGATGAGCTTGTAGCTGGTGGCCAGCGCGCCAATCCAGTGCGTGACATCGATGATGTCCTGCCCCGCGATGCCGGGGAAGAAGTACTTGTTGCCGCCCGAAATGCCCACTACCTCGTGCGGGAACACCGGGCCGCAGACGAACAGCTCGTCGTAGTCGAGCACCAGCTTATTGATCCGCACGGGCACTTCCAGGTCGAGCATGCCGGAGCTGAGCTCGCGGATCTCGGAGGCGGGAATGGTGCCCAGCAAGGTGAGCGCCGCTGGGTTGGCCCAGTCGTGGTTGAGGAAGGCCACATCGGCAAAGTTGCGCGCTCGCTCGCCGGGAGCGCAGCCGAACAGTTGGTCCATCTGGGCTTCGGTGAGCGCCGCATGCGTTCCCAGCGCCACCAAAAAGTCGAGCTTGGCCACGCGTCCGCGCAAGGCCGAGACGATCCAGCGAAAGAACTGCGCCAACGGCATCGTGCGCGTCAGGTCGGGGACGAGCACCAGAACACGCTTGCCGTCGTAGGGCAGGAGGGACAGACCTTCGCGGATACGGGCTTCAACAACGGCGTCGGTCAAGAACATAGTTGTCTCCTAGATAACGGTATCTAACCATAGAACCAGTGCTGTCCTGCTGTCAAGACGGCACTGGCTGGTTCAGGTCTTGCGGACCGCGTTCAAGTCGGCGTTCATGCGTCCCAGCACGGCCGGGGTGAGCGTTTTGCGGTCCATGCTGGCCAGCATCTCGAGGCTCATCGACTTGACCATGGCGAACATGGGCGATGCGAACAGGGGCGCCAGATAGCGCCGCAGCACGGCCTCGCCCTCTGTCACCTCGATGATGGCTTCGATGGGGTCTTTGATCGAGTAGACCCCCTCGGGGTAGACCAACGGGAGCACCTCGCCGCCCGTCGCCAATCCGGCGCTGAACCAGTTGGTCACGAAGCTGCCCCCCGGGGCTGGGCAGGTGTAGTTCACGGTGGCCACTTCGACCCGGTTCCAAACCACGGACTCCTCGAACCCGCCGCAGCGCAAGGTGACGGTGTTGGCACCCGGAGCCAGCGCCACGTCGGGGAACGTCCACACCACCCCGCGAGCCGTGCCCACCACCTGGCGCCCGTTCACCGTCAGGGTTACCTCCGGCCGGTTGCTGTAGGCTTTGATCGCGATGGTCGCGGTCGTCCTCTCCTTCCAGCGCTGGCTGTTGAGGTGAAGAACTTGCCTGTCGGACCAGCAGGCCTGATAGAAGTAGAAGGCGTCCTTGCGCAACTTGCGGTCGTGGGTGACCAGACCCTTGTTGTTCCTGCCCTTGACGCCGCCTTCGTCGCGGATGGCCGAGGCGAAGTCGAACATGTTCCACACGTACGTGCCCCAGAGCCACGGGTGTTTTTCGATCACGCCGTACACCGTCTCGTGGTAGAGTGCGTGGTACTCCTCGGTGTAGTCGCCCATGCGCGGGGCGTCACTGTGGTAGGCCAACAGGCCTTCGGCACCGTACTCCGAAAGCCCGAGGGCCCGGAGCGGTTGCCGCGCGTGAAACTCGGTCAGCCAGCCGTCAAAGTCGAGGGCGTCACCGTAATACCAGCCGTAGTACTTGTTGTAGGCCAGTACGTCGGTCAGGCTGTTGAGCGCATCGTCTTCAGGCAGGTGCCCCACTTGCGCCTGGGTGGTCAGCCGCCAGGGGTCCAGCGACTTCGCCAGGCGGTGGAGCCGGGCGACCAGACGTTCGAGCGCAGGGCTGCTGTTGGCGATGGTAATCTCGTTCTGCACGCCCCAGAAGCAGATCGACGTGTGGTTGTACTGCTGACGGATGAGCTCGGTGAGCTGAGTGACCGCGTTCTCGCCGGTCGGGTCGGTCTTCGAAAGTCGGCTGATGACCGGCACCTCGGCCCACACCACCAGGCCTGCACGGTCGCACAGGTCCAGGAAGGTAACGCTGTGCTGGTAGTGGCTCAGGCGAACCGTGTTGGCTCCCAGTTCCAGCAGCAGCGCCAGATCTTCCTGCTGGTCGGCCTCTGTCAGGGCCCAACCTCGGTCGGCCCGGTCCTGGTGGCGGCTCACTCCGCGCAGCGGCGTCGGAACCCCGTTGAGCAGGAACCCCCGCTCGGGATCGACGGCGTAGCTCCGCACACCCAGGGCGATTGTCCGGGTGTCAGCCACCACGCCATCGACCCAAAGGTCCACTTCCACGCGGTAAAGATACGGGTTCTTCACCCCCTGCCACAGGTGCGGACGAGGAAGAACCAAGCCCCGCAGGAACCGGGAGGCGGCCCAGAGGGTGGCTTTCTCTTCGACTTCGGTGACCAGCACACCGTGCGCGTCGAGCACCCGCACTTGACAGGTGACTTCCCGGGGGCCGGCCTCGACGACCACCGCCAGCTCACACTCGACGACGGCTTTTTCGGCGCCCACGTCGGTTTGGCTGAGGTAAACGCCGCCCGAGCCCGAGTCGAGCAGGTCGAAGTGCACCTCGCCGGTCACGATCAGCCAAACCGGCCGGTATAGTCCACCGAAGAACGTGAAGTCGGCCATCAGCGGGTAAACTTCTTCCACCGGAGAGTTATCGACCACCACTTCGAGCCGGTTGAGGCCCGAGAAGTCCAGCGCTTCGGTGATCGGCACGCGGAAGGTGCTGAATCCGCCCCGGTGGGTGGCCAGGGTGCGGCCGTTGAGCCTCACTGTGGCCACCGAATTGGCCGCCTCGAACTCCAAGAACAGCCAGCGTCCCTTCCACGCCGGTTCGGCCTGGAAGGTCTTTTCGTAGCGCCAGGGGCTCCGGTCGTAGGTGTTGGTCACGCCGTCTTCGGCGTTCCAGGTGTGGGGGAGCGTCACCGGCAGCAGAGGGCCGGAGCCCCCCACCTTGCCGACGCGCCAGCCTTCGACGAAAGCCGACCTTGTTGCTGTCATAGTCCCCGTTCCTCGCGGCTGGTGTGCAGTTCCTCGACCATCTTGGCCAGCTTGGGCTTCGACAGGTTGTAGACGAACAGAAGGCACACCAAGCTGATGGTCATGCACACGGCCGGAATCAGCGTCACCGCGTCGCGCACGCCGTTGGCCACCTGGGCGTTCTGCGTGGCAGCACCCGACACGTAGCCCACCGAGGCCAGCACGAAGGCGCCGAAACCTCCGGCAACGGCTTGGCCCATCTTGCGCATAAAGCTGTAGAGCGAGTACACAATGCCTTCTTCCCGCTTGTGCGTGAGCAGCTCCTGGTAGTCGATCGCGTCGGCCACCAGCGCCCAAATGAGGACGTTCAGCATGGCCAGTCCGACCAGCGAAACGAACAGCAGGCCCAGGAAGATATAGGGGTCGTGGACCGGGAACAGGAACTGCACGAAGTAGAACAGCGCCGACACCGAGATGCCGATCACGGCGGTTTCCTTCTTGCCGATGCGCTTGACCAGGAACTGGATACCCAGGATGACCAGAACCGTGCTCGTCAGCGTGACCGGACCCACCAGCGACACCAGTTTGGGGTTGGCGAAGAAGTCCTTGAACAAGTAGGCGTTCAGAGTCGAGGTGGTCAGTTGTGCGATCAGCAGGCTGAACGAGGTGAGCATCAGGCCGATGAGCGGGCGGTTGCGGATCAGGCCCTTCAAGCTTTTGCGGATCTCGAGCTTGGGCGCCTTGGCTGCGGGAATGCGCTCGGTGGAACCGGCCCAGGCCAGCAAGTAGCTGACCACCGCCGCCACCGTGAACAAGATCATGACCGTCAGGAACCCGGCCGCCGTGGGTTTGCCGCCGTTGGCGAAAATGAACAGCGGAGCGACCGCGGTGATGGTGCTGTTCGCAACCAGCGCGCCGATGTTGCGCCAGGTGGACAGCGAAGTGCGGTGCACGGGGTCTTCGGTGACGACCGAGGCCAGCGAGCCGTAGGGGATGTTGATAAACGAGTACGCCGTGCCCCACAGGATGTAGGTGGCAGCGGCCCAAACCACGGTCATTTCGGGCGTCAGTCCCGGAATCTGCGTGAAGGTGAGCACACCCATGATGGTGACTGGCAGCGCACCGAAGATCAGGAACGGCCGGAACTTGCCCCACTTTCCCGGCTTGCGGGCGTCGATAAACAGGCCGGCTGTCACGTCGGCGAAGGCATCCCACACGCGGGCTCCGACCAGGATGAGGCCGGCCATCGCCGGGGCGATCTTCAGCACTTCGGTGTAGAAAAGCATCAGGAAGGCGGCCATCATGATGAAGGTAAAATCGTTGCCGAGGTCCCCCATCATGTAGCTCAGGCGGTCTTTCCAACCAAAGGGTTTCGCAGACCGCAGCGCGTTTGTCGTCGTATTCATCATCGTTCCTCCGATGGGTTCAGTCTCCACCCACGCTGGAAATCACGGCGCAAAAGGTTTAGGCTACAGTTCATGCTAGAAGACGATATTTCACAGAAACTACGACTTCTTCACGACGTCACGGGCCTCGACGTCGTCTACCGAGGTGCCGAGGGGACTGTTGTCTCGCAGGTGACGAGGCTCGAAGTGCCCCCCTCCTTGACGTTGGGCGAGGCCGACTGGGAGCAAATGGCGACGTTGCTGGAGCGTGAGGTTCCGGTGTCGGCGTCATCGTCGGGTCATCTGGAGTATGTCGTGGTTCCGTGCCGAGGGGAAGGGGCCGTGGCTTTGGGGCCGTTTCGCACCGTGCCTGTGACCACCGAAGAGGTGATCCGGTTGATGTCGCAGCACCGGTTGCCGCCTGTGGACCGGCTCTCGCTGTCGGCGCTGTACGAAAGCCTGCCCCTGGTGGGGAGCCGTTATGCCTCGTCGCTGGGGCCGTGGGTTCAGACCCTGCTCGACTCGGCCCGACCGCTGGCCGAAATGCTGTACTTCCGTTCCGCCCAGCAGAAGCGGAAGCCCGAACTGCCAAGTGAGACCTCGATGCTTGACCAGCACACCATCGAGAAGCGCTACCGGGTCGAGGCGGCCATTCGCCGGGCCGTCGAGACGGGCAGCCACGAGCTCTACGACGCCGTCATGCACAAAGACGGCACCGTGCTGCACATCGAGGACCGCGTCGAGAACAACCCGCTGAGGTCGGCCAAGAACATCAGTTTTGTGTACAACACCCTGCTCCGCACGGCCGCCCAACGCGGGGGGCTGCACCCGGTGCTGTTGCACCAGATCTCGGCCCGCTACGCCGTTGAGATCGAGGCCTGCAAGACCGCCACCGAGGTATACCGCCTGCACGACACGATGGCGCAGACCTATCTCGAGGCCGTGAATCAGAACCGGCGGGAGGGCCTGACCCCCGTGACGCGCAAGGTCGTCGACCACATCGTGCTCCACCTGCACGAGGACCTTTCCAGTGCGCACTTGGCCACGAGGTTTGGCATGTCACCGTCGCACTTGGCCAACCGGTTCCGCACCGAGCTCAAGGTCACCTTCACCGAGTTTGTGCAGGCGCGCCGGGTCGACGAGGCGGCCCATTTGCTGCAGTGGTCCAACCTGTCGATGAAAGAGATCGCCGCCTTCGTGGGCTTTCATGACGCGAACCACTTTTCGCGCAAGTTCCGTCAGGTGAAGGGCTCCACGCCTTCGGAGTTCCGCCGCAGCCGACCCGAAGCTTCCGCCTAGAGGAGTCTGTCGGACTTAGGGTTTCGGATCCATTCGGAGCGAGTTTCGAGGATGATTTTGGATCGGAAAGAGCCTCGAATCGAGATTCGGGGCGACTGACGGGCCGGAATCAGACCGAAAGACGCCCGAATGGACCGAAAGACCTTTGGACGCCGGGTTTTGGACGAGCCCCTGGGGGTCGGCTGGGCCTCTTCGGTCGCACCATAACGGATTATGGCACTCGCTCAGAGGCCCAGCCGGCCCCCAGCTCCTTCGCCCAAAACCCGGCCCCTAAGTCCGACAGGCTCCCAGGGTCCCGCCCTGACTACAGGTGGGTGTCCACAAAGCCACAGAACGCATCGACGGGGCTGGTCCCCAAGAAGGGCGAGCGGCCCAGCAGCTTCTCGACCAGCAATTCCATCGTCGCCGGGCGACCGTCGTAGGTGTTGATGTAGCACTTCACCTGGGGGGCATCGGCCAGGTGGAACGGGCAGGCCACCGACACGAACACGGTAGGCAACTCGTGCACGTACCAAGGAATGTCCGGTGTGCCCTTGCTGGCGGGCCAACTGATCCGCTCCACAGGCTGCATCCCGCCGATGACGTTGGCCACGTTGATCACCGCGTCGTAGGCGGCTGTGAACTCGGCGACGGCGGCCTTGCCGGCGTACATGTTCAAAACGGCGGTGCGCCTCTCGTCTTCGCCGAGTTTGAGGATTTTGTTGAACAGCGACTCAAAAATGGTCACTTCGAACCCCTGTGCGCGGAGCAACTCGGCCAGCAGTTCCGTCGGCTGTGGGCCCTTACCTACCCCGAAGAACGAGGCCGCCGGGTTGTCGGGTCCTTTCACGGGTACCAGCAGCAGCCGCGGGTAACGGCCGGGGGTGAGCGGAAGGATGGGGTTGCCGACATTCTTGACCAGCGTGATGGCTTTGTCGGCCACCTCGGCGAAAAGGGCTTTGTTGGCCGGGAGACCGATCGACGCCAGCGCCGCTTGTTTCGGTGGTACGAGCGTGCCCGCAGCCTGCTTCTCGGGAAGTCCCAGCGACGCTTTGAGGCCCAGGATGCGGGTCATCGCGTCGTTCAGACGCTCGTCTGTGATCACACCGGCGCGGTAGCCTTCGAGCATGTAGCCAAAGTCCTCGTCGGGATCATTGAAGAACAGGAACAGATCGCAACCGGCCGCAATGGCCGCCGGCACGAGGTCGCGCCTGCGCATGACGCCGGTGAGGCCGACCATGTGGCTGGCGTCAGTCACCACCACGCCTTGGAAGCCGAGCTTGGTCTTGAGAAGCCCGGTGACCAGCTCGTGCGACAGCGTGGCCGGCAACAGTTCCTTCGAGTGCGCCGGGAGCAGAATATGCCCTACCATCACTGACGGGATTCCGGCGTCGATGAGGCCTGAGTACACCTTGCCGAAACTCTCATCCCATTCCTGGCGGGTCATCGAATTGACGCTGGTAGAAAGGTGCTGGTCGCGCTCGTCAACGCCGTCTCCGGGAAAGTGTTTCATGGCGCACGCAATGCCGCTTTCGCCGATGCCGCGCATGTACTCGCGGCCCATGGCCAGCACGACGTCGGCGTCTTGGCTGAAACAGCGGCTCGAGACGATGGGGTTTCGCCAGTTGCGGTGGATGTCGACAATGGGGGCGAAACTCCAGTTGCACCCCACCGCGGCGGCCTCGACGCCCGAAACCCGGCCGAGCTCGTAGGCGTAGCGGGGGTCGCCCGTGGCGCCGATTTTGACGTGCAGGCCTACCTCGGTGCCGTCGGTGCAGGCGCCGTTGCCCCCGGCCTCGGTGTTGGCCGCGATGAGCAGGGGAATCCGGCTTGCGTCTTGCAAAATACGGTTTTGCTCGTGGATGTCGGCTGCGGAAGCCGGGTTGTACCGCACGCCGCCGAACTGGTACTTGGCGACCGCTTGCCTAAGGTAGGTCTCGTCGCGGCTGGTGCCCATGTTGACGAACAGTTGTCCGATCTTCTCTTCCATCGTCATCTTCGCGAGGGTGGTGTTGACCCAGGCGACGGCCTCGTCGTCGAGGGAAAAGGGCTTGGCTTTCAGGTTGATCATGATTTCCTCCAGGGGGGTGTGGTGGGCAAAAGAGCCTCAAACTCGGCAATCCGTGCCGTCTCGTAGGCTCCGGCGTAGGTTAAGTTCAAGAAGCGCGGATAGGCTTCGTTGGCCAAACGCCGCCACGACTCCGCCTCGTACCCAGGATTGATGGGGTAGTAGAGCACCCCAGCCGCCCGAGCCGTGTCGCGGTCGGCCGGGGCGTCACCGATGAGCAGAATGTGGTCGTCGGGGTAGTTTCCTTTGGCAAAGGTTTCCAGATGTTGCCTCTTGGTCCCTTGTTCCTGCCCCGCGATCACGGTCATGAACTCGGCCAGCCCGTGCTCGTTCCACTCGCGCTGCAGTGCCTCGACCGGGGTCGCCGACACCACCATCAGTTCGGCGGTGGGCTTCATCAGCTGAAGAGTCTCCCGCACGCCCGGGAAAGGAGGCACCCCGTGAACCATCGTCGCAATGCTTTGGTTGACTCCGGCCGACCACGCGGCGGCGGTTTCGAGCTCCAGGTCGGGGTACTGGCGACGGTAGTCTGCCAAACCGACGTCACTGAGCGGAAAGCCCGAAGCCACAAACTGGCGGAGCGCTACGGGCTCGGGAACCCGGAAACCCCGCTCCCGCACCTCGGGATGCTCGGCCAGCAATTCCAGAACCTTGACCAGCGACGGCCAGCGGTTGCCACCGCGCCAGCACGAATACAGGTTCACGAAGTCGGCCGTTTGGCGGGCGTACTTCGAAACCGGCTGGAGCTTCCAATGCAGAATGGTGTTGGGGGTAAAGCACTCCTTGTGCTTGATCTCCATGGCGTCGAAGGCGCAGCCGTCAGAGTCGATGCCCACAAAGAAACGAGGACGTGGTTTCGGGTTCATAGTGGTCTCCTACAACACCAGTGTGAGGGCAACCTTTGGTCTCGGGTGAAGAAGGTATAGCTTTCAATTCATGAGGGTAGGCCACGCTTCACTTTGGCGGAACGACTTGACAGGTCGGGCTTTCGATCGGAAGGTAAGAGGGTGAAACACATGCGTGTGGCCCTGCTGGTGGGTCTCCTGATGGTCCCGTTCCTGGGGGCTCAGACTGTCGACAACCTCATTTTGCAGAGCGAGGATTTCCCCCCGTACAACTTCACCGAGGGTGGCGAGTTGCGTGGCACCTCGATCGAGATTCTGGCCGAGGTTCTCACCGCTCTCCATTCTCGGTTGACGGTTGGCGATGTGAAGGTGCTTCCTTGGGCCCGTTCGTACCGGGAGTTGCTGGAAACGCCGAATACCGTGCTGTTTGCCATGACACGCACTGCCGACCGTGAAACTCTGTTCAAGTGGGCGGGGCCGATCACTTCGGCCAAGAATGTTTTGATAGGCCGAAACAACGCCACCTTCGCGGTGACTTCGGTCGCCCAGGCGGCCGGGTATCGCGTGGGGGTTATTCGCGACGATGCCGGGGAGCAGTTGCTTCTGTCCAAAGGTTTTCCTGCCAAGGATTTGCAGTACGCCCCCGGCGCCATTAACCTGCTGAAAATGCTCTTGGCCGACCGCGTCGATTTCGTGGCGTATGACGAAAATGTGCTCCGGTGGCTTTGGTCGCACGACCCCAGTCTGCAGGCGCAAGGTCAGCTGAAAACCTTTGTTGTGCTGGCCGCTGGCTCGCATTACTTTGGGTTCAACCGGCGAACTCCTGATTCTGTGGTTCAGCAGTTTCAGAAGGCCCTGGATGACCTCAAGGCCAAGGGCACCTTTGCGCAGATCGTGAGCGGCTATCTCAAGTAGACTGAATGTACCCCTTTCCTGGTCAACGGAAATCGTGGCTTTGCCCGGCGATTTCGCCGGGCCGGAACAGCCCTTCAGGAGTCCAAAACACGTCGGCGATGAGGTGCACCACCCCGTCTTGCGACTGGACTTTACCCTCGACCGCGATGAGCGGGCTGGTGAGGATGATTTTGCGGTACCGGTCCCAGACCTTTTTCCAGACCACCACGTTCATCAGCCCCGTCTCGTCTTCCAGGGTGAGGAAGAGCACCCCCTTGGCGTTTTCGGGCATCTGTCGGCAGATGATCAGGCCCACGCTGCGTACCCGGTGCGCTCCTTCGAGAAGGTTCACCACGGCAGCCGGTTGGAAGCGCTGTTTTTGCAGGTCGAGGCGGTGGGCGCGCAGCGGGTGTGCGCGGGCACTGCTGCCGGTGGCCGCGTAGTCCCACACCACCAAGTCGGGCTCGCTGAGCTCGGAAAAGGTCTGCGTGCTCGCGTCCTCGAGATTCATCGCCGCCGGCGTGGCCAGGTCGAGAACTTGCCACAGCGACTGGCGCCGTGGCAGGCCATAACCTTCGAGAGCCCCCGCCACGGCTAACTTTTCCCAGGTATCGGTACGTGCCCGAGCGCGGGCCTTCCAGGTGGCGAGGGGCAAAGTTGACCCAGGCAGCATGGACGCCGCCAGAGGAGGGGATTCCGCCTTCGGCCGAACGCTGAGAACCCGCTCGGCCTCCACTTTGGCTAGGCCCCGGACGTAGCGCAGGCCCAGGCGGATGGCCAGCGAAGGCTCGCCCTCCGGTCGGCGCGAGGGAACCTTTTCGAGGGTGCAATCCCAGTCGCTGTGGAGCAGGTCGATCGGCAGCACCGTGACAAGATGGCGCTGGGCGTCGCCGATGATCGTAGCCGGCGAATAAAACCCCATCGGCCACGCGTTGAGCAGTGCGCAGGCGAACACCTCGGGGTAGTGACACTTGAGGTAGGCCGTCGCATAGGCGATCAGCGAGAAACTGGCGGCGTGGCTTTCGGGAAACCCGTACTCGCCAAACCCCCGGATTTGCCCGAACACGCGCTCGGCGAACTCCGGGTCGATGCCCTTGGCGGTCATGCGTGCCACGAGTTTGTCGTGATGGCCCTCGATGCGGCCCAGTTGCTTCCAGGCGGCCATGTCGCGGCGCAGTTGGTCGGCCTCGCCGGGGCTGTAGTCGGCGGCCACGATGGCCAGCTTCATCACCTGCTCTTGAAACAGGGGGATCCCCAGGGTCTTTTTGAGCACCGGTTCCAGGCTCGGATGCGGGTAGTCAACCGCCTCTTCGCCCGCCCGGCGACGCAGGTAGGGGTGAACCATGCCTCCGGTGATGGGGCCGGGACGGATGAGACTCACCTGGATCACGATGTCGTAGTAGGTGCGCGGCTTCAGGCGCGGCAGCATCGACATCTGGGCGCGGCTCTCAATCTGGAATACGCCTACGGTATCGGCACGGCAGATCATATCGAACGTGGCCCGGTCGCCGGCCGGGATGGTGGCCATGCTCAGGTCGGTGTTCTGGTGGACCTTGAGCAGCCGGAACGCGTAGTCGAGGTGGGTAAGGGCGCCGAGACCCAACAAATCGACCTTGAACAGATTCATGGTTTCGACGTCGGTTTTGTCCCACTGGATGATGGTGCGGTCTTCCATGGTGGCGTTTTCTTGCGGGACCAGCCGGTCGAGAGCTTCGCTGCCGATGAGGAAGCCCCCGGGATGGATGGACAGGTGCCGGGGAAAGCCCCGGATCTGGCCGGCGAGTCGAACCAGACGCGCGAGCACCTCCGGGGCCGTTTCACCCAGACCGCCGTCGCGGAAGGCCCCCGCCAGACCCTCCTCGTGGTGCGAAAGCAGCTTGGAACTGCGGTCGAGCGCCACTTCGGGCAATTCGAGCACCTTGCCCACCTCGCGCAGGGCCGAACGGCCCCGGTAGCGCACCACGTTGGCCACCATGGCGGCGCGGTGGCGGCCGTAGCGGCGGTACATATGCTGGATAACCTCTTCGCGGCGGTGGTGCTCGATGTCGAGGTCGATGTCGGGCGGCTCGGCCCGCTCGCGCGATAAAAACCGCTCGAACAGCAGGTCCATGCGCACCGGGTCGATGGCCGTGATCCCCAGGCAGAAGCACACCGCCGAGTTGGCCGCCGAACCACGGCCCTGGCAGAGAATGTTGTTTTTGCGGCAGAACTGCACGAGCTCCCACATGGTGAGGAAGTAGCCGGCGTAGCCCAGTTCGGCGATGAGCTCGAGTTCTTTGCTGACCTGAGCTTGCACGGCCGCCGGGATGACCGACCCGTAGCGCAGGTGAGCGCCGTCGTCGGTGAGTTTGCTCAGCCAGCCGGCGGTGGTGTACCCTTGGGGAACCCCTTCCTCGGGGTACAAGTATTGCAGCTCGCCCAGCGAGAAATGGCACCCTGCCGCGATCTCGCCGCTGCGTTCCACCCACTCCGGATGGTCGGCGTACAGCGCGGCGACGTCGGCGGCGCTTTTCAAGGCAAACTCCGCGTTGGGTTTGAGGGCCGTGCCCGCGCTCGACAGCTTGAGTCCCAAGCGTATGCAGGTGAGCGCATCCTGAAGCTCCTGGCGTTCGGGCGCGTGGTAGAGCACCTCGGGCGCGGCAACGGGGGCGACGTCAAACCGTCGGGCCCAAGCGAGGGTGGTGAGCTCCCGTGGGCGGTCGGTGGTCCAGCGGTGCCGGGCCACGAGAGCCGAAAGGCGCCCGCCGAAGGCCTCCTTGAGCAAACGGAGATCGGCGTCGAACGAAAGTTCCGGACCAGGCCGTCTGGTCGCTCGGGGAGTCGCTTCCGGGGTCCAGAGCGCGGAGAGCCCGGCGTGGCCCTGGCCGGTCGCAGCCTCGGCGAGCTGCCTTGCGCTGAGCGTGAACTGCCCCTTGAGCTGCTTTTCGGGCCCTGGCCCCCGGTGTCCCGCGCTCAGCAGCGTGCACAGCGAAGCCCAGCCTTCGCGGTTTTCGGCCAACAAGACCACGGTGCTGACTCCCTGCCCGGGTTGAAGGGGGGCCAACGTCACCTGGGCGCCGTAGAGGAGCGGGAAGCCAAGAGCTCGGGCACGATCGAAACCCCTCACCGCACCGTAGACTCCGTGCCGGTCGGTGAGCGCCAAGGCCGGCAGTCCCAGCGCCTGGGCCGTCTCGACCAGATCTTCGGGTGAGCTGGCCCCTTCGAGGAACGAGTAGTGGCTTTTGCACCACAGGGGGACATACCTGGGACCGGGAAGACTCGCAGGACCCTCACCCACCTCAGTCCACCACACCGTTGAGGACCGACTGCTGGGTACGCCGGTCGTACGAAACCCACTGCACTTCGCGGCGGGCCGTCAGGAGGAACCAGTACTCCTGGTCGCGCCCTCCATCGGTTCCACTGGCCTGCTTCAGCACAAAAGGCCCGCCCAAACGGAGCCCCGCTCCAGGAGCCCGCCGGGGTGCTGCTTGTCGGAAAACCCGGCGTACTGACACCCCAAGCTCGCCGCGGACCAGCGGGCTGGGGGTCGGAACCTCGGTCGTCTCTTCCCAGCAGAAGGCCTGTTCGGGAACATGACTGTCGAGGAGCACCGAGTGGACGACACTGGCGTTCCCCCATTGGGCCCGTATCAGGGCCAGGGCCTCGGCCCCCCGCCGAGCGTCCCGGGTCGGGGGAAGGGCAAAGAGCTCACCTGAGCCGGGGGGTGGGCCGACTTCTTCGTAGCCGAGACCCACTTCGGTCACGGCGGCGGGAAACTCCCCCTGGCTGAGGCGGAGGCTGACCAGTCGATGCCACACCTTGGCCTCGCTGGTGGGCGCCGCCGGTCGGAGCACCTCGACGAGCCGGGCCGGCGTCAGGCTTGAGGCCCAAAGCTCGAGGCCGAACTCCAGCCGCAGTTCGGCCAGCAACCGGCCCTGCCGACGTAGGCGGTCGAGCACCGGATCCAGCAGTTCGTGCACCACCGGCAACAGCAAAGCCCGGTCGGTCACCGGGGCTTCGAGCTGGCGGATCAGCGGCGCAGCGACTTCCAGCCCAGAAGGTTGAAGCGGCAGGGTGAGGGTTCGGAAGGCCTGAAGTTCTCGGACCAGCGCCACCCCAAACCGGCGGGCCAACTCATCGGAGCTCAGCGCCGCCAACTGGCCGAAGCGGTGAACCCCCAGCCGCTCGAGCAGGCGCCGATGCCGGGGTTCCAGCGGCACTTCCGACAACGGGGCTTGGGCCAGGGCCCGCTGCTCGGCCTCGGGAGACCCCAGGACCGCGCTACGCCGCCGCGACCGGGCCAGCACCAACGTCGCCCCCCGGGTGAACCCCACCACAACCACGGCCCGGTAACCGAGGCCTTTCACCGCTGCCCGTACCCCGGCACCCCACTGGGCCTCGCTGCCAAAAAGGCTGGAGAGTCCCGAGGCCGCGACCCAGAAACTCCCCGCATCGTGGGGACAGAGTTCGACCACGGGACTCCAGCGCGCCAGCACCTCCAGCAGGGCCTGCTGCGCGCTTTGGATTTCTGCCGGGGGCACCGTGACCGCACGCAGGTCGCACACGAGGGCCAGCGCCTCGCTGTAGCGAAGTCCCGTGCGAAGCCCCAACTCGGCCGCCCTCCGGTTCACGTGCAGGAGTGGACTGGTCGGCCGGTCTTCGCGCACAATGGCCAAGGGATACTCCAGCCCCGAGAGCTCGGTCTCTCGCGCTTGAGCGATCTGCAAGGGGAGCCGGGGCACGCTAATACAGGCCAAGCGGACCATCGAAGCTCATCCTTTGCTGCAGGGCAGCTCCGGGTTTTTTGTCTTTGAGCACCACGAGTTCCGCCGAGCCCTGCCCGTCACCCGGGACTTTCGAGACCGCCACCCGCAACGAGACCAAGGCCCCCAGCGAGGCTTCCGCCGACTCTTTTCGCGTCAGGAAGACCACCGTGGTGCTCTGTTCCTGCGCCAAGCGCGCGAGCCGACCGAGCAGGGCATCGTCCACCTTGTGGGTGCCCCAGTCGGCCACCACCAACCCAAAGGCCCCCGAGCGAACCAGCCAGTCGGTCGCCTGCAAACCCGCCTTGGCCTCGGGCGACCAGAACACCGGGATGGCCTCGACATCGATGCCTAAAAAGTGCAGATCGGGGGGAAAAAAGACGCTGGGGCCCGCCTCGACCCAGGCGACAGGCTCGCCACGGGCCTGCACCTCGGCAATCAGCGGGCACAGGGCGCTCATGGCCCCGAACGCCCCGGCCTCGGACACTTCGACCACCCGGCCGCAGACCCGGGCCCGCGAGAGCAACGCCGAGCCCGTGTCGGCAAACGATCGGGGAAGGTTGCCGGCACGCTGGACGGCAAAAGTGGAAAGGGGGGAGTCCATAGTTGTAGTATACAGATGTATACTACAACGTCAAGACTTTTGGGCTCAGGAGTCTGTGCGCACCGCTGTCGCTTGCTGCGAGAGGGTCTTCATGAAGTTCCAGATCTGGGTTTTGGTCTCAAAGCTGACATAGACAAAAGCCAGTCCTGTCTCGTAAGTCCCCGATCCAGTGAGGAAAGCCTTGGACGGCACGCACTCGATGGGGCCAAAGCTGTGGTTTTTGGTGCCGTCGTTGGCCTCGAACACCAATTGGTAAATGTGGTTCTTTTCCAAAGGACGACCCACCTGGATGCGCACCCCCTCCAAGCTGAGGTCAAGCACTCTGACGGTGGCCTGATAGGTGCTCTTGGTATCGTGGAGCGAGCCGCTGGCCTTGGGAAGCGTGATGCGAGAGTACCGCCGCTCGCTGGTCACGATCACTTGGGTGGGACGGCGCAGGATGATGCCCTGGTTGGGTTTGACATCGGTAACCAGTGTTGCGCCCTGCACGAAATGCTTGTTCTGGTTGTAATTAAGGTACAGCTTGAGGCCTCGGCGCACAAAGTCGGGAATCTGGCTGTTGAACTCAACGATGACAGACTTGCTGTCGATGGCCAGCACCTTGGTCTTCACCAGGTACAACACCCCCGACGAGCGGAAGTCGAGCTCGCAATCCATATCGGGAAGGATGGGGTAGTGCCCATCCACAAACTCCTCAACGGCCTTGTCTTCGGTCTTGAGTCGGTCCAGGTTCTTAAAAAAGAACTCGGAGTACTTTTCGAGCACGTTCGACGGGATCGACTGGGCCGTTACTTCCTGCTTGCGGAACTCGTCGATCATGTCTTGGATCACCTTCTGCTGAAGGGGGTTGATGCGTCCCGGAATCGGTACGTACTTCGACTTTTTCGAGGCCGTGATTTCTTCGTCGTCGCTCCGCTCGCCGGTCACGGCCCGGTTGCGCTGCCACTGGATGTACAGGTAGGCCAACCCACCCAAAATGGCCAGCACGGCCAGAAAACCGAGGACCGGCCCCAGATCGAGTGGCACTCCAGGTGAGGCAAACCCCGCCGAAAACTTGTCCTTCCAGTCTGTTTGAGCGTTCATTGAGCCCCTCCACCCTTGAATGTCGGCAGATTCCTGCAGGAGCGTGAGGGCGCCAGGAACCTATCGACGTCACCAGAATTGCTACCCGGCGAGAATCCTCAACGCCGCCACAAGCCCCTTGACCGCAGTCGCTGTCTCCATCGCGTCAACCGTGGGAACGTGCAGAAAACCCGTCAGCAGTTGCGGCACACTCGTCGACCGATGATGCTCCAGCCGGAACATCAGGTGGTTGCATACGAAGGTTCCTGCCGAGTATGACACCGAGGCCGGCACCCCAGCTGCAACGATGGCCGACACGAGGTCCTTCACCGGCATTTGGCTTAGGTAGGCGGTGGGTGCGTCGGCGATAATAGGCTTGTCGGTGGGCTGATACCCGTGATTGTCGGCGATGCGTGCATCGTCCCAATTGAGGGCCACGCGTTCGGGTGTGAGCCCTGTTCGACCGCCGGCTTCACCGACGCACAGCACCACGTCGGGCTTTTCCCTCTCAATGGCCGCTTCAACCTCGGCGAAGCAAGCCTCGAAGGCCGTCGAGAGCTCGAGGGTGAGGATCTCGGCTCCCGCCAGCCGGTAGGGCAATTGCCTCACGGCCTCCCACGAAGCGTTGACGCTTGAGCCTCCGAACGGCTCGAAGCCTGTGACGAGAAGTTTCATCAGCCCAGTATACCGGCCTGGAGTTGGTAGCGCACCCAGAGCTGTATCATTATCTTGACAACTTTCTTGGCTTCCCCCTAGTCTTTGAAATCTCGGCGTTGCCGGAAGTAAGTTCGCCGTCCAAGGAGTCCGACTATGAAATGGGGTATCGTGTTGTTCCTTCTCGTTGCGGGAGTGGCTTCTGTCTCTGCTCAGACCCTGACACTCAAAGAAAAGCAGGCCATCGCAGGCTTGGACTTCTCCTGGGCCGAGAATCGGATTCTCGAAAACTACGGTCGGGCCGTCAAGATCGAGGTGTCCGCTCTCACCTTCAAGGGCGATATGGACGCCGTCGACTTTGCCGTGTCCCGGGGCTCAGATCCTGTCGCCAACGCCATCGCCAAGGTTTGCTACGATGACCTCGGGAAAGCGGCGCTTCTGGAGCAGAAAGTTTCAAAGGTTGTTCTTGTCAACGCGCCCAAACTGAAGGCCTCTGTGACCATCGAAAAGGGAGTTTTGACCCTCACCTGTGGCTTTGCCTCGGCCGACAACTTCTTCTCGGAAGGCGAACTGCAAAGCGCGATCGAGGATTTGCTGTAGTTCGAACCCCACACCCAGTTCTCACAAAGAGGCCGATCCAGAAGTTGGGGTTGGCCTCTTTTTTTTATACCAGCCGATTCACGGCTGGTACAGGAAAAAGCGAACCCCCTCGCGAGAGGGGGTTCGTACTACCAGCCGATTCACGGCTGGTACAGAAAAAGCGAACCCCCTCGCGAGAGGGGGTTCGTACTACCAGCCGATTCACGGCTGGTACAGAAAAAGCGAACCCCCTCGCGAGAGGGGGTTCGTACTACCAGCCGAGAGACTTGAACTCTCACGGTGTCGCCACCGGCGGATTTTGAGTCCGCTGCGTCTACCATTTCGCCAGGCTGGCTTGCGTCTCGACTTTATAGCGGAAAAGGGGGCATTTGATCAACCCGCGGGGCCTTGGCTCAAGCAGAAACGTCGCGGGCCCAGTCTGGAAGGTGGAGGTTCTGTATGCCGCAATCGCCACTGACCGATGACCGTGTATTTCATTATGTGTTTGGGGAGCCCGATGGGTTGCCGTTGCTGGAGAGTTTGATCAATGCTTTTTTTCTTGCCGTCGGCCTGCCTTTGGTGCGTTTGCAAGGCTTGCTGCCGCGCGAACTGGGGCCCGAATCGTTCGAGGAAAAACTGACGATGCTCGATGTGGTCGCCAAGGATTTGAGTGGCCGGTTGGTGAACATCGAGATCCAGACTTCCCGCAAGCCGTTCTACTTTGAAAGGACGCTATTCTATTCCTCTCGCCTTTACGGTCGACAACTGCCTGTTGGCGAGGACTATTCCACGCTTCGTCCGGTCATCTCGCTCAACTTCCTCGAGTACCGCTTCAGTGATTCTCTGGAATGGCTCCACTACTACCACTTTCCGCACACCGATCACCTGGGGTTTATCTACGTTGAGTTGACCAAACTGCTCGCGATCATGGGAACCGAGCCCTCGCGCTGGGTTCTGCCCCAACCGCTCTTGAAAAATGCCGTCGCGTGGGGCACCTTTATGGAAAGGCCACAGGAAGCGTGGAAGGAGCCCGGGGAACTGACCGGTCTCCTGTCTGCGGCGCAGAGTCGGCTGGAGGACTTCATGGCAATAACCCCCGAAATTGTAAACGAGATCCGCCGAGAAATGGCCGTTCATGACCTGGCCACTGAGCGAGCCTTTGCCCGCAAGGAAGGCTTCGCCGAGGGAAGGGAAGAGGGACTCGAAGTGGGTAAGGAAGAAGGAAGGGTAATTGGAGTAGTGGAGGGAAGGGTTGAAGGACGGGTGGAGGGACGGGTTGAAGGTAGGGTGGAGGGAGAACGGTTTGCACTCCAGCAGGTAGCCGTCAGATTGCTCTCCGGCGGTATGCCTCCGGAGCAGGTCGCTGCGGCCACGGGACTCTCACTCGGCGACATCGAGCGCCTTCGCTGAGACACTTGCCCATGCTATAGTGGCCCTCGGGAGCGGGTATGAAATCAGTCACGGCGTTGCGTTTGGCAAAAGACCACGAGTTGAGCGGGGACATCGTCCCGGAGGTCTACCTCAAATGTCAGGCCATCCGCGAATTGGAATACCCTTGGGCTTCGAACACGTTTGAGCGCCAACTCACCGAGGTCCGTGCCGCCTGGACCGACAAATACCTGTACGTGCACCTGTGGGCCAAAGACAGTTGGGTCGTCGCCAAAGAAACCAAGCCCAAGGGCAAGGTGTACGAGGACGACTGCCTGGAAGTTTTCCTGCGTCCAGATCCTCAAGCGGGCTACATCGGGTGGGAAGTGAACGCCCTGGGGACGCTCCTTGAGTACACCGTCGAAGGTTGGGGTCAGGGACCGGTGGAGTACGAGCATTTCGACTACAAGTGGAAGTCGGCCGCGCAGTGGAAAGTTCGCCGTCATGACGCTGGCTTTGTGCTCGAGTTGCGCATTCCGTTCGCGAAAGACCTTGGACAGGTACCCCAGCGCGGAGACGTCTGGGGTGCAACCTTCAACCGCCTCGACCTCGACCGGCAAGGTCGCCAAAGCCTTTCCACTTGGTCACGACTCGGTCCCGAGAAAGTCTGGTTCCACCAACCGTCTGGCTTCGGTCAGCTCGTTTTCGGCTAGCCTTCACCGAATCTTCGCAGGAAAATTGACCGAAGTTCACTTATGATTCCAAGGTATGCAACGGATCGAGGAATATCGGCCGAGGGTCACCTCGCCCTACGAGCTGATGATGCACCTCTACGACCAGATCCTCGCTGGGCGTATTTCCACTTTGGCGGGACTCAAGGACTACACTTCAGTCTTGCCCGAAGGTACCCTGACGGCCGCCATCATCAAACGGGCCTTTGAGTTGCTTCGTAAGCTCAACTGGGGTTACTTCCGGGCTCTGGGTCCCGATGAGTTTCCCGAACTGTGGAAGGTCATGGTGCTTCCCGACCAGCAGTACCCGTTTGCCGGCGACCTGAAGAGCAATATCACGTCGCCTGACCTGTTTGTCGCAGTGATCGACCTGCATGGCTACACGAAGTTTTGCCAGCGCAACCGTCACAACCTTTCGCGGCTCGAGGCGCTCGACCGCATGCTGTTCCACGACTTCGGTCGGATGGCCTCGCAGTTGGGTGTCATCAGCCGGCGCTTCAACGGTGACGAGATCGTTCTTGTCGGAGCCCGCGTGGAGCAGGTACTTGAGACGATTATGGCCATCATGGGGCACCTGTCGCGGGCCTTCCGCAAGGCTGTGGGTGCTCAACAGGGCATTCAAGGTTCGGTCCACCTGCCCGAGTTTCAGATTTCCGCCGGACTGACCGGTGGTCAGAAGTACGCCGCCGTCGTCGTGACCAAGACCGGGGACCTCTCGGGTGATCTGCTCAACAGCGCCGCGCGGTTGCAGTCACGCGCCAACCAACTGTCGCCCGACACCGACCGCATCCTGCTCAGTGGCCACGCCTACCACCGGCTCGTTGCCCGCTTGGGGACAGGCGTAGTCAAGCTTCCTTTTGCGGTGGGCTACCTCAACGCGGGCACGGTGGAGTTCAAAGGCGTCAATCTTCCGGTTTTCGAAATGCTCTTCCTGGAGCGAGAAGGCTACCGGCTCACTTACCAGCCGCACCTGGAGAGGTTGTTCGTGTCGTTGCGCAAGAAGCTGTGGCGGGGCAATGTCCTCGAAGACGCGCTGGCGCTGGCCGAGGCGCTGGTCGGCAGTCTGCCGCACCTGAGGGCCAACCACCGTCATCAGATTCTGCGCGCGTTGCAGGGGGTCCGCGATGCCTTCGCCGCCGATCAGTTCGACCTGGCGCTCTCGCAGCTCGAAGCGGTCATCAGAATCCTTTCTGCCATCAAGCACCCGGACCCGCTGGTCATTGACTACCTCAGCCAAATCGCCCGAGGCTACCGAAGCATCTACGAGCGGTTCCTTGTTCAGGTAGACCTCGAGCTTGAGGCCCAAAGCGACACCACGCGAAAGACCTTGGCCAAATACCACGCCCTCTATGAGGCCACCCGCAGCAAAGCCCGCGAACAGTACAAGAACTCGCGTGGCCTGTGGATCAAAGCGACCGATGAGGCGCGTCCGGGCCTCGAGGTCCGGATCAAACAGACCAAGCATTCGGAGGGTTGACACCCTGGTCCGATCTTCGCTATGTTTCTATTCGTAGAAACAAGGGAGTGGTTATGGAGACGGTGATCAAGGTGATTTCGGGGGAGCGGTATACCCCCTATGGACTTGCGCTCAAGCTCGGCGCCAAGGTCATCCTCGAGTCGTCTTCGTACAAGAAGGGGCGCGAACGTTACAGCTTGCTGATGTTGCGCGAGGCCTTCCGTGTCAGTCAGACCGGGCGCGACGTGTGGCTCGAAAAGGGCGGCAAGCGCTTCAGAATCAAGTCGGCGCACCGCGACATTCTCGACGTGCTGTTGTACTTCGCCCGCCAGCATTCCGATCCGGCGCAGGACTTTCCTTTTCCGGCGGGCGGCATTGGGTTCCTCAGCTTCGAGTTCTGCCGCTTCTGCGACACCATTGCACTTCAGAGCAAAGAGGATCCGCTGAAGCTCCCCGACGCGCTGTTTTTGTTCGGGCACGTGTTCCTCATCTACGACCATTACACCGACCTCATCTACCTCGTCGGGCTCAACTACAAAGAAAGTTCCATCAACCTGGAAGACGCGCTGGCCGACGTCGAGGCCAGCATCGCCGACGGGGACTGGAAGTCGCTCGACGCCGCCGGGGCCAGCTACCCGGCCCACCTTTTGAAGGCCGACTACGACGCCGACGCCACCTACAAGGCGAATGTCGCGGCCGTGAAGCAGGAGATCGTGGCTGGCAACCTGTTGCAGGCGGTTCCCAGTCGTCGCCTGCTTGTGCATACCAAGATGCCGGCCATCGAAGCCTACCGCAAGCTGCGTTCGAGCAACCCTTCGCCGTATATGTTCTACCTCGACTTTGGCGGCTACCAACTGTTCGGCGCCAGCCCCGAGGTGCACGTCAAGGTGAAGAACGGCCAGGCCGAAATCCGTCCCATCGCCGGGACCCGCCGTCGTGGAGCCAATGAAGCCGAGGACCGCGCGCTCGAGGGCGAACTGCTGGCCGACAAAAAGGAGCGCGCTGAGCACCTGATGCTGGTAGACTTGGCGCGCAACGACTTGGGCCGTATCGCCGTGCCCGGCAGCGTCAAGGTCACCGACAGCTTTTTCATCGAGCGCTACAGCCATGTGATGCACATCGTCAGCCGGGTCGAGGCCACCCTCAAAAGCGACAAAATCGGCATCGACGCGCTGAGGGCCAGCTTCCCCGCCGGAACCGTGAGCGGGGCCCCCAAGATCCGCGCCATCGAAACCATCGACAAGCTCGAACCGGTGCCCCGGCGCTTCTACGCCGGAGTGGTGGGCCACCTGAGCCCGGGAGGCGACGTCGACACTTGCATCGCCATCCGCTGTGCGCTCAAGGTGGGCGACACCATGGTGCTGCAGGCTGGCGGTGGCGTGGTGCACGATTCGAACCCCGAACGCGAGCTGGAAGAGACCTACGAGAAGATGCGCGCCACGGCTCGCAGTCTCGGACTGGAGATCTGATATGTACCTACTCTTGGACAACTTTGATTCGTTCACCTACAACATTTACCAATACCTCTGCGAGCTCACCGACGAGGAAGTGAGGGTGGTGCGCAACAACGCCATCGACGTCGCGGGGATTCGTGAGCTGAACCCTAAGGCCATCATCCTGAGTCCAGGTCCCGGGCGACCCGAGGAGGCCGGTTGCATGATCGACGTGATCCACGCGTTCGCCGGTAAGGTGCCTATTCTCGGCGTCTGTCTCGGTCACCAGGCGCTGGGCTACGCTTTTGGTGGCACCATCATCGGCGCCAAGGAAATCGTGCACGGCAAGACCCAGCCCATCAGTCACGACGGGCGCGGGGTGTTCCGCGGGCTGGCCAGCCCCACCGTGTTCACGCGCTATCACAGCTTGGTCATCGAAGAGGCTTCGCTCCCCGAGGTGCTCGAGGTGAGCGCCCGCAGCCCCGACGGCGAAATCATGGCCGTGCGCCACAAGACCCTGCCCATCGAGGGTGTGCAGTTCCACCCCGAAAGCATTGCCAGCGAGGGTGGCAAGCGCCTCTTGAAGAACTTCTTGAACTACCGCCGCGACAGCTTCGAGTTCGCGCCACTGGTGCGCAAGATCATGAACCGTGACCATCTGACTCAGCACGAAGCCGAAGCCTTCATGGAAGAACTGACCGAAGGTAGCCTGTCGGGGGCCCAGATTTCGGGCATTCTCGTTGGCCTGAGCCTGAAGGGTATTCAACCCGAAGAGGTGGCCGGGTGTGCGGCGGTGCTACAGCGCAAGCGGACGGCCCTACCGGTCACCGGGGAGTTCCTCGACATCGTCGGCACCGGCGGCGACGAGCACGGCACCTTCAACATCAGTTCGATGGCTGCGCTGGTGGCCTCGGCTTGCGGCGCCCGTGTGGCAAAGCACGGCAACCGCGCGGTATCAAGCAAGTCCGGATCGGCCGACTTCTACGCGGCGCTGGGAATCAAGATCGACCTGACGCCCGCGCAGACCGCGAAGGTCCTCGACCAAACGGGATTCAGCTTCCTCTTTGCCCCCGTCTACCATGGCGCCATGAAGCATGCGGCGCCCGTCCGCAAGGATCTCGGCATCAAAACCATCATGAACCTGCTGGGACCGCTGGTGAATCCGGCGTCGGCCAGCCACCAGCTCATTGGGGTGTACGACGAAGCTCTGGGTCCTCTCATCGCGCGCGCTGCGCAACTACTCGGCGTGAAGAAGGCTCTTATCGTGTATGGCACCGAAGGCCTCGACGAGATGTCGGTGAGCGTGAAGACCAAGCTGTGGTTGGTCACGCCGGCCTCGATCACCGAGCAGGAGTTCAACCCAGCGC
>JBAXAI010000032.1:0-43150 GCA_037142615.1 Spirochaetales bacterium | reverse complement strand
CCAGTTGCCCGGTCAGGGGTTCCGAGGGGGGCAGGGGGACCATCCAGCTTGTATGGGCAACCACATCACGTACTTGCGCCAATGGGCCGGTGAAGATCACGCGCTTCAGCTCTGGATACCAGTACACCGGGTTGTACTGTGCGTCGCCCCCTTGCGCGACTGGCGCCGCCTCTCCTCCCTCGGCGAAGCTATCGAGCGGTGTGCGGGCCGCTAAAGGGTTGGCAGCGTTCACGTCGGCCGTTTCCAGAATTACCTGCCAGTCGTGACCCGAGGTGGCGTTGAAATACGGTTCTTCCGGGTGGAGGGTCGTGTACTGGCTGCCAACGACCAGCAGACCCGCTCCGTCTGGGCTCCAAACCGCGCGAAGGTCCCGGTTGACAGTCGTTTCGAACAGAGAGCAAGAGGCAAGGAGCAGTCCCCCCGCCACAACCGTGCCGAGCAGTCTTTTCATCCCTTCAGTATAGCCCAAGCCAGCGAGGCAAGGTAGCATATCCGCCATGCTCAAAGCGTCATGGCTCCTCTCTCGGGGGCAAAACCCGTGAACTTCTGGTCCAGCCTTCCTCCAGGGTTCACCGTTCTCGCCCCCATGGAAGACGTCACCGACACCGTGTTCCGCAGGCTTATCGCGCTCTGGGGGCCGCCCCATGTGCTGATGAGCGAGTTCATCAACACGACCGAGTTGTTGCACACCAAGCGACGTTTCGCCAAGCAGAGAGCGTGGATTGATCCTTTGGAACTTCGGCTGCGGGGCCCAGGCAAGGCACCGGCGCCGTTTCTGGTGGCCCAAATCTGGGGAAACGAACCGGAGGACTACCGAAAGTGCGTTCCCCGGTTGCTGGAAGCGGGGTTCCGGGGCATCGACATCAATATGGGCTGCCCGGCGGTCAAGGTGGTCCGCCGCGGGAGCTGCGCAGGCCTGATCGACCGGCCTGCCCTCGCTGCCGAGCTGATCCAGGCCGCCCGGGAGTCCGCCGGTTCGGCGCCGGTGAGCGTCAAGACCCGCTTGGGGGTCAAGACCCGCAAGACCGAGGCGTGGGCCAGCTTTCTTTTGGAACTCGGACTGCCCGCGCTGACCATCCACGGCCGAATCGCGGCTCAAATGTCGGATGGGGAAGCCGATTGGGACGAGATCGCCAAAGTCGTGAAGCTCCGCGACGCGGCCGGGGTTGCCACGCGCGTCATTGGCAATGGGGATCTCTTTCAGCGCGAAGACCTGCCCATTCGCCAGGCTCAGAGCAACGTCGATGGCCTCATGGTCGGCCGTGGAATCTTCCGGGATCCGCTGCTCTTCCGTACCGATGAGCGGCGCTTTTCCCAAGTGCCCCCCGCCGAAAAGGTCGCCATGATGGAACTGCACATCCGCGAGCACCAGCGCGTCTGGGCCGGTCAAAAGGGCTACGACATGCTCAAGAGCTTCTACAAGATCTACACCCGGGACTGGGAAGGCGGCGAGACGCTGCGCGACGCGCTCAACCAGACTCGAAGCTGGGAAGCTGCGCTCGCAGTTTTGGACTTGCATCAGGCTTTGCCCCGAGCGTAAGATGGCCCCCATGAATGACCAAGTGCCCCGATCTGCCGTTGCAGAGAAGTATCAGTGGAATGCCCAGTCGGTCTTTGCCGATGGCGCGGCGTGGCAAGCCGAATACGAAGCGTTGGCGGCTCGAGTCACCGAACTCGAAGGTTTTGCCGGAACCTTTTCCCAGGGACCTGAGCAACTGCTGAGGTACTTGACGCTTGAGGACTCGTTGTCGGCCCGACTCGAGGCTCTCGTGTTCTGGGCCTACATGAGTACGACCGTGGATACGGGCGATCAGTCCGCCGTGGCGCGCAACAGCCAAGCCGGTTCGTTAGCGGGGCGGTACTCGGGTGCCGTCTCGTTTGCCAGCCCGGAATTGCTGGCGATCGGCCTCGCAACGCTCAAGACGTGGATGAGGGCCTCCCCATTGCTGGCTGTGTACCAGCACTCTGTCGATGACCTGTTCCGAAAGCAGAAACACGTGCGTTCTGCCGAGGTCGAAGAGGTGCTCGGAGCCGCACAGGACGTTTTCGGAAGCTTCTACACCATCCACACCCTTCAAGTGGACAGCGACCTGAAGTTTCAACCGGTGCTCGACAGCGCCGGGCAGTCGCACAGGCTTGCCCAGAGCACCATCGAAAACTTTCTGGCTCACCCCGACCGCACTCTGCGCCAGCATGCTTGGGAAAGCTTCTGCGACGCGCATTTGGCAAACGGACCGTCGTACGCCGCGACCCTCGTCGCATCCGTCAAGAAGGATGTCTTTCAGGCCCGCATGCGAGGCTTTGGCTCCTCGCTCGAAGCGGCGCTTTTTGGCGACAACATCCCTCAGGCCGCCTTCGAAAACACCTTGACCACGTTTGCCAAGCACCAAAAGGTCTGGCACCGCTACTGGCGAGTTCGCCGCAAGGCCCTGGGCGTCGAGAAACTTCATCACTGGGACATCTGGGCCCCGCTCACCGCCAAAGCCCCGGCCGTCAGCTACGAGCAGGCGATTGACTGGATCGGCAAGGCGATGGCCCCGCTGGGCAAAGCGTACACCGAGGCGCTGGTTCGCGGTTGCCTCGAGCAACGGTGGGTCGATGTGTACCCCACCCAGGGCAAGGGGAGCGGGGCCTTCAGCGGTGGAAGCCGGGGAACAGCTCCTTTCATCATGACGAGTTACTCCGACGACCTGTCTTCCGTCAGCACGCTGACCCACGAGTTGGGCCACTCCCTGCACAGCTACCACTCGTGGAAGAGGCAGCCGGGAGTCTATAGCAACTACAGCATCTTCGTCGCCGAGGTGGCCTCCAACTTCCACCAGGCCCTGACGCGTGCTTACCTGTTTGAGCAGCAAAAGGACAAGGACTTTCAAATTGCCCTTCTCGAAGAGGCGCTCGAGAACTTCCACCGATATTTCTTCATCATGCCCACTCTGGCCCGTTTTGAGCGCGAAGTGCACGCCCGGGTTGAGGCGGGGCGTGGTGTCACTGCCGGTGATCTGAACACCTTGATGGCCGACTTGTTTGCCGAGGGTTATGGCGGCGAGGTCGAACTCGACCGCGAGCGCGAGGGCTCGACGTGGGCGCAGTTCAATCACCTGTACGCCAATTTCTACGTGTTTCAATACGCCACGGGATCAGCGCCGCGCACGCCCTGGCGGGTCCCATTCTGGCCGGTGAAGCCGGGGCCGCCGAACGCTACCTTGAGTTTCTCTCGGCAGGAAGCTCGCTGTATCCGATGGATGCGCTGCGCCACGCAGGGATCGACATGACCACTTCGCAGGCCATGGAAAAGGGGTTTGAAGTGCTGTCTACGCTGATTGACCGCTTGGAAGTTTTGACGAACTGAAGCGCCATTTGCCCGTATTCCAATAAGGAGCCCGAATGAACGTTCTCATTGTACACGCCCATCCCGAGCCGAAAAGTTTCTGCTCGGCCCTCAAAGACACCGCAGTCCAGACCCTTGCTGCGGCTGGTCATCACGTCGAAGTCAGTGACCTCTATGCGCTGAACTTCAACCCAGTCGGCGGCCGTGGCGATTTTCACCAGCAACTCGACGAGCACTTCCGTTACCAGCGCGAGCAGGGTGCCGCCTGGGAAAAAGGCCTCGAAGCGGGCTTTTCTGCCGAGCTGGCTACCGAAGTGAAGAAACTGCAGAAGGCCGATCTTGTCATCCTGAACTTTCCGCTGTGGTGGTTTGGCCTTCCGGCTATCCTCAAGGGCTGGATGGACCGCGTGCTCATTCTGGGCTTTGCCTATGGTCATGGGGCCATTTACGACAAGGGACTTCTTTCGGCAAAAACGGCCCTGTGCTGCCTCACCACGGGTGGCGGGGCAGAACTCTATGGCCCCGACGGCCTCAACGGCCACCTGCTCGACAACGTGCTCTGGCCCGTGAACCACGGCATGCTGTACTACACCGGCATGAAGACCCTGGCGCCCCAGGCCAGCCACATGCCCGGGCGTTCGACGCCGGAACAGCGCGAAGCTATGCTTCAGCGCTGGGCGGACCGACTGGCCACGCTTGCGGGTGAACCCGGCTTGTGGTAACGGGTTTGCGACGCTCTTTCGGCTAGTCTTGACCCACGGACCACACCCGGGTGCTGACAAGTTCATCCCCCTGTGCGAGGTCTACCGCCCAAAACAGCTCGGGGCTAACCACGTGACCCCTTCCCCAGAGGTTGAACTTGGTTGGCTCAAACGTCACGTCTTCGCGAAGCCAGGTCCCGGCTTGGGGGTCGCGGAGCGTCCAGTGCCGGGGCGCGGGCAGGGCGGTGCGGCTGAAAAAGAAATCCTGCGCCGCGCGCTGTTTCCATTCCACCCGCGATCCTCTTACCGACAGCAGTTGCTCGGGGTCGACCTTCTCGGCCAGGGGTTCACTTTCGAGCTCCACCGGCACTTCGAGCCGGTAGCCGGGTTCCAAGGCCAGAAAGTTGTGGATGTACTCTTCGGTGGTCAGCCGGTGGCGTCCGGTATTGCACAGGTAGGTAACCAGAGTGAGGCGGTTGCCCTCCACCGACCAGTGGCGTTCGAGCCGCCAGGCCCAACCCCGATGTTCGTCTTGGACTGCGGCCAGACGAACTGACCCCGGTTCCTCGTGAATCTCGAACCTCGCCGGACGAACCGCGTAGGGCCGAAAGAAATGGTAGGGCCTTGCATCGGAACGCTGGAGCAAGCCGATCCCCAGCTTGGGAAACCATTCCCCCGCCGGGCACTCGTCGTAGCCCACGGGGGTCTGAATACCGAACTCGCCCGAGAGTCCCCAGCCTTGCCCTTCGGGACCCGGCAGACCCAAGTTCTCGGCCGTAAGGTACTTATGGCCTTTCCACGTGAGCTGACGCACACCGGTTGTCCAGTCAAACCGCGAGGCCGTATAGTCGCTGCCAGGCGGTGCAATCTCAACGCAGAGGTCTCCGGAACGAAGTTCGATCAAGTCATGCATGAGCGATTCCGGTGGTGGTCCTTCTCGTCGCAAAAACAGGTGTCTCCCCGGAAGCTCAGAGTCCCAGCTTCGCACCAGCCGAGCGCCTTGCCGTCACATTGGGGGTACACGGCCCAGATTCCCCTGAGTTTCTGTCGGGCCGCCGTACGGACGTCTTCCAGGTCCATTGGTCTACCTCATACCAGGAAGGCCCGGGCCAGCCGTTCGTATTGCGCCTTCTCCTCGGCACCGCGGTGAGAGAGTTCGCGGGCAGCCCACAAAAGCTCCTGGGCGAGCAACGCCTGGTCGGCCGGGGCTGCCGCGCGGACCAAGGCACCGACAAGCGAATCCCACGCCTGCAACAACGCGGGATCGGGCCGACGGTCAAGCCAGGCGTTCACGATGTCTTTCACAATGGTGCCGAAGAAGAAGGTGTCGCCCAGCGTGTCGAGCACCTCTCGGCGCTCTTTGGGCTCGACCTTGGAATCGGCCCAGAGCGCCGCAGCCACCGGGACCAGGGCGAGCGCGGCCACCGTCGCGGTTGGAAGTTCCCACTGCGCCCAAAGCTCCAGAAGCCGAGGATGCCGCAGACCCGAGACCTCGGCCCAAAGCCCGGAAGTGATATCGAGGGTATGAAGTTCCCGATGGCTTTCAACGAGCCTCGGGTCGTCTGTCCGGAAGAACGCGGCCTCGAGGGCCTCACAAGGCGTTTTCAGATCCATGGTTACAGGATACGCAGTCAAAACGGTTTGTGATACCCTCCCAGAATGGATTTTCTCTCTGGCGGCCCTGCGGCGCTCGCAGAAGGCGTGGCTGTCTGTACCAGCCTCATCGTCGCCATCGGCGCTCAAAATGCCTTTGTACTCAAACAGGGACTGGCGAGGAGTCACGTTTTTGTGACCGCCTTGCTGTGCAGTGTGCTGGACCTTTCGCTCTGCACGGCTGGAGTCCTGGGCCTTGGCACGTTGTTTCAGGTTTTTCCCTTCCTGTTGCGGGGCATCACCTGGGTGGGAGCCGCGTACCTGGCCTGGTTTGGGGTTGTCAGCTTGGTTCGGGCCTGGAAGTCGGAGTCCTTGGAAAGCTCGGCCGAAACCTCTTCGCAAAGCCTCGGCCGCACGGTGGTTCTCCTTTTGGGCTTTACCCTCCTGAATCCCCACGTGTGGCTGGATATGATCCTTCTGGGAACGCTCGGGGGCAGGCACCCCCCTGCCGAGCAACCGTGGTTCGTGGCAGGCGCTGCCCTGGTGTCGTTCACGTGGTTCTTCGGTGTGAGCTACGGCGCGGCACTTTTGGCACCCTTGTTCCGCCGACCCCTCACATGGCGCGTTCTCGATGTCGTGATCGGGATAACGGTCCTGTCGTTGGCTCTTTTGCTCGGCTTCGAATCGTTGGCAGGCTAGGACCGTGCCGGCCCTAGAAATGCATGTCGGTCAAGGCCTGTTCCACCGCGATGAGGGCTTTTCGCAGCTGGGCTTTGGTGTGAGCGGAGCCCACAAAGCCTGCCTCGAAGGCCGAGGGAGGAAAATACACCCCGCGACCTAGCAAACGGTGGAAGAAGCGGGCGTAGGTGTCCTGGTCGGCAGCGTTGGCGCTGGCAAAGTCGGTCACCGAGCTTTTGTGGAAAAAGAGGGTAAACAGGCCTCCCAGCGTGTTAACCGTAGCCCTTCCCGGTGTCACCAGGCGTTTGAGCCCCATACTCCAGTACCCGGTCAGATCCTCAAGCTTCTCGTAGTAGTTGCGTTTCTGCAGGCTGGCCAGCACGGCCATTCCCGCGGCCATGGCCAGCGGGCTTCCCGAAAGCGTCCCGGCCTGATACACGGGTCCTTGGGGCGAAACCAGATTCATGAGATCTTTTCGGCCGCCGTAGGCCCCGACCGGAAGACCCCCGCCCAGGGTTTTGCCCAGGGTGGTCAGGTCGGGCTGCACGTCGAAAAGGGACTGTGCCCCGCCATAGCAGAAGCGGAAGGCGCTGATACCTTCGTCAAAAATGAGAAGGGCGCCGTTTTGATGGCACAGGCGTCTGAGCCCCGCCAGATAGCCCGGCCGGGACGGCACGACCCCCATGTTGGCCGCGACAGGTTCCACCAGAACTGCGGCGATTTTTTCGGGCTTAGCCTCGAAGGCAGCCTGCACCGCACTCAGATCGTTGAAGGGAATGCTGATGGTTCCCGACGCCTGGCGCGGATCGACCCCCGAACTCGACGGCAACCCGACCGAGCTGAGACCCGAACCCGGTTGCACCAGGAGGCCGTCGCTATGGCCGTGGTAGCACCCGTCAAACTTGATGACCAGCGGCCTGGCAGTCGCAGCCCGGGCGACCCGCACCGCGCTCATCACCGCTTCGGTACCCGAATTGACGAAACGCATTTTTTCCATGCTGGGAAGCGCTTTTCGGATCTCGCGTGCCAGATCGGTCTCGAGCTGGGTGGGAGCCCCCGAACTCATCAGAAGGAGGGCCTGCTTACGCACCGCCTGGACCACCGAGGCGGGCGTGTGACCGAGAAGGTGAGTTCCCCAGCCCTGAACAAAGTCCAGGTACTCTTTGCCGTCGGTGTCGGTCAGTACCGCACCGCGGGCACTGCGGAAGAACACCGGCGTACCGCCTACGGCCCGGAAACTCCTTACCGGCGAGTTGACTCCGCCAGGAAAGATCTCGCTGGCCTGTTCAAAGGCGAGTTCGGAACGATTCGGGATCATGGGGTCTCCTTCCCTAACAGGATAACATCGGCTAGCCTTACGTCTATGGAAAACTCGACAAAACCTGCCGCTGGCTGGCAGAAGTGGGTCGGCCCCGCACTTCTGGGCGCCGTCTTGCTGTCTCTGCTGGTTTGGATGGCGCTCAACTGGGGCTTGGTCTGGGGGCTGGCGACTGATCCGCAGAAAATCCGGGCCTGGATGCAACCGTTTGGGGTGTGGGCCCCCGTCGTCTACGTGGCAATGAACTTTGTTCTGGGTGTCACCGTGATTATGCCCGGCGAAGTTCCGATGATCGCCGGCGGCTTCCTTTTCGGTGCCTTTTGGGGCACGGTGTGGGCCACCCTCGGTGCGGGTCTTGCAACCGTGTTTTGCTTCTTTATCGCCCGAAAGCTCGGCCTGAGCTTTGTGCAGAAGGTTTTTGGTAAGGAACACGTCGAGAAGTTCGAACCCTTGGTTTCGGGGCCCAAGGCCCTGATTGTCTTCTTCTTCCTCTTTCTGATACCGGGCCTGCCCAAACACATTTTGTCGTACCTTGGCGGGCTTACCCGCTTGAACCTCTGGGTCTTCCTTGCGGTGTCGCTGATTGGCCACACACCCGCCCTCGTCGGTGCCATGCTCATCGGCGAGGCGGCCGCCACCGAGAACTGGACCGTCGCCCTCGCCATTTCAGCCCTCGCCGGCGGTTGCCTTCTTGTCGGAGTGATCTTTCGGAAACCGCTTATGGCTTGGCTGGAGAAGCTCGCCCCGGGAGCGGATTCCCCCGGTTCCTGAGAAACTCGCCGTAATCGTGGTCTACCTTGGCGATGTGTTCGAGCAGCCAGTTGACCACCTTGTCTTGAATGACGATCAGCAGACGGGCGCTGAACCCTTCGGTCTTGAGCCGTTCGGTAATGACCTCAAACTCACGCCGGAAGGCCTCGTGGAGTTTCTTGTGCTCAGCGAACTTGGGATACTTGTTCGCTACCAGCATCTGCTCCTCGTCTGTGAAGTGGAAGTCAACGTATTCCCGGATAAAGGCCACGATCCTATCCAACTGGGCACCGTCGGTCGACTGCGAAAGCACGTGGCGGAACAACGCATTGATGCGGACAAACAGCTCCTTGTGCTCGTCGTCCATCTTGGCGATTCCTACCGACAGAACGTCTGACCAGTCAATGCCCCCCAGAGTTCCTTCGGTTCCCCCGGACACCTCGATGCCTGTGTTGATTCGACTCGTCTCGTAGCTAAGCAGCGTATTGTTGTAGCGGTTTTGGTTGCTGAAGGCAGAAACCTGCAGCGAGAGGAAGCCGAGTTGCTTGGCTGCCTCGGCCAAGGCCGTCGTGGCGTCGAGGGTCCGGCTGGACACCTCACCCACATGATGCACCGACGTCAGAATCTCTTCGGTACCAAGCCGCATCTCACCGGAACTGGAGCGCAGACTCTCGCTAGTGGCCACCATGGTACCGATCGAACTGAGCACGTCCTGGCCCGCGCTCGCCAACTCCTGCATCGAGGCCGACACGTGACCCATCGCCTGCGAAAACCCGGCAACTTCGGTGGAAATCTCCTCGAGTGCCTCGCCACTCTGGTTTCCAGCGGCGCGAGCCTCGCGGATGCGGCCCGTGGTGTGCTTGAGTGCGCGGGCGATACCCGACGCATTGCTCGACGTGTCTTCGGCGAGCTTGCGGATTTCGTCAGCCACCACCGAGAAACCTTTGCCGGCATCGCCTGCGTGTGCGGCTTCGATGGCGGCGTTCATCGCCAACAGGTTTGTCTGACTCGCAATGTTGTTGATGATGTCGATGGCCTCGAGCATGGTCTCGGCACTTTGCGAAATGTCGTTGATGATCTCATTGGTCGTTGTGACCTTCTCTCCGCCGACGCGGATGAGATCCACCAGGCTGCCCACGGCGCGGTTTCTCTCGTCGGCGATTCCTGCCACATTGGCAACCGACGCGAGAATCTCCTCGATGGCGCTTGAGGAGTTTTCAATGGCCGCAAACTGGTAGTCGGCTTGACTGGCGAGTGCGTTCAGCGAGGCCATGATTTGCTCGATGGCCGAGGAGGAAGTCTCGATAGAACCGTCGAGGGTATGCATGTCACTCTCGATGGCCGCTACCGACTTAACCAGCACCGCGACCGATTCGGCGGTTTCGCGGGACGAAGTGCTCAGATGAGAAGCCACTTTTTGATTCTTTGCCACCAACTCGCCCACGTTGACCAGAATAGTCTGCAGCTTGGAACTGAATTGGTTGAACCGGCCGGAAAGTTCGGCAATCTCGTCACGCCGGTGGGTGTCGAGCCGAAGTGCCAGATTCCCTTCGCTTTCGGCCAGGTTGCGCAACGACTGCGAAACTTGCCGCAGGGGTCGCACGATTCGGCGCAGGAGAAGCAGCCCGCCCAACAAGAGCAGGATGACCATCACCAGGCTCACGACGGCCAAAGCGTTGGATTGGTCTCGGGAGGCGTTGGTCATCTGGACTGCAAGGGTGCGGCGCCGCTCCAGAATTGGTAGGGTCAGCGGGGCCAGCGCCTTCAGCAGGTCAGCTCCAGAGGCGTCGAACAGCACCATGGAAGCGTCGCCGTTCTTTTTGCTCCGGGCGTAGGCCGACATCATCGCCGAACCACTTTCGAACAGGGCGTCGAGGCGTGGCGCAAAATTGGTCAAGCTCTCTTTTACAGCCGGGTCGGGCTCGAGACCGATGACCTGGCGCAGGTCGGCCTTGGCGGCCTTCAGGGCCGTTGTCGCGCCATCTTTGATCGACGTATCGTCCTGCGTGAGGGCGGCATCGGTCAGGTACTGCCACACGTTGGCCGTCTGCAATTCCAGGTCGGTAAGCAGATTGCGCTGGTCGTCGGCGCGGGTGAGCTCGGCTACGGTCTGCTGAACGCCCAAAGCGCTGTTCATCGAGATGGCTGTAGCTCCAGCCACTAACAAAATGACAAGACTCAGCGCCAAGATCAGACTGTTTCGAATGGAAAGTTGAATCAATTGGTCCCTCCCCTAGTTGTATACACTTGAAACGCAATAGTGCAAAGGGTAAAGTCCCGTAGGAAAACCCCCTCTTTCGTGGAGGGCTCTCGAGGAGTTGTTGCATGTCGGATGCCCTGACTATGATGAAAGACCGAGGCCTGTTCCAGCAGTGCTCCGACGAGAACGGCCTTGCCAAGCTCATGGCAGCGGGCCCCGTGAGCCTGTACTGCGGCTTCGACCCCACGGGGCCCAGCCTTACCGTGGGCCATCTCGTCCCGCTGATGGCGATGGCTCATCTTCAACGCGCCGGGCACCGTCCGTTCGCGCTTGTCGGCGGAGGCACCAGCCGCATCGGCGACCCCAGCGGCAAGACCGAAATGCGAAAAATGATGGACGACGCGACCATTGCCGCCAACTCAGCCGGCTTCCGCTCGCAGATGGCGGGGTTTCTGGAGTTTGGTCCTGGCAAAGCTCAACTCGTCGACAATGCCGAATGGTTGCTGAAACTCAACTACATCGAAATGCTCCGCGACGTCGGGGTTCACTTCAGCGTCAATCGTATGCTGGCCTTCGAAACCTACAAGATGCGCCTCGAAACGGGGCTCAGCTTCATCGAGTTCAACTACATCCTTTTGCAGAGTTACGACTTCATGAAGCTCAACCAGTTGCACGGCGTGCGACTGCAGGTCGGAGGTGACGATCAGTGGGGCAACATGGTGTCGGGCATCGATTTGACCCGCCGGATGGGGGGCGACGAGGTCTTTGTTCTCACCTTCCCCCTGCTCACCACCAGCGATGGCAAAAAGATGGGAAAGACCGAAAAGGGAGCCATCTTTCTTGACGCCGAGAAGACCCCGGTGTTTGAGTTCTACCAGTACTGGCGCAACGTGCACGACGACGACGTTTCCAAGTTCTTCAAGATCTTCACCTTCCTCGAACTGGGCGAGATTGCCGAGCTGACGGCCCACCGCGACGGGCGAATCAACGCGGCCAAGGAGCGCCTGGCGTGGGAAATGACCAACCTGGTTCACGGCAAGGATGCCGCCGATCATGCGAGGGAGGCCGCCCGCTCAGCCTTTGGCGGGAGCGGAACCGATGTCGCCGCCATCCCCTCGGCAACTTTGGCGCGGAGCCGGATCGAGGCGGGGGTCTCCTGGGTCGATTTGTTGGTGGAGGCGGGGTTGGCCCCGTCGAAGCGTGAAGCGCGCCAGCTCATAGCCCAGGGTGGCGCTGCCGTCAACGACGTCAAAATAGGCTCCGTCGACGACCAAGCCTCGCTTGACCGGCTTGTGGAAGGCGCCTTCCTGATCCGTGCCGGCAAGAAACGCCTGTTCCGTTTCGTGGTGAGCTGATGGCTCCGCGTGCCACGGTCTTCAAAGTGAAACTCAACCTCAGCGACATGGACCGAGGGTACTACGCCGACCACGACCTGACCGTCGCCATGCACCCCAGCGAAAACGAGGAACGCCTGATGCTGCGACTGGCGGTGTATTGCTGGCATGCTTCCGAGTCGCTGAGCCTCGCCAACGGGCTCACCGATCCTGACGAGCCCGAACTGTGGGACAAGAGCTTGACGGGTGAGATCGAACACTGGATCGATTTGGGGCAGCCCGATGAGAGGACGATTCTCCGGGCCTGCGGTCGCGCACGTTTGGTCACGCTTTACCATAGCCGCTCCAATCCGGCGCTCTGGTGGGACGGCGTGGCAGGCAAGGTCGCCAAGGCCCGAAACCTGACGGTCTACAACGTAGACCCGGCTCAAGTCTCTGCGCTGGCAACCCTTGCTACCAAGTCAATGGACCTGTCTGTGACCCTTCAAGACGGCGAGATGTGGGTCCGAAGTGATAACGGCGAAGCCCTGGTTACCCGCGATCGCCTGAACTGATCACGTCGAACAGGACTCTCACGGCATCCGGCCGATGAGCATGCCGATGCCGTAGGTCACGGCAGCTGCAGCGACACCGAACAGAATCTGGCGCGCTGCTCCCCACACCCAGTTCAGGCCTGTGATCAGCGAGCTGATGAAGCCCAAGACGAACAGTCCCACGACCGACGAAAGGGCGCTTGCCAGCACGGCTGTCGGACCAGTCCACAAAAAGTAGGGAAAAACCGGCAAAATGCCCCCTACCAGGCACAAAACGAAGCTGGTCAGGGCCGCTTCCCAGGCCGAGCCGCCAAGTTCTTCGGGGTCGATGGCCAACTCTTCGCGCACGAGGGTGTCGATGGCCGTCGCCTTGTCCTGGAAGATCTGTTCGACCATGCGCTCGGCCTGGCCGCGTTCCACGCCCTTGGCCTGGTAGATCAGGATCAGCTCTTCTTTTTCTTCTTCCGGAGCCTCTTCGAGCTCTTGTTCTTCGATCTTCAACTGGTTTTGGTAGAGCTCGCGGGCATTTTGCACGCTCAGCCACTCGCCGAGCGCCATCGAGAGCGCACAGGCCAGGAGTCCCGCCACACCGGTGATCAGAATCACGGACGAACTCTGCGCGGCCCCCGCGACGCCCATCACGATGCAGAACACGCTCACCAGGCCGTCGTTGGCTCCGAGGACCCCGGCACGGAGAGCATTGCCCCCGGTGTGGTGGCGGCCCTCAAAACGGGCTACCGCGCTGCCTTCCAAGCCTGAGCCGTTGCGGGCGAGGTAACTGAACACCCGGGCATGGCTGGACTCGTCTCGGACCAAGGCCGGGATTTCGTTCTCGGTTTGGCCGGCATACTCTTGAGCCGCGTTGCGCTCGATGCTGGCGATCAGCGGAATGACCGACCCGGCGCCCAGCGTTCCCGCGAGCAGTGCGAGGAACTGAGGCTTGAAACGCGGCCGGAACAATTTGAGGGGCACACCGAGGGACGCGAGTTTGCCGGCCCAGATGGCGACGTGTTTTTCTTCGTTGACCGCGAGCTTTTCGTAGACTTCCTTCAGCTTGGGATTGTCTTCGTTGTCTTTGAGGCGGCGGTACAGGTACACAGCTTCACTTTCGGCTTGCCAGTTTTCGCGAAAACGACGGATTTCCTTGAGGTTCATCGGCCCAGAATAAGGCTCGTAGCCGTCTGGAGCAAGACCCCCGCGAGGCCGCCCACGAGCGCCCCATTGACTCGGATAGCTTGGAGATCCTCGCCGACGGCCATCCGGATCCGCTCAGACAACTCGCGGGCGTCGGTTTTTTGAAGGACAAACGTCAGTGACGCAGCGAGTTTCTCGGCGGCGCCCGTGGCCACCCATAGCCGGATCACGGCATCGGCGGCCTGTAGGTTGAAGGCCCGTCTGGCTTCGGCGGTGGTTCCCCACGGAGGCGGGTCGGACCAGCGGACCAGAGAATCGCTGAGCGCCTGCAGCAGGAGCGGGCGCACCGGGTGCCTTGGGTCGTCGTGAACGGCCTCCAGCTCGGCCAGCAGACCCTCGAACAGCTCATCGACCGTATCACGCCCCACGAACAGGCCTTTCCAGCCGGCCCGTTTTTTGATCAGGCCTGTGACCGGATCCAGCAAATCGGGGCGGCGGCGGGCCAGGTCGTCATGAAGCAACCGGGCCGCACCGGTCAGCGCTTGGTTGGCCCAGCCGGCCGCGACGGGTTCGCCCAACCAGCGCGACAGGGCGGCCGAGTCCCAGTGCGTCTCGAGCGCCGTGGCATAGTCGAGTTCCCGCAGCAACGGATGGAGGTGGGCTGGCTCCAGAAAACCGGTGAGGAAACGGGGAAGGGCCTGCGCCAGTTCAGCTTTTCTGCGGACCAGGAGGTCTGTATGGGGAAAGGGCAATCCAGCCGGCTTGCGGAACAACGCGGTGACGGCAAACCAGTCGGCCAGCGCCCCCGCCAGTGACCCGTCGAAAAACGCCCGGATCACAGCCGTGATCCACCCTTCTGGCCAAGGAGGAAGATTGCTGGCAAGCCAACCGGCAAAGGCGAGTGCCAAAAAGACGCTTCCCCAGGGAAGTTTGCGTTTCATGGCATCAGCATGGCGGTCGCACAGACGGCTGTCCAGAGGAGGAACCAAAGTACATCCGATGGCCGGGCGACCAAGCCATGTTTGGGGACATGGGTGCCAAAGCCCCGCGTTTCGAGGGCGTCAGCGGTGATTGAGGCCTGCTGTACGACGCGAACCAGCAGACCCAGCGTCACCAGCTTGACCGTCGCCAAGGGGCGCCGAGCGGGTCGCAGTCCGCGCAACGCCGCCGCCTCAAGGAGTCCCTTGCCCTGATCGACCAGCCGTGGCACGGCAGCCAGCGCCCACGAGGCCATCGAGGCGCCCAGCCAAGCCCGCCGAGCGCCCAGCGGTCTCAGGAACCACTGGATGCCGCGTGCAACGGTCTGCGGGGTGGCCGTGACCAGCAGGAAGTGGCTGGCCAGGAAGAGCAGGGCGAGTCGCGCGCTCTGCAACCCCAAAAGCGCAGCTTGGCCAGTCGTCGGCGTGAGAAGCAGTCCCACGCCGGCAAAGAAGGCAAAGTATGGCGCCAGCGAGAGCGCCAAACGGCCCAGATCGCCCGGTTTGACCCTCGCTGCGGCCAGGCCTGGCACGAGCGACACCGCCAAAAAAACCAAACCCCAGGCTGGTGAAGCCAAAACCGCCGCGCTGAACACGGTCACACTGACGACCCGCCAGCGTATGTCCCACCTGCCTGCCGGGGTGGAAGCGCGGTACTGAAACGCTACCCGAGCCATGACATGGTTTCCAAACGGCTGACGTCACCCCGGGCGCGGTGAACTCGAACCGAGGGAATTGCCTCCCACAGGCCTGCAGGTGTTCCGTCGCCCACGATTCGTCCCCTTGACATCAAGACCAGACGGGTGGCGAGAGCAAGGCATTTGTCGAGTTCGTGGGTCAGCACAACTACGGTTTTTCCGCTCTGGTGGAGCCCCACCAGGGCCTTCAAAACGGCTTGCACGGCGGAGAAGTCCAGCCCCGTGAAGGGTTCGTCGAGCACGATCATCCGGGGCGCGAGCGCAAGCACCCCGGCGATGGCCAGCCGACGGAGCTCGCCCCCCGACAACTGGCCGCAGGGCTGTTCTTCGCGCCCGCCCAAGCCTACCTCTTCCAGGGCTCGCTGACTCGACTGTGCAATCCGTGCCGAGCTCCAGCCGCGGTTTGTAGGGCCAAACGCGACCTCCTCGCCCACGGTGAGACCGACGATCTGGGCCCCGCTATCCTGAAACACGAGTCCTACGGCTTCGCGGACACCGGGCAACTGGCGCCCGATCTCGAGGCCCTCAAACAGCACTCGGCCCTCTGTCGGCTCGGCGAGACCCACGACGTGGCGCATCAAAAGAGTCTTGCCGGCACCATTTTCGCCAGCGAGGATGACAAACTCGCCGGCACCAAAGGTCAAGTTGACGCCGTCAAGGCCGAGCACGCCGTCGTCGAACCGGTGAGTCAGGTTTTCGATGCGGACCATAGGCGGGAAAGGCCCGGAAGGCGGGCCAAAGTGAGAGTGATTGCCACGACCCCGGCGGCCTTGACCAGGTCACCGACGACAAAGAGGCCCGGAATTGTTTGTCCGATCGACCACCAGATGGCTTGCACCAGGTTGGCCCCCTCGAACCCTGCAGGCCCGTGGAACGCCACGTACGCCAACCAGGGAATCCCGGCCAGGTAAATAACCATCAGTCCAGCCAAGGTCGCCAAGGAAGTACGGGCCAAACTCTTCCCCTTGGGATCGCGGAGTAAGCCGACGACGACCGCAGCCAGCAGGTAGCCCAGCAAGAAGCCGCCGGTTGTTCCCAGCAACGTGGGCACCCCCGAGTGGCCCCCAGCGAACACGGGCAGGCCGAACGCGCCCAACAACAAATAAAGCGCGACAGAGAAGGCTCCCCAAACAGGCCCGAGCAACAAGCCTGCCAGCCAGGCAAAAGCATTGGCGAGCACCAGGGGGACCTGTGGAAAAGGAACTGTGAAGAAGGCCGAAGCGACCATCAGGCCCGTCATCAGGGCTGTCAGAACCAAAGTCACAAGCGGGGTCGGTTTCATGAGTTCTCCTGAGCCCCCAGCGTTACCCGCGAACCCCGGGCCTTGTCAATGCCGAACCTGCGTCTGTTTGAACGGAACCGCCTCATTGAGCGCCTCGATGGTGGCCTCTTCCTGCCGGTTGAACCGATCCACGTTGGCGGCGAAAAGTCTGCCGGCCGAGGCGTCAAAGAACCGGTGAAGGCTGACGTTGCGGAACGAACGGAACCCCCGGCGGACTTTCAGTTCCGACCCGGCTCCCGGATCAAAGCTTTGGATTCCGTGTTCAATCGCCCACTCGATGGGCCGGTAATAGCAGATGTTGAAGTACAAGTCGTCGACGTGCCGCCGTTCGCCCCAGTACCGCCCCACCAGTGCAGGGCCTTTCTTAAGCAAAAAACCGAGCGCCAGCGGTGTGGGGTCGCCGGCCTCGAACGTTGCCGCCAGCGTCAAAATGGGCCGGATCGCCTCGAGTCCCAAGAAAAACTCCGGCTCCAGAAACCGGGCTGCGTACGGGCCAAACTGGCTATTGGTCCGGTCGTAAAGCTCGCCCATCAGCCCAAACCATGCCTGGGGAATCTCGTCGCCCGAAACCAGCTTCAGGGTCAGGCCCTGCGCCTCCATGCTGGCCCGCTCGCGCTTGATGTTGCGCCGCTGGTTTTTGTCGAAAGCGCCCAGGTAGTCGTCGAAGGTCGAAAAACCGTCGTTGGTCCACAAGAAGTGCTGGTGGCTCCACCGCTCCCAACGTCCAGGAAGTGCATCTGACCACGCGGGATCGGTGAAGTTGGCCTGGAGTGAAACCGCACCGAGCTTCCGTGCGAGCTTTTCGGCCTCAGCCAACCAACGCTCGGTCAAGCCCTCTGAATCTTCTCCTGGTGCTACAAGGACTTGCCAACCCACCGAAGGTGTTGCCGGGCTCATGCCGACCAACTTGGGATACCAGGGCATTCCGCGGGACTGGGCAGCCTGGGCAAAGGCAAAGTCGTACACAAAATCGCCCCAGCTATGATCGCGCAGGTAAAGCGGCGCCCCTGCAACCAGGCGCCCAGCGTCCCACAGCGTGAGGTGCTGGGGTGCCCAGCCGTGTGCGATATCGATGCTTCCCGAGCGCTCGAGCCAGTCGAGCCAGCACCACTCCAAAATGGGGGTAGGAAGCGCCGAGGTCAGATTCTGCCAGTCAGGCTCAGGAATCTCCGCCATCGCGGAGTGAACACGCACGGTTAAGGCCATGCCAGCAAAATACTTCGGCCTTCGGCGGAAAGAAAGCCCAAACTTGCATCAGCACCCCGCAGGAAGTACAGTAGTAGGATGAAGCCTCCGGCCGGCCCGGCACCGTTGCCCACGTTTCGTGACACTCTTGTCCGGGTCGGCCTCTTGCCGGCTCTCTTGTTTCTGGCAGGAATCCTCGTGAGCGCCGTACTGATCGTCTGGAGAACCAACAGCACCTTTGAGGGGCTCAACCTTCAGCTGTCGCAGGCCACTTCGCGTCAGGTTCAGGACCGCTGGGACCGCCAGATCCGGCAGCTGCAGCAAGTGGCCTTCATGGCCGATCAGCTGGGCGTCACTCAAACCGACGAGGCTTTGATCGGGGAGTTTTCGGCCCTCTATTGGGTCGATGACACCGGTAAAGTTCTCGATTCCTGGCCCGAGAGGAGCACCGTCTTGCCCCCGGCCGTCGCGACCCTCCTTTCGCGGCTGGGGAACCGGACCGAAGTTTGGGACACCCTCTCGGTGGGCACGGGGCCGCGCCCTGCGTTGGCGGTGGTTCATGGCCGCGTCCGCGTGGCGGGAATTGTCGACCCCTCGCCCCTGCAACGCGACATCGAGACTCTGGCTTCCAGGGTTTCGATGAAGTGGGTCTTGGTCGACACCCAAGGGCTCAGCTGGCTCGGCAGCTTGCCCCCGCACTACACCGCCGAGAGCGCGCGGCACTCTGAGGGCTCGTGGTGGTACAGTGATCAGGTTGACGGTGTCGCCAGTCAGGTCTTTGTCTGGCGTCTGGGCGAACGTTCCTGGTCGTTGCTTTTGACTCGCAACCAGTCGGGAATCGACTCGCCGGTGCTCGCCGTGTACATCGTAGTCATCTCGATCGCTGTGCTGATGGTGGTTCTGGTGCTCGTCTTCCTTGGTGGCCTCAACCGACAGCTCTTTCGTGCCTTGGAATCGCTCAAGTCAGAGACCCGGCGGATCACGCTGGGCGATTACAGCGAAAAGCTGACCCGAACGCCCTATCAGGACCTGAACGACATTCTTCAGGACTTTGAAAGCATGCGTGAAAGCGTCTGGCTCCGGCAGCAGGATCTCAAAGATTCTGAACACCGGTTTCGCCGTATGTTTGAGGAAGCGGCCGTGGGCATCCTACATACGACGTTCGCCGGGGTTCCCATCGACCTCAACCTCGCCATGGCCCGGATGCTGGAGTACGCCTCTCCCAACGAGGCCCTGCAGCACATCACCGATATTGGTACCGACCTTTACGTGCGGCCCGAGGAACGGCAGGCTATCCTGCAGATGCTCACCGAAACCGCCCAGGGGCGCCTGCAAATCACGACAGAGTTTTACACGAGGTCCCGCCGCACTTTGACGGTCACCAACCATTTGGGGCGGGTGTATGACACTCACCGGGGAGAGTTCATTCTCGAGGCCTTCGTCGAGGACATCACCGAAATCAAGGCGGCCGAACGAGCGGTGTTGGAACTGAACGCGGTGTTGGAACGTAAAGTGGCCGACCGGACCCGACATTTGGAACTCACCCTCGAAAACCTCAAGACCGCGCAGGACCAGCTGATCCGTTCCGAAAAAATGGCCGCGCTCGGACAGCTCATCGCCGGAATTGCCCACGAGATCAACACGCCCTTGGGGGCCATCAGCGCCTCCAACGACAACATTGCCAGCCTTCTCAAGCGCGTTCTCGAGGCACTTCCCTTCCTTCTTGGGTTGCTGAATCCCGAGCAGAAGTCGCTCTTTTACCGCATGTACGAGGAAGCCTACCGGGGCGTGGAAGTCATCCCTTCAGCGCAACTGAGGCACAAGCGCAAGGAAGCCCAGTCCCTGCTTTCCGGGCCCGGCCTCGAGGTGGACGACGAACTCATCGACTGCCTGGCTGAGCTCGACCTCACCGGCAGGGTGGGTGAGTTCCGCGAGCTCATCCTCGACCCTCTGGGCAAAGACGCGGTCAAAATGGTCTACGAGATGATCAGCCTGGAAAAGTCCTGTCTGATCATCGAGCGCGCCAGCGACAAGGCCGCCAAGGTCATTGGAGCCCTGCGCACCCTGTCGCACGAAGAAAGGTCCGGGACCTTCCATCAGGTGGACCTTCGCGAGAACCTCGAAAACGTGCTGACCCTGTTCCAAAGTCGCCTCAAGCACGGCGTCGAACTGCGGAAGAATCTCGGTGAGTGCCTGATCTGGGGCTACGCGGACCGGCTGGCGCAGGTTTGGACCAATCTGGTGTCAAACGCGCTGCAGGCGATGGACTACAAGGGATTGCTCGAGATCGAAGCCGTTCCTGTCGACGAGGAAATCCGGGTCTCGGTGCGGGACTCAGGCCCCGGCATTTCCGACGCCGTGATGGCCCGCATCTTTGAGCCTTTCTTCACCACGAAACCCGCTGGGGAGGGTAGTGGGCTTGGACTCGACATCTGCCGCAAGATCGTCGAGGAACATAGGGGAAGGATCGAGGTGACGTCAGTGCCGGGCAAGACAGAGTTCGCCGTGTTTCTGCCGCGCAATCCGCCCGATCAGGTGTAGCTTTCTATGGCCTGAGACGACAGGCTCTCCATCGAGTTCACGCGTTCACGGATGGAGAACAGGTCATCGTGGCTGGCCTGGAACACTTCAATAATGGCCGGATCGAAGTGACTTCCGGCGCCACCACAAACGATTCCGAAGGCTTTTTCAAAGGGCATCGGCGGCTTGTAGATCCGCTGGCTGAGCAAGGCGTCGAACACGTCGGCCACTGCTACGATGCGGGCCTCAATCGGGATCCCCTCGCCCCTGAGACCCCTCTGGTAGCCGCTGCCGTCCCAACGCTCGTGGTGGCACCAGGCGATGTTGCGTGCCATTTCATCGATGCCTTCGACGCTCAGGATCTGGTGACCATACCAGACGTGTTTCTTCATGATTTCGAACTCTTCGGGGGTGTACTGGCCCGGTTTGTTGAGCAATTGGCAGGCAACGCCGACCTTGCCGATGTCGTGCAACTTGGAGTAGGTACGGATCCGCTGGACAAAATCCATGTCTTTGCCCATCGATTCGGCCAAGAAGGCGGAGTATTCCGAAACCCGGAGGATGTGGAAGCTCGTGTCTTCGTCGTAACTCAGGTTGGCGGCTTCCAGGGCGTTGATCATGCTGAAGGTCAGTCTTTCAATCTTGACCTCCTGCTGCTGGATCAGGGTTTCCTGCTGGAACGCCCGCAAGGCTTCCCGGATGGTGAAGATGAACTCTTCTTTTTTCCAGGGTTTGGTGATGTAACGGTACAAGTCGGCGTTGTTGACGGCCTGCTTCACGCCTTCGAGGTCTGAAAAGCCCGTCAGCAGAATGGTATAGGTCTGAGGAGAAGCCTGCTTGACGCGGGCAAGCAACTCGTGTCCCTTCATTCCCGGCATGTTTTGGTCCGAGATGAGCAAAGCGAGTTGCCGGCCGTCCTTCTGGATGTCGTGGAAGATCTCGAGGGCTTCTTCGCCACTTTCGGCTGTTTCAATCGTGCACTGGCCGCTGAGAGCGTTGCGCAACTCTATCCTGAGGCTCTGAATAATGATGGGCTCGTCATCGACACAGAGGACGACAGGAGTGCTCATCGTACCAATCTAGTTGGCGATGAGGGTGCTGTCAATCCTTGGGTGGGGAGGGGGAATCCTCCGAAAGGTAGCCGACCAGGTGGTTTTCCACTTCCTCCAGCGGCTCCTCAGCCTTGTCGGAGTACATGGCCCGGTCGGCCTCGCTCAGAATGTCGGTGGGGCGCAGGGGGTCGACGACCCTGGCACCGACACTCACGGAAAAAGGCACCGGGAGTTCGGCGCTGCGCTGTTCGAGGGAGTTCTGGATGCGGCGGACAAGAAACATTGCGCTTTCGATGGCCGTTTCGGGCATGAGCACCGCAAACTCGTCGCCGCCGAGCCGGGCGCAAAGGTCTACCTTGCGGCAGCAGGCGGTCAGCAACTGCGCCAGCGCCTTGAGAACGGCGTCTCCGGCTGCGTGTCCGTGGGTGTCGTTGATGGCCTTGAACCGGTTGATATCGATGAACAGGAGTGAGAACAACGTTCCCGAACGCTGGGTTTTTTCGATTTCGCGGTCGAGCTGGCGCTGAAAGTGCCTCCGGTTGGCGACACCGGTGAGTGGGTCGGTCAGGGCCATCCGGCGGGCCGTGCGCAAAAAGTACACCCGTTCAATGGCGATGGCAGCAAGATCGGCAATAGTCTGAAGAACGCGGATGTCGAGCTCGGTGAACAACGAGTCATCGAGCTTGTTGATCAGCTCGATCACGCCGTAGACCCGACCCCGCGCCTTGAGTGGCACCGCGATGATCGAGCGCGTAACAAAACCAACCTTCTCGTCGATCGCCCGGTGAAAGCGGCTGTCCTTCGAAGCGTCGACGACAATTTCGGGCAGGCCTTGTTCGGCAACCCACCCCGCGATCCCCTGCCCGCGCTCGAGCACCAAGCCGCGGATGCCTGCAGCCCCTTCTCCGGTGACATGCACGAACCTCAACTCGCCGGTCCTGTCGTTTCGCAGCAACAACGACCAGTTCACCGGCGCAAAAGCCCTCCCCACGTGACGCATCACCTGCTCAACAGTTTCGGCGACACTGCGAGCCGAGGCTATGTCTTTAGCCATCTCGGAAAAAGTGGAAAGTAGAACGAGGTCAGGCTCCATGCTCATAGCGCTATTCTAGCCTCGCGAAGATCTTTTGCAAACTGGAAAAGGGTGTTAACATGGATTCATGGGAACCACCTTAACAGAGCGACAGTCTGAAATCCTCGAAGCCAGCCTCCAGGTGATCGAGAGCGAGGGGCTCAAGGGCTTTACGATGCGCAACATCGCCCAGCGCATCGGCTTTACCGATGCCGCGCTGTACAGGCACTTCCCGGACAAAGGCGCCATCATCGGGGCAATCGCGCGGCTTTTCCGAAGCAATACGCTTGAGAATCTGGAAGCCATCCGCAGCAACACCAGCCTCAACGCGGTTGAAAAACTGGAGATGTTCCTGATGGGACGTGCGCGTGAGTTCGAGACCAAACGGGCCCTGACGAGCATCCTTTTTTCTGAAGAGCTCTTCCGGGGCGAGGGCGAAGCTCTCAACCTCAACCTTTCGACGCTGGAAACCCATGCCTCGCAATTGCACGCCATCGTTAGCGAAGGCCAGGCCGAGGGAACCCTACGAAAGGACCTCTCCCCGTCCCACCTCGTTCTTCTCCTGACAGGTCCGATGAAGCAGATGGTAAGCAACTGGAAAAGCCACGCCGACAGAAACCCCGAAGATTGTTCGTCGCTCGTGCAAACCGTGGCCGAGTTCTGGAAAACCTACCGAATTGTCACCCGCCCCTGAAGCCCCTGCAGCCGCCAACTTGACAGGTGACGGAACTCGTGTTAGTAAGTACATACTAACAGTTGATTGGGGTAAACATGAAAACTCGAACCGTGATTGAGATCGATGAAGGCCTGTGCAACGGCTGCGGGCAGTGTGTGACCGGCTGCCATGAAGGCGCCCTGCAGATGATCGAAGGCAAAGCCCGCCTGGTCGGCGACAGTCTGTGCGACGGGCTCGGCGCGTGCATCGGCGAGTGCCCTGTCGGCGCCATCAGGTTTGTCGAGCGCGAAGCGACGGCGTACAGCGAAAGGGAAGTGCTCGAACGCTTGGTGCCCCTGGGCGAGGCGACGGTTGTAGCACACCTCAAACACCTTAAGGAAAATGGGCAGAAGGACTTGGTGCACGAGGGGTTGGACATTCTGGCCGAGAAGGGCTGGGATGTGGCCGCCCTCCGGGGAAAGGTCCAGTCCACGGGGGTGTCCCTTGCCCGTCCCGTCAATTCGGACCTCCCTGCCCAGTCGGCCCTGCGTCAGTGGCCGGTGCAGTTGCGTCTGGTACCGCCGGCAGCGCCGTTCCTGGAAAACGCGGATCTCGTTGTCGCGGCCGACTGCGTGCCGTTTGCTTACGCCAATTTTCATCAGGACTTTCTGCGCGGCAAGGTGTTGCTCATCGGCTGCCCAAAACTCGATGACAACCAGGCCTACGCCCAGAAGTTCGCTCAGATTTTTCAGGTCAACCACATCCGAAGCGTCACGGTGCTTCGGATGGAAGTTCCCTGTTGCGGAGGCATCAGCCAGTCGGTCAAGGCGGGGCTGGCCGCCAGCGGCGCGCTGGTACCCTACGCCGAGGCGACCATCAGCATCGAAGGTAAACTGTTACCGCCGCGCTGATTACTCCCGGTCCAGCCAGAACTCGACCCGGCGGTTCTTCCAGCGGTTGTCGGTGTCGCTGAACGGAACCACGGGCCTGGCGCCTCCGATGCCCGAGGTGGTGATGCGGCTCGAGGCGATTCCCAAACTGCTGAGGTAAACCTTGACCGCCTCGGCCCTGGTCTTGGAAAGGGGCAGCAGTTCGGTCTCCTGCTCCTTGTCACCCTTGGCCTTGTTGTCCCAGTTGATCATCACCGCGTGACCTTCGATCCCGATCTTGTAGCGGGAGTATTTGGTGAAGATCTCGGCCAGACGCTTGAGCACGCTCTGGTTCTTCGTCACCTTGTCGGCCTCGATCCCCTTGATGAAATCGCTGGAGTTGGCCGCGAACGTGATGCTGGGAATGATGATGCGCAACCGGTCGCCATCGCGGATAACCAGCACATCGACGGCCAGAGGTTTCTGGATGGTTCCGATGTTGCCCAGCGTGTCACGAACTTGAAGTCGGATCGTGTAATCCGAGGCCGACTGCACGAGTTCGCCGGTGTCGGAGCGGCCGTCCCACTTGAACTGCGAGGCGGGTGCGCCCTTACCTGTAAAGCGGATGAAACGGTGGCTTTCGGGGTCGGTGATGTCGAGCGACCAGTCAGCGACGGGGGCATAACTCTTCACAGCCAAAGCAATCAGCAATTCATCGTTGGTGCCGTCATTGTCGGGCGAGAACGGTTGAGGACCGATGTCGAGGGCGACTTGCGGCGGCCCCGCTTGCAAGACGAACGCCGAACTGCGGGTTTCGGGAGCGTTTCCCTTGGCGTAGGCGACCTCGAGCTTGGCGGTGTAGCGGCCGTCTTCGGCCTTGCGCTTGTCGTCGGCGCTGCCATCCCATACCAACTGGGCAGGAACGGTTCCGGTCCCGCTGAAGACTTTACGCAGCCCGAGCGACTCGTGTTCGACGCTGATCTTCCAGGTCGAGATGCCATCGGAGACCCCGAGCTTGGGCGAAAGGGTGAGTGTGTCGGCCGAACCGTCCCCGTTGGGGCTGAAGCCGTCGGCACTGGTGGTCAGGAACAGCGGGGTGGGCCGCGAATCCACGGTCAGACTTTCCAGCGACTTGACCAGCGAATTGCCGGCCTCATCGGTCGTCTTCACTTCGTAACGGTAGGTGCCGTCGGCGACGTGGTTGCCGTTTGCGTCGGTGCCGTCCCAAGCGATATTCGTAACCCGGCCCTTTTGCCAGCTCCAGGTCTTGATCGTGTCCGTACCCCGGGTCAGGGCCGCGGTCCATTCCTTTTCGGAGCTGGAGTCCTGGATAATGTTGAGAACCGGCCTGCTGCTGCCGGGGGTCGGCGAGAACACGGTGGTATCGGAACTGAGGGTCAGGGTCGGTTGGCCATTCTTGACCAGCACAGGGTTGGAACGGGCACCCGGCGTGTTGCCATTGCTGTAGGTGGTCTTGATCTCAGCAACGTAGACGCCGTCGGGAGCCCAGGCGCCGTTGTCGAGTTTGCCATCCCAGTCCACAGACGCGGGTACGCTGGTCTGGTCAGGCCAGGTGAGAACCACTTGGTTGAAGGCGTTGCGCAGGACGAGGGAGAAGTTCTGCAGGCCCGTGGTCTCCTTCACCAGAGGAAGGAACTTCACGCGACCGTTCGCCGTCAACGAGCCGGGCGAGAGAGCGCTCCGGTCGGCCGTGATCAGGACTTCCCGCTTCTTTGTGTCGACCGTGACGGGAAGCGGAGTGCTCGAACCCCGGTTTCCAGCCTTGTCGACGGCTTCGATGCTGTAGACGTAGTTACCATCGGGAAGGATTTTTCCATCGCTCCCCAGGCCGTCCCAAACAAAAGTGGCGTCGGCCTTTCCTGTCCACCGGACCATCCGCAAAACGTCGCCAGAGGCGTTGGTAAGCTTGCCCGTCCAGAGTTCTTCGGCCGAGGTGGTTTGCTGAAAGGTGAGCACGCCGTGGCCATCGACTGATCCGGGGCTGAACACCGTGAACGGACTGCTGACTTTGGCCTGCGGTGGGCTGTTCTTGACGGTAAAGGGCGGCGAGAGTACCTCGGGCGCGTTGCCGTTGGAGTACTCCAGCGTCAGTTTGGCGCGGTAGTCCCCCTCTGGCAACGACTGGTTAGCCTCGTTGTGGCCGTCGTAGGCGATTTCCGGCGGTATCACCCCGGTGCCACGGAGGGTCTTGTAAGTATTGCCCTTGGTATCGAGAATCTCGACCTTCCAGCTTGTCATACCGGCGCTCAGGCCCGGTTTGGGTTGAAACACCAGGGTCTTGGCCCCGTTTCCATCCGGCGACAGCGCCATGCGGTTGAGGTTGAGGTCCAGCGGCGTTGGCTGGGAATTGACAAGGATGTTGCTGATCTTGGAGGTGGCCTTGTTGCCGGCCGGGTCGGTGGCCGAAAGTTCGTAGGTGTACACGCCATCGGGAACGAGCTTTCCCGCATCGTTCTTGCCGTCCCATTCAAAGTTGGCCGGAGCCGACTGCGCCCAGGTCACCTGGCGAACGATCTGATCGCGGGAATCGCGCACGATGCCGGTCCACTGGTCCTCGGCGGTTCCCCGCTGTACCAGCGCCAGACGGTTTCGCGGTCCCACCGGGTTGAACTCGCTGACCGGTGCGCTCAGGTTGGCCAACGGCGGGGTGTTCTTGACGACGACGGAACCCGACGGCCAGTCTTTCTGATTGCCGTTGTCGTCGCGGGCGGTCAACACCAACGTGTAGGTGCCATCGGGAACCACGGTGCCGGCGTCGGAGTAGCCGTTCCAACTGAGCGTGGGCGGAATCGTGACCCCGTGTTTGACGTAGGCCAGGCGGTTGAGGATCTGGTCGAAACCTTCGGCCTGAGGAAGCGGGAGCGCGCTCTGGATGGAGCGGACCAGCGCCTTTTTGACATCGTAGACCGCGATGCGGTAGCTCGTGATGAAGCGTTCGTCGCTGATGGTGACCGGGAGATCCAGGGTGTCTTGCACGCCGTCGTTGTTGGGCGAGATGAAGTGCAGGCTGGTATCGATGGCCACCACCGGAGCCAGGGTATCCTTTTGGCCGAGCGGAATGTTGACTCCGCCACCGAAGGCCCACACCCCGCCCGAAAGCGGCATCGCCGAAGTGGTGACGTGCACTTCGCTCTTGTTCCAGCCCCGCTTGGAGAAGTCGAGCAGATCGACGTTGTCTTGCAGGTCGGTCTTGAAGGTGAAGGACACCCCGGCCGAAAGAGGAACCGCTGGCGCCGTCTTCGTGAAGAAGGTGTCGCGCAGGTCAAAGTTGTAGGCAAGATTCAAGGCCAGCACGTCGCCGAAAGCGATGGTGGAGCCCAAACTGAACCGAAGGTCTTGGAACGAGGGCGCCGACAGGTCGGGACGAAGTTCGATGGCCAGCCCGTTGGTCTTGAGTACGAAGAAGTCGGCGCCGATGGCCGGGGTGAACACCGGAGGTATGGCGTTCCCGGATTTCGTGGTGTAGGCCGTGCCCATGTCGCGAAGGGCCGCTCCCCACCGCAAGTCTTGCATCCAAGGGTTTAGCGTCCCTGGGAAGTGCTGGAACCCCAGACTGAGCCCCGCTCCCCAGCCGCCGGTTCCAAATTGGGTTCCCAGTTGTGCGCCGATGTACAGGTCCTCGAAGAGGTCCTTGGACGCGCTGAAGGTGAGTTGGCCCTGATGTCCCAGATCGAAGTCTTTGACATCGAGGCCCCAATAGCTGGCAGTGGCCGACAAAACGGCCCAGGTTTGGGGCAGGGTGAGTCCCAGGTTGACCGCGTTGCCATACCCATTGGGGCCCGGAAGGCCAAGGTACGAAAAGTCAAACGTGGTTCGCTGCTTGTAGGCCGACGAAGCCGGGTTGAACCGGTCAGAAAACGGTGCCTCCTGACTACTGGTACCGCCCTCACCCGAGGCGAAAACTGGGGATGAGAGGGAAGAGACCACCATCTGGCCGGTGAGCCAGGGGGTAGCGCAGAGAATCAGCAGGAGAAGCACAAGTCGTTTCATGGACCCCAGTATACCCAGGACAGTCCAAAAAATCCAAGTTGGACTAAAGCTCGGTCTGGGCGCTGATCTCGACGACCTGATTGACCGGCAGGCGATAGAAGTTGGTGGCCGGCAGCGCGTTGTGCGACATGAACCAGAACAGCTTTTTGCGCCAGTGGGCAAGGTTCTTGCGCGCCGGATTGAGCACCAGTGACTCCCGCCCTAGAAAATACGTGGTCTGATGGGGGTCAAAGTACAACCCGGGAGCCTGCAGGGCCTTCAAAGCCTTGGGAATATCGGGCAGCTCGCTGAAGCCGAAGCGAAGGATGACTTGCCACATGCCCAGACCGTAGTCGGTGACCTGCGCCCGTTGGTCTTCCGTAACTCTAGGCTGCTCCAGCGTTTGTACCGAAACAACGAGAGTCAGCTCGTGCAAAACGCGGTTGTGCTTCAGGTTGTGGAGCAAGGCCGTCGGGATACCGTTGGGATTGCCCGACAGGAAGACGGCGGTCCGGTTGACGCGATACGGAGCGTTGCGCGAGATGCTCTTCATGAAGTCCTCAAGCGACATGATGCTGGCCGAGACAATTTTCCAAAGTGCGTTTCGCCCGCGCCGCCAAGTGCTCATGGCCACAAAAATGACCAGCGCGATGGCCACGACCAGCCAACCGCCCGAAAGGATCTTGGTGGCGTTGGCCGTGAAGAACGACACGTCGATGATCAGGAACAGCGCGGCGAGCGGAATCAGGATGAACCAATTCACGTTCCACTTCTTGCGCGCGAGGTAGATCATCAGGCAGCAAGTGATGAGCATGTCGGCCGACACCGCGATCCCGTAGGCATTGGTCAGGTTGCCCGACTCGCGGAAGGTCAGCACCAGCGTCACCGTGCCGATCATCAGGAACCAGTTGATAAAGGGCACATACACTTGGCCGATGGTCTCGTCGCTGGTATGGCGCACCTGCATGCGTGGCCAGTAGCCCAGCTGAACGCTCTGGCGTGCCAGCGAAAAGGCCCCCGAAATAATGGCCTGGCTGGCGATAATGGAGGCCATGGTGGCCAAGATCACCAGCGGGTACTGGAACCACACCGGAGCCAACTGGAAGAACAGGTCTTTGACACGGGTGGGGTCCACGAGGAGCAGGGCTCCTTGGCCCAGATAATTGAGCATGAGCGCCGGGTAGACCAAAAAGAACCAACCGGAGCGTATGGCCCGCTTGCCGAAGTGGCCCATGTCGGCATACAGCACCTCGGCACCCGTCATCGCCAGGAACACCGAACCGAGCACGACAAAGGCGAGCACGGGGTTTGTGGCGATGAAACGCAGGGCCTCCCACGGATTCAGGGCAGCCAGGATGGCCGGCGCGTTGACAACCGACACCAGACCCAGCACGCCCATCACGGCAAACCAGACGATCAGCACGGGACCGAAGAGGCTTGCCACCCGTGCTGTGCCCTTGGACTGCACGGCGAACAGGCCGACAAGGATAACCAGCGCGATGGGGATCACAAAAGGTCCGAAGGCCGGGCTAATGAACTTGAGCCCCTCGATAGCCGACAGAACCGTTACCGCAGGCGTCAGGATGCCATCGCTGTACAGCAGAGAAGCGCCGACGATGCCCAGCAGGGCGATGAACACAGTGGCGCGACCGGTTTTCTCTTTGAGGTAGCCGCCGACCAGGCTGATGAGCGCGAGAATGCCGCCTTCGCCGCGGTTGTCAGCGCGCAACACGAAGCTCAGGTACTTCACGCAGACGACCAGCGTGAGGGTCCAAAGGAGCAGGGAAACGATGCCGACGATGTTGGGAGCGGTCAGCGCCACCCCTCGCTCGGGGTTCAGGCATTCGCGCAGAGCGTAGAGCGGAGAGGTGCCGATGTCGCCAAAGACGACTCCGATGGCACCCACCGTCAACTTGAGGCCGGCCCTCGGGTGCGGGTCGGCAGTAGGGGAGGACATTGGACAAGTATCGCAAAGAACCGAGGGGCGTGGCAAGACGAGCCACGCCTGCGGCAGGTCAGGAGGGAGGCAGTCCCACGAGCTTCTCGAGTTTCTGCATGACCACCTTGCGGTCGATGGGCTTGACGATGTACTCGCAGGCTCCCGACTTGAGCAGTTCGAGCACATGGTCCTTGTCGTTGTCGGTGGTGCAGATGACCACCTTGGTGTCGGGGTTGCTGACGTGGAGCTTTTTGAGAGCTTCGAGACCGTCCACGCGCGGCATGTGGTAGTCCATGAAGAGGAACTTCGGCTTGAACTGGGGGACCATTTTGAGGGCATCCTCGCCGTTCACGCCTTCGGCGACCACGTCAAAACTCGCCGACTTGAGCACCTGCACCATGATGCGGCGGTGGCTGAACTCGTCGTCGACCACGATGACACGTATGGACGTTCCATTGGGCAGAAGGCCCAGTGGCTTTCGGTTGACAGGCTTTTCCTCGGTCATGGTTCACTCCTTGGCGGAAACAAAGCGCAGCTGAAAAGTGGTAAATCCGGCCTCACTCGTGTCGGCCTGCAGATGGAAGTTCAGGGCGTCGGCAATCAGGCGGGCGGAATACAGACCCAGACCGGTGCCGCTGATCTTTCCTGCCGTAGCATACTTCTGAAAAAGGCGTCCCCGCAAGGCGGTGGGAATCTCGCCCGGGTTCCGGATTGACAGGGTCCAGGGCCCGCTTTCCTTTTCGCGGGCCAGACGCACCTGAACCGAAGTTCCCCGCGGACACGCCTCCAGAGCGTTGCGCAGCAGGTTGCCGAGCAGTGAACTGCAAAGCAGCTGGGAGCCGGTGATTTTGCGACGGAGGCCGTCGGGCTGCTCTCCCGTCCACTCCCAGGTGAGCTCGCCCGCCGACAACAGCGAGTCCAGCTGGCGGCGCAGCATGGTCAGAAGGGCCGTCAGGTCCACGTCCTCGGGTTGCAGCACGAAGGTGCCGTTCTCGATTTTGAACAGATCCAACGACAGGTTGATCATGTCGAGCAGCAGGACTCCCGAATCGTGGATCACCTGGAACGACTCCCGGACCATGGGATCGTGGTCGTTCTCGAGCTCGAAACCGGCCGTCGCCAGGATGCCGTGAAGGGGACTCTTGAGGTCGTGACGCATGATCCGCTCGACGTCGGCCTTCATCCTGTCGGCGTTCACCAGGGCAAACTGGGTCCGGACCCGCGCCAGCACCTCCTCCGGCTCGAAGGGCTTGGTGATAAAGTCGGCCGCACCGGCGTTGAAGCCCCGGACCTTGGACTGCACGTCGTCAAGAGCGCTGACGAACAGAACCGGCACGGCCTCGCAACCGGGGAGACGGCGCAACTGCTCGAGCGTCTGGAATCCGTCCATGTCGGGCATCATGATGTCGAGCAGGATGAGGCCGGGAGGCGGGACGGTTCGGGCCAGCAATTCGAGCGCTGCCGACCCCGACTTTGCCACCAGAACGCGATAGGCTCCGCGCAGCAACTCGTTCAGCAAGGTCAAGTTGTCGGGAGTATCGTCGATGGCCAGAATCGTGGGGCGGGGCAGGTCGCTCATGCGCCAGACTCCCGGGCGCGCAGCTTGTTGTCAGCCGGTGAAGCATAGTTCATAGCGAAAGTACCGGCTTGACCCAAGCACAGACGCAAGTGCCGCTGTCAGCAAGCGCGGGCAACTTGCTGAGACCGACTTCGACCCGGAGTTGGCTGCCATCCTTCCTCACGGCATGAAGGTCCCGGCCGCTTCCCATGCGAGCGCGCTGTTTTTCGCTGTTCACAAACCCCTCCCTCATGGCTCCGTGTCGAGGGCGGACGGCGGAGGGAACCAGGAGCTCGATCGCCTGGCCAATGAGCTCGCCCGGTTCGTAGCCGAAAATCGCCTCCGACTGTCGATTGGTCATCAGGATGGTCCCCCTGAAATCCACGACGAGCAGGCCGTCGGGCGACGACTCAATGATGCCCTGGCTCCAGGCCTCGGTTTCCTTGAGGATGCTCTGCTGGCGCTCCAGAGCCTTCGCCTGAGCGAGGGTCGCGACGTTGCGGTTGAGAATCTCCAGGTTCAGGGCCGCCACGGGAAGCAGCGCTTCACAGAACGCCGAAGCCAGGGAACTGGGTTGCTGAAGGTGTCCGAGGACGACCACACCCAAGAGGGTTCCAGTCTGGATGAGGGGCAACACATCGACGGCGACCAGGGCCAGCGGACCCTGGCCCCAGCGGACCCGGAACTCTTCGGCTTCTTGCCCCCGGATGGCAAGGGCCTTCTGGGTCTTTGCGCACTCGCCCACGAGGCCCTCTCCCAGCCGACAGGGCTTCAGGGAGTCAAGACCGACGCTGAGGGCTCCCAGCGCTACCAGCGACTTGTCGCCTTCGAGCGCGTAGAAGGCCCCATACGCGGCGCCGCCATGTTCGCTGGCCGCCTGAAGCACGGTCTGGGCAAACTCCTGCCGCGTGGTGAGCTGGTGCAGTCGGTTCGAGACGACGGCCAGGACGTCCTTGACCGCAGCCTCCTGGTCACGAAGGCGGTGCTCCTGCTCAACCTGTGCCTGGGCTTCCGTCGAGACCAAGAGGCCGGTGCGCTCGTTGCGCCTCTGCAACCAGCCGATGAGCGTAAAGGCGAGGATGAGCAGCACGATCACGGCTAGACCAGCCTCGATCACCAAGGGGAGGTCGTGGTACAGCCACCCGGTCGGCACGAGGGCGTACAGGCGGAGCTTGCTGCCGGGAACCTGGCTGACGCGGAGGGTAGAACCGCCGGACTCGGCCTGCGTGCCATCGGGAGCGGACGGCAAAGCAACTCTGGAACTGGCGAGAGCCTGGCCCAACTGGAGGCTGTGGAAGTCGCCCCCGGCCGAAACAGCCCTTGCCAGCACAGAGTCCTGCTCGTCGATGAGTAGCCACTCGGCTTGCGTCAACCGGCTCGAGGCAAGGATGCCGTCGAGTTCAGACAGCCCGTAATCGACCGCAGCATTTCCCAGCCAAACGCCTTGCAGGTCGAACATGGGCGACAGGATGGTGAACCGGGCCCTCAGGTCTTTGGGGTCAATCCAGGCACGGGTGAAGTATTGCTGCTTGGTCCCCTTCTGGAGGTTTCCCGGAAAGTCTTCGACGATGGCCTTGGCTCTGCCCGCCAGGGCGCCGGCCAGCGTGCCGTCGGGGGCGTTGTAGACGGCCGCGTTCAGGTTCCAAGCCGGAACCGAGACGGCGTGCCGGGCGTCGCGGGCGATAAAGTACGTGCGGTCCACCTGGCTGGACCACCAATTGCCCAGATAATTCTGATTGCGATCGAACAACCAGTGAGCAACCTTCCGGAAACGGGCGAACTCAGGGTCGGAACCCGAAGTCCCCGGTCCGACCACCTGCCCGCTGAGAGAGGGCGTTTCGAAACGGTACTCGTACCAGTCGGCCCACGCCTTGGTGGTCTCCTGACCGCTGAATCGCGCCTCCGGAGCCTGGTTGAGCGAGTCCTGGACCTCGGCGAAGTAAAGGCCGGCGAAGATGCGGGCGTTTTCGACGATGGGAGCCACCAGCAGCTTCTGGGCGTTGAGGGCCTCGTTGAGCTGGGAGTTTCTTTGCTCAACCACCGCAGCACCGAGCCAGCCAAAGACAACCAGGGCGAGCACGACAAACAGCGTGGCGAGCGCCAGCAACCAGCGCCGGGTGGTCAAAGCGTGGTCCCCAGTTTGGCCGCGATGTCCTTCAACCGGTCGAGAGCGGTGTCAAAGTCGAACTCGGCGATCCCCTTCATGAGTTCTTTGACCAGAGATCCCAGGTTGAGGGCCTTGAGGCGTTCCTCGAGTTCCTCGGCCACGTCGGAAGCTTCCGAATCGCTGTCGGCCAAGAGCCGGGCCAGCTTCTGCAGTTCGGGAGCGAGGTCACTGTGTCCCAGCGGGTCGTTGGCAACCACGGTCGCGGCGGGCGCTTCGAGACCAAGGGCCGCACGGATGCTCACCAGCTGCGAGGCCAACTGCGCCTCCATCGCGTTGAGCGCCTCGACGAAACCGGACGTCTCTCCCCGGTTGAGCATCCCTTCGACGAGGGCCGCAGCGTTGGCCAACTCGCCGGCCCCGATGTTGCCTGCCAGTCCCTTGACCGTGTGAGCCTCGCGGATCGCGGTGTTGGTGTCGCTGGCCTCCATCGCCGCCTTGATGCGGTCCATGACTAATTCCTGCGTCTCAACGAACCGCACCACCAGCTTTCGGAGCAACTTGGCGCTGCCCCCGACCCGAGCCATGGCTCCCTCGAGGTCAAGCCCCTCGATGCCCGGCAGACCCCCAATGGACACACTCGGTGCCGGTACTTCCTGCACCGGCTCAGCGGGCGAGGGCTGGACAGAAACAGGCAGAATCTTCACCCAGGTAGCGAGCGTGAGGAACAGCTGCGCCACGTCGATGGGCTTGGCGATGTGGTCGTTCATGCCGGCCTCGACGCACTTTTCCTTGTCGCCGGCCATGGCGTTCGCCGTCATGGCCAGGATGGGAAGTTCGGTGAAGCGGGCGTCCTTGCGGATCTGGCGCGTGGCCTCGAAGCCGTCCATCACTGGCATTTGGCAGTCCATCAGCACGCCGTCGTAGGCCTTCTTGGCGACCATCTCGACCGCTTCGAGGCCGTTGTTCGCCACGTCGACGGTCAGTCCTGCGTCCTGGAGAATCTCGGTGGCCAGTTCCTGGTTCACCAGATTGTCCTCGACCAGCAGCAGGTGGGCGCCCCTGACCCGTTCTGCCGCCTCCTTGTAGTTGGCGAGCTTTTCCTGCTTGCGGGCCTGCTTGCCGACGTCTTTTCCGAGGGCATTCAGAATGCTGTCGAGCAGCGTCGACGGGCTCACGGGCTTGACAAGTACGCCGTCGATCTGCACCCCGTCGGCGCGGACCATGAGCTCCTCGCGGCTGTACGCGGTGACCATGACGAAGGCTGGGATCTTGGCCAGGTGGATGTCGGCCCGGATCCGCTTGATGGTTTCGACCCCGTCCATGCCCGGCATCATCCAGTCCATCAGCACCAGAGCGTAGGGTTTGTGTTCCAGGTGGGCCTGCTCGAGTTCGCCGATGGCCTCGCCGCCGGAGCTCACGGCTGTGGCGTCGAACTTGAGCGAACCCAAAATACTCTGCAGAATCTCCCGCGCGCTCGCGTTGTCATCGACGACCAGAATGCGCAGCCCCGAAACGTCCTGGGCATGGAGCGCAAGATGGCGCTGTTCCGGTTGTTTGCCGAACTGGGCGGTGAAGTGGAAGGTGCTTCCCTGACCCGGCACACTGTCGACGCCGATCTCGCCTTCCATCAGCTCGACCAAGCGCTTGCTGATCGTCAGACCCAAGCCGGTTCCGCCGTACTTGCGCGTGGTGGAGGCATCGGCCTGGGCAAAAGCGCTGAAAAGCTTGTTGCGTTGGGCCTCGGTGAGGCCGATGCCGGTGTCCTTGACTTCGAAGCGCAGGCGCACGGAATCCTCCGTGTCCGAGATCTTGTGAATACCGACGGTGATCTCACCCTTTTCGGTGAACTTGATGGCGTTGCCGACAAGGTTGATCATCACCTGGCCGAGGCGCAACGAGTCGCCCACCAACGCGGTCGGGACGTCGGTCCCTACGTCGAACAGGAGCTCCAGCCCCTTGTCCTGGGCCTTGATGACCGACAGGTCGGCGAGGTTTTCCATGACGTCTTCGAGGTAGAACGGTGCGGTTTCGAAGGCCATCTTGCCGGCTTCGATTTTCGAGAAGTCGAGGATGTCGTTGATGATGCCCAGGAGGTTGCGTGCCGCCGAGTCCACCTTGCCGATGTAGTTGCGCTGCTTGGTGTCGAGGTTGGTCTGCAGGGCGAGGTGGCTCATCCCGATGATGGCGTTCATGGGCGTGCGGATTTCGTGGCTCATGTTGGCCAGGAAGTCGCTCTTGGCCTTGGTGGCCTCCTCGGCTATCTCGAGGGCATTCTTCACTTCCTGCTCGATCCGCTTCCGCTCGGTGACGTCCTGGAGCCAGCCGATGAGGCCTTGCTGGCCACTCTCGTCCAACGGCATCATCGTGATCAGGGCGTCTCGAACATCCTTGTCCTTGCTGTAAAGCTGGGCTTCGAACTCGTGAACGATGCCTTCTGCCCCCAGTTTGGCATACATCTCGCCACGCTGTTCTGGATGCACCCAGAACGCCGGAATCGCGTCGCCGACGATGCCACCGAACATGTCTGTGAAGAGGGGGTTGGCAAAGGTCACGACCTGGTTTACGACGGTCGCGACGGCGATCGGGCTCTGGTCGAGAATGCTCTGCAGGCGCTTTTGTTGGGCGGCCACCAGGTTGGCAGCCCGCCGCTGCTCGGTGACGTCTTGAATCCAGCCCAAGACCCCGGTCTTGCCGTCTTGCTCCAGCGGGAGCATGGTCACCAACCCCTCGATCAGCTCGCCGCTTTTGTGCTTGAGTTGGGCCGGGAAATCCGAAACGTACCCTTCCTTGCCTAAGATTCCGTAGAGTTCGGTCCGCTGTTCCGGGTGGGCCCAGATGTCGGGCAGGCCACCGCCGATTTCGATGTTGAACAGATCCAACAGCTTGGGATTGGCAAACTCGATCTTTCCGCCCATGAGCGAGGCGACCGCGATGGGGCTCTTGTCCAGGATTTGCTGGAGTTTGGCCCGCTCGCTGGCCATCTGCTCGTTCAGGTGTTTGCGCTCTGTGATGTCACGGAACACGATGACGGTTCCCACAACCGAACCGTCCTTGACAATGGGGTTGGCTTCGTATTCGACCGGGAAGGAACTGCCATCCTTGCGCCACAGCACTTCGTCGTCCACCCGGCGGAACGTGCCGTCGATGCGGCTGCGGTACATGGGGCACTCTTCGAGCGGATACACCGAACCGTCGGCGCGGTGATGGTGCACCAGAGCGTGCATGGAGGTACCAAAGACCTCCTGTTCCGTGTACCCGACCATGCGGAGGGCGGCCGGGTTGACGAAGGTGGTTTCGCCGGTGGCCGAGAAGCCCCAGATGCCTTCGTTCACCGCGCCGAGGATCATGCGCGTGCGTTCCTCGGCCGCCGCCATCGTGGCTTGGCTGGCCTCGAGTTCGGCCCGGCGGGCCTGCAGTTGATGCTCCGAACTCGCAAGCGCCAGAGCCTGGGCCTGCGAGGTGGCCAGCAGTTCGCGCGTGGCCACGTTGCCGCTCAGAATCTGGAGCTTGGCGGCGACAACGGGGAGCAGTTCGTTCAGGAACTCGAGCTTGCTGGCGTCAAAGGCGGCGATAGAGCCCATTTCCCACACTGCCAGAACCTGATCGAGGTGCACGACGGGCGAGACAAGGATGTTTTCGACCACGACCAACCCCAACCCGACCGAGACCCCGACCGACGATTGGCCGGGAAGCTGCAGATGGACTTGCCTTCGGTCAAACGCGGCCTGTCCCACGAGCCCTTGGCCCCAGGCAAAACCTTCGTTGTGCAGGTCGTCGGCCGCATACCCGCCGGCCCGACGCAGGTGGGTGTGCTCGGAATTGGACACATAGAAGGCGCCGTACACCAGTCCGAGGGTAGGGGCCACGCGGGCGGTCAACGCGTCGGCAAACTCCTCGTAGGTTTGCGCAGCCTGGACAACCCTGTCCAGCTCGACCAGTTCCTGCTTGATCCAGCGTTGCCGCTCCTGGACCTGCGCGCTCGCCTGGAGCACCTGGATGGACCGCGCAAGGTCACCGATTTCGCTCGAAAGTCCGGTGTAGGCCACCGGGGCCTCCAGCCGACCGCTGGTCAGGTTGTCGATGCTGCCCTGCAAACCTGCGAGGGGGCGGCGGATCGACCGGGCGATGAGCAGACCCATGCCGAGCCCGGCCGCGAGGCCCGCCACCAACAGCACGAGGATGCTCGTCGTCAAGGCCGAGGCCTCACCTATGGCCTGCACGTCCTGAAGCCTGGCCCCTTCTTCCTTTGCGAGGACTGCCTGTTCGAGCAGGTTCTCGGCGGCGTCACGGTTGAGCAGGAAGTCAGGGTTCTGCAACAAGCGTTTGGCCTCCGTATCGCTGGCTGCATCGCCTCGGGCCAGGAGTCGCAGGATCTCAACTGTCTGATCGTGGTAGTAGCCGTAGGCCGCCTGAAATCGCGAGTACAGCCCCAGTACTTCGTCGCGGAAAATCCTCGCCTCGAACTCGCGCAAGTTGACGACAAGCTCGGTGTCGACTTGCGACAGGGACTTAAGCACGTCTGCGCGTTCCTTGGGGTCGGCTGCGAGCAGAATTTGCCGCATGCCGCGGCCCAGGCTGACCAAATCGACCCGCGCCTTGAGCGCATACGAAATGCCCAGCAGGTCTTTTTCGAACACCTGCCGGTTGCTTGCTGCCAGCGTGTTGGTGGTGAGGATGCTCTGAACGCCGACAAGGGCAACGAGGGCAATCAGAAAGCCGAAGCCCACCAGCAGTTTCGTATTCAGTTTGAGGCGTTCGAGTTTCTCGGTCAGGTTCTTCATCCGACTTCCTTCTCTCCGGTAGTTCCGGGCGTGATCCATTGGGCGAGGGTCAAGAACATCTGGGCCACGTCCAGAGGTTTGGCGATGTGGTCGTTCATGCCGGCGGCGACGCACTTTTCCTTGTCGCCCGCCATGGCGTTGGCCGTCATGGCCAGGATGGGCAACGAGGCGAAACGTGCGTCCTGCCGGATGCGCCTTGAGGCTTCAAAGCCATCCATGACGGGCATTTGGCAATCCATCAGCACTCCGTCGTAGCGGACTTTGGCGACCATTTCGACGGCTTCCTGTCCGTTGTTGGCCACATCGACCTGGAGGCCCGCCTCCTGGAGAAGCTCAGTGGCCAGCTCCTGATTGACGAGGTTATCCTCGACCAGAAGTACGTAGGCGCCCTTGACCCGGAGTGCGGCCTCCTGGGAACCGGCGGCCTGGACCTGCTTGCGTCCCCCTCGGGCAACCTCGCGGCCCAAGGCATTCAAAATGCTGTCAAGCAGGGTTGAGGGACTGACGGGCTTGATCAGCACCCCGTCGATCTTGGTGTCACCCGCTTGGGCTTGAAGCTCCTCGCGGCTGTAGGCCGTGACCATGATGAAGGCCGGGGTCTGGGCAATCTTCTTGTCCGTGCGGATGCGCTGTATGGTCTCGAGCCCGTCCATGCCCGGCATCATCCAGTCCATCAGCACCAGACCGTACGGCTTGTGTTCCAAGTGCCCCTGTTCCAGCTCGCCGATAGCCTGGGCGCCGCTGGCCACCGCCGTCGCCTCGAACTTGAGCGAAGCGAGCACGTTTTGAAGGATTTCCCGCGCGCTCGCGTTGTCGTCCACCACCAGGATGCGGAGGTTCTTGGCTTCTTCCGCGGTGACGGTCAGGCTGCGCTGTTGGCTTTGCAGGCCGAACACCGCCGTGAAATGGAAGGTGCTGCCCTTTCCGGCGACGCTGTCGACGCCTATGACCCCTCCCATGAGTTCGACCAGTTTCTTGCTGATGGTCAGGCCCAGCCCTGTGCCGCCATACTTGCGCGAGGTGGAACTATCGGCCTGCGTGAAGGCGCTGAAGAGCTTGGTCCGCTGAGCCTCGGTCAGTCCGATGCCTGTATCGCGCACGGCGAACCTCAGGCGCACCTGACCCGGTTCGAGCGGTGCCCCGTTCTCGGGTGCCCGGTGGACCGTGACGGTCACTTCGCCCTTCTCAGTGAACTTGATGGCGTTCCCGACGAGGTTGATCATCACCTGCCCCAAGCGTAGCGAGTCGCCAATGAGCCCGGTCGGCACGTCGGTACCCACATCAAACAACAGTTCCAGACCCTTGTCCTGGGCTTTGATCACGGAAAGGTCGGCCAGGTGGTCCATGACCCCTTCCAGGGCAAAGGGCGCGCTCTCCATCGAGAGCTTTCCCGCCTCGATTTTCGAGAAGTCGAGAATGTCATTGATGATCCCGAGCAGGTTCTTCGCGGCCGCATCGACTTTTTCGATGTAGTTGCGCTGCTTTCCGGTAAGTTCTGTCTGCAGCGCCAGATGGCTCATGCCAATGATGGCGTTCATCGGGGTTCGTATCTCGTGGCTCATGTTGGCCAGGAAGTCACTCTTGGCCCGCGTGGCCTCTTCGGCGACCAGTTTGGCTTCGCGCAGGGCATCTTCAGACTTCTTTCGCTCGGTGATGTCTTCCAGCGTGGCGATGACCTCGGTCGAGGTGAGTCCGGGCGAAACGGGGTTGAAAATCACGCGAAGGAACAACGTTTTGCCGCTCGTTGCCGACGTGTAGAGATCCTCGTAGAGCGACGGTTGACCCGCCAGCGCCACCTTGAGGGCCTCGCGCATGTTCGGACTGCTGTCGCGCGCGGTGTTGAAACCGATGAGCTTTTCGCGGGTCGAGCCCATGAGCTCGACGAACTTCTCATTGCAGTCGAGGATCTCGCCTTTCTGGCTGAAGTAGATCATGCCCAACGGGGAGTTCTCGAACACGATGCGGTGCTGGGCCTCGCTTTCGAGAAGGGCCAGCTCCGCCAGTTTGGCTTCGGTGACGTCCTGCGCCACCCCGTACATCATTTGCGGCTCGCCGTTTTCGTGGCGAACGATGTTGCCGATGGCATGGATCCACGCCAGCTTTCCGTCCACGGGACGCACAAACGGGTACACGAAGTCGTAGCGGGGAACCTTGCCCGCGAGAGCCTCGGCGTAGTGGGCTCCCGTGGCTTCGGCCAGCTCGGGACTGGCCGCCACAATGCGGTTGAGCCATTCGTCGGTCATTCGGTACTTGAACTCGGGCCGGGGGGTCTCGCCGTAAATGTCCATGGCGCGCGGCGAGCTGATGTAGTGATCGGGGTCGCGGTAGTCGATCTGCCAGTAGCCCGACTTCGTGAGCTCCAGAGCCTGATCGGCAAAGGTATTGTTCAGCCGCAGGCGCTCCTCGGCGGCTTTACGCTCGGTGATGTCGCGGCTGATGCCCAGGATGCCCAGCAAAGTGCCCTCATGGTTCCAGAACGGCGACTTGAGAGTGTCGAGAAGGACCTCGTGGCCGTCGGGGTAGGCGACCACTTCTTCGTTCTTGCGTTCCTTGCCTTCCGCCATCATCGCGTTGTCGTTCTTGCGGAAGAAGTCGGCAACCTCCCGGGGGAACAGGTCGTAGTCAGTCTTGCCCACGATTTCGGCAGGAGTTCGTCCCAAGAGCCGACCAAAAGCCACGTTGCAACCCAAGTAAACGCCCTCGGGGTTCTTGAAAAAGATCAGGTCGGGGATGGAATCGATGAGGGCGCTCATGGTGGAGCGGCTGGCCGCAATTTCGCCCGCCTGCTTTTGGGTCTCCTGGAGGAGCTCACGGGTCGCCACGGTTCCCGCCAGAATCTGGAGCTTCTCGGTCACCTCGGGCAGGAAGTCTTCGAGGGCCTGCTGCTTGTCGTGATCGAAGGTAGCCAAAGTTCCCAGTTCCAGAATGGCAAGAACCTGGCCCCGGTTGACCAGAGGAAGGGCCAGCACATTTCGGAGCGCCAAAGCGCCCAAACCCACACTGACCTTGAGACCATCGGGTTGGTTTGAAGGCCCCTGTCCCAGACTTAGCGACAGGGGTCGCTGGTCGACCGCCGCCTGACCGACCAGACCTTCCCCCCAGGCAAAGGCGTCGGCGTGGAGGGTTGCGTCGTAACCCGCGCCCCCCACCCGCGATAGTCGGGTACGCTGTTCATCGGCGAGGTAGAACGCTGCATACACCGTGCCCATCAAGGGTGCCAACAACGCACCGAGCCGCGTGCCGAACTCCTCGTAGGTGGTTGCCGTCTGCAACTGGTCCTCGAGCTCTTCAAAGACTTTCCGAGACCGGGAACTGCTTTCCGCGGCCAGTTCGGCAAGGCGGTAGTCCTCGAGGGCACGCGTCAAGTCGCCCAACTCGCCGGGTTCGTCCAGAAAGTCGAAAGGCACACCCCGTTCGCCCGCCAGGATGGCACGGAGGCGCTGAGTGAGGGCGGTGACGGTGGGCCTGCGACGCTTCATCTTAGGTGTTGACGCTCTTCATCCAGTCGATGGCCTCTTTCTGGCTCGCGCAGCTGAAGACGGTCAAATTGGTGCCTTCGTACTTCTGAAGGGTGGAACTCAGATTCATCTTGGCTACCACCGAGGCAGGCAGGACGGCGGCCAGGTAGTGCGTCCCCGTGGCGAGGAACCGGGGGTGCCAATCGGTGTTGATCCACGTCTGTTCCTCATCGCTGAGCTGACCGATGTGGGTCGTGTCACCGATCAATTGGGCGCCGGTGCCCCGGGCCCGCAATTCTTCCAAGGCTGCGTTCATGCCCGCATGCAGGTCGCGGCCCAGGGCTCCTCCCTTCCACTGCAAAAGAACGCAGCGGCACTCTTCCACCCAGAAAATGTCCAGGTAGGGGAACGATTTAGCTCTTTCCACGTGTAGCTCCTTTTTTGGTTTTGGTTCCTGTGATATCGAGCATCCAAACCAAGACACCCGAATCATTCTCGTAGTCGATGCGCATGAACGTGACCAGCATGGTACGCGGTTGCCGTTCGCGGTTGTAGATTGCGAACTCCACGTCGCGGATGACGCGCTGCTGTTTGAGCCCGTCCACAATCCGATCGCGGTCAGAGGGGTTGACGTAGATGTTGGAAATCGAGCGCCCCACCTCGGCGTCGATCATGGTACGGAGCATGGGGTTGAGCATTCGGGCCACCCCGTTCACGGTGATGCCTACGCCCAGGGGGGAAGCATCGAGAATCTCTTGAAGCTTGGCGCGTTCCTGGTCGAGCCTTTCCTTTTCTTGCTGCCGTTCGGTCACATCACGCCCGATGCTGAGCAGACCAAGCAGTTGACCGTTGTCATCCCAGAACGGCGATTTGACAGTGTCGAGGAGCAGGTGACGCCCGTCGGCAAAGTCGACCCACTCTTCGAGCGAGCGTCCTTTCGGGAGAGCGAGAACGGCAACGTCATCACTCCGGTAGTAGTCGGCGACCTCGCGCGGATACAGGTCGTAGTCGGTTTTGCCCACGATCTCGCCCACCGGGCGCCCAATCAGGCTGGCAAAGGCCTCGTTGCACCCCAAGTAAACCCCTTCGGCCGTCTTGTAGAAAATCACGTCGGGAATAGCGTTCAGGAGGGACGTCGTGGTCGCCCGGCTTTGGGCCAAGGTATGGCTTTGGCGCTGTGCCTCTTGCAACAGTTCCCGGGTCTTCGCGTTCCGGGCCAGGATTTCGAGGTTCATCGCGACCATGGGCAAGAGTTCCTCGACAAAGGCCAGCCGACCAGCGTCGAGAGCCGTCTGCGTGGCCACCACCACCACTCCCAGCAAATGCCCAACCTGCGCCACGGGCCAGAGGTACACCGAAGACGGCACGGCCTCGCCCCAGCCCCACGACACCCGCAGCGGGCTGGCGGAGGAGTCGGGCAACAGAAGGGGGCGGAGCT
>JBAXAI010000031.1:0-43538 GCA_037142615.1 Spirochaetales bacterium | reverse complement strand
TTTTGGGCCAGTGCATCCACGACGGGTTCGGTTTGCACCGCTACAAAGAGGCCCTCACCGGCCCCGAGTACGCCTCGCGCCTGTGGGACGAGACTTCCGCCAACGTAAGAGGGGGCCCAGCGGTACCCTCGGGAATCACCCTGCTGACCGGCCGCTTTGTGCGCGACATCAACGCCGCGAACCGCCAGTTGGTGCTCGTGGGCGAAACCGGACTCGAAACCGTCACCTGCAAGGCCCTGGTCTACGCTGCCGGCGCGCGAGAGCGGCCTTTTGGCAGCCTGCTGATCCCCGGCGACCGGGTGTCGGGCATTTTTACAGCTGGAGTAGCGCAGCGCTTGGTCAACCTCGACAATCGACTGCCGGGCACCAAGGCCCTGATCTTGGGCAGCGGCGACATCGGCCTGATCATGGCTCGCCGCCTGACGCTCGAAGGCATCGAGGTGCAAGCCGTGCTCGAACGCCAGCCTTTCCCGGGCGGGCTGGAACGTAACGTCGCGCAGTGCCTCGACGACTACAACATCCCGCTGCTTTTGAGCACCACGGTGGCCGAAGTGCGCGGCAACGGCCGCCTGCAAGAAGTGGTCACCACCCAGGTCGATGAAAACGCCAACCCGGTGAAGGGAAGCGAACGCTCGTTCGCAGTCGACACGCTGGTGCTTTCGGTGGGGCTGGTGCCGTCGACCACCCCGGTGATGAACCTCGTGGCCATCGACCCGCGTGGCCGGGGCGTCGTCGTCGATGCCATTATGGGCACCGACCTCGACTGGGTGTTCGCCGCCGGCAACTGCACCGTCATCTACGATCTGGTCGACTACGTCACCGACGAGGGGGTCGTCGCGGGCCGATCTGCGGCACGCTTTGCCAAGGGCCAACCCCGGCCGCCGCGCTTGCCGATCGAACGCGGGGCCAACGTGGGCATCCTCAACCCGTCGCTGTGGTGCCCGGGCAGCGACCTCACGCTGTTCCTGCGGTGCTCGCGGCCCTTCGAGCGCGCCCGCTGGGTGGTGCGGCAAAACGACCGTGTGGTGCGCGAGACCAAGAGCGCGGCCCTGACCCCCGGCGAAATGGAACGCCTGAGAATCGTGGCGGCCAAACTCGATCCCGCTCTGCCGCTCACCGTGGAGGTGGTCACCGATGCCTAGCACCAAGTTCCTTACCTGCATCCAATGCCCGGTGGGTTGCCGGCTGGCCATTGCCCTCGATGACCACGGAAAAGTCGTAGACGTGGCGGGAAATACCTGCGAAAAAGGCCCCCCGTGGGCCGTCCAGGAGATCGAAGACCCCGTGCGGACCCTCACCACCAGCGTGCGGGTGCTGCGCGGTGACGACGAGTTGGTGAGCGTGCGGACCACCGGGGCCATCCCCCGTCGCTTGTTGACCGAGGCCCTCGCCGTGGCCAAGGAACTGCGCATCGAAGCTCCTGTCGCGGTGGGCCGCGTGATCGCGGTCAACCTCGCCAACAGCGGGATCGATCTTGTCGCCACCCGCGCCGTCGCGAGGTTCCGTGGCGTATGACGTCATCGTGGTCGGGGCGGGGGTGGTGGGTGCGCTCACGGCCCGCGAACTGGCCCGTTACGACCTGAAGGTCCTGGTCCTCGAAAGTGAGCCCGACGCCGCGATGGGCGCCACCAAGGCCAACTCGGCCATCGTGCACGGTGGCTTTGCCGAAAGTTCCGCCACGCTCAAAGGCCGCCTGTGCCTTCCGGGTCGGCTGTCGTTCGCCCAACTCGAGGCCGAGCTGGGTTTTGGCTTTCGCGTCACTGGCAGCTTGGTCCTTGGTTTTGCCGACAGCGCGGCCCGACTGAAGGCCCTGTACGAGCAGGGAGTCGCCAACGGGGTGCCCGACCTGGAATTGTGGACCCGTGAGCAGGTGTTGGCCCACGAGCCCAACGTGAACCCCGAAGTGCAGGGCGGGTTGTGGTGCGCAGGAGCGGGCGTGTGCAGCCCCTGGGACCTCGCTTTGGCGGCGCTGGAAAACGCGATGCACAACGGCGTCGAGGTGCGCCTCAACCAGCAGGTGGTGGCTGTTGGGCCACCGGTGCTCCACGGTCTCTGGCGGCTCACGACGTCGGACTCGCAGTACGACACGCGCTTTGTGGTCAACTGCGCCGGTCTCGCCGGGGGCAAGCTCGACGCCTTGGCGGGAATCACCGATTCGACGCTCACGCCCCGCTCGGGCGAGTACCTCGTGTTCGCTCCCGGCACCGGAGCGCTCGTCAATTCGGTGTTGTTTCAATTGCCGGGTCCGCTGGGCAAAGGTGTGCTGGTGGGCCCCACCTACCAGGGCAACCTGCTGCTCGGCCCCGATGCCCGCAACGAAGACGGTGCCCGGCACACCCACGCCGACCGTTTGCGCGCTTTGGTCGAACAGGCGGGCAAAGTGGTTGGCGGCCTTGACCTCAAAAAGGCTATCCGCAGCTTCACTGGCGTGCGGGCCATGGCTTCCGGTGGCGACTTTCTCGTGGGGCCGGCCGACTTCCGGGCGCACCCGCGCTGGCACCGCGCGGTGGGCATTCAAAGCCCCGGGCTCACCTCCTCGCCGGCTCTCGTGCGCCTGTTGTTGGAAGGCATGGCCGACGAAGGCTTGGCGCTGCGCCCCCGGCCCGACTTCGACCCGCTTCGCAGCGCGTTACCGGTCCACCTGAGCCGCAGGAACGCCCCCTTGCCCTTCGCGCAGGTCGAAGCGCTGACCCGCTTGCCGCCCGGAAGTCCCGAGCGCGTCGTGTGCCGCTGCGAGCAGGTGCGCGAGCGCGATCTGGCCGAGGCCTACGCCCGCGGTGTGCCCTCGACGACCATCGACGCCCTCAAACGCCGCTCGCGCGCCGGCATGGGCTGGTGCCAGGGCCGGTTCTGCCGTCCCCGCGTCGCCGAGTGGCTGTCGGCTCAATCCGGCCACGCGGTCGACCCCGACGTCGATGTGGTCCGCTCGGGCCTGCACCGCGTCGAGGGCCGCGAACTGTGGGCGCTTCTCGAGCCTCGTCCCCACGACAGCCCTCAGTAGTGCGGCGGCCGTTCGTTGTCGGGCAGGGGCGAGCTTTCGCCCGAGGCGAGCCCCTTCACCTTCTGTTCCAACGTTTCGAGCAGATGCTCCAGCCGGTCGATTTGTTTCTGCTGGCGGTAAATCAGTTCGCTCAGTTGGGCCAGCGTGTCCTCGCGGTAGGCGTCACGGGTTTCGAGCGTATCGATGCGGGTTTGCAGTTCGGGCAGAGTTGGGCTCAGGGGGAACTCCTTGGTCGGGGCGCTCGACCATCGTAGAGCAAAACGCCATGATGGTCAGGTGTCGCAACATTCACCGCTCCCCAACGCCTACGGTCTGGTCAAAACCACGCTCCTCGACTATCCCGGCCAAGTGGCCGCCGTGGTGTTTGTGCCCGGCTGCAACCTGCGCTGCCCTTGGTGCCAGAACCCCGGGCTGGTGCACGCTCCCTGGGCAGACGACCTGTTGCCCCGCGACGACCTGCTGAGTTTTCTGGCCAAGCGCCGCAACGTTTTGGGGGGCGTGGTGATTACCGGTGGCGAGCCGCTGTTTCATCCGGGTACCGAGGCGCTGCTTGCTGAGGTCCGGGCTTTGGGCTACCAGATCAAGCTCGACACGAATGGCACGCTCCCCCGGCGATTGGAGAGGCTGGATCCGGGTTTGGTGGACTACGTCGCGATGGACTTGAAAAACGCCCCCACTCGGTACGCGGCCTCGGCGGGCCTTCCCGTGGCGGCGAACTTGCTGACCGATTCGCTGAAGTTGCTGGCCGAGCGCTGGCCCGGCCGCAGCGAAGTGCGCCTCACGTGGGTTCCCGGCCTTAACCGCGCCCAAGATCTGCCCGAGTATGCCTCGGCGCTGCAGGGGCTGGCGGCGAACCTTCCCCTGTGGGTGCAGGCTTACCGGCCCGGGGCGGTTCTTGAGGTGTCGATGGTGAACACCCGTGCCCCCACCGAGGCCGAGCTGGCCGAGGTCGTGTCGACGCTGGTTCAGCTTGGTGTCGACGCCCGGTTGCGCTGAAACCGAGCCGGCGCTAAATCGAGTAGTTGGACGCTCCGAGGTCGCGCTGGGCCACCAGGTGTTCTTGCGGCTTGTTCAGAATGATCGACGCCGCTGGCACCGATTCGGTGATCCAGACGTTGCCCCCGAGGGTGCTGAGCCTCCCAATCACCGTTTCGCCGCCGAGAATGGTTGCCCCGGCGTAGATGGTCACGTGGTCTTCGATGGTCGGGTGGCGCTTTTTGCTGGCGGTGCGCTTTTTCACCGAAAGCGCTCCCAGCGTGACGCCCTGGTAGAGTTTGACGTCATCGCCGATCACGCAGGTTTCGCCGATGACGATGCCCGTGCCGTGGTCGATGTAGAACCGCTTGCCGATGGTGGCCCCTGGGTGAATGTCGATGCCGGTCTTCCGGTGGATCAGCTCGCTCATCATGCGGGGAATGAGCGGAACCCGTTGCAAGTACAGCACATGGGCCAGCCGGTGCACCAAAATGGCCTCGATGCCTGGGTAGGCGAGGATGATTTCTTCGCCCGACGTGGCGGCGGGGTCACCGTCGAGCATGGCCGACACGTCTTCCTTCATCGCCAGGCGGATGTCGGGGATGGACTTCAGCAGCGCGAACACCGCGGTCTCGGAGTTGGTGCAGTCGTCGGGTTGCCGGCCAAAGCTGAGCGCCTTGTCGACCTCGCTGATCAGCCCCTTGGCCACGCGGAATACGTGCTCGGCCGTGGCGTAGGGCAGTTCCTTGCGGTCGATTGCCGGCAAGGTCTCGTAATAGCCCGGAAACACCAGATTCTGCAGGTCGCGGAGCAGGATTTCGACCGCTTCCATCGACGGCAGGGTATTGCCCCCCAGATGGTTGATTCCTCCCACCTCGGTGTACGAGTCGAGAATCGCCTTGACAATGGTATGGACGGGTTCTTTGAACGGCATACCCGTAACGTAGTCCAATTCTTGTGCCGGGGCAACCTCCCCAACCCGGTGTGCAACGACCGGGATTTCTGCTATCTTGGCGTGCTGGAGGACCTGCATGAAGTTTCGCACCGAACTGGCCGGCTATCTCGAGTTGGCAAAGCCCAGGATCACGGCCCTGCTGCTGGTCGTCGCCTTGACCAGTTACGCCATCGCTTCGGGTCCCCTTTTTACCCTGTGGGGCTTTTTTGTGGTCTTCGCCAGCGTCGGCTCGCTGGGTGCCGGCATCTTTGCCCTCAACCACTGGATGGAGCGCAACCAGGACAAACTCATGGCTCGCACGGCCGAGCGCCCCATTCCTTCCGGCAAAATCTCGGAGGCGAGGGCCTTCTGGTTCGGCACCCTGTTCACCGCGTTGGGCCTGGGCCTTTCGGTATGGTGGGGCAACTGGCTGACCGGCGGCATCGCCCTGTTTGTCGCGGTCAGTTACCTGGCCCTGTATACGCCGCTTAAGTACAAAACTGCCTACCACACCGCCATCGGGGCGCTGCCTGGCGCCGCGCCCCCACTGGCCGGTTGGGCCATTGCCACCGGTACTGTCGACTTGTACGCGTGGGTGCTTTTCGGCGTGCTGTTTTTGTGGCAGTTTCCCCACTTCCTTTCGATCGAAATGATGTACCGCGAAGACTACGCCAAGGCCGACATCAAGGTTCTGCCGGTGGTCGACACCACAGGCGTTCACGTGGCCTGGCAAATCGTCGTCCCCATTGTGCTGCTCATCGCCTTGGGGGTTGTTCCGGTGCTGATTGGCACGGGAACGTGGATCACCACTGTGCTGGCCGTCGGTTTGGGCGGGCTGTTCTTGGTGTTCGGCATCCGGGCGGTGTGGACACGCCAGGTTTTACACGCGCGCCACCTGCTGCGGGCTTCGGTGATCTACCTTCCGTTGGTCTTCATCGTCCTGTATTTCCGTCCTTGACAAGACCCCAAGCCTATCTTAACTTCAATAAGCGACTGTTTTAGTCGGAATAATTTCGCGGGAGGTCCTCATGGATCAACTGTTCTACGACTTATTGGGATTGGTCGGCTTCGCACACCCCCTTCACCCCGTGCTCATCACCATGGTGGTGGGGCCCGTCATCGCGTCGTTCCTGTTTGCCGCCGTGGCGTTCTTCTTCAAAAAACCTGAGTTCTACAAGACCAGCCGCCAACTGACGGTCATCGGCTTTATCTTCTGGTTCCCCACCGTGGCCGTGGGAATCATCGACTGGATGCACTTTTACGGCGGCTCCACCAAAATGGTCGAGATCAGCATCAAACTGGTTTTGGCCGGTCTGCTGTTCCTCGTCCTTTTGGGTAATATCCTGCTGTTCAAGAAGGGTCAGGAAAAACCTCTGTTGCCGCTGATTTTCACCTTGCTGGGAACCCTCATGGTGAGCGCGCTGGGCTTTTACGGCGGCGAAATCGTGTTTGGCGGCAACCAGGCCACCGCCGCCCCGGCCGCCACAGCTCCCGTGACGGCCACCCCGCTGACCGATGGAATCAAGACGGTTTCTCAAGATGGCTACAAGATGTCGTGGAAGATTCACGACAATGCCATCGATGTGACCGTCAGCTACGCGGCCAACGGTTGGGTGGGCGTGGGCTTCGGTAAGACCGGCACCATGGAAGGCAGCCATATCATTTTGGGCTTCGCCCTCGAGGGAAAGGGCACCGTGGTCGACCACTTCGGCTACGCCAAGGACCGCCACGGCCCGCAAGACAAGGTGGGAGGCAAAGACGTGCTGACCGCCCGCGACGCCACGTTCGCCGACGGCGTCACCACCATCACCTTCAGCATGCCGCTCAATGACGGCAACGCCAAAGACCCCGTGCTCGTCGAAGGCGAAACCTACAAGGTTATCCTGGCCTCAGGTGGCGATGACTCCAACGACCTGGAAACCTACCACGGCAAAAAAGGCCGGATCGTCCTCGACGTCAAGCTTTAGTCCAATCCTGGGACGGGAAACTGAGCGCAAAGCGCCGCGACTTCGGCGTTGATCTTGGCCAATTCGGCCTCGTCATCGCCGGCTTGCAGGGCGCGGTCCATCCAAACGGCCAGTTTTTCCATCTCGGCGGGGCCAAAGCCTCGGCTGGTGACGCTGGGGGTACCCAGGCGGATGCCGCTGGGGTCGCTGGCCTTGCGCGTTTCGCCGGGCACGGTGTTGTAATTGAGCACGATGCCGGCCTTTTCGAGGGCCACGGCGGCCAACTTGCCGCTCACCCCTTTGTTGGTCAAGTTGATGAGCATCAGGTGGTTGTCGGTGCCGCCCGAAATCAGGTCGAAACCGCGTTTGGTGAGCGCTGCGGCGAGTACCTTGGCGTTGGCGACCACGTTGGCGGCGTAAGTCTTGAAACTCGGGTCGAGGGCTTCGCGCAGCGCGGTCGCGATGGCAGCCGTGGTGGCGTTGTGCGGGCCTCCCTGCAGGCCCGGGAACACCGCTTTGTCGATGGCCTTGGCGTGAACCTCTTTGCACAGAATCATGGCGCCACGGGGCCCGCGGAGCGTCTTGTGCGTGGTCGTCGTCACCACGTCGGCGTAAGGGATGGGGCTGGGATGGGCACCACCGGCCACCAGGCCCGCGATGTGCGCCATGTCGACAAACAGGATGGCACCGCACTCGTCGGCGATGGCCCGGAAGCGGGCAAAATCGAGCTGGCGAGGGTAGGCCGAATGGCCCGCGATGAGCACCTTGGGTTTGTGCTCGAGGGCGAGTTTGCGCACTTCGTCGTAGTTGATCAGGCCGGTCTTTTCATCCAAGGAATAATGCACCGCGTTGAGCCACTTGCCGGTCAGGCTGACCTTGCTGCCGTGCGTCAGGTGCCCGCCGTGGCTGAGGTTGAGCCCCAAAATGGTGTCGCCGGGCTGGCAGAACGCGAAGTACACGGCCAAGTTGGCCGGGGAGCCGGAATAGGGCTGCACGTTCACGTGTTCGGCACCGAACAGCTTTTTGGCGCGCTCGATGGCCAGGCGTTCCACGGCGTCGCAGTTGATTTGGCCCTGGTAGTAGCGGGCTCCCGGGTAGCCTTCGGAGTACTTGTTGGCGAACACCGAACCCGAAGCTTCGAGCACGGCCTTCGACACGTAGTTTTCGCTGGCAATCAACCGGATGGTGGACTTTTGGTAGGCTTCTTCGGCACGGATCATGCCGTACAAAGCGGGGTCTTGGGTGGATAGGGCGCTGTTCATGCGCGGGAGTATAGCAAACCGCTGGAATGGCGGACAACCCCCTCAGGTATCGTCGTTGTCCTGAAGCCGCTTGCGGTTTTTTTCGAGGGCCTTGAGGAACTCTCCTGCATCGACCGGCGTGGATTGGGGGGCGGGGGGGGCCTCCTCCTTGGGTTTGCCGCCCTTTTTGAGTGGAATCGTGAGGGTCTTGTTCAGCATTTCGAGCTCGAACAACACTTTACGCTGGTCGTCGTCCAGGCGGCGCAGCCGTTCGAGGGCCTCGCCCTGACCGCTGAACCACAGCCAGAACGGCCGGAACAGCACCAGAAGCAACAAACCGACAAACAGGCAGACCGCCAGAAACAGACCGTAGTGCAACAACCATTCGACAATCTCGGGGGGAAACACCTTGCTCAGGTCCATCGCATCCTCACAACGGCGGTGTCATGGGCACCAACTGGGCCAGGTAGCTCTGCCACGCCTCCAGCGTCAGCGGCGGTGAGCGGTTCTCGTAATCGGGTTCGATCCATTCCCCGATCTCGGGAAGGAAGGGCAGAGGACCCGCGACGTGAGTTTGCAGTTCAACCCCGCCCAAACGACCCCCTGCGGTCAGTTCGAACCGGTAATGGTCGTTGCCCTGCACGCCGGAAAAATCGAGCATCAACAGGTCGATGGTGACCGCATCATCTTCGAGGCCTGAAAAGTCGAGATAGTACAGACCTCGTTCGGGATCCCATTCCGCGAAACACACGGTGGAGCTCTCAAGCGACTTGTAGAGTTGGGAGTACGAAACGCGCGCGGTGCTCTTCCAAATGCCTTCCTTCTTCTGAAAGGTGTCGAGAACCGAATTGAGGGTTCTGGCCGCTAAGGTCATAGAGTCATTCTAGTTCGCCCCTGGAACGATTGCTGGAATTTTCCACAGAAAAGATGTAGAGAAACTAGATTAAACAGAGATTATGGATATAATGATGATATGGAGGTTCGTCATGCGTGTGCTTCGAGTCGGATTGACTCTTGCGTCTGCTGTCGTCGCGTTGTTGCTGGCCTCGTGTGGTCCGGCTACTGCTCTTCCTCCCACGCTCTCGTACGATCCCAACGGGGGTGCAGGGTTGGTTTGCGCGGTTCAGGGCTTTCCCAACCGCATTGCTCCCGTGGAACAAGACAACCTTTTGGTTCGTGACGGCTACCGTTTTGCCGGCTGGAATACCCGTGCCGACGGCACCGGCCGCGATGTCGAAGACCAGATGTTGCTCAGCGGCGATACGGTGTTGTACGCGCGGTGGGAGCTCCTGGCGCACTGAAAGCCAAATCACCTATGGCTTTACGCCACCGCTCGGCGTATGTTTATAGAGGTGAATAACCTCGGGGGCTCCCGATGAAACGAACTGAACTGGTTTTGCTGGTGCTGGTCACCGCCATCTCGCTGCTGGCGTTTTCGTGCGTGATGCCAGGTTCGGTCGTGACCCGTAGCCTTGCCGTTCATTTGACCCTGCCTTCCACCTTCGTCAGTCCCCGCTTCGTGGCGACTGACTTAGCCAGTTGGACCGTTACGGGCCTTGGCCCTGAGTCTTCCTCGTTCGAACAAATCCTTGCCAGCGATCAAACTACAGCGCATATTCCGGGCTTGACGGAAGGCGACTGGACGATCACCGTGAGTGGCTTCGATTCCCAGAACGGGATCGTCTTGACTGGTACGGCCGTTGCAACGCTCGTGGCTGACGCGACCAACGACGTCAGCATCACGGTTGCTCCTGCGAACCCCCTTTCTGTGACCATTGACTTCGGGTTTCCGACGGCCCCTGCGATCAGCGTCACAAACTCCTCGGACGGTTCTGACCTGCCGGTGCTCAACCAGATTGTCACCTTCGATCCAAGCGCCCATACCACGATCTCGCTCAATGCAAGTTCGGGCCTCGAGAGCTACGAGTGGTACTTCGACGGCGTTTGGCAGGCCCAGCTTTCGGGGCAGGCCCAATGCGTCCTGTGGGGTACCGGCGCCTCCTCACTCCCCTCGACCACCGTGAAGATCCTGATTGTCGTTTCCAAGGACGGCCTGACCTATTCGCAAGACTTGTGGGTGACCGACCTCAGGGGGCCACAATGAACTCCCGCCGTCTTGCCGCTTTGTTTTCGGCCCTGCTGATTCTTACGTCGTGCGCTCCCGTTGTGTCCTTTTTGGGAACCACCCTCACGCTCAACCTTCCACGCACCCAGGCCCGCACGATTCTGGCCAATGCTCCGGCCGCAGAACACTATCAGGCCACGCTGGTGAACGGGAGCGAGAACATTGACCTGGGTCCGGTGATGGCAGGCCAGCCCTACACCGTCGCCGAGGGCGAATGGACCGTTGAAGTGACGGCTTTTGACGCAGTCGATCGTCTGATCGGGCGGGGGAGCACCAAAGTGACCCTTGTGTCGGGCGCCAATGACGTCACGATCCGAGTTCTTCCCACCCAAGAGGCCTCAGGGGCGTTTTCCATTGCCCTGAACTTCAGCGAGGCCGCTAGTCTGGTCGACTTCGTCCTGTCCCCCTGGCCGATCAAGGACCTGTCCCAAGCCTCGCCCGACGCGATAGCCAACGTTGCACTCGATGGTACTGCTCCGCTCGCTGACGCGACCGGACGCATGACGGCCATGACGTACTCACTGAGCAGTCAGGCCAAGACCGCACTCTTTGAAGGTCAACTCAAGAGCGGTACCTACTTGGTTCAGCTTCGTTTGACGAACAACGACCATACACAGCTGGGAATCTACAGCGAAATCCTCCACGTCTACGATTTTGCCTCCAGCAGCATTGCCCTTTCGCGCCCTTCGTTCCTCGTGCTTTTCGACGCCAACGGCGGAGAAGGTATGATGGCAGACCTGCCACTACCGTTTGACTTCGCCGATGCCTTGCCCAACGCGAGTTTCAGCCCTCCGGTCGGCCAGGCGTTTGCCGGGTGGAACACCCAGGCGGATGGGAAAGGAACTTCCTACGGCGTAGGGGCGACGTTCCGCATGACTTCGGACCGCGATGTTAACTTGTATGCCCAGTGGGTCAATCAGTACTACGTGACCTTCAACCCCAACCTCGGTACCGGTTCGGTGGCCGCGCTGCCGCTTGCTGTCGGGACGAGCGGAACCGTGACGCCTCCTACCGGCCTGCTGCCGCCTTCGACGGCACCCCAGTCGCTTTTCGCTGGGTGGAACACCTTGGCAAACGGCAACGGGACGAACTACGCCGAGGGCGCGACCTTCACCATGCCGTCCAACGCGACTGGTGATGTCGTCTTGTACGCCAAGTGGACCTACCGCTATTTAGTGAACTTTGGCGCCAACACGGGGACGGGGAACTTGACTGCTCTAGCGGTTGCCGTCGGGGCGACTACGACGCTTCCTTCCTTGGGTTCCAATATGTCGGGACCGTTGGGCGCCCCAGCTTTCGGTGGGTGGAACACCGCCGCCAATGGCTCGGGAACGGCCATTGCCGATGCCGGCAATTATACTTTGGCTTCGAATGCCACGGGCGACGTGATCTTGTACGCCCAATGGCTCAACCAGTATCGCGTCCTGTTTGACCCCAACGGGGGGAGCGGCGATCTCACTCCGCTTCCGCTGGTAGTTGGAACCTCAGGTACCTTGCCGTCGTCCAGCGGTCTCGCGCCCCCCTCGACCGCGCCCTATTCACTTTTTGCAAGTTGGAACACCCAAGCCAACGGGAGCGGCACGACCTACAGCAACGCGGCGACCTTCACCATGCCGGCTAACTCAACTGGCGACTTCACTTTGCACGCACGGTGGACCTACCGGTATCAAGTCGTATTCGATGCCAATACGGGGTCAGGTTCCCTGTCACCGCTGGTACTTGCCCAGGGTTCGACAACCACGTTGCCTTCGTTGGGTTCCAATATGACTGGACCCTCGGGAGCCACCGTCTTTACCGGCTGGAACACACAAGCCGATGGCTCCGGCACCGCCTACAGCAACGCGGGAAGCTTCACGATGGCCTCGAATGCAACGGCTGATGTCCCGCTCTACGCTCAGTGGGTGGCGGTGCCGGTTTATGCCTTGAACGTCATTTCGACCAACTTGTCCTACGGAACGGTGAGTGTTCAGGAAGCGGGAACAGAGTTCCCTGCCGGAACCGTGATTCACCTGACGGCGACGCCGGCGTCCACGTATGCCTTTGTCGATTGGCAAGGAGACTCTGCCTACGTCGCGGGAACTCGAAGTGCCGTGACGACTCTGACTATGCCTTCATCACCCGTCAGCTTGCGTGCCACTTTTGGTGTCCCAGCCACGGGTCAAATCACCCTTACCGACAACATGTCGAAGGGGCGCACAGGTTCGTATGCAGATGTGTACTCGTTCACGATCAGTGCCGCGCAAACCGTGACGATCTCGATGGTTGCACCGGGATCTGACAGCTACCTCTTCTTGTACAAAGACAGTTGGGGGGGGACTATAGTTGCTGCCAACGACGATTCGGGAGGAACATATGACTCCATGATCACGATGACCCTGGCCGCTCCCAACCCGTTGGTTAGCTCTACGGACACCTATTACGTCGAAGCTACAACCTTCAGCCCCGGCGCGACCTTTGGCTACGCTCTTTCGGCAAGTTCTTACCTGACGGGAGCGATCGTGTTGACTGCTCAGTAAGACCTTCAACCTTGACCAATCCACTCGGCAATCCTACATTAGTGAAAAGTGGAGGATTGCCCAGTGAAAAATCGTCGGTTATGGAGAGGTGGGGTAGCTTCGGTGTTCGCTGCTGCCGTCCTTCTGTTGTCCGCTTGCACGTTGCCCCTTAGTTCGTTTTCCAACAAGGCGGGCTTTTCGATTCGGCTGGGTTCGACTGCAGCCAAGACGTTGCTGCCGACACTGATGTCCACTTGGTCCATCAAGGGCGACGGTCCCGATGGCGCCTCCTTTGGACCAACCAGTCTCGCTAGCGATTCGGCGGAGGCCTCGGTCACCGACCTGGTGCCGGGCGACTGGACCATAGTTGTCAGCGGCTTCGATGCTGCTGGCACCGAGATCCTGGCGGGCAGCGCGGATGCCACGCTCGAAGCCGGGCAGGCGAATGCGGTGACCATCACGCTCGCGACGCTCACCAATGTGAACTTAACGGTGTCAGTTGCGACCGGAACCGATCAGGCCCTGACGCCGGCAGAAGCGCCTGATAATGTCCTTTCTGTGCTCATGAACAGTTCGGTCGTCCTGACGGCCCCCAGCGGATTTGATACCTACCAGTGGTTTGTCGATGGTTTGTACCCTCCGACCACACCCGCGCCTCCTAATGTGTACACCTATAATGCCTACTCATCCGGACGCCACCGGATCCAGATTGTCGCCAGCAAGAACGGAGACTACTACTCCGACGAAGTTCTCATTGAAGTGGGAGGTTCCTGATGAAGGTCCGAGAAATGATCGTTCCTTTCGCAGTCCTATTGCTGCTGTCGGCACTTTCCAGTTGTCAAATGGAGGCGCCGTCCACCGTGGCTAGTCTGCACATTCACACAGGAATCGCTGCAAGGACGGTGCTACCGTCGCTGAGTATCGACCACTACTCGGTCGTTCTGACTCCTGAGTCAGGTGCCGCCGTTACCTACGATAGCTTGACCGGAGATCAGACTTTGGGTCTGTCGCCCGGAACCTGGAACTTGGATGCCACTGCTTTTGATACTGCGAACCTAGAGGTCGCCAAGGCGCAACAGTCCGTCACCCTGGTTGCCGGTGACAACTCTGTCACTGTGGCCTTCTCGGCCGGCAAGGTTGCCACGGGCACCGTGAGTCTCGACATCGCCTGGGTTGCAGATCCGGCCAATGGCGAGGCCCTGCAAATCACTATTTTGCCTTGGCCAATTGTCGTTCCACCACCCAAGTCTTTGGCGCGAGCAACGTCCGCCTATGAGTACGATGTGTTGCCTCTCTATACCACCGATCCCGCAACCGGTGCTTTCGATCCCACGAGTTCTTGGGTGGTTAAGCATTGGGAATACTCCGCTGATTTCGCCCACAAACAGGCGACCGTAGGAGTCACATTGCCTAGCGGGACCTACGAGTTCTGGATCTCGACGAGTCCGCAGACCACTAGCGAGATCGTACAGGTCGCAGATGGGCTGGTCAGCTCCAAGAAAATCCGGGACCAAGGCTTGATGTACGGCATCAACCAAGCCACGGAGATCGCGGTCGCGCCAGAAGGTTCGCCGCAACCCGTAGCGGCCAGCCTGCCTGCAAAGGGAGCGTCCAGCTACTATAAGTTCACTGCTACCCAAAGTGACGATTACAGCATTTCATCCGGCGGTAGCTTCATGGGCGACTACCCCGGAGTCCTAGTCTATGATGCCGACGGTGTCGTGATTGCGGAGCATAATCGTGCTGGTCAGAACTTTGGCTCCTTTGGTATCTATAATCAGCACTTGGAAGCCGGGACCTACTACCTTTGGATCAACGACCAGAACATCTACGGTGCCGGTGGCAATTACACAATCACCGTCACGCAGGGTACCAAACCCCTTTAGCTTCCGCTACCTGCCAAACCTCGGGCCACACCGCTAGTAGCTTGCCGAAGTTGCTGACGTAGGTACCGATGGCTTGGGTCGAGCTGGGAAACTCTTGTGGGGAGTACGGCAGAGCTGACCTCAGCTGTCGTTCCAGGTGTTCCAGGGCGCGATGCACATCTTCTGCCCAAGGCTTGGGCTTGGCGCCGTAAGTCTCCAACTGTTCCTCGAGCCTTGTGTGCAGCGCCAAAGTCGTGCGCGCGTGCAACTCACCCACGGACGCTTGCACTATCCCGGGGCTTCGGTTGCCCCAGTGTTCTAGGTACGCCCCTGCCAGAGCGTAGCTCACCCCCAAGTTCGACTCAGAGGCCGAAAGTTGCGCCAGGAGGGCCAGTAGGACATCATTGATGCGGGGAAGGACCTCTATGTGTCCAGGTTCGGTCAGGCTCCTCTCGCTCCGTGGGGCATGCAGGATCGCTTCTCGCGGGTTGAGTACGAAACTCTCTGGCTGCAGGAACCTCAGCAACCCCGACCACAGTCCGTCCTGGTTCCTGCCGTACGGCGCAAAGGGTGGTACCAACTGCGTTCCATCGATTGCCAAGTGTCCACCCAATACCGTATGCCCGCCGAGCGTGTCGACCAACGGCGCACGGAAGACCTGACGGGTCTGGCGAAGTTTGGGATACTCCTGCGGAAGGTAAGTGGTTGGATCCACAAGTTCGCGGTGTTGGAGGAGAAATCGGTGATCGCTAAGCCCGCTGTCACCCCAATAGTGGAACATGACGGCCGCCACCCGCGCATGGGGTAGGGATGCACCGGCGAGGTCGCGGGAAGACAGGCCTTCGACGTCGAAACCTTCTTCGGCCAACAGGCTGGGTACCGCGCGACCTAAGTATCTTGCGTGCGGACCAAACGGCGCCCGGGAGCTCGCGAGGCTTATGGCTACCGCATCGCTCGGCCCTGCCAACGGTAGAATGCGTGCGCTGTCGAGCTGTGACTGGAAGGCGAGTCCGCTGTGTGCATCCCTGCGGGTACGAAACTGGGGCAGCACGTCATCGTCTCCCAAGGTGAATTGGCGCCCCGCCAGCGCCAGGAGGAGTGCGTTTGAAGCCGCACCATACGAGGGAAGCTCGGCCACCCCGAAGTCAGACAAACCGAGGGCGAACTTCACAGACGATTGAAGCCTCGTCGGGAAGCGTTCCACCAGTTGTCTCCGCCACTCGCGGTCAAGATGCCGTGTGCGTCCTGGATAAGACAGCGCAAACTTCTCGACCACTTGTTGTGTTGCCCGCTCGTCCTGGCGGGAGTCGTTGCTGATCACGAACTCCGGCGGTTCCATTCCGGAAGCCTTCACCTGGGCGGCCCACGCCTCGAGCGTTTCCTGGAGTTGGGCCGGTCGGTCGCAGGTCAGCCACGAAAGTGCTGCCAGACCCGGCGACCGGTCCTTTCCGCCGGATGTCGGGACCAGCACCGCAAGGGCCTCCGCCGGCTGCACCACGAGGCCCAAGACCTGCAACGCGTTGAGGACTTCCTGAAGGTCGCTGGTGGCGGGTTTCTCCCAGCCCTGACCGACGAGCCGCTCGCTCAGTCGCTCAAGCGTACAGGCCGTTGCCAGCGCGCCCAGCACATCAGCCTCGGTAGGATCCAGGTCCACGGTTTTCCCCGTCCGAAGGAGAAAGACGCGATCGGACTCGCCCAGGGCAATCCGTTTGTGTTCCAAAGCCAGCCAAAGCGGTGCATTCATCCTTCTGTTATAGCCCAACCTCAGCCCCCTGCGTCAGGCGAGCGCAAGGTTCGCGACTACCAACTCACAGAGCGACCAATTGGCCAGCCCAGAGGCTGTCCAGCGTCGCTGGTACCCAGAATGTGGGCGACCTACTTCAGGAAAATCACCACCTTGCCCATGCCCGCATTTGCCCCGGCCGTGTTGGACTGGTTGGTACCTGCATTGTACGAACCACCACCGCCGCCGTACGGCGTCGAGCCATTGACGGTGTCAGACCCACCACCGCCTGAATACCCCCCCCCTCCCGCCGCTGACGAGTAGAAGGGCGAGACTGTTAAGCCACCGCCACCACCAAAACCACCGTCACCATTTGCGCCAGAACCGTAAGAGAGGGTACCCGCGCCGCCACTGAGGAAGGACTGTGATGATGAACCACTTCCCGACCAGCCAGAAGCGGCATCGAGTCCTGACGCCGAGTTGTCGTCGAAACCGAGTCCACCGGTTGCTCCAGCGCCACCACTGGTTCCTCCAGCGTTGTTTGCCGCATTGTAGGGGTAGTAGACAATTGGCGGCCCGACCGACTGCACCATTAGGGGATTGTTTTGACCGCTGTTTCCGGCAGTTGCTACAGAGCCGTTGGATGCTGACTGATCGCCACCATAGTCGCCGGCAGCCCCCCCACCACCTGCAGCGAGAAGTGGCGTGGTCGTCGATAGCGTGCCCGAGCCAATAGCCACAAAGGTACCGCCGCCACCGCCGCCATGGCCATACGACTCTAGACCATTCGCTGAGCCTTCCTGTCCCACGAGAATCCACAGTGTGTCACCTTGAGTCAGAGCAAAGTCTCCCATCATGAGGGCTCCCCGCCCATAAGTTGCGTCGAAAACCGCCCCCTGTGCGCCGTAACCCTCGATGCGGTAGGTACCCGTCGTAGGAACCACCCATTTCTGGATTCCGGGGGTCCCGTTGTTCGTGGTAGACGTCACTTCTCCGGCGAGCGGTGTACTCGAGTAGGCACTGGTCACTTGAGATTGCGTAGGTCCATAACGCCCCGTCGCGCCGGCATTTGTGAACGTGTAGACCAGAGTCCATTGGGCATAGAGCGTCAAGCTCCCCTCAGAACCTGGTGTGAAGGATGCTCCGTCTTCAAAGGGAGTGCCGGTTCCATCAGACGCGGTGTTCCAGCGTAGAAAGTTATATCCCACGCGGCTCAGGCCGCTCATTGTTGTCAACGGCACGGTGTCCCCATCTCCGATGATCTGCGACGACTGGGGGCCCGTACCGTTTCCAGGGTCAAAGGTGATCGTTGCCTGCCAGTCGGCATAAAGAGTCACGTCGGTTGACGAAGTCATCTGAAACTGGTCACCACCAGTAAAGGTGTTCCCACCGACCAGCGTGGAGGAATCCGTCCATTCTCCTGACCACCCCGGTCGAGAAAACGTGTTGGCTGGAAGGACTGCAGAGGCGAGGTACGGTATCGCTAACTCGGCAATGGAACCGGTACCCACGCCTCCGTTGAAGTACACATGCCGCACCGGGTTCGATACCGTGCCGGTCGAAGACAAATTGTCGTAAACGGCCAACAGACTAGAAAACACCACCGAATCGACCTTCAGCGAGATCACGTAGTTTCCACTGGTGAGCGAACCCTGGACGCGAGCCTTGCCCGTGGCCGGATCGAGGGTGTAGGTACCGCTAGTGAGGTCCTTCTGATCGACAAGAGTGGTCGCAGAGCTCGCCGCCAGCAGACCGGCGTAGACGTTCGCCGACGTGGGGGTGGTGTCGGGGTAGCGGGTAAACGTCAGCTCAAAGGTAGTGGCGCCCGTCGCAAACTGAAAGGCGACATCGAACGAACCGGTACCACTGGTTGAAGGCACGAGAATCACAGGCTTCTCGAGAACCGTCTCGCCCAACTCGCTTCCCTTCACTTCGAGCGAAGCACGCGCGAGCAGGGCCTCGGCGTCGTCGAACGCCTCAAAAGTTCCGATCCAATCGGTTCCCGGTGCCAAGGTGACCGAAAATGGAACGTTGCCCTGGTCTCGGGTGAAGTTGGCCGTGACCGTGTTTCCTTCGGTCGGGGTGAACTCGGCGGTAACGTGGTTGATGATGCTGCCCAGATTGGGCGCCAGGGTTCGTGCTGAGTTCAGGCCCTCGATCTGGAGGACCAACGTCCCCTTTGCCTGGGCAGCCGAGGGCGATGTGAGAGGTAGGATACAACTGATGGCCAGCGTGGAGATAACCACCATGGCGGTACAGAATTTCAGGAAGGTCATTGGGGCTGCTCCATCGAGAGAATCACGATTTCTTGCGAGTAAACCAAGCCACTGCCGTCAGCGAGCAGGCAAACGAGGTGGTGTTCGCCAGCGCTGAAGCCAGAGCCCATGGTTAGCGAACAGATTGACCCGGTCTGGCCTGTCAAGAGCTCGCCGTCGAGAACCCAAGCGTAGCTCAGGTCGGTCCCCGTGGCTGCCTCGACTTGAATCACGTAGCCGGGTATTTGGTACGGCCGTAGTAGCCCATCTGTAAGGACGCAATCGGGTGAAGTGAGCGGAGTAGTTAAGTCAGTCGAGCCATACACATTCCCGGCGACTATGACCTCTCCGCCTTCCGGATATAACAAGTTGGCTCCCTTGATTTCCAGCTGGGTCGGGCTGCCAAGGGTGATGATAACGTCGTTGGTACCCCAGTCGAGCTCGGTCACGGCCATTCCTCGCCCGATCAAGGAGTCGGCGGCATCGTACTCACGCACTTCGAGCGTCCAGGTGCCCAGGACGAAGCCGCTGACGTTGTTTTCGCCTTCGGCCAGCGGAACCGGTTCCAGCACCGCACCGTCAGGCCCAACCCCAACCAGTTCGAGCCGATCTCGATCGGGCGAAAGGTACCGCGCTCCCTGGCCAACAACCAATTGAACGCTGACGGCTCGGGGGGTGAGGGGCAACGTGCACGCCGCCAGAAAAGCAAGCGCGGCCAACGCACTCAACGATAGGATCTTCACAACTTTACTCCAGTGGGGCCTCCAGCCTACGAAGCCTTACTTAATCTGTCAACAATTTTCCCGTGACGCGACCGCCGTTCCTCAAGCGGATTCGCCTCAACCTCCGTCTGACCGTCAGGAGCACCTGATGCCTAAGTCCCCACTTGACCCCCAGCGGTCCCGGAATTACCCTCGTCCCATGAGGATCAAGGGGTATTCCGACCTGTTTATCCGGTGGCTTTTCGGAGCCGAGGAGAACAACGAATATTTGCTGTCGTTTCTCAATGCTCTTCAGGACTACCAGGGTCGCGAGCCGTTGCGGTCGGTCAAGGTGCGCAACCCCTTCTTGCTTCAGCGCGCGTACGATGACAAACTCGCCGTGCTGGATGTGCTGGCCGAAGACGAGAAGGGCCTTAAGCTCAACGTCGAGGTGCAGGCGAGCAACCATCCCGGTTTCGAGGAACGAACGCTCTACTATTGGGCACGAGTCTACGCCGGCCAGATTGACTCGGGAGACCAGTACACCAGGCTGACACCGGTGGTCGGTGTGAACATCGTGAACTTTGTGCTTTTTCCCGAGATTCCTCGACCGGTCAACACGTTTCACTTGACCCACGACCAGCACCCTGACCTGCGACTGTCCGAACACCTGACGGTGCACTACCTGGAACTGCCAAAACTGGCGGCGGAATCGGTTCCCGACCGCAACTCGAACGCTGGATGGCCTTTCTGAAACACGAAGGCGAGGAGGGTTTCGACATGAAGGTGCTCTTGCACCAAGACGACGACCTGCAGAAAGCCCACGACCGCTACCACTATTTTGCCTCGGACGCCGATGCCAAGGCCCGCTGGGAGTCCCACTGGAAGTGGCAACTCGACCAGAATCAGGCCCGCTACGACGCGCGCCAAGAAGGTTTGGCGGAAGGAAAGGAAGAAGGTCGGGAAGAAGGCCGTGTCGAGGGTCGCGTCGAGGGCCGTGTCGAAGTGGCCCTCGACCTGATTGCCGAAGGGTTTTCAGTCCAGGAGGCAGCGAGAATGGCCAAAGTAGACCCCGTGCTGCTGGAACCCGCGCCATCTACCTAGGTCTGACTTTGTGCCCAATCCGCTTCCCAGTGAAGCGGGTTCCGCGCTATTCTCGTGGGCGTGAAACGACCCCTCCTGACCGCCCCCGTCCTCTGCCTTCTGCTTGCAGGTGCCTTGAGTGCCACCCCAACCCGCGTGCTCGATCAAGGCGCGCACCTCAACCGAAACTCCACCCTGGAGGTTCCCGGCTACGAAGTTGCGCTGTCGGCGGGCTTTCCTCTTCGCGTGCTTGGCGCCGATCCGACCGCAGTGCAGCGCCCGCTGACGAGTTTCGCCGCCCCGTCCGACACCCTGTGGACGATCACGACGCCCTACGAGGGGTTTGTCAGCACCGACAAGGGCCGTTCGTGGGCCAAGGTGCTCGACCGCGAGGCCTTCAAGCCCGGCGCCAACCTTTCTGCCCTGGCCGGTAACCCGCTGACGCCCGGCACCTGGGCCGCCGGGACGACGTTCCACGGGCTGTTTGTCAGCACCGACAACGCCAAAACGTGGAAGGTCTTTGACGACTTCGAGACGGCATACAAGTACGACGACGGTGCCCGCGAGCCGATCCACACCGTCGCATGGTCGGCCAAAACGCCGGGCCAACTGTGGGCCTTTGCGGGCAAAGAAGGCGGCCACCTGTGGCAACTCGACACCGTCACGGCCAAAAAAACCCTGTGGGCCTTCCCTGGCGGAAGCTACCTCGACCTGCCCGAAGCCCTCGCCAGCCACGTCGAGAACGGCGCCGAAATCGTCGAAGTTCGCACCCGAACCGCGTGGTGGCGCTACGAGGTCGTCCCCGACAAGTGGACCAAGCTCGAGGACCGCACCGATGTGCCCGTGTGGGACGCCGGCAAACGCGAGCGCATGGAAAAGTCCAAGGACAAGCTGGGCTTTTACGTCAGCGCCTACCAGGCAGCGCGGCCCGAGTTGCTCAAGGGCCACCTCGACTTCATGGCCAAGAACGGGCTGAACGCCATCGTCATCGACTTCAAGAACGACTTTGGCGAAATCAACTACGACAGCAAGGTTCCGTTCGCCATCACGGCCAAACTGGCCAAGCCCGTGTTCAACGCCCCCGACCTGATCAAGAAGGTGCACGAGCGGGGCTTTTACCTCATCGCCCGCGTCGTGGTGTTCAAAGACAACCGCCTGTACAAGTACAACAACTACCAGTACGCCCTGTACGACAGCGCGACCAAGAAGCCGTGGGGCGACGTGATCACCGAGACCGCCGCCGATGGGACCACCAGCCAGGTGCAAAAGGAGTTCTGGGTCGATACCTACAACCAGGACGTGTGGGCCTACAACATCGCGCTGGCCAAGGAATTGCAAACCCTCGGGGTCGACGAAATCCAGTTCGACTACATCCGCTTCCCTTCGGACGGGCCGGTGAACCGCATCGTCAACCGTGCCAAGGTGCCCGGCATGAACCGCATCGACGCCCTCGAGGGCTTTTTGAAAGGGGCCCGCGAGGCGCTCAGTATTCCTTTGAGCGTCGATATTTATGGCTACAACGGCTACTTCATCACCGACCATTTGGGGCAGAACTTGCCCATGCTGGCCAAGTATGTCGATGCCATCAGCCCGATGTTCTACCCGTCGCACTTCTTCCGGTCCTTCTTGCCCAAATACAGCTACCTCGACCGTGCCCAAATCATCTATCAGGACGGCAGCGACCGCACCTGGATGAACACCAACCGGCAGGTGCACGTGCGCCCCTGGGTGCAGACCTTCCTCATCGGGGGCGAGCTGAAGTTCGACGACCAGACCATCAGCAACTATGTGGACCGCCAACTGACCGGTGTCGACAAGAGCAAGGCCAGCGGGTTCCTTTTGTGGAACTCGAGCAACCGCTACTACATGGTGACCAAGCCGGTAACGCCTTTTGCCACCACGACCTACTTGCCGTACTGAGATGAAGACCCACATTTTTCGGACCACGCTGCCAGTAGCTTTTGGCTACCTGCCGCTCGGTATGGCCTTTGGCGTGCTGTTGCAGGCGCAGGGCTGGGCCTGGTGGTGGGCTTCGCTCATGGGCCTGGTGATTTACGCCGGTTCGGGGCAGTTCCTGGCGGTCGGTCTGCTGGCCTCGGGGGCCGGGCTTCTGGACGCGTTTCTGGCGACGTTTCTGCTCAATTTGCGGCATGTGTTCTACGGTTTGACGTTGCTCGACCGCTACCGCGCGCTGGGACGCCTCCGCCAAGGCTACGCCACGTTTGCGCTCACCGACGAGACATTCAGTTTGTTGGCGGGCATCGGCCCGCACCCGCAGGACGACCGGCGTTTTGTGCTGGGTGTGACCGCGCTCAACCAAGCGTGGTGGGTGCTCGGTTGCACGTTGGGCGCCGTGTTGGGACAAACCTGGGCGCTGCCGACCAAGGGCCTGGAGTTCGCACTCACGGCGCTGTTCGCGGTGCTTTTGGTGGAACAACTTCGCCGGCGCTGGGAGCCCTTGCCCCTGGCAATCGCCGTGGGGGCCGCGATGGTCTGCCTGGCGTTCTTGCCCGGCAAGGTGTTTCTGCTGGCATCGATCTCGATCAGCTGTGTGGGGCTGCTCTCGCTCCCCGACCCGGAAGTTGCGCACCCGGAGGTTCCCCGGTGAGGCCCACCCCCGAAATGCTGTTGTTCGTCGCTGTATTGGCCGTGGCGACCATCCTGACGCGGTTCTTGCCGTTTTGGCTGCCCGCCAAGTGGACCGACAACCGGTTTGTGCACTTGGCCAAGCGCAGTCTGCCGGCCGTGATTCTGCTGCTGCTGACCATTTACAGCCTCAAGGATGTCGCCTACACCGTCAAACCTTGGGGACTGCCCGAGCTGGTGAGTCTGGCGGTGGTGATGGGCCTGCACCTGTGGAAGAAGAACGCCCTGCTCAGCATCGCCGCCGGCACCGGCCTTTACATGCTCTGGGCCAACGGCTTTCTTCTGCTGTAGCGCCTACTCGGTCTTGAAGCTGCCGACTTCGGTGGCGACTTCGCCGGCGCTGGTTTGGTTCGAGCGGCTGAGCTGCGACACCTGGTCGACCTTGGCGCTGATTTCGGCTCCCTGTTCGGACATCGAGTGCATGGCACCCCGGATGTTCTGACTTTCGGCCACCAAGGCGTCCAGTTCCTGTTTCATGGTGTTGCCCGATTCTTCCAGACTCCCGGTCGAGGTGCTCACCTGACCGCTGATTTCGTGGATGTGCTGGATGGCCTCGAGGATCTGGCCCGACCCGATGGACTGTTCGTTCATCGCCTGCCGCACTTCTTGCACCAGCTGGTCGGCCCGCTGGATGTAACCCTCGATCTCGCCGAACGAGCCTTCGAGCTCGGAGTTCTCCTGCACGACCAGCGTGATGCGGTTGCGCACGGCCTTGAGCTGCTTGGCGGTTTCCTTCGACTGTCGGCTGGCGCTTTCGGCCAGTTTGCGGATCTCGTCGGCGACCACGGCAAACCCTCGCCCGGCTTCGCCCGCGTGGGCTGCTTCGATGGCGGCGTTCATGGCCAGCAGGTTGGTTTGACTGGCGATGGTAGCGATCACCTTGTTGGTCTGCAACAGCAGTTCGGAGTCCTGCGCGATGCCGTCGATTTGCTGGTTGAGGTCAGTCACCACCGCGTGGCCCTTTTCGGCGGCCTGCACCAGGTGTGCCATCGTTTCGCCGATGCGGTCGGTGTTGGCGTTGACCGACTGGATATTCGACACCATCTGCTCGATCGACGCCGACGACTGGTTGACGGCCGAAACCTGCTCGCCGACGATGTCTTTCAATTGCTCCAGTGCGCGAAAAAGGGCCTGCGTGGTTTCTTCGACGCGGCCAAACGAGCCTTCCTGCTGGTCGATCGAGCCGCTGACTTCGCCCACGCGCCCCAAGAGGCTGCCGACGATGGCGGTGGTGGTGTCCATGGCCTCGATCAGAATGTCGCCGGAGTGCCTTAGGTCTGTTGTGCGCAACTTGATGCGGCGGACAAGTTGGCCCAGCGAGTCGCCAAACGCGTTGAAACTGCGCGCCATGTCGCCCAGCTCGTCCTTCGAGGTCGTAGCGAGGCGTACCGTGAGGTCACCCTTTCCATCCGCGATCTGTGCAAGCGAACGCGCCAACCGGATCACAGGACGGGTGACCATGCTCGACAAAAAGAACGTGGTGATGCTGATCAGCAGCAGTCCCGCGAGGACGGATACCACCAGCGTCAGCAGCACCTGGTTGGAAAGTTCCATGATTTCGACCAGCGGAATGGTCATGCCGAAGGTCCACGCCTGATCGACGCCCTCGACCCGGAACGGCTGCATCACGACCAGCGATTCTACCCCGGTCTTCAGCGACTTGTCGTAGTACAGCACGGGCTCACCCTTACGGATCTTCTCGGTGACGCTGTACTTGGCTTCGAGTGCCGGCAGCACGTCGGCGTACTTTTTGCCGATGACGTCGGCCCGGGGATGCGCCGAAAGGGTACCGTTGTTGGCGATGATGAAGGAGTAATCGTTGCGAAACTCATGAACTCCCGAAGTCAGCTTTTGAAGGCCATCCATTCCAAAGTCAATGCCAACGACGCCGAGGAAGGTTTTGCCGTCGAAGATCGGGTAGCATAACGAAGCGTTGAACACCTTGTTCCCGTTGGCCAGCGGATATTCGGTGGGGTTGATCAGCGTCATTTTGCCCGTGTCGCGCGGGAGGTTGTAATAGTCGCCGGTATCGCCGGTCCCGTTGTCGCTGCCGCTGTCGAGCAAAATGTCGTTGCCCTGGCGCAGCCACCAGAACGAGTAATGGTCCTTGGGATCAAACAGGTTCTTGGTCGCGCTGCCCTGGGGGGCCACGTTGCCCTTTTCGAGCACGAGCCACACGCCGAACATCCACGCCGAGCGCTCCAGCGCCTTGCGGTACAGCGCGGCGATGGCCGCCGCCTGCTGGGCCTTGGGGATCAGCGAGTTGCGGTCGATCACCACCTGAGCCAGTGACCGCTCCAGTTCGGCGGCCCGTTCCATCATGTTCTGCGCGATGTGGCCGTTGGCTTTGGTGAGCGAGATCGCCAAGGTCTCGGCGTTGCTCCGGGCGTAGGCCAGGGACTGGGAATAAACCACGCCCAAGATGAGCAGCAAAGTGAAAAGCGCGGGTACCACACCGGCAAAAAAAAGCTTGGCTCGGAGTTTCATAAACCCATCTTAACCCTGATACCGCATTTCGGAAAGTTTGTTTTCTTTCGTCGGGTAACCTAGAATGCAAAGCCAGTGGGGGAACTCAGCCATGCGCCTGTCACTTCGGTCACGGATACTCATTCCTGTCTTGTTGCTGTTGCTGGTGGGGCAGTCGGCCATCGTGTCGACGATTGTCTTGCTGGTGCAGTCCGATCTGCAGAAGTCGGCCTATGAGCAAAACCGCGAAGTCGCCAACCGCTACGCCCAGGACCTCGGGTCGCACCTGGGGCCGATGATCGCAGTGGCCCGCGCCAACGCCCGAACCTTCGAGACGCTCAAGGCTCAGGGCGTCACCAACCGTGCCGTCTTCGACCAGATTTTGCAGGCTCAGCTCAAGGCCAATCCCGACATTCTGTCGACCTGGACGGTATGGGAACCCGACGCGCTCGACGGCCGTGACAAGGCCTACGTCAACAAAGACGGCTCAGATGACACCGGGCGCTACATTCCCGCTTGGTACCGAGATGGCACCGGCGCCATCGTCGTCGGGCCCTGCCTCAGTTACGAAAAACCCGGTGACGGCGACTACTACGTGGTTCCGCGCCAATCGGCCAAAGAATACTTTGTCGATCCCTACACGTATTCCTACACTGGCGACGGCAAGGACAACCTGTTGATCTGCAGCTATTCGGTACCCATGTACGAGAAGGGCAAGTTTGTCGGTGTGGTTGGCATCGACATGAGCCTGGTGGGTTTGGCTGAGTTCGCCAAGGGAATCAAAGTGCTCGAAACCGGCTTTGTGACGGTCGCTACGAACTCCGGCGCCAGGGTTATCCACCCCAAGGCCGAACTGGTGGGCAAACAGGTCGGCGAGGACGTGCCGGCTCAGCGGGAGGAACTCCTCAAGGCCATCGCCGGTGGAAAAGAATTCTCGCTGACGACGACCAACCCCTCCACAGGTGAGGTTTCGCTGCAGACCTACGCTCCCTTGGGAGTCGGCCAATGGGACAAGCCTTGGAGCCTCGCCGCAGTGGCGCCGCTGGGTCAATTGCTCGGCCAGGGCAACACGATCGGCACGATTGCCGGCATCCTCGGGGCCATCACCCTGCTGGCCATCGCACTCATGCTGTACTTCGTCATCTACCGGGTCACCCAGCCCGTGAGGCAGGTCGCATCGATCCTCGCGACAATCGCGGTCGGCGAGGGCGATCTGACCCAGCGGTTGGGCCTGAAGCGCACCGACGAGATCGGCGAACTGTCGCGCAACTACGATGCGTTTGTCGACAAGCTTTCGGGCATGATCCGCGTTATGCAGGCCACCACTGGAACCTTGCAGGTGTCGGGCAACCACTTGGCCAATTCGCTGACCGAAACCGCGTCATCGCTGCACGAGATCACCTCGAACGTGAGCTCGGCGAAGGGTTTGGTGGTGCAGCAGGATGGATTGGCAGCCGACACCTCGGCGGCGGTCACCACCATTTCTGGGCACGTCGCCACGCTACAGGGCCTCGTCGGGCGTCAGGATCAGGCCGTTGAGAGTTCGGCCAGCGCCGTCGAGCAGATGGTGGGCAACATCGAGTCGGTGACGCGCAATGTCGAAACCCTCGACCACAGTCTTAAGCGCCTGGTGGATGCCGCCGAGGCTGGGCGAAGCCAGTTCAGCTCGTTCCGCGAAAAGGTGAAGGCGGTCGATGGTCAGTCTGAAAACCTGCAAGAGACCAATCAGGTGATTTCGGGCATTGCCAGCCAGACCAACCTGCTGGCCATGAATGCCGCCATCGAAGCAGCCCACGCGGGCGAAGCCGGCCGGGGCTTCGCGGTGGTCGCCGATGAGATCCGCAAATTGGCCGAGCAGGCCAGCCAGCAGTCCACCAGCACCGCCAAAGAGCTCAAGACCATTCAGTCGACGATCCGTGCTCTGGTGGCCGATGCCGATGCCACCGAAGGCGCCTTTGGCCGCATTCTCGAAGAGATTGGGCAGGTCGAGGCGCTCGAGTCGGAGGTGCGCTCGGCCATGAGCGAACAGCAGGTGGGCAGCCGCCAGATTCTCGAAGGCATCAACGACATCCGCGAGGCCAGCCAGGAGCTGAGCACCCACTCGGGGGCGATGAACGATGAGGCCATTGCGATGCTGTTCAAGATGGAGACCCTGCACCGTGTGACCCAGGAGATCCGTCACGGGATGGACGAGATTTCCCTGGGCACCAACGACATCAACCAGGCTCTGGCCGCAATCAGCGAACAGGGCAACAGCAACAAGGCCAGCGTCGATGAGTTGGCCCACGAGGCAAGCCAGTTCAAAGTCCGGAGCTAGGGTCCTGCCGCAGGGCGGCTACAGTCTGACGGCGCCCGGGTAGGCTTCGGCGCAGAGGTCGAGCAGCGCTTCGAGGTCTTCACGACCACGACCCCACGAAGGCGGGCAAATCACCTGACCAGCGCGCAGCCTCGCGTTCCAAACGGGCGCGATCGCCGGCGTACAAGGCCCGAATCGCCTCTTCGAAGCCCGGCTCGTTGCCCGCAACCGGGGCCAGAACCTTGGCCAGAACCCGCAGCCGCTGCACGGGATCGGTGGCGGCGCGGGCCAGGGCGTCGTCGACCAGGCGGCGCAGGGTTCCCGACGCACCCGATGGCTGAGCGGTCAGCCAGGCCCAGTGACGGGGGAGCAGTGTCACTTCCGCGCTGACCACCCCCAGCTTGGGGCGTCCCGGGCCGGGTTTTTTTTCGGTGGTGGCAGAAACGGGCCGCCAGTCGAGATCGGTCTGCTCGCCATCGGTGAGGTTGAAGATCAGCAGGGGGCCCGTGGCGTTGTCGGCCCAAGGGCGGGTGGCCTCGCGGACGGCGTCGAGTGAGCCGGTGGCGACCAAGAGTGACCCCACAAAAGCGATGTAGTTGGCTTCCATGGGTTAATTATACCCGGGTAATAATAGTTAAGTCAAGCGCGTGACGAAGAACATTTCGAGGTTGTTCTTGCCCTTCACCGGCAGCGGACCTCGGGCTTCGACGACGGCTCCGGTTCCCAGCAGCGCCCGGGTTTCGGCAGAGATGTTCACCTTCATGGGTTCGCTGGCCGCCTCCATGCGGCTGGCGGTGTTCACCGTGTCGCCGAAGACGTCGTACAGGTAGCGGCTGGTGCCGACGATGCCCGCGACGACCTCGCCGGAATGGATGCCGATGCGAACCTGCCACTTGAGCGTCCGGGTACGGTTGCGTTCCTCAACCCAGGCGAGCATGCCCAGCGCTGCCGACACCAGAGCGCGCGCGTGGTCGGCCTTGGGCACGGGCATGCCGCACGCGGCCAGGTACGCGTCGCCGATGGTTTTGATGCGCTCGCAGCCGTGCTGTTCCATGATCGCGTCGAAGGCGCTCACCATCGGGTTGAGTTCATCGATCAGCTGGGAAGGCGTGAGCTTGGCGGCCTGCTCGGTGAAGTTGACGAGGTCGGAAAACAGGATGCTGGCCTCGGCAAAGTGCCGCGGGGCGCTGGCCCCGGTTTCCTTGAGCTCGAGCGCGATGGCGTCGGGCAACATGGCGTGCAGCAGGCGGTCGCTCTTCTGCCTTTCGACCTCGACGGCCGTCAGCGCCTGGCGCAACCTCAGGTGCGTGCCCACCCGGGCCAGAACTTCCTCTTTTTGGAACGGCTTGGACACGTAGTCGACGGCCCCCGACTGGAAACCTTTCACCTTGTCTTCGATCTGGTTGAGCGCCGAGATGAAGATCACGGGAATCGGCGCCGTAGCAGGGTCGGCCTTGAGCTTGGCGATGGTTTCGAAGCCGTCCATGCCCGGCATTTGGATGTCGAGCAAAATGAGGTCGGGCAACGCTTTGGCTGCGATTTGCAGGGCCCGTTCGCCGCTCTTGGCCTGCAGGGGGTGAAACCCCGCCTGGATGAGGGTCTCGCTGAGGACCTTCAGGTTTTCGTCAATATCGTCGACGACCAAAACGCGGTTGGCCGCTACCGGTGTATCGCTCATGTAAGGTCTCCCAACAGGGCCGTGATTGCCCCTTCGTCGTAGTTGGCCGCGGCGCGCTTCAAGGCCCCGAACACCCTGGGTGAGTGCGGCAGAAACTCCTGCGCGAGGTTGACCACGGTGCCGAAGTCGTTGATGAGCGCTGCGTCGTCGAGGCGGCGACGGCCCTCGGTTCCCAGGGCGAGTTTGGCGGCGGCAAACTCGTCAGCAGTGGGCGGTGCGCTGTCGTCGGCAACCACTTCGGGCGCGGTTTCGTATTCCAGCTGTACCTGACCGTGGTCGCGGATGAGCCGGTACAGGGCCGCCTGCTTGAACGGTTTTGCCAGGAACCCGTCGAAGCCTGCCTGACGGATCTTGAGCTCGTCGTGGTGAAAGGCGCTGGCCGTGAGCGCGAAAACGCGCAGGTCCTTGGTGTCTGGGTCGGCCTTGAGCAGTTCCACCGCGCCGTACCCGTCGAGCACGGGCATTTTGATGTCCATGAAAATGATAGGTGGCTGGAACTTCCGGGCCCGCTCGACCGCCTGCTGGCCATTGATGGCCTCGATCACGCTGAAACCGGCCTGCGCCAGCATCTCCTTGAGAACCAACCGGTTGGTCAGTTGGTCGTCGACCACGAGAACCGTCACTTCGTGGCCTGGCTTGATGGCGATGGCACCCTGGTCGGAGCTGCCCACCGAAGGCTCAAACACCGACTCGGGCAGGGGCAGCGAGAAGCTGAAGGTGCTCCCTTCGCCCGGCGCGCTCAGCACGTCGAGTTTGCCGCCCATCATCTCGACGTAGCGGCTCGAAATGGCCAGCCCGAGCCCGGTGCCACCCTCGTGGTCGGTGGTGCTGGCCTGAACGAAGGGCTGGAGGATCTTGGCCTGTTCGTCTTTAGGAATGCCTCGGCCGGTGTCCTTGACGGCAAAACGGACCTTGCCGTTTTCGAGGCCGGTGAGGATGCTGACACCCCCCTCGGCGGTGAACTTCACGGCGTTGCCCACCAGGTTGATCATCACCTGGCGAAGCTTGCCCAAATCACCTTCGACCGAACGCGGCACGCCTTCCAGGGTCTCTACGTATAGGGTGAGGCCCTTGCTGCGGCACTTGAGGGCGAAAAGTTCCTTCAGGTCATCGACAAACTGCGGCAGGTCGAACACCGACGGGTGCAGCTCCATCTTGCCGGCCTCGATCTTGCTGATGTCGAGGATGTCGTTGATCAGGCCCAACAGATGCTCGCCCGAGCGTGAGATCACCTGGATGCGGTCGACCTGGCTGTCGGTGAGGTTTTTGTCGTTTTCGAGCAACTGCGTGAAGCCGAGGATGGCGTTCAGAGGGGTGCGCAGCTCGTGGCTCATGTTGGCCAAAAACTCGCTCTTCATGTGGTTGGAGTGCTCGGCCTCGGTGCGGGCCCGGGTGAGGGTGGTCTCGAGTTCGGCCTGCAGGGTCACATCGCGCAAAATCACGGTGCTCCAGAAGGCCTTTTCGTCGTCGCCGGCCGACAAAGTCGACTCGAGCAAGAGCGTGGTGCCGCCTGCCCCTTGCCAGGTGAGCCGCGTGGCGCCCAGGCGGTGGGCTTGCTTGAGGGCCTCGGCCCCACCGGGGTACACGCCGCTGATGTCGCGACCGAGAAACTCCGCCTCGGCGATTCCAAACGCTTGCTGCGCCGCCATGTTGGCCAACCGGATCTTGCCGTCGCTGTCGTAGCTGATGATGGGGTCGGCCGCGCAGTCGATGATGTCTTCCAGCCGCTTGCGGGTCAGGTCGAGCCGGTCCTGCTGACGGAGGATGAGGGTGTTGATTTCGCGGTAGACGGCGGCAAACTCGTCGTTCTTGACGATATCGATCTGCTTGGTGTTGCCCGGTTGAGGCGAATTGAGGACAGTCAAACGCTCCTGCACGGTGCCCAGCGGATTCTTGAACAGCAGCTTGAGCTGGTACATGAGCTGGGCGACGACGAGGAGGCAGAGCAGAAGCCGGAGGCCGAACACGTCGAGGGTATCTTTGAGATTGGTGAACACCCCGGACTCAAAAATCAGCTCAGGGGTCGACATGAACTGGTCGACCGTCAGCTTCACTTCGGTAGGGTTCCCGTGCCGGCCCAAGCTGTAAAAACTGCCCGACGACGCGAAGGTCTGAAACACGAGGAAGAGCGCGATCGCCGTCATCACCACAAAAATGGTGCCGTACAGCGACCGGTAGGCCAGCTTGACGCGGGGACCCAGCGACAGCACCGACTCACGCGCCTTGTACAGGCGGTTTTCGAACTGCAGTGCGAGAATCACGCCGACCAGGAAGCCGTTCCCTGCCGCCTGACCGACATCCATGGCCATCGAAAGCAGGTACATGCCGTTGCGGTTGTCGAAACCTCGCGGAAGGAACACCATCTGGCCCAGCTGCCCTGCGATGAACACGGCCATCGAGGTGAGGATGGTGAAGGGCATGATGCCGTTGAGGTGATGCATCGCCTGATCGGCCTTGAAATCGCTGACGGGTTTGCCCTGAAGGCAGCACATCCTGGTCTTGAACACGGGCAGCGCGTACGTGTACAGGATGGCGTTGAGCGCGATCACCTGGAGCCAAACAATCCAGCCGGGTTCCCAGCTGGTGAACTGCTGGAACGCCAGGTGCAGGGCATCTCCCAAATTGATCCCGTTGAGGCTGGTCAGAAACAGAATGTAGAGGGGAACGAAGACGGTGGCGTCGGGGCCCATGAAACCACGGTTCTTTGAGGTAGGCATCCATCCAATATACCTCCTTGTTCCCTGCGGTTCCACAGCCTAGACTTGGGGTATGAGCAAGCGCATTCTTTTGGTGGACGATGACGAACTGGTCCTCGAGTCTTTCGAAATGATCTTCACCGATCTCGGGTATGAGGTCTTGACTTGCAGCGACAGCCTGCAGAGCGCCCCCATCGCCCTGGCTTCTGCCTTCGACCTCATCCTGGTCGATATCCGCATGCCGGGGCATAACGGTGCCGAGGTCGTACGCGATATTCTGGTGGGACGCCCTGGTTCGCGGGTCTATGTTTTGACGGCCTATCCCGGCGACCCGTTGGTGCAGATGGCCCTCGAGGCAGGGGCCCAAGGCGTCATGAAGAAGCCCTTCGAGATCGCGAAAATCCTCGATCTCCTCAAGGAATAACTATGCGGAGTTTCCGTGAGTCTGGCATTGGCAGCTTTCTCCAAGAGGTGGAAGAGCTTGTCGCGTCGATTGAAACCGAGACCGACAAACGCCTGTTTGCCGAAGTCGATACCGGTCCCGCCCCTGAGGACCTTCGCCGAACGGGCTCCCAAGCTCTGGAGAGTCTGACCGAGCATTCCCGCGACGGTGCCTGCGACCTCGTTGTTTCTGACGACGCCATGGAGGCCCGGGCTGACTTTTACCCGCCGGCCGGCGAAGGAAAGCCCCTGACGATGGAAGCCTTTGTGACGCAGCTTGACCGCCTGAAGATCACTTCTGGCCGGCTGATTGACGTGATCGAAACGTCGGTTCGCGACTGCGCGCTAGGCCGTCGGGTGATGGAAGGCATCCTGGTGGCTCAAGGCACCCGGCCCGTGCCGGCTTTGCCCGAGCGCAGTGAGCTCCTGCCCGAGTTGTTGGTCCGCAAACAGGCTCTCGACGAAAAAGCGGTCTTCCTCGACTTCAAGACCCAGTCCCCGTTCGTGCTGGTACACGCCAAGGACCTGCTGGCACGGCGTATTCCGGCTCAGGCAGGCCTGCTGGGCCGTACCGTCCTGGGGACAGACCTCGACTTTGCCCGCCCCAACGTCAACCAGCTCATACCCGGCGAAAATGTCGATGTCGGTGAGGCAGGCTGGTCGGCCGCCTGTGATGGCAGTTTCCGGTTTGTTTCCGGCAAGTTCTGGGTCGACAAGGTGCTGGAATTGAACTCGGGCGTGGGCTACACCACCGGCCATATCGACTTTGCCGGCGACGTGCACATCACCGGCGAGATTGCCTCCGGGTTCCACATCCATGCCGGTGGTTCGGTCATGTCCACCCGGGTCATCGATGCCACCGAGATTGTCTGCGGAGCCGATGTGGTGACGCCCTTCGGTATCATCGGCCGCCAAGGTTCGGTGGTCAAAGCCGAGGGGCGGATCCGGGCCAAGTTCCTCGAGAACGTCTATGTGCTGGCCCGAGGTGAAATTGCGATTCAAACGAGCGCTCTCAACAGCTGGATTCAAACACTCGACCGCGTGGTGATGGGCGAAAAGGGCCTGATCATCGGCGGCAAGATCCAGGCCCAGCAGGGCATCGACGTGTTCCAGGTGGGAAGTGAGCGCGGCGGCAAGGCCGAGCTGGTGTGCGGGATGGACTTCTCGGTGGTCGACAAGGTGGAGTGGGCCCGCGACCAAAGCCTCACCTTGATCAAGAAGCTCAAGGCGCTCGAGAGCTCCAAGGCCCGCCACCCGGACCAGGCCGCCGAAATCGCCGCCGCCTGCAGCAAAGTGCGGGGCCAGATCCTCAAGATGAATGAGCTGGCGCGCAGCCTGGTCACCCGCATCGACCGCAACGAAGACGCCGAGATCATCGTACGGGGCACCGCTCACGCGGGAACCTACCTCGAGATTTGCCACGTGAGCCATGTGGTGAGCCGAGCGGTCAGCCACGTCAAGTTCGTCCTGGACAAGCACCGGGGCGTGGTGCGGGCCGTTCCGTTGTGAACGACCTCGGGGTGATTCTTCAGGCCCTGGTGGAACGTGAACTGTCACCGGCTTTTGTTTTGGATAGTTCCTTGCGCTACCTTGCCTTCAATCACCTTTACGCCGCCGCTTTGCTCCGGCTTTACGCCGTCGACTTGTGTCTTGGCATGACTCTGGACGAGTCTATTTGCCAGCCTGACGACCTCTCGAGGGCGCATCGGCTGTTTGCCAAGGTCCAGGGGGGGCAAACTGTGGTCGAAGAGGGGTCTCTCGGGGGTCACTCTCCGGAAGCCGACGTGTACCGGATCACGCTGACCCCCTTGGGGCCGGTTCCGGGCCTTGTTTTGGCGACCGCGACCAACATCACCGTCGAGCGACTCGTGGAAGCCTCCGCACAGCGGCAGGCCCAACTGTTCGCCGAGGCACTCGACACGTCGGACTTTGCCTACTGGTCGTACGACGGGGACACGGGCGAGACCTTCTTTTCCCGCGGGTATTACGAAATGCTCGGCTACGAGCCCGGGGCCTTTCCCATGGACTACGAAACCTGGATTTCGCTGATCCACCCCGACGATATCCGGGCGACCACCGATGGTTTCCGGTCCTTTTTTCAGGCGCCAGACAGCGATTTCCACTTGGAATACCGGATGCGGACCGCGAAGAACGGCTGGAGGTGGATTCTCGGGAAAGGCAGGGTCACCGAACGTGACACTCGAGGCTTGCCTCGTCGTGTGGCCGGCGTCAATCTCGACATCACCCAGCGCAGGCTGATCGCCCAGACCCTCACCGAGTCAGAGGCCCGCTGGAACAGTCTGGTCGACGGGGCTCCGGTAGGCATTGCCTTGCTCGGCCGCAGCGGGCTGGTCCAGTTTGTGAATGCGCAACACGCTCTGTTCTCGAACCCGTGGTCGGTCGGTCGCTCCTGGAAGGAGTTCCTTCCAGCCTCGTTGCACGGTGCGATGGACCAGATCCTTCAAAAGGGGTTCGAACAAGGCGAGTCGAGCCTGTTTCGGTCGCATCGCAAGAACCTGACGCTTGGCTCGCATTACGAACACCACGTGGGACCCGTGAACGAGAACGGCCGGATCGTTTCGCTCATGGTGGTCACCGTTGACGTGACCGACCACGTGCGGGGTGAGATCCGGCGCAACCAGGCAACGGTGCGCCAACAGTTGCTGCTGGAAGCCAATCAGGACGGCCTCCTCGACCGGAGCGCCTTGTTGCGAAAGGCTCTTCTGGGAGCCCTTTCGGTCACTGACAGTCAGCTCAGTTACCTGTACTTCCACTCAGCCGAACAGAAGACCTTCGCGCTCCACTCCTGCGAAGGCGGCAACGAACTTTGGCCCGTGGAAAGCCCGTTGGTGGACTTGAAGCCCACGCAAACGGCCGCACTTGCCACCGTGGTGGCGACCCGCAGGCCGCTGATCGAGCCTTCGCTGTTGGTCGTGCCCATCCTCGAACAAGGGAGGGTGGAGTCCCTGATTGCGGTCGTCGGAAAGGCCTCCCCCTATACCGAGGACGACGCGAGTGAACTGCAGGCACTGGCAGATGGGTTTTGGATGATTCTGAGCCGGCGCGACGCTCAGCAGACTTTGGTACGCCTTTCTCAGGCCGTGGAACATTCACCGGTCGCGTTGTTGATCACTGACCCGCGGGGGCTCATCGAGTACGCCAACCCCCGATTCTCGGTGCTCAGCGGGTATCTTCCGAGCGAGGTTCCCGGCAAGAACCTCCGCTTTGTCCAGTCCGGGCTTACCCGCAGAGCGGTGTACCACGAGTTGGGGGCCGCGATTCGGAACCGGCGCGATTGGCAAGGCGAAATCGTCAACCGCCGCAAGAACGGGGAACTTTACACGGTGCTCGTGTCGATCTCACCGGTGCTTGACCCTTCGGGAGAGATCTCCCATTTCATCTCGATCAACGAGGACATCACCGTGCGCAAGGCCGCGCAGGAGCTCCTGGCCAGGGCGGGGAAGATGGAGACGATCGGCACCCTTGCGGCGGGAGTGGCCCACGACTTCAATAACCTGCTCACCTCGGTGCTGGGGTTCAATGAAATGCTCCTGCGGAAGCTGGAGCCCGGCGACCGCAACCGGGTCTATGCCGAAAAGATCGAAATCTCGGGCCGACGTGCGGCTCAGCTTGTCAGCAGTCTGCTGGCGGTAGGCCGCCAGCAGAGGCTTACAACGGCTGTGGTCAACTTGGGGGAGCTCCTGCACGAGGATGAACCCTTGTTGGCCAGTCTGGTGAAGCCCCCCCTTCGTTTTGTGTGCGACCTGGGCGAACAGAGCCTTCAGGTCGAGGTGGACCCCGGACAACTGGGACAGGTGGTGGTGAATCTGGTGAGCAACGCGCGCGACGCTCTGGTGACCGCAGGGACTCCCGGGACCATTACCCTGACCGTCGGAGCCCACGGCCAGGAGGCTTGGTTTTGCGTTGCCGACGATGGCCCCGGCATTCCGGCAGAGTTGCAGGAGCGCGTCTTTGACCCGTTCTTCACGACCAAGGCCATCGGCAAGGGCACAGGCCTGGGCCTGAGCATTGTTCAGGGCATCGTGCAGCAGCACGGCGGGCGAATTGAGCTCAGCAGCTCTCCTGGCCAGGGGGCGTTGTTTACGGTGTATTTGCCGAGGAAAGTAACATGACCGTGCTTCTGGAAATCGACCTGGTCCCCGGGCAGGAGGAGGGACGGCTGGCCTCCCTGGCGACCAGGAAGTACCACAGCGAGCTGACTCTGGTGCGCATCCTCAAGCGGAGCATCGACGCGCGCAAAAAGGACCGGCTGGTGATCAAGTACCGCGCCGTGTTCGAGGCGCCCGAGCGCGACAGGGCCCGCCTGTTGAGTCTCGGCGGCACGGTGTGGCAGCCCGAGTCGGCTGACGTAACGCCTCCCGCGCGCCACAAACCGAGTGTCGTCATTGTCGGTTCGGGGCCGGCGGGGCTGCTGTGTGCCCTTCGGCTGGCCGAGGCCGGGGTCAACTGCACCGTGCTTGAACAGGGCAAGGCCGTCGAGGAGCGTCACCGCGATATCGAGCGCCTCAAGGCCGAAGGTGTGCTTGACCCCGACAGCAATGTCGTGTTCGGCGAGGGTGGCGCCGGCACGTACTCCGACGGCAAGCTGACCACCCGCATCCACAAGCCCGGTATCAGTTGGGTTTTTGACCGTTTGGTGGAGCACGGCGCGCCCGAGGCCATTTTGTACGAGGCCAAGCCCCACGTGGGGACAGACTTGCTGTCGAAGGTGGTGACGTCGATGCGACTCAAGCTGGAGTCGCAGGGAACCCGCGTGCTGTTTGGCCAAAAGGTCGTGGAGTTGGTCACTCAAGGTTCAGGCCCCGACCGGCGCGTGGCCGGTGTGCGTACCGCGCGCGGTGACGAGTTCGCCGCCGAAGCCGTCGTGCTGGCCACCGGGCATTCGTCGCGCGCGCTGTACGAGTTGCTGGCTGGCGCGGGCACCGGATCGCCGCTGGTCGCGCTGGAACGCAAGGGCTTTGCCGTGGGCGTGCGCATCGAGCACCCCGCCGAGTTCATCGGCCGAGCGCAGTACGGGCGCAGCGCCAACCTGCTGCCGGCCGCCGACTACCGGCTGGCGTGGACAAACCCTGCGACCAACCGGGGCACCTACAGCTTTTGCATGTGTCCGGGTGGCGAGGTTGTCAATTCCAGCTCCGAGAATAACTTGCTTTGCGTCAACGGCATGAGCTACAGCCGCCGCGATCTGGCCTGGTCGAACTCGGCCGTGGTGACGCAGGTGAACGTCACCGATGGGCCTGAGGGCCAGCTGGGCGGGCTGGAGTTTCAGCGGTCGTTGGAAAGGGCGGCCTTTGTGGCCGGCGGCGGCGGTCAAACAGCGCCGGGCTGCTCGGCCAGGGGGTTCTTGTCGGGCAAGCCGTCGCTTTTGGGCCGGGCGCTGAGCTACGCCCCTCGCGTCGTCGCGGCGGATTTCCGGGCGGTTCTGCCTCCGTTCGTCGCTTCGGAACTTGCCCTCGCGTTGGCCGATTTTGACCGCAAGATTCCCGGTTTTATCGACGAGGGCACGCTGATCGGGGTCGAAACCCGCACCTCGTCACCGGTGCGCATTCTTCGTGGCGAGGACTTCCAGTCGCCTTCACTGCGCGGGTTGTACCCGGCGGGCGAGGGGGCAGGCTACGCTGGCGGCATTATCAGCTCAGCGGTCGACGGCCTTCGCATCGCCGATGCTCTGACCCTGTAGCTTGCGGCGCAGCGGCTCGCTCAAGCCGGCCAACACTTCCTGACCGTGCGCGAGTCCGTTGGCGACGAGCTCGTCGAAGCGCTTCCAGTCGAGGATGTCGAACTCAAGCACCGGCGGCTGAAACCACAGGTCGATCTGGCCTCGGGCTTGCGACTGACGGGCGAGGCTGTTGATCATCGCCGCGTTGAACAGCACGGTGGTGAGCGAGGGGAGTTCGCTCTTGAGGCCGCGAAACGCCCCCACGAGCGTCTGCCACAGGCTGGGCACCTCGTCGAGCTCAATTTTGGGCGTCACCTCGCGGGGAAGACTGACCCCAATCACGACGGCCGCGCCTCGCCGGTACATCACATCGACCGGGAAGTTGTTGAACGCGCCGCCGTCGACGTGCAGGTCGCCGCCGAGCACCACCGGTGGCAGGGCCCCGGGAATCGACACGCTGGCCCTCACCATCCGCCCCAGCGGTCCCGAATCGAGGATCGACTCCGAAGCGGCCGAGTAGTTGCTGCTGATGCAAAAGAAGCCCTTCCACAGGTCTTCGACATCGATTTGCTGGCCTCGGCTCTCGAAAATCGCGCTGTCGATCGCTTGCTTGAGGCGCTTGCCCTTCATCAGGCTGTAGAGCGGCAGCCAGTTGAGATCGCCGGTCGGGTTGGTTCCAAAAGCCCGCGCCCCCTGAGCAATCATCTGGTCGGCCGTCAGGTCCATGGCGGCCAGCGCGGCCATCACCGCACCGATGCTGGTGCCTCCCACCAGGTCGAACTCGATTCCCTCGTTTTGAAGGGCCTTCATCACGCCCAGGTGCGCCAGACCGCGGGCGCCTCCGCCAGCGAGCACGAGCCCGATGGCGCGTCCACTTACCACGCGGGCCAGTCGGTTCCAGTCTTTGACGTTCCCACGGCGCACGTGCACGTGGTGGTCGACCGGGCGGTCTTTCAGCCAAAGGCGGGTTCCCAGCGGCGTCAGGCGGTCGTCGGGGTGCAACAGCACCAAATGCCGCGTGATCTGGCTTTCGCGGCCGGCCTGATTGGCCAGCGCCTCGATCTCGATGGGGTGAAGGGCAGGGGCTGCGTCGGCATCGGCAAACAGCAACACGTCGTCGCAATGACGCAGACAGCGCGCCGTCCACAGGCTCGGCGTGGAGTCGGCGACCAACAGCACCACCGGGAACTCGGCCTCGAAGCGATCGAGGAGGCGCGACACGCCGGCCACCGAAGGCTCGGAACCCAGTTTGGCCTCGATATCGGCCGAGGTCACCACCTTGGTTGGTCCGAAGGGGGCCAGGCTTCGTTCCAGTTGTGCTACAAGCCTACCGAGATCCAGACCTCCGGTAATGGCCGCCAACCCCAGTGAAACCGACTTCGACACGGGTTTCTGGCTCAGCGACGAACGCTTGTGGCGCCCGATCACCAGACGCATCATGCTCAGGCTGATGCTGGGGTAGGCCTCGAGCAAGGTCTGGAAAGCCTGCTTGCTGAAGTGGGCCAGAATGCTGTCGCGGACCGCCGTGACGGTGGCCATGCGGGCCTCGCCGGTGAAAAAGGCCATTTCGCCGATGGTTTCGCCCCGCGCGATGTCGCCGAGCGAGCGGACCACGCCGTCGAGGCCCCGCGTGCCGGCCCGCAGGCGTCCGCTCACCACGAAGTAGATGCTTTCATCGGTGCTGTTCTGCTCGAACAACACATCGCCTGCGTTGAGTTCCACCCACTGCACCAGCGGAAGCAGAAGTTGGAACATCGCCGCATCGAGGGTTCCGAAGGTGCTTCGCAGGCCCTCCCGAAGGAGTTCGTGGTGAGTTTCCAGGATGTCTTCGCGTGCTTTCATGCTACACTTATACCATGAGCATTCACATTTCTGCCTCCGTCGGTGACATCGCCGACGCCATTCTTTTGCCCGGCGATCCGCTGCGCGCGAAGTTCATCGCCGAGACCTACCTGAAGGACGCCGTCTGCTTCAACCAAGTTCGCGGCATGCTGGGGTTCACCGGCACCTACCAAGGAAAGCGGGTTTCGGTGATGGGCACCGGCATGGGCCAGCCTTCGCTGAGCATCTACGTCAACGAACTGATCCGCGACTACTGCGTCAAAACGCTGGTCCGGGTGGGTACCTGTGGCGGCATCACCGACAAGGTCAAGGTTCGCGACCTCATTCTGGGCCTTTCGGCCAGCACCGATTCGGCGGTGAACAAGCAGCGGTTCCGGGGCATGGACTACGCCGCCGCGCCCGACTTCCTGTTGCTCAAAAAGGCCTACGAAACGGCGGTTGAACGCAAGATTCCCGTGCACGTGGGCAAAATCGTCACCAGCGACTCGTTCTATACCCCCGACCCCGAGGGTTGGAAGCTGTGGGCCCAGTACGGCTGCATCGGCATCGAAATGGAAACCGCCGAACTCTACACGCTGGCGGCCCAGTACGGCGCCAGGGCCCTCACCGTGCTCACCGTCAGCGACCACCTGGTAACCCACGAAGAGACGACCAGCGAGGAGCGCCAGCTCAGCTTTGGCAAAATGGTCGAAGTCGGGTTTGCCGCCGCGCTGAGCTGAACCGGAGGCCCAGGCTACGGGCGGGTGCGCTTGTAGCTGACGTAGTCCGTCCAGTCGTAGGGGTCGGGCAGGTCGCCCCAGTCCCACCACAATTGCAGCTCCTCGCCTTCGAAGCGGTACAACATCCGCGTCTGCGAACCTACCTGGGCCGTTCCCCAGGGGACGTCGGGCGTCCGGGTCAGCGTCGAGACGAGGGCCACGTCGTCGATGTCCGCTACGGTCTCGGTTCCACCCTGCACATCCTTGCGCCAACTCTTGAAGGTCGCGGGACTTTCGTAGTGGTAAAAACTATAGGTGCCCGCTGTGGCGTCTACCACCAGCCGGGTATCCTGCTGGTTTCCCGGTCCTTTCCCTCCGCCGGCACCCGTGCCCTGGAAGTACCAAACCCCGCCCAGTCGTGCCAGAGGATCGGGCCTGGTGATGGTGACCGAGGCGAGCGCCAGCGGGAGCCCTGGGCTGACCGAAAGCCGGAAGTCGTGCTTGTTGGTGGCCCGGTTAAAGCGGGCGTCGTCGAGCTTCCATGTCACTTGGCGCCACGTCTTGCTCTTCCCGACCACCTGGTCTTTTGTGGGTTCAAAGCCCGCCTTTTCGCCGCCCTTGAGGTGCCTCCCCGCCGACGAGTACTCGAGGTGGAAGGCCGCACCCACGTTGGCTGTTCCCCGGTCGTCGTAGTACTCCACCGTCACCTCGACGCTCGGCGCGCCGTCGTTCACGAACGCCGTGTCGTCGATGTCGAAGTACAACAGCGCGAACCCGTCCTTTCGCAAAGGCGTGCCTGTCACGACCCAGGCCGCGCGTCCGTCCACCGTGCGGGATTCCCCGGTGTCTTCGGCTCCTTTAGGAAGGAAGGTCAGGCCTCGGCTGTCGGGCCGGGTCCGTAACCAGCTCCAGACCGCGTAAGCGGGGTTGGTGACCGCCGGGGGCAACACGGAGGCCTCGGAAGTCGGGGGAGCTTCGCGAACGGCTGCCGGAACCACGGGTATTTCGGCCACCGGTGTGGCGGCCGGTGCTCCGGCCAGGTAGTAATCGCCAAAGTACTGCGAGTAGATCGCGGGCACCTGTTTGTTGGCGGTGGCCGTCATGACCCCTCCCCCCGTCAGGTCGAACACCTTCTTGACGTCGAGGCCGGGAGTGGCCAGATGCTTGAGCAGTTCGCCGGTGAACACGCCGTTGCGGCCAGTGCCGTCTTGCGCGGTGCTGCCCGCGCTTGTCGCGTAGGCGATGAGCGAACCCGGCGGCTGGGTGCCCACGACGCTCAGGCCCCGGGTCGTGCTGCGGCTCCACCCGAACGGATTGTCGCGGCACGCGTCGAGTACGATCACATTGAGCCCGTTGCCCGAGCTCTGCAGCAGGTCCAGGACCGACTGGGCCGACAGGGCCTTCGTCTTGAGGAAGGCCTCGGCAGGGATTTCGACGCGCGCGGGCAGCAGGTAGTTGACCCCCGCCGACTGCACGCCATGCCCGGCATAGAAGAAGAAGCCCGTGCTCGCCTTGTCGGCCGAAAGGAGAGCCGAAAGCTTCACAACGGCATCTTCCATGGCAGGAAGCTCGGCGTTGACCAGCACCGTGGTCTGGAACCCCAGCCCGGCAAGGGCCTTGCCCATGTCGGCGGCGTCGTTGGCCGGATTCTTGAGCTGGCCCAGCGTGCCGTAGTCGGAATTACCGATCAGAAGCGCAAAGCGCTTGCCTTCGGTGGACGGGGCAGGGGCCGACCAGCCCGGACCCGCGAGGCCCAAGAGCAGCACAGAGAAAAATAAGCTTCGCAAAGCGTGGTTCATAGGGACTCCGTACGGGCAAGGTAATGCGCTTCTTGACATTACGGCAAGCCGGGTCTAGTCTAAAAGAAACCGACCGACGGTCGGTCGGTTTCGAAAGCCATGAGTGAACCCAGTGTTCTGGACGACCAAAAGACCCGCGACAAAATCCTCCGGGCCTCGTTTGCCCTCTTCCTCCAAAAGGGGTACGACAACACACCGGTGCAGGCCATCATCGACGCCGTGGGCATCGCCAAGGGCACGTTCTACCACCATTTTGCCAGCAAAGACGCGATGCTGGTGTCGCTGGTGAACGGGATGACCGAGCAGGTGCTGGCGGGCGTCATGCCCCTTGTCGCCGACCCTAACCTAGGCGTGATCGAAAAGATCCTGAGCATCAGCAAGTCTGCAGGGGCGATCAAAGCAGGCCAAATGGGACCCGAGTTGGTGGTGATCGTCCGTCAAATGCGCACGCAGGCCAACCGCCCCCTGCAGGACTGCCTGAACACGATACTTCACGACCGCATCCGCCCCGTGTACACGCCTGTGGTACTGCAAGGCATCGCCGAAGGGGTGTTCCACGTCAAGCACCCCGAGTGGGCCGTCAGCCTTATGCTCACCACCATCATGAGCTTTCAAGACGCCATCTCCGACTGCTTTGTCACCGCGCTCGAGGCCCAGGTTCGTGCCGAGTCGGAAGCTGCCATGGACCGGCTTATGTCCATTTACGAAACCCTCGAGGAAGCCGTCGAGCGGGTGCTCGGAGCCGCGCCCGGCAGCCTTCCCATTTACACATCGGTCAACGTCAGGGGGCTCTTGGCCCCGCTCTTTCCAGGAGGAAACGCATGAGTGTTATCGAGATCCAGCATCTGACCAAGCTGTACGGCAAGGCCAGAGGCGTCGTCGACGTCAGTTTTTCGGTCGAAGCCGGCGAGGTGTTCGGGTTCATCGGCCCCAACGGTGCGGGCAAGTCCAC
>JBAXAI010000030.1:0-43646 GCA_037142615.1 Spirochaetales bacterium | reverse complement strand
CGGGCAGGGCCCGGAAACTGTGGGCCTAAGGAGCGCCAGCGACGTGGCCAAGAACTGCCGGGCTTGCCCGGCACCCTACGTCCACCTCACGCAACCCTGTTCAGCTGGTGTCGCAACGGCAAGCCCGCAAACAGTTTTCGGGCGATGCCCGGAAACTGTGGGCCTAAGGAGCGCCAGCGACGTGGCCAAGAACCGGCGGGCTGTCGCACGCCGCCCTACGTCCACCTCACGCGGCCACGTTCAGCTGGTGTCGTAGCGGTGAACCCGCGGACAGTTTTCGGGCAGGGCCCGGAAACTGTGGGCCTAAGGAGCGCCAGCGACGTGGCCAAGAACCGGCGGGCTGTCGCACGCCGCCCTACGTCCACCTCACGCGGGAGTGGCCACGGTCAGCTTGGTTGGCAGCGTGTTACATCGCAGACAGTTTTTGGGCAGGGCCCAGGTCCTGTTGCAGGACGTCCACCGGACGTCCTGCCCTCACGCTGACACTTTACGCTTCGATGATGGCGAAGTAGTTGCTTTCTGGGTCGGCGAAATTGAACACCTGCTTGCATCCCGGGAAGGTGACCAGGTCGCCCACGAAGCCACCTGCGGCCTTGAGGCGGGCATGAAGGGCAGGTAGGTCTGTCCCCTGCAGCAGGATAGACGGGGTTGCCAGCGTCAGCTCGGGTTGGCGGGCTGCAACGGCCACCTTGTTTTGCAGCACTAGCTTCGTCGTGGTTCCTGACCCGTCGGCCAGCTCGATGGCGAAGGTGTCGCCGTAGTTCTGCCGGCCAACTTCCTGGAAGCCGAGGTTGTCGATCCAGAACCGGGCGATCTTCTCCTGATCCACAGCGTAAAGCATGATTTGATGAAGGGTGACCATGGAATCTCCTTGCGCCAAAAGTAACGGGGTTTTCGGCCCTCGGCAACAGAACCTGACGATTCGGGCTTGCCATTTTCCAAGAGCCTACGTATCATTACTCTGAATGATACGTAGGAGGTTTTCATGACCACCAAACTGACCCTCAGCGTTGACTCCGCCGTCATCGACCTGGCCAAGGTCTGGGCCCGGGGCCGCAAGAAGAGCGTTTCGGCGCTTGTCGAGGATTATCTGGTGCACCTCACGCACGCGCGGCAGGTCCCCGCCGACGCGCCCGTTTGGGCTTCTCGGCTGCACGGGGCTTGCAGGCCGTTGGTGCCGCTGGCCGACGACACCGATTCCCTCATCGCCGACGCGCTGGCCGAAAAGCACGCATGAGCCTGCTCCAACCAGAGGTGTTCCTCGACACCGATGTCATCCTCGACCTCGGGCTCGACCGGGAACCCTTCGGAGTGGTCGCGTTGCACTTGTTTGCCCGCATCGAGGCCGGCACGGTGTCGGCGGCAACCTCGACCCTGGTGCTGGTCAACGCGTACTACGTGTTGCGCAAAGCGGCGGGCCATAGCAAGGCGCTGGCGTTTCTGGCCGACCTTACCAGCAAAGTGCGCCCGCTCGGTACCGATGCTGGAGCTTGGCGCTTGGCCGTGGCGAGCGGGTGGGGCGACCTGGAAGACGCCGTGCAGCATTCGATTGCGGTCGCCGCTGGGGTCGACGCCGTCATCACCCGCAACACCGACGATTGGAAAGGCTCTGCGGTACCCGTCTACCAACCCGACGAGTGGTTGGCGCTAGTTCCGCAGGCTGAAAGCCAAAGCGAGTAAGCAGGAGTCCTCCTGCTCAAGGACAAGCTTGAGCCAAGTCTTGACATGGGGGTTATACCGGAATCATACTCGGCTGATGAAGACAGCGATCTCTCTCCCCGACCGACTCTTTGAGGAAGCAGAAAAGGTGGCGCAGGCGATGGGGATTCCCCGAAGTCAGCTCTTCTCCCGGGCACTTGAAGAGTTTTTGGATCATCGAAAGCGGGAGGGCATCACGGAACGGTTGAACAAGGTCTATGCAAAAGTTCCGGAGGTGGATTCTCACGAGATTTCCCGAGCCGGCCTCGATTCCTTGAGAGAGATGACCAAAGATGACGCGTGGTGAAATCTGGCTGGCGGATTTTGGACTTCCTTTTGGAAGTGAGTCGGGCTTTCGACGCCCTATTCTGGTCGTTCAGGACGACGACTTCAACCGGAGTCAGATCCGGACGATTGTCGTCCTCCCCTTTTCAACCAACCTGGACTTAGGTCTTGCTCCAGGAAATGTGCTCCTGGAAAAGGAAATCACGGGACTTTCAAAAGATTCTGTCGTTGTTGTCTCCCAAGTTTCTGCCATCGACAAAACTCGGTTAATCGCCAGGATCTCGACGTTGGAAAGCCGATACTTTCCTCAGGTTGAAGAAGGAATGCAGTTGGTCTTGGGTACGAGACGAACACCTTAGTTTCAGCCTCAGGGCGACCGAGGTGACGCAGGCCCAGTACCTGAAGGTGATGGCCACCAAGAAAGCTAACGAGCTCGGGCACTTCGACATAAGCGGCGCTCCTACACCCCTTCCGGCTCCATGTGAATGAGTGCCTCGGCGTGTTCCCAGCGGGCGGTCAGCGCGGCCTCGACCCGCTCGGTGACGGTATGGGCCTCGGTGAGCGAAACGGTGCCCGGCAACGTCAGGTGGAACTCGACGAAGATGCGGTGACCGGCGCGGCGGGCCTTGAGGTTGTGGTAACCCGCATTGCCTGCCAACGTGTCGGCGATGACCTTTTCGACTTCGGCGCGTTCACCGGGGGGCAAGGTGCCGTCCATCAGCGGTGCAAACGAACGCTTCACCAGGTTCCAGGCCTCTTTGACGATGAGGGCCGACACCAGCAACGCCGCGATCGGGTCGAGAATGGGCCAGCCCGTGAGCGTCATCAAACCCAGCCCGACGGCAACGCCCACCGAGGTGTACACGTCGGTCTTGAGGTGCAGGGCATCGGCTTCGAGCGCCAGCGAACCGGTCTTCTTGGCGGTTCGGAACAGCAAAAAGGCCACCACCGTGTTCACCACGGCCGACACGCCCATGACAGCCATGCCCAATAGCGGCGAGTCGACCTCGTGCGGCGAAACGAGCTTTTGCACGGCCTCCGACACGATGAGCGCGGCGGCGACGAAGATCAGCACGCCCTCGGCGACTCCCGACACATTTTCGGCTTTTCCGTGACCCCAAGGGTGCTCGGCATCGGCCGGTCGGCGGCTCATGCGCACAGCGATGAACGCGATCACCGAGGCCACCAGGTCCATCGAAGAGTGCAGGCCTTCCGACAAAATTGACACCGAGCCGGTCATCGACGCGACGATGAACTTCATCAAAGTGAGGCAGGTGTTCGAAATCACGGAAAGCAACGCCACCCGTTCGGCAGCTCGCGACAACTGGTCAGGCATACAAACCTCGCTTGGCAGACCCACGATAGGTCGGTAGCGCACTGACGTCAAGGTCCGTCCGGGTGTAAACTGGACTATGCAAACCGTCATTCCCCACCTGTGGTTCAACCGCAATGCGGCCGAAGCGGCCACCTTCTACAGTCGCCTGATTCCCGGCTCGTCCTTTCAGGCCCCCGAGGTCATCCGCGACACTCCCTCCGGTGATGTCGAGCTGTTCCAGGTCACGCTGGGCGGCCTCGGGTTCCAGTTCCTTTCCGCCGGGCCCGAGTTCCCCTTCACGCCGACCGTCTCGTTCCGGATCGACTGCGATACGTCAGCCGAGGTTGACCGCGTCGTCGCCGAACTTGGCGAGGGCGGGAGCTTCCTGATGCCGTTGGGCCCTTACCCCTTCAGCGGGCGCTATGCCTGGGTGGCCGACCGGTACGGGGTCAACTGGCAGGTGATGCTTTCCGACGTTCATCCCCGTGCAGCGGGGCGACCGCGCATTACTCCCACCCTGATGTTCGTGGGTCCCCAAGCCGGGCACGCCGAAGAGGCGGTGAAACACTGGGCCGCGCTGTCTTCGGGTTCGCTGGTGGGCGAGGTCGACAGGTATCACGACGGCGAAGAGCCCGACCGGCCCGGGACCGTTCGTCAAGTGGGCTTCCGTTTGGGTGACGTCGATTTCGCCGCCATGGACAGCGCCCACGACCACCGTTTCACGTTCACCGAGGCGATCTCTTTGATGGTGCTCACCGCCGACCAGGCCGAAACCGACCGCTACTGGAGCGCACTGAGCGCTGACCCTTACGCTGAGGCCTGCGGTTGGCTCAAGGACCGCTGGGGGGTATCGTGGCAGATTGTGCCCCGACGCCTGGGCGAGTTGATGGTTGTCGGTGGTGCGCAGGCACAGCGGGTCACCAAGGCCTTCCTGAAGATGAAGAAGCTCGTGATCGCCGAACTCGAGGCCGCCGCGCGGGGTTAGGATCCTAGCGGTCCCTCAGGTGAAGTCGGATCAACCCCAGGAGCACCAGCACGTAGATGACATAACTGGCCACCGGCGCCCACCACGCCAGCGCGATCGCCACCCCGTACAGTCCGTTGGTGACGACATACCGCGGCAGTAACTTCCTCACCTGCTCGGCCGTGATGGGTTGGTGGAGCAGTTCCGGGTGAAAGTGGACGTACACCAGCACCGTCAGGCCTGACAGGTTGGCCAAGATCAGGTTGGTGCCGTAGATGACGATGGGTAACACCTGAAGCGGGTATTGTCCCACGAGCGAGGTCGGGAAGGGGATGACGCTCACGAACAGCAGCCACAGCAGGTTCACCCACAGGATCTTTCCATTGACTACTTTGAGCAGATGAACGTACCGGTGATGCACCATCCAGTACAACCCGATGACGAAGAAGCTGAGGACGTACACGCCCAGTGAGGGCAACAGCTCTATGAGCGCCGGGCCGGTTTTTTGTCATGCAAGCAATATAGCGCTGTTTTCGCGCAAGGTGGACGAAGGGTAGCCCGACGGGCCAGTTCCTTTTCTCTGGGCCTCGAGCCCAGAGAAAAGAACCGAAGGCGAAGCCGAAGCCCGCAGGAGACCGACCCTACCGACGTTCGGAAGGGACTACTGGGAGGGTGTGGGAGGGACGCAGAAGGGGCGGACTTGCGGAGATTGCGTCAGCCATCGGAGCGAGGCCGACCCTTCGTCGCTGGGGCCCCCCGCGCCCTCCCTGCGACCTGTTGATTTCGGAACGTCGGTAGGGTTGCGCCACTGCCTTTTCTTCGGCTTCGATTTTGGTTATTGTAGCAAACATGTTCACCAACTCCGACGACGAAGAAGACAAGAAAGAAGACAAGAAGCCCCAGGGACCGGACTTTTCCGAAAAGTTCATGAAAACCCGCACGATCCTCCTCTCGGGTGAGATCGACAAGGCGCTGGCCGAGCGGGTTATCCGCAGCCTGCTCATCCTCGAGGCCGAGAGCCTGGACCCCATCAAGCTGATGATCGACAGCCCCGGCGGTGACGCCGATGCCGGTTACGCGATTTTCGACATGATCCGCTTCATCGGGGCCCCGGTGTATACCATCGGTATGGGCCTGGTGGCGTCGGCGGGAGCGCTGTTGTTGCTGGCCGCCCCCAAGGAACGCCGTCTGGGCCTGCCCAACAGCCACTACCTCATCCACCAGCCCTCCTCGGGCATGCGCGGGGTGGCCACCGAAATCGAAATCCACGCCCTCGAGATCGAAAAGCTGCGGGTCAAGATCAACGAACTCATCGCGGACGAGACCGGCCAAAAGCTCAAGCAGGTCGAAAAAGATACCGACCGCGACTTCTGGATGAACGGCGACGAAGCGGTCAAGTACGGTCTGCTCAGCCGCGTGGTCACCAAGCGCGCCGAACTCGGGGTCTAGGTGCCCGCAGCGTTTGAGGGCTTTCCCGGCGATACGTTTGCCGGGCGGCCTGTGTACCACGGCAAAGTGCGCGAAGTGATCGACGCCGGCGACAAGTTGGTAATGGTCACCACCGACCGCATTTCGGCCTTCGACCGGCCGCTGGGTGCCATCGCTGGCAAGGGCGAGATTCTCAACCAGTTGGCCTTGTTCTGGTTCCGCGAGACTAGCGACATCCTCGGAAACCACATTCTGGCCGAAATGACCCCGCGCGCGGTGGCCGTCAAAAAGGCGCAGGTGGTACCGGTCGAAGTGGTGGTGCGCGGCTACCTCACCGGTAGCGCGTGGAAGGCGTACGCGGCGGGGCAGTCAGTACCCGGTTTGGCCCTTGCGGGACTTGGCGGCCCCGGGCGTTTCCGGGCCCACCAGAAACTTCCGCACCCGGTGATCACACCCACCACCAAGGCCCCCGTGGGCGATCACGACCTGCCCATGAGCCGCGAAGACCTCATCGCGACAGGCCGGGTCAGCGCTGAACTCTGGACTCAGATCGAGCGGGCTGCGCTGGCGCTGTACGCCCGGGGCGCCGAGTTGTTGGCCTCTCGCGGCCTGATTCTGGTCGATACCAAGTATGAGTTTGGCCTGGTGAACGGCGAGCTGATCGTGGTCGATGAGATGCACACCCCCGACTGTAGCCGGTTCTGGTTTGCCGACGACTACGAGGCGGCCTTTGTCGAGGGCCGCGAACCGCGCAAACTCGACAAGGAATACCTGCGCCAATGGCTGACCGGGCAGGGGTTCACGGGCGAAGGTCCTCTCCCCGCGATCCCTGCCGAAGTGTTTGCCGAGACGCTGCGCCGCTACGCCCAGGCCTTTGAGCGCATCACTGGCACGATTTTTCACTTTTCGGGGCTGGAACCTCAAGCAGAAACCGCAAGACTCCTGTCTAGTCTCGTGTAGTCCCGTTCGGGGCTGCAGGAGCCGCCGATGTCCCCAACGCCCCATGCACTCCTCGCGTCCTTGCTTTGGTTGACCCTGCTGGCTTCCTGCAGCCTCGACTTGACTCCCCGGCCTTCGGGCCAGCTCACCGTGATGACCTGGAACGTCGAGAACCTCTTTGATGACGTCGACGACGGCACGGAGTACCCCGAGTTCGACCCGCAAAAGGGCTGGAGCCGCGCTGACTTTTGGCAACGCTGCGAGTCGCTGGCCAAGGTGATCCGCACCGCCACCGGCCAGAGCTCCCCCGACCTGCTTGTGCTGGAAGAGGTCGAGAGCCCGCGCGCCCTGGAAGTGTTGAACTCCCGCTTTCTGGGAGACTTGGGCTACCGATTCACGTTCATCACCCCACCTGAGTCGCAGGGAATGCGAACCGCGTTCTTGTCGCGCTACCCCCTGCTGAACACGGGTGTGCACTGGCCCGAGACACCGGCCGAGGGCAGCCTGCGCCCCATTCTCGAAGTCGAACTCGACCTGGGTGGTCGACACCTGGTCGTGTTGGCCAACCATTGGAAAAGCCGCATTCCCACGCCGGGCGCCACGGAGGGTCAGCGCGCGGTTTCGGGTCAGTTGCTGGGCCGGCGTCTGGGCGAACTGCAAAACCGTGAGGATCATCCTTTAGTTCTGGCCGTGGGCGATTTCAACACCTCGGTGGACCTGTCGCGCCCGTGGCCCCAGCCGTCGATGAAAGGAAGCTTCGAGCGCACGCTCATCGGAGGCGTGGAACTCACCGACCCTTGGCCGCAGGCGGGTGAACCCAGAGGAAGCTACTTCTACCACGGCGACTGGAACGCGCTCGATCACATGTTTGTGCTGGCGAGCTCGCTGCTGGCGGGAGACTGGGCAGCGGAAAACTTCCACCCGGTGCGGTTTGCCCCCCAGCCGCTGCCCTGGGGACCCCGCACGCGAAACGGAGTGTCTGACCATTTTCCGCTGCTGTTGACCCTTGTTCGGCGCGCTTGAGTTTCCATGCCTTTTGCGGTAAAACCTTGGGATGACCTACGAGACGGCCGAAGACTATCTTTCCGACCTGGAAAAGCGTGCGGTCCTTCCCAAGGGCTTCCGTACGGCCACCACGAACCTGACCTTCCTTCCGGTGGAACGTCCTGTCGACAAACCCCTTCCCATGCGGCTCAACCTTCTGCTGCTCGAAGAGGCCACCGCAGCCTTTGGCGGCGTGTTCACCCGCAATGCGTTTCCCGGCGCGCCGGTGCTGCTCGGTCGCGAACTGATCGACGAACCCCTCAGCCGCGGCGTACTGGTCAACAACAAGATCGCTAACGTCGGTGGTCCGCGCGCGCTCGACGACGCCAAGGCGCTGCAGGCCGAGGCTGGCAAGCTCTTGGGCATCGCCCCGCGTCAGTTGTTTGTCGCCAGCACAGGCATCATCGGTTGGTCTTTACCCCTCAAGGACATGAAGAAGGCGCTTCCCCAGTTGGTACCCGGTTTGCAAAACACCTCGGCCCTGCCTTTCGCCAAGGGCATCATGACCACCGACGCGTGGCCCAAAGTCCGGTCGCGCCAGTTGTTCGGCGGTCGCCTTACGGCTGTGGCCAAGGGTGCCGGCATGATCGAGCCCAACATGGCTACCATGCTGGTGTACATCCTCACCGACATCGAACTTTCACGCAAAGCCCTTCGTGACATGCTGCCCCGCGTGGTGGGCAAAACCTTCAACTGCATCAGCATCGACAGCGACCAGAGCACCAGCGACATGGCCCTGATGTGGTCGAGCCAAAGGGTGCCGTGTTCCGACCAGGTCGCCTTTGAGCGCGCGCTCGAAGACCTGTGCCGCGACCTCGCCCAAGACATTGTGCGCAACGGCGAGGGCACGTCGCACGTGCTCGAGGCGCGCATTTCGGGTGCCTACGACCTGGCTCAGGCGCGCATTGCCGGCAAGGCCATCGTGAACTCGCTCTTGGTCAAGACCGCCATCTTCGGCAACGATCCCAACGTCGGGCGCCTGTTGGCCAGCGTGGGCGATGCGTTCGGCAACCTCGGGCTGCCGCTCACCCCCAAGGCCATCACCCTCAAGATCGCCGACGAAACGGTGTTCGAAAAGGGAGCCTTCCAGCTTGACCCGATGAAAGAAGCACGGCTTTCCAAGGCCTTCGCCGCCGCCGGGCTTCCCGAAAAGAAGTCCGGCTTCCCCCCTCATGAGCTCAACGTGGTGTTGGCCCTCGACCTCGGGCAGGGGAGCACCGAAACCGTGGTTTGGGGCAGTGACTTGTCGTACGAATATGTGCGTGAAAACGCCGACTACCGAAGCTAGGAGCAGAGCATGGAACAAAGCCGCGAAAAGAGCATCCAGGAGTCCCTTGCACTGATCCAGGTCGCCAAACGAGAGCTCGGCAAACGGATTATCGGCCAGGAGGCGCTGCTGGAAGCCTTGCTTCGGGGCATCGTCGCCGGCGGGCACATTTTGCTCGAAGGCGTCCCCGGTCTGGCCAAGACTTTGGCGGTCCGCACGCTGGCCGACATCATGGGCCTCGACTTCAAGCGCATCCAGTTCACCCCCGACCTGCTGCCCGCCGACCTCGTGGGCACCATGGTGTACCGCCAGCAGACCGGTGAGTTCACACCCCGCAAGGGCCCCGTGTTCACCAACTTCGTGCTGGCTGACGAGATCAACCGCGCCCCCGCGAAGGTGCAGTCGGCCTTGCTCGAGGCCATGGGCGAAAACCAGGTCACCATCGGTGAAAACACCTTTCCGCTCCCCGAGCCCTTCTTTGTGCTGGCCACCCAAAACCCGATTGAGCAAGAGGGCACGTACTCGCTCCCCGAGAGCCAGCTTGACCGCTTCATGATGAAGCTCGTGGTTAGCTACCCGACACCCGAAGAAGAACTTCATATCCTGAAAGTGATTGCCAGCGAAAAGGACGCCTTACCGCCCTTGCAGCGCGTGCTCGACCTGGTCAGTTTGCGCAAGCTTCGCGCGGCGGTGCAGTCGATCCGCGTAGACGAGCGCATCGAAACTTACATCGTGAGCATTGTCAGCGCCAGCCGCGAAAAAGACCGCAAGAACTACGGCTTCACGCGCTTTATCGACTACGGCGCCAGCCCCCGTGCCTCGATCGCTCTGTACAAGCTGGCCCGCGTCAAAGCGCTTTTTGAGGGCCGAGGCTTTGTGCTGCCCGAAGACGTGAAGTCGGTGGCTTTCGAAGTGTTGCGACACCGCATCGTGCTCAGCTACGAGGCCGAGGCCGAGGAAATGAACGCCGACGACGTCATCCGCATCCTGCTTTCGGCCGTGACCATTCCGTAAATGTTCGACTTTCAGGACTTCTACACCCGCATCCGGCAACTCAAACTGCACTCTTCGCGGCTGGTGGAAGGTCTTTATTCCGGCAACTACCGTTCCGTGTTTCGAGGCCCTGGGCTGGAGTTCGACGAAGTGCGCGAGTACGACCCGATGGACGACGCCCGCTTTATCGACTGGAACGTGTCGAGCCGTATGGGAAGCCCCTACACGAAGAAGTTCCGCGAGGAGCGTGAGCTCAGTCTGACCATCATAGCCGATATCTCGCCCTCGCTCGACTCCGGGTCGGGCCGCTACAACAAGCGTGAGATTCTGAACAGCCTGTTCGCCAACCTGGCTTTCGCCGCCGTGTCGACCGAAGACCGGGTCGGCGGAGTCTTCTTCAGCGACAAGATAGAAAAGTGGGTGCCTCCGCGCAAAGGGAAAACCTACGCCCTGAGCCTGGTGCAGGAATGCCTCATGGCTCAGGCCACTGGCAAGGGCTCCAACCTCGGGCTGGCCCTGCGAACCGCCCATGAATCGATGAAACGCCGGGGCATCATCGTTATTCTTTCCGACTTCAAGACGTCGAATTACTGGAAAGAAATGTCGCTGGTGACCAAACACCATGACGTCATCGCTGTGCGCATCCACGACCCCCTCGACAGCGAGTTTCCCGAAGGTGGCCTGCTCGAACTGATTGACCCCGAGACCGGCCAAGTGGTGCTTGGCTTCGGCAATTCCCCCACCTTTCGCCGCGAATACCATGACTTTTGGGCCCTACAGCGGTTGCATTGGAAGCGCGAGTGTCTGCGACGCGGGGTTCCCGTGCTCGAGGTGGGCACGCAGGACGACCCGGCAAGCCGGCTTTCGCAGTTCTTCAACCGTCGCGAGAGGCACCCGTGAGGCCAGCCGTCTTGAGGTCTTTGGCCGGGTTGATCTTGGCCGGGCTGCTGGGCGCCGGCTCCGCTGCCCAGCAAAAGGACATCACGATCACCGAGACTGTCCTTGTTCCGCCGGTGTTCTCCGTCGGCGATCCGGTCGAGATGAGGGTGACTCTGGTTTTGCCCGAGGGCGTCGAACTCCGGCCCATCCAGACCTTGCCCACTCAGTCGTGGCTTGTCTTCCAGGATGTGAAGATTCGCCCCGATCCGCCTTTTCAGCACGTGACGATCAAGTTCGTTTCGTTCGCTCCCGGAGAAAAACTCCTCCCGGCGCTCGAACTTGGCGATGTGAAGCTCGATTCCCTGCAGATCACCACGGCCAGCGTCTTGGCCAAGGAAAGCTCGGCCACCGCAGCTGGCCTGTCACCGCCCCGCGACCAGCTTCCCCTGCCGCACACCGAGATCATCCTGCTGACCCTGTTTCTGATTCTGGTGGTTTTGCCCGTTCTGATTTGGCGTTTTCTTCAGCCTGCCCTCGCCCTGCTGGCCCTGCTTTGGAAGCACCTCGACCGACATCGGCCGTACCACAGGCTCCTGCGTGAGTCGCGCAAACTCCAGGCCAAGGTCTCTGGAACCAGCGGGCCGGAGTTCTACACCCAGTTTCTGCTGCTGGCTCGTGCCTACCTCTCCGGACGGTTCGACCGGGATTTTTCGAGCTACACGGCCACCGAGTTCGCGTCGGTTCTGGGGTCGGCGTCGCCTACCGCCGCCCTCAACTGGACCCGCATGCTCCACAAGGCGGATGTGGTGCGTTTCGACTCGCGCAATCCTGATGATGTCGAGAGGCTTGACGACCTCGAACTGCTTCGCAACGAAGCCAGGCTGCTGGAAGGCCGGGAGGGTCCTCATGTGGACGTTTGACCAACCCTCGTACTTCCTTTTCCTGGCCTGTATTCCGGTGCTCGCGTACTTCAAATACTCCTGGAAAGACCGGGGCGGACGCCTGCCCTTCCCCCTGGGGCTTTGGGGCGGCCTGCGTTTTCAGCCCAGCATCCCCGGCATGCGGCTGGTGATGTTCCTCTCCACGATGGCACTGTGGGCCGCTTTTGTCTTGATGGTCGTCGCTCTGGCGGGACCGACCCTGACCCAGCAGGAGAAGATCTACCTCAACGCGGGGGCTGATATCCTCATCGTTCTTGACGAGTCGCCGTCGATGGCCGCGCGCGACTTTCCCCCCGAGAACCGCTTCAACGCGGCGAAAGGCGTGATCAAGCGGTTCGTCGAAGGCCGCGAAAACGATCAGATCGGGCTGGTGACCTTTGGGCGCGACGCCGCGCTACGGGTCCCTCTGACGCTCGACTACCCGTACCTGCTCCATCGGCTCGACAGCCTGCAAATCATGGATCTTGGCGACGGCACGGCACTCGGACTCGGGCTGGCGCTCGCGGCCCTGCACCTTGAAAACTCGTCGGCCGCCCAAAAGGTCGTCATCGTGCTCACCGACGGGGTCAACAACGCCGGCGAGATCCAGCCTTCGACCGCCGCCGAATTGCTTCGGTCGATGGGCATACCGCTCTACCTCATCGGCATCGGTACCAACGCGGCCGTTCCCATTGAGTTTACCAATCCCCGCTCGGGTACGGCCTATTCTGGTACCCTCGAAGGTGGCTTTCAGGAAGACTTCCTCAAGAGTCTGGCCGTGCCTCCTCTGGGGGCCTACTTCTCGGCTGGTTCGTCGGGCAGTCTGGAGTCGATCTTCCTCGCCATCGATTCCCGCGAGTCGGCTTCCAAGCGGGTCAAGGTGCAGGTTCACAACAAGCCGCTCTACGGTGAGTTCCTCCTGGCGGCTTTCGCCTGTTTGCTGGGGTTCTTCCTCACCCGGAAACTCCTTTTGAAGGAGATCTTGTGAGTTTTACCAACCCGGAGGTGTTCTGGACCCTGCTGCTGCTCATTCCGTCGTGGTTCCTGTTGCAGAGCAGCTACCTGAAGGGCAAATCCGAACTCCTTAAAGTCGGCGGAGCCTGGCGCGGGCATCACCTGCACTCGGTCTACCTGCTCAAGAGCTTCTTCTCGGGCGTCGCGCTGTTGCTCACCTTTGTTTTTCTTATCACGGCTTGGGCGGGGCCCTCTTGGGGAAGTCTGCCTGTCGAAGAACCGCAGGATGGTCTGGACATCGCGTTGTGCATCGATATTTCGCGGTCGATGGCTGCCACCGATGTTCAGCCCAGTCGGCTCGAACAAGCGCGCGAGGCTGTGCGTTCGCTGCTCGGCGCGTTTCCCGGGGCCCGCTTTTCGCTGGTCGGCTTTGAAGGAACGGGAGTCACCTTCACCCCTCTGACCCCCGACAAGGCCGTTCTGGAGCGGTGGCTCGAAGAACTCAGCCCTTCACTGACCAGCGTTCCCGGCACGAATCTGGAGTCCGGACTGGAAGAAGCCCTGCGGACCGTGGACTTCTCGAGCCAGCGCCATAAGGCCGTGATTGTCTTGTCGGATGGCGAGTATAAGGACGGAAACCCGTCGGTAGCCTCACGCCTTGCGGCTTCGCGGGCCACCGTGGTGTACACCATCGGCATCGGCACGGCCGACGGAGCACCCATCCCCGCAGCAGGCGGCAGCCTCAAGGACACCTTTGGTTTTCCAGTGGTCACCAAACTCAACGAAGGGGCACTGAGGTTGATCGCCAGCGATACCGGAGGCCACTACCTGGATGGCACCAGCCGGGCCAACATGCGGGAGTTGCAGGATCTTCTTTCGACGCTGGGAAATCCAGCCGCGCGCGGGGGGGTCAAACTCGAAAGTGTGCCCCGCTACCGCGTCTTCCTCCTGCTGGCGCTTGCGACGCTCACCAGCTTCCTGCTCGTACGTATCGTACCTTGGAAAGGGGTGTTCTGATGAAACCTATGGGGGTGCTGGCCCTGGTTGTGCTCGCTTGGCTCGCCGTCTCGTGCTCGGAACTCGGCGATGGTTGGATTGTGCTTCAAGGCAACGCGGCGTTCCAACGGGGAGAGTTCCAAAAAGCCAGTTTGGCGTATCTGGGAGTCTCGCCCCAGCCCGACAGCCAGACCGTCGTTCTGTACAACCTCGGCAATGTCGACAATGCCCTCGGCGAGGTAAACACGGCGCTTTCGGTGTGGAAGAGCATCAAGCAGCCTGGCTCCGATGAACTGCAGTTTCGTTTGGCCTTCAACACCGGGCATCTGCTCTACCAGCGGGGCCAATACGAAGAGGCGTACAACGAGTTCAAGGCTGCGCTCATCCTAAAACCGTCAAATCTGGAGTCCAAGCGAAATCTGGAGCTCAGCCTGTTGAAGATCCAAAGCTTTGCGCTGGGCCTCACACCCCGGGCCCAGACCACCGCGCCGGTGGCCAAAGACACCGACAAGGCGATGCTCGACTACATCAACCGATTGGAGGGATCCCGGTGGAAAGCCAACAACCAGCAGGGCGCGTCCGTGCCATCCTCCTCGGACTGGTAGTCCTGTGGGGAGCCCTGCCGCTCCCCGCCGCTCCCTTGAAAGCTCAGCTCAACCTCGAAACCGACCGGTTTGTTGTGGGAACCAAGTTCACGCTCGACATCGTGGTCAACACGGCCGACCCACAGGCGGTACGGTTTTCGTACGGCGCACTTCCTGCCGCGCTCGGACTCGTCGAGGGACCCAACATCCGCGAAGCTTCCACCTGGGAGGAGTCGCTGGGCAAGATGAGCCGCTCAACCCACATCACCCTTACGCTCAAAGTGCTGGCGCCCGCTATTCTTGAACTCGGCCCCTGGACGGTCAAGGTAGGGAACAAGGACCTCAGCGTTGCCCCCTTCACCGTCTACCTTTTGGCTTCCGACGAGGCCAAACTCCGGTTTCCCATCGATGCCCGTTGGGTGGTGCCACCGGGTCCCTACTACCAGGGCCAGGCCATCCCTCTGCTTCTGCAGGTCCGTAACCTCGATACTTTGTCGCAGCCCGGCGAAATGACTTTGCCGGCCCCCAACGGGGCCTTGCTCGACAAAGTCACCGGCCTCGGTGAAATCGAGATTTCGAGCGCTGGGGAAGACCGGATCATGAATATCCCGTGGGGGGGGTGGATGCTCATTCCCACCAAAGAGGGGACGGTAACCGTGCCGGCGGTCAAGGTCTCCGTTCTGGGCCTCACCCGCACCACTCAGCCGATCAGCCTGGAAGTGCTTGCCTTGCCCGAAGGGGCTCAAGTCAGCCGTGCGGTCGGCAATCTGACGTATTCGATCGATGCCCACGAAGGCACCGACGACCAAAGCGGCCAGTTCATCGTCACTCAGGAAGTGAAGGGCGAGGGTAACTTCCCCGCGCTGGTACTGCCCCCCGTGACGGCGGGTTCGCTGACTCTTCTTTCCAAACAGGAGAACGTCCACACCAAGGCGACTTCGATAGGGTACTCCGGCAATCTCGTTGTGACCTGGCGCTTCCAAACCGAACGGGCCGGGTCGCTGGGGCTCAGGTTGCCTGGTTTTCAGTCCTTCCAGCCTTCCACAGGGCTGGTGAACACCTGGGAAGACCGTTTCATCTCGGTGAACTTGTCAGCACCTCCGGCAGAAAAGCCCGTCGCCGCAACCAGACCCCTGCCGCTCACCTGGGAGCAAGTGTTGGCCGCGCGGCCCTGGGGTCTTTGGGGCTCCTGGTGGGGTTTTGCTCTGGCATTCCCGGGCCTCTTGTTCTGGCTGGCAACCTACTGGAAGCCACGTTCGCCAGGGCCCTCGCTTTTTGTCGTGCTGCCCCTGGTGTTGTTGCTTTCGGCAGCCAGCAACCTTGGTCCCCCCGAGAACTTCGCCAAAGCCCGTACCCTTCAGGACTGGTCCGCGCTCACGGTCGCGCATCCCAACGAACCAGGGTTCTGGTACAACAAAGCTCTGGCAGCGGCCGACAGCCAGAAAACTGCCTTGGCCATCCATGCGCTCCGCAGGGCTCTCGATCTGGGCTACCAAGGGACCGAGGCAGCGTCGGTCCTCCGAACCCTCGAAGAAGACCAGGTTCTTGTCGATCAGTTTCACCCTTGGCTTGGCCTGTCCTCGGACCTTCTTTTCGCTATGATTCTGGTCTCGCTCAACCTGGGCTTTCTGTTCTGGGGCGGGTACCGTTTGAGTCGGCGACCGTTCTGGCTCGTGCTGGCCTCGCTCTCGTTGATGGGCTGCGTAACGGCGACGAGCGCCTTGGTTGTCGAAGAAAGTGTCAGGCATGAAGCCAACGCCGTGGTAGGTCCCTCCGACGGCCCGTTGAAGAAGGTCCCTGGCAGTTTGGCCGAGCGGTGGATGAGCCTTCGTGGAGGCACCGTCGTCAAGATCCTGGGCAGGACGCTCGACGACGTGCTGGTTCAGACAGGCTACGGCCTCGAGGGTTGGGTCTCGGCGAACGACCTGCTGCTCCTGGATGCGATACCGTGAAAGACTTCGCGGACATTTTCGCCACTTGGGAGTCGAAAGGCGGGAGCGTTCCCGCGAGTAAACCCGAGGAAACGGCACTGGCACCGTCACCGACACGGGCCACGATGGAAAACCGGCCGGCCGACGACGAACTTGACCTCCACGGCTACCTGAAGGACGAGGCTGTCCTCCTCCTGCGTAACTTTCTGTCGCGCTCACGAACCGACGGCGCACGCAAGGTCAACGTCATTCACGGAAAGGGCTTGCATTCCGGCGGGAAAGCGGTGCTGAAAGAGGCTGTGCGGCAGGTGTTGGCGAAGAACCCGAATGTGTCAGCCTGGGGCGAAGCCAAGCGCGAACAGGGTGGCGGCGGGGCGACTTGGGTCTGGTTGAAGTAGCGGGACGACTCAGCGTTCGCGGAAGATGATGCGGCCCCGAGTGAGGTCATACGGTGACAGTTCGACCTTCACCCTGTCGCCCGGAACGATGCGGATGTAGTTCTTCCGCATCTTGCCCGAGAGGTGGGCGAGGATGACGTGTCCGTTCTGAATCTCGACCCGGAACATGGTATTGGGGAGAGATTCGCGGACGACACCTTCCACTTCAATCGTTTCTTCTTTGTCAGCCATAGACAAAAGATGATAGGGAGAACGTCCTCCCGTGTCAACCTGTTGACATTTTTCGAATTAGTGACCAAATTACCTTGGTTTTAGTCGTTTCCCGGAGGAATGGTCCTTGGATAAACAATTTGTTGCCAAAATGAAGAGCGAACTCCTACGTCAAAAAGAGGAGATCCTCAAGCACCTGGTCGCTGAAAGCGAAGGGTTCCGCGAGATCGTCGAGGACATGGATCCCAAGGACATCGTGGACATGGCGGCCGACGACGTCGACAAGAAGAACCTGGAAGCGCTCAACGTGGTCGAAACCAGAAAGCTCAGTCTGCTCGAGAATGCGCTGGGCCGCATCCAGAATGAACGCTACGGCGTCTGCATGGAATGCTCGAAGATGATTCCGACCCCGCGCCTCGAAGCCATACCTTACGCCTTGTTTTGCATTGATTGTCAGTCCAAGAAGGACCGCCAGAACCGGTAATTCGCGGAATCTCGCGGGTCTGGCGCGGTGAGGGCCAGCAGCTGTCAGGCGATGGGCTTCGTTGTCGCCGCGATGCGCTTTCGCCCTAATTCTCCGCCTTTGAGGATTTTGCTTATCAAGTTTTGTGATCCGCCGATATTCGGTGTAAGAGATCACAAAAATGAGCGGACTTTCGGGTATTTCGGGCGTCAGCCCCTACAGCTATTATGCTCAACCCATCAACGGCAAGTTGGAAGTCCCGGTTCAGCCCGGCGTTTCCCTGTTTGCCCAGTTTCAGTTTGTGCAGGGTGTTCCCTCAGCTGAGGGCGGTCTCAGCCTCGACCGTGTTCAGGTGATCGACAGCCTCTTGTCGCAGATCAACTCGCACCGGACCCACGGTGCCCAGCCGATCAAGCGAGAGACCCTCGACTTGGCCAACCCCGAGCAGACCATCGAAAAGCTGTCGAAGCAGGTCTACCAGATGCAGAGCCAGGCGCAGCCCTACAAGGCTTGGGGCTCGGTGACCGGTCTGGTGCTCGACGTCAAAGCGTGACGTGGCGACCCTTCTTGCCTTCCTGACGCTGCTGTTCTACGCCATCATCCCTCTCGCCGGTGCCTACCAGGTCCGTCACGGTTGGCGCCGTCTTCGCCAGTGGGTCACCTCGGCGGCGGCCTCTCGTCCCTTGACCTTTCAGGCTCTGCAGACCATCCAGCCGGATCAGGGCCCGTACCGGCTCGTCGGTGCCCTCGAGGCGTTCGAGGGGCGCGACACGCTCTGGATCGGCAACGACACTGTCAGCGTGGCGGTCAACCTGCGCGGTGTGGAAGTGTACTTTCTCGAAAACCCTGACGAGGGTGCCGAAGTGCAGGATCCGCCGAGGAAGGTGGCGTGGACCCGCTTGGGTGTGCTGCCAGAAGGAACGCGATTTGTGGTCTGGGGACACCTGACACCAGGCAACTCCGGTGCCACAAATGCTCTCCGCTTTGCTGCTGCTCCAGCGCGACCGCTACTGGTGGTGGCCTTTAGCGGCGAAGAGACGACCGTCCTCGAGCGCCTGGTTCGGGACTCCCGCCAGCCCATCGAGCACTGGAACCCTGCAACACCCGTCTCGCTGGTCATCGGCTTTGCCGCGCTGTTGGTGGCGTCGTACTGGGAACTTCGCTCCCCGGGAGCCCGAGCCATCGGCCTGATCGGTTTGGCCCTTGCCCTGCTCCCGAGCACCTTCTTTCTGCCGCCTGGCATCGTCTTTTTTTACGGTTTTGCCCGCTTGTGGGCGCAGAGCCGCCAGCTTCGGGCACGCCGTGACGTCCTGGTGTTCCGGTCTCAGGCGGCGGGAGCCGAAGCACGGCTCGCCGGCACGCAGGCCCGCCAACGCGAAGTCATCGCCAACGTCATCCTTCTCGTCGGCGCCGGACTCAACGCTCTTCTTCTGGTAACTCTTCTCCGGTGGACGATTCCCTGACTTCGGACTCTCCCGCAGGGCGTTTTTTCGCAAAGTTGACCGTGAGCCGACGTCCCCGGTACGTTTTGCCGTCCAGCCGCGAGATGAGCGCGGCAGCGACCTTTTCTTCGACTTCGACGAACGAGTAGTTGTCCAGAATCTTGATGTCGCCGATGTCGGTCTTGATCAGCTGACCTTCGGTCGAAAACAAAAGCACCAGATCGCGCGGAAAGACCCTGCGGTTCTTCCCGATGCTCACAAAGACGGTGATCGTATCCATCTTGCGGCGGCCACCGCCCTTTCCCAGGTATTGGCTGAGCAGGAACCCTGCGACCATACTGCGGTCGAACAGGGGTACCGTCTTTCGGAAGGCTTGTTGCCAAGCGGCCAACTCGTCCAAGTTCCCGCTTTCCCGCAGGCGGTTCTGCAGGTCGTTCACCAGTGGTTTCAGGTTTGAAAGATCCAGTTCGTACGGGGTTCGGGGGCTCACAGGTTGTACTCCAAAGCCGAAGGATACCAGCGGGTTTTCGGGTTTGTCAAGAAACGGGCTTTTTAGACCGAAACGTAGAAGGGGGCAAGGGGACATTGATGATGGCGACAAGGAAGCGAAGAAGCTTAGTCTTGGGCGTGGCCCTGCTGGCCTTTTTTTGGCTGTCGAGTCCGGGATCCCCGGCGCAGGGGGCTCTGGCCTTCAGCTGGATTCCGGGCGACCAATACCGTTTCTACGGCACGGGTACCCAAAATGCCTACATCAACGGTGAGTTGGTGCAGACCTCACAGCAAACCTACAAGGTCAGCTACAGCGTTACGGGCGTCGACAGCGAAGGCCGCGGCTTTCTCAAAGGTCACATCGTGTTCCTCACCGATAGCGACCGACGGCAGGGAGCCAGCCCCATCAGCCAGGAGTTCGATACCGCGTACACCGTCGATGCCACCGGCAAGTATGAGGTGCCCCCCGACGAGGTGATGCCCGTGGTGCGCAATGTTCCGGTGTTTCCCAAACCTGGCGCCCAAAAAGGCGACACCTGGACCGGCAAAGGCGAGGAAGTGCACGACCTGCGCGACGATTTCGGGGTCGACCGCCTGCTGCGGATTCCGCTTGACGTGATCTACACCGACCTTGGTCCTGCCCAGCAGAACGGTCACACCGTTGAGGTGATCGGTTCGGACTACAACCTTTACCAGCGGACTGGTTTCACCAAGTCGAGCAAGGGCACTTGGCCGGTGCTCATCAGCGGCTACTCGCACCAGCGGCACTATTTCAACAAAGAAAAGGGACAGGAAGAGGGTTACGTCGAGGATTACAGCTTGGTTCTTACCATGAACACGCAGGACACCTTTGAATTCGAAGGTCAGGGTAGCTCCAACCTTGTCGAAGCCAGCACCATGAACAAACCGCAGGTGGTCGCCGACGTCAAAAAAGCACTGGCCGACAGCGGGCTAGCCGACGTGCAAGTGACCGCCGCCGAAAAGGGCGTCGTCTTGAACCTCGACAACATCCAGTTCCCACCCGATTCGGCCCTTTTGGTCGCGAGCGAACAGGAAAAGATCCGCCTCATCGGCGAGATCCTCAAGAAATACCCCGACCGCGACATCTTGGTGGAAGGCCACACCGCGCTGGCTGGAACTGCTGCCGACCGACAGAAACTGTCGGAAAACCGGGCGGCGTCCGTCGGCAACCAGTTGGTGAAACTCGGTGTCCGCACCCCTGAAAAGCTGGTTTATCGCGGTTGGGGTGCCGAGCATCCCGTGGCACCCAACGACACCGAGGCCAACAAGCAGAAGAACCGCCGGGTAGAAATTACGATTCTGGAGAATTGACGGCGTCTGGAAACCCGGGGCGTTTTGGTGTAAGATCGCGCCTTCGGGGGAAACCATGACGGGATCGGAAGCCTTTTACAAGAAAGCCAAGGACGCTATCCGGCGCAAGACGGGTCGCCCCGACGAAGAGATTGCCGGCGACGTCCGCGACGTGCTTTTCGCGTTTCTGACCGAGCTTCCCGACAACCTCAAACACGACATCTTCAATTTCTACTTCGAGAAGTACCTCGACGACACCACCGAGGGCAAGACCGTGTACCAGCTCGCCGAGGCGCCGCTGGCCATGATTGACTTCATGAACGGGGAACTCACCACCGACGAAGTGGTGTTCAGCGACGAGGAGTGGGAACTGATCCGCGAAGGCATCAACGCCAACGCCGATACGATGGATCTGCGCCTGCTCAACCAGTTGATGACCATCCTGGTCGAAAAAAAGAAGTACTAGCCTGTCGCCGGGACCTGCTGCGGGACCGTTCGAAATCCTGTATCGCGACGACCGGCTGCTTGCGGTCAACAAACCGGCGGGCGTGCATGTGCACCGCAGCGAGTTTGCCCCCGACGAACCGGCGGTGGTGGAACAGCTCACCGCCCAGACTGGCCTTAAGTTGTTTCCTGTTCACCGGCTCGACCGGCCCACTTCGGGCGTCCTGCTGTTTGCCCTCGACCACGAAGCCGCCTCGGCGCTCGGCAAGGCCTTTCAGGAGCGCAGGGTCGAAAAGCGTTACGAGGCCTTGGTGCGCGGTTGGGCCCCCGACGTTGTCGCGACCACGCCGGTTCAGCCCGACCGCAAAATCAAGCAGTGGCTCGACGCCGAGACCCAGTTTCGCCTGCTCGTGTGCTACGAGACCCCTTGGCCCCGGAGGGGCTTTGGGACCTTCCGCCTCAGTCTTGTCGAGGCCAGGCCCGTTACTGGTCGTCGGCACCAGATCCGCCAGCACCTCGACGACTTGCGCCATCCCATACTTGGCGACACCGTTTGGGGCGACACCGGCCTCAATAATTGGTTGGCCGGGGTCTGGTCACCCCTAGGCCTTCAGCTTTGGTGCCGGGCTCTCACCGTGCCCCATCCCGACACGGGTGTCGAGCTCACTCTGCGCGCCAACCTACCGGTGGACGACCTGCAGAGGCTTGAGGCCCTCGCCCGCGACTTCCTTGCCAAGCCCGAGGCATTGCTTTAGAATCCGAACAGGTTGGTTCCGGAGGTTCGTATGCGTAGTGCTGGTGTGCTTCTTTTTGTGGGTGTCCTATTGCTGCTCGGGTCGTGCACCACGACGCGTTCTGTTTCGCGGGTGTCTGCCGACACAGCCGTTGACCTGAGCGGTCGCTGGAACGACACCGACGCCCAGCAGACGGCGCAGGCGATGATTGACGACGTGCTGAAGCGCGGCTGGATCGCTGACTTCACCGCCGAAAACCAGCGAAAGCCGGTTCTCATCATCGGCGAGGTTCGCAACCGCTCGAGCGAACACATCGAAACTCTGGTGTTCACCAAGAGCCTGGAGCGCGAGCTGATCAACGCCGGAAAGGTGAAGTTCGTGGCCTCCAAAACCGAACGCGTGGCCGTGCAGGACGAATTGATGGCCCAGCAATCTCAGACCAGTCTCGACACCGTCAAACGGTTGGGTCAGGAAACCGGCGCCGATTTCTACCTGTCGGGCGTCATTACCTCGGTCATCGACGCCATCGAAGGCCAGAAAGTCGTGTACTACAAGGTCAACCTCGAACTGACCAATATCGAGACCAGCGAAAAGGTCTGGATCGGTGAAAAGCAGATCAAGAAGATTGTCGATCAGGCCAAGTTCAAGTTCTAGCCCCGGAGGCCGTATGCGCATACCGAACCTGCTGGTCGTGACCCTTGTGGCCCTGTTTCTGGTCTCCTGTGCCACCACCCGCAACAACGCCTTTGTGCAGGCCGACAGTGCGGTGGCAGCCCGCCAGTATCAGGCCGCGGCCAAGAGTCTCGAGGCCAAAGGCAACCAGTCCAACTACTCCGACCGGGATCAGGTCCTGAAGCAGCTCGACACGGCGATGCTCTACCATCTGGACGATCAGGCCGCCGCCAGCACCAGCCGCTTCGACGCCGCCGAGCGGCTGATCGAAGACAACTACACCAAGAGTCTGACCAATGCCGCGGCCTCGTTTGTCGTGAATGACTACTTGCTCGACTACCCCGGTGAAGCGTACGAAGACCTTTACCTGAACGTGTTCAAGGCCCTCGACTACCTGGGGCTGGGGCAGGGCGACGACGCCTTTGTCGAGATCAACCGCCTCAACGACAAGCTCAACCTGCTCGAAGACAAGTACGCCAGACTCGCTGCCAGCATGAACAGCGCTCCCGAGGCCCGGGGGTCGGTTCAACCGGGCAAAACCGAGTTTCACAATTCTGCGTTGGCCCGCTACCTCAGCCTGGCCCTGTACCGCGCCGAGGGCAGCACCGACAATGCGGCTATCGACCTCGACAAGTTGCGCCAGGCCTTCGCCACCCAACGCAACCTCTACGCCTTTGCTCCGCCCCGGCTTGACGTGACTCCGGCTCCAGACGGTTCTGTCCGGCTGAGCGTGGTCGGCTTCACAGGCCGAAGTCCGGCCAAACGCGCCAGCACGCTGCGCATCCGCACCGGAGAAAATACGATTTCCGTGACCTCCGAGGTGGAGGACTCGCGTGGCCGCTTGCAGCAGACCGGCTCCTTCACGCTTCGCGTTTCGGGCGTCCGCAGCGGCTACAACTTCAAGGCCCAACTGCCCGAAATGTACCTGCGGCCCTCGATGGTGGCGCGCATCGGCGTTTCGGTCGACGGCAAGGCGGTTGGCAGTTTGCAGCTTCTCGAGCGGATGGACGCGATCGCGCTCGACACCTTCAACCTGGGCAAGCAGTCCACACTCATCAAGACGGTTCTGCGCACCGTGAGTAAGGGTATCCTGGCGGGTGCTGCCAACAACAAAGCGCGCGAACTCGCGGCGAACTCCGGCAACAGCGCCCTTAACCTGCTAGCCCAGGTGGGCACTCTTGCTGCCGATGCCGCCGTCGACGCCAGCGAGCAGGCCGACTTGCGTTCGGCGCGCTACTTTCCCGGCCAGGCCTGGGTGGGCGACTTTGTGATCCCGGAAGGGCCCCACTCCGTGACCGTAGACTACCACTCGGCCGACGGCCGTCTGCTGTACCTCGAAGCGCTCCCCCGGCGAAACTACAGCGCCAGCGAGCCCAACATCGTCGATTCCTTCGATCTCGAATGACCCTCTGGAGGCCTGCCATGCAACGCACCCTGATTCCTCTGATCCTCGCCTGCTTTCTTGTCAGTTGCGCCTCAACCACCGGCGGGTCCAGCTGGACCACCAATCTGGACGCCGCGTATCCGCCGGCCAAGTTTTTGGCTGCCGTGGGCTCGGGCGACACCCGCCGCGACGCCGAATCTGACGCAGCGGGAGCTCTTGCCCGTCGGTTCTCGGTGACGGTGAAGGTCGACAGTGTGGCTCAAAAACGTTACAGCGACCTCGTTCAGAACGGTGCCGTGACCACCAATGGCCTGGAAACCTTTGACCAACGGGTGGGTCTGCAGGCTGGCGGCCAGTTGCTGGGGATGCGTTTTTCGGACCCGGCCCCCGACGGCAACGGCAGGACTCTCGTCGTGGCCTATCTAGAGAAGGCCCCGGCGGCGGCCCTGTACCGTGACCAGATCGGCAAGGACCTCGACAAGGCCGAGGCGCTTTCGGCGCAGGCCATGGGGACTAACACGGCTCTCCGCGCTTACGCCCAGGCCGATGCGGCCCTCGTGGTCGCCAAACACGCCGAAGGCTTGCTGGGGCAGTTGCGTGTGCTGCAGCCCCAAGCGGCCGATCAACTCGACGCCCGCTGGAAGCAGACCGCGTGGGCCTCTCAACGCGACGCCCTGGCGGCCAAGCTGGCCTACAAACTGGCCATCGACGGCGATGCTGACGGCAAAATCGCCGACCTCGTCAAGGCCAATCTGGCCACTCTTTCGCTGGCCGCCCAACCTGCCGGGCTGCTGTCGCTGACAGGTTCGTGGGCCATGGTTCCGGTGACGGTCAATAAGGACTTCAAGTCCGTGCAATGGACCTTGTCGCTCAATCTGGCCGACGAGACCGGCACGGTGATCGCCACCCTCAACAAGACTTCCCGCGAAAACGGAGTCACCGAGGCCGATGCCCGCGCCATTGCGGTTCGCGAAGTGGGCAAACTGCTGGCGAAGGAACTCGTTGGCACGGTACAGGGTGCTTTGACCCGGATGGTCAGCGCGAACTGAACCGGGCCTTGCGCACTCGCCTCAAAAGGACTATTCCTTCTCTATGACAGGTTTGCTCATACAGCAGTCCTCGCTGGAAGGGCTCAAGGCCGAGTTCCTCGCACGCACTGTCCACTTTACTGCGGAAGAACAGTTGCTGGTGGTCAAGGCAGTGACTTGGGCTGAGGACCTTCACCGCGATCAGAAGCGGGCCTCGGGTGAGCCTTACATCTTTCACCCTGTCCAGGTCGCTGCCATTCTGGCCGAATTGAAGATGGACGCTGCCACGGTCATCGCCGGGCTTCTCCATGATGTGCTCGAAGACACCGTCGCCACGCCCGCCGAAGTCGAAGCACTCTTTGGCAGCGAAGTGGTCAGCCTCGTCGACGGCGTCACCAAAATTCACATCCTCCACGCTAAAACCAAGAGCGTGCAAGAGGCCGAGACCATCCGCAAAATGTTCTTCGCCATGATCAAAGACCTCCGGGTCATCATGATCAAGCTGTCGGACAAGCTGCATAACATGACCACTCTGCAACACCTGCCCGAGGAGAAAATCCGCCGTATCGCCACCGAATGCCTCGACATTTATGCGCCGCTGGCTGGCCGTTTGGGGATCTCGAACCTAAAGAACCTCCTCGAGGACTTGGCTCTCAAGCACTTGGACAAGGGTGCCTACTATCAGATCAAGGACTGGGTCGACTCCAAGCGTGGCGAGCGCGAGACCTACCTCGAGAATGTGCGCGCAAACCTGCTCGCGGGGGCCCGGGAAGAAGGCCTCGAAGTCACCATCGACGCCCGCGCCAAGCACTTCTACTCGATCTACAGCAAGTGGAAAAAGGGCCGCGACCTCGGCGAAGTGTTCGACATGCTGGGTCTGCGCATTTATTGTGACAACCCCACCGATTGCTACACCCTGCTGGGCGTGGTTCACAAGCTCTGGAAACCCATCGAGGGCCGTTTCAAGGACTACATCGCGATGCCCAAAGACAACGGCTACCAGAGCCTTCACACGACGGTCATGGGCGGGGGCGGGCGCCTGACAGAAATCCAGATCCGTACGTTTGACATGCACCGCACCGCCGAGTTCGGCATCGCTGCCCACTGGCTGTACAAGAACACCAGCAAGGTGACCAACGCTGACTTTGCCATCCTCAGCCGCCTGAAGTTGTGGCAGGACGCCGGCTCGGGCGGCGACGACTTCCTGAGCGAGATCAAGGGCGAGCTTCTCAAAGACGCCATTTATGTCTTTACACCCAAAGGGAAAGTCATCGAGCTACCGGCAGGCTCCACCGCGCTCGACTTTGCCTACGCCATCCATACCGAAGTCGGGAACAAGACCATGGCCGCCAAGGCCGACGGCAGCATCATCGCGCTGGGACAGCCGCTCAAGAACACCCAGGTGATCGAGATCGTCACCCACCCCCAGGCGCACCCGCACGTGAACTGGCTGCGTAGTGTGGCCACCAAGGGGGCCCGGGGCAAGATCCGCCACTGGCTGGCCCACAACGACGACAGCTTGGTCATCGACAAGAACATCGTCGCCAAAACTTCGCGCCAAGAGGCGACCCCGCCGCCAAACCAGCCGCCCGCCCCCACGCCGAGCATCGTCCGGCCCGAAGACCCGCCGCTGCCCACTCAGCGCATCCTCGACTCCAGCAAGGTCGGCGTGCGGATCGAGGATCAGCGCAACGTGCTGATCCGGTTCGCCCAGTGCTGCAACCCGGTCACCGGTGACGCCATTGTCGGCTTCGTCAGCCGCGGCCGGGGCATCACCATTCACCGCGACGACTGCCCCAACGTCAAACACATCCCCGGCATTGATGACAGGCAGATCGAAGTGGAGTGGGAGACCGTCAGTCCCTTCGTCACCCGCCGTTTCCGTATCGTGGCCAAGCGCGGTGCCGACCTGTTCAGCGAGATCGAAAGCGCCGTGCGCAAGTACAAGGGCCACCTGATCGAGGGCAAGCTCGAAGACGACCACCAGGGCCACCTCATCGGCGCCTTCACCATGGAGCTCGAGCACAAGGAGGACGTGCAGAAAATCCTCAAGGCCCTGCGCGCGGTTCCCAGCATCAACCTCATCCAGAAGATTGACTGACGGGGGTTCTCAGCCATGAGTCTGAACATCGTGCTCGTTGAGCCGGAAATCCCGCAGAACACGGGCAATATCGCCCGAACCTGCGCCGCCACAGGAAGCGTGTTGCATCTGGTGAAGCCCTTGGGCTTCACGGTGACCGACAAGCACCTCAAGCGGGCAGGCCTCGACTATTGGAAAGACGTGACCATCCACTACCACGAAAGTCTCGCCGAGTTCTTGGCGCTCCACGGGCATGAAAGGCTGTGGCTCAACTCCACCAAGGGCAACCTCGCTCCCGATCGGGCATCGTTTTGCGACGGGGACTTTCTCGTCTTTGGCAAAGAGACTGCGGGCCTGCCGGCTAGCCTGCTCGACGCGCACCCCGACCGCCAGATCCGCCTGCCCATGCGCCCCGGAACCCGGTCACTCAACCTCAGCAACGCCGTCGCCGTCGTCACCTACGAAGCCCTACGCCAACTCGGCTGGCCCAACCTCGTGTAGCCGCCAAAACCCCGAGCGTCCAAAATTCAGCCGCTAGAATCGGGGTTTTGGCTAGGCCGACGACGATGCGAGGACCGCAGCATACGTGAGGTATGTGAGGATCCGAGTGAGGAGGAGGCGACGCCAAACTCCCGAGCGTCCAAAATTCAGCCGCTAGAATCGGGGTTTTGGCTAGGCCGACGACGATGCGAGGACCGCAGCATACGTGAGGTATGTGAGGATCCGAGTGAGGAGGAGGCGACGCCAAAACCCCGATTCTAGCGGCTGGTGTTGGTGAAGGGGGAGGGGTTGTTTTTGGCCTTGACCCTGGCCTTCTGCTCGATCAGCGCTTCTTCTTTCTTCTTGCTCGACTCCAAAAAGGCGACGGCCTGCTCGCGCTGTTGCTCGAGCTTGCGGTGGCGGCGAGCTTCGGGATCGAGCTCCGAGATGTCGGGCTCAGGTGCTTTGCGGACCGAGACTTTCGCGGGAACCTTGAGCTTGGTGCCCTCGAGGATGGCTTCGCGGAGTGAGGCTCCGGTCAGCGTTGCCTCGGTAAGGTCGGCTCCGGTGAGGTTGGCCCTGTCGAGGTTGGCCTTTTCGAGCCGGGCTCCCCGCAATTTGGCTCCGCTGAGGTTTTGGCCGCTGAGGTCCATGCCCCGCAGATCGGCCCGGAACCGGGGTCCTGCGGCAGCCGCAAACTCGTTCCACAAAGCGATATTCATCTCTTTCAAGGCTTTTCTCAGCATCTTGTAGTGTTTGTCGTTGCCGGAAAAGTCTTCCAAAGAATCGCTCATGGTGGGGCTGAGTATAGTCCGGTGCCTGTTCCTTATTCAAGGGATTGTGGTATATTAGGTCTATGGCAGACGTCGCTCCCGAGCCCCCGGCCTACATCAGGTTTGACAAGAAGCAGCGAGAAGAATTTCTTTCCCAATATGGAGTTACGGCCCCGACTCAGCGAGAGTTGTTCCATCAGCTTTGTAGCACGTGGCGGCCGCTGATCGACTTTGACCAGTTTGTTGCCGGGCGCACGGCGCAGTTTGCCCACGCCGGCCACGAGGTCGAGAACCTCGTGGGGCGCCTCAAGACCGCACGCATGGCCCACTTCACCTACCGCAAGAACGACAAGGGCGAGCGGGTTCCCAAAGACATCATCCTGTGCGACGAGGGCGCCGAGCGCTACTGGTTCCACTTTGTGCAGGATCTGGCTCAGCAGGCCTGCGACAATCCCCGCAACCCCTACCTGACCGTTGCGCTCCTCAAGTCCCGCGAAATTCTGCTGCCCACCTCGTCCATCGAAGAGGTCGCCCTGTCGCGGATCTCGAAGAACTCGATCGAGGCCTTGGCCAAGACCGAGAAGTTGCTGTTCTTGACCTTGCAGACCGAACAGGTGCTCGTGACGAGCCAGTCGCTGGCGACGTTGCTGACGTTCTCGTCGGCCAAACTCCGTTTTGTGCTCAAGAACCCCGAGGTGACCGCCGCCGCTTCCCGCCTGCTCAATCTGGGCCTGAGCGATGTAACCAAGCGCCTCGATGACAAAGAGTCTGGCTTTTGGAGGGGACTCACCGAAGCCCTGCTGCTGCATCGGGACGACCTGCTTGCCGATCGGCGCCTGCACCTTGACGTCGCCTTTTTTCAGGCGGCGGAGATGTTCTTCAGCTATCTGACAAACCAGCTTGACGAGATCAAAAAGAACAAGGAAGAGGCCCAGCAACGCGAGGTCGACATGCGAGAGGTCGAGCGGCTGGTGCTCCACGACAAAGAAGTCATCATGCCACCTCAGGAACTCGAAAGCCATCTCAGCCTGCTGTGCAAAGACAAGTACGGCGACCGGTTTGAGGCCTTTCGGGAAGACTTCATGACCCAATACACGCAGACCACCCAGAAGGTGTCGATCGCCCCGCTGGTAGCCCTCAAGTCCGGGCTGGTCCACCGAAACAACCTCTACAAGGAGTTCCTGCGTCGTTTTGAAAGCCTGCGACCGCTGCTGATTCAGGACTACCTGGTCAAGATGGACCATCGCCTGAGGCGCCCGGGCAATTCCGGTGAGATTTCCTTTCTCAACTTGGAAAACCTGGATCGCTCATTGGCCGAGTGGACCGAAAAGGCCGACCCGATGGTCCATGAGCTGATCGGCAAACCCAAGCTTCTCGCCGAAGCCCTGATCCACCACGGGCGCACCAATCTGGGCCTCGCCTCGGTAGAAGACATGAAAGACCTCATGGTGGCCTTCTACAAGCCCGGTGTCATGACCTTTCGCCGGTTGCAGGAAATCTACGGCCTCGATGTGTCCTACCTGTTTGAGAACTCGTTCCGACGCCTGTCGGTGTTTTCCCAGTTCTGGCGCCGGTTGACCGGTCGCTACCGCATCCAGGCCGAGGAGTTTCGGGCTCTGGCGCTCCCCAAAGAGGCCAAACAAGGCTTGCCAGGCGTGAAGCGGGCCGGAACTGGCTTGGCGCCGACGCTGGACGACGACCGATCTTTGGAAAACCTGAGTCCCGAAGAGAAGAAGAAGCGGCGTCAGGAATGGCGCAGCCGCAAGCAAAGTGACGCGGCGTCGCGCACCTCGGCTCCCAAAGAACCCGAAAAAGAAAAACCAGTGGTGGCCAAGCAGTACAACGACAAGGAACGCGAAACCGCGTGGTCGAGTTTCAAGGATACCCTGAAGAAGGACTGACCCGGCGTCAGTCCGAGTTCTCTCGCTCCTGAAAAAACTCCTTGGCGATCGTTTCCAAATCGAAGGGGCAATTTTGCTTCAGGCGCTGGAACTCAGCCAGCAGATCCTGGGCCCTCTCTTCGCGGCCGAGTTCTTCATGGCAGGCGTAAAGCCACAGGTAGCACTCGGCCAGGTGCACAAAATATTGGTAGGCCCAGTCAACCGGTTTGGTTCCCAGATCGCGCGCGGCCTCAAGGAACCCCTGCCGTTCGCGCACCAAAATCGCCGTCAGAGGATTCAGCACCGCGATGGCCCGGGCAAACTCGCTGGCTTCGTAGTGCTCCCACGCCAGGTTGAGGGCATCGTAGACCAGATTGAAGCCGATGCTTCGAAGGCCGGCCAGATCTTCCTGCGTGGAAAGCCGCAGCGTGTAGAACCACACGCTCTCGAGGTAGGCCTTGCCCAGCTCAATTTTGTCGTCGTCCAGATACTTGAGGGCGATATTGCCGAGCGCATCGTGGAAGCGGTCGTCCTGAAAGTGCTCGAGGTATTTTTCGAGCACCCGGTGCGCCTCGGCGGCGTCAAAAAACGAGTGGTAGGTGACAAGGTTATAGGCATTCCAGCCGATGCGCTCGCTGTCGCCAGCCAGGGTTGCCTTCTCGAGCCCCTGGACCGCCAGCAGATACGAGTCGAGGCCGGGATTGTCGGGATCAAAGGTGGTGCTGAACAGCCACTGGTACAGATCGCAGGCCACCAATGGTTCTTGCGCGATGGGAAGGTACTGCTCCATCAGGTCAACAAACACCTCGGGATCCGTTTCGCGGGCCAGTTCGTGCAGAACGATGGACAGCAGATCGAGCGCCGGCTTCAGACCCCGCTTTTTGGTGCCGGGGCCAAACTCCCGGATGACCCGGTCGAGCAGCCAACGCAACACCACCTGGGCTTCGTCCGTATCGAACTGCGATAGGCGGCGCCAGGAGTGCGGACTGAGCGACGGCCCTTCCTGGGTGCGGGGGTTTTCCCAGAAGTTCACCCAATCCTTCACGACCAAGGGGCCTCTTTCGGCCTCGAGGATGAGCTCCAGGGGCCGATGCAAGACTTTCCGGTAGTCCTGATTTTCGACCAGAGCTTCGAGGAAGACGGGAAACCTGGTGATTCCGAAAAGACTTTCCAGAGCCAAAGACTACTCCTGCCGCGTGGCGGCCACGGCTACCCAAGACGAACCGGACTTCAGGGGAATCCCGCTCAGGTTCCCGGTGAACCGAAGGCACCACCCATCCAGCAGGGCGGACAAGTGCTCCGGCTCGTACCAACGGTACCAGAACGGGAATTGACGCACCCTGGCGGGCTCAACCACGGTGTAAATACGACCGAAGGTCCTCAGAACAGAATACGCATACGTGCGGGTCAAGACAAGGTGCTCGCCGGGTGACCAGAAGCCGTCAGCGTGAACCAGGTCCCAGGTTCGGTCTGGTGCAGACTCCCTTTGCCGCTGCCACCAAGGCTGGCGGAAGGTGTCGAGCACCAAGAGGCCGCCCGGACGAAGGGCCATGCGGCACTTGGCGATCAAGCGCCGAACCTGCGACGGTGAGAGCGTGCCCAGCGTGCCGTAGGCCAAGAGCACCAAGTCCTGCTCCGCCGGAAACTGGTCGGTCATAAAGTTGCCGGTCCGGTAGTCGGCCCCGAGGCCCGCGTCGCGGGTTTCACTTTTCGCATACTCGATAGCAGCCGGAGAAGCATCGATGCCTGTCACCTGCCAGCCCCGCTGTGAAAACAACAGACCGTGGAGCCCCGGGCCGCAACCGAGGTCAAGAACTTTGCCCGGGGTGCCGGGCCCCTTGGCACCGGCCAGCGAGCACACCCAAGCGACCTCTTTTTTGATGACGGCCAGAGGTCGGCTGGCGTCATCGCTTCGACCGTCGAGGTGGGCGTAGAGTACATGGCCAGCGATCCAGGGGTCGGCCCAGAAAAGGCCATCGAGCGGCTCGAAGGCTCTGGGACGCCGGTTCATGGACTCGGGGAAGGCGTCCATGCTAGGTTGGCCCGATGAATCTCATCGCCCTGTGTCCATTCGGCATCGAAAAACTCCTGCGCGACGAGATCAAGCACCTAGGCTACACCGTCACCAACAGCGCGGCCGGCAAGGTCTTCTTCGACGGACCCTGGGAGGCCGTGTACAAGGCCAACCTCCACCTGCGCACGGCGGAACGCATTTTGGTGCAGATCGGGCGCTTTCCGGCCGGAGACTTTGACCAGTTGTTTGAAGGGCTGTCGGCCCTGCCGTGGGAAGACTGGCTGTCGCCCCACACCACCATCGTGGTCGAAAAAGTCAAAACCTTCAAGTCGAAACTGACCTCGGTTCCCACGGTTCAGGGTATGGTTCAAAAGGCCGTGTTCCAACGTCTCGCCGACCGCTGGGGGTTGCGCACTCTGCCGCAGGTGGGGCCGCAAACGGGGCTCCGGGTGTACTTGGAGTGCGATGAAGCGCTCGCTGCCGTCGATACCACCGGACCGGCCTTGCACAATCGTGGTTACCGCAAGCAGGCCGGCGAAGCCCCCCTGAAAGAGAACCTAGCTGCCGCTCTGCTGTTGTTTTCGGGTTGGCGTCGCAAGTACCCGCTCTACGACCCTTTGTGCGGCTCGGGGACAATTCTCGCCGAGGCGTTGCAGTTCGCCTACGACATGCCACCCGGGCTGGGCCGTGCGTTCAGCTTTGAGCACCTGGTGCCGCATCAGGCCCTCGACTGGAAGATTCTGCGCGACGAGGGGCGCAGCCGCATCGACTTTAGCCATCGCGTGCGCATTTGCGGCAGCGACAAAGATGGACGGGTCCTCGAAATGGCGCGGTCGAACCTGCGCAATCTGGGCCATGAAGAAGCCATTCAGTTGGAGCACCTTTCGATGGAAGAGGCCCGTGCCGAAACGGTAAGGGGGGCCCAACCCGGCGAACGGGGCTTCTTGATCTGCAACCCTCCCTACGGTGAGCGGCTGGAAACGCGAGCACACGCCGAAAACCTTTCGCGCCAAATGCGGCACTTCGCGGCAGACTTCCCGGGGTGGAAGATCGGGGTTCTGACCTCGCTGGAAGGGTTTGCCCAACAGATCGACCGTCAACCCTACGTGGTGCGCGACCTCGTGAACGGCTCGATTCCCGTTAAGTACTACCAGTTCGAATAACTTTGTCGCGGCTCAAAGGTCGTGATAGACCGGGGTTTCCTGCCACGGCTCCCAAAAAAGGCGCTGCTCCTTTTGCCTAAGCGGTTCGCCGGGCCCTGCAAGGCCGACGAGCAGTGTTGAAGGGCCAAGCGGGCTTCACCGCAGCGACGACAGGCCTGTTCTCTCGATGAACGAGAAATCTCGTGCCAAACTGGACAGAATCGTGCATTATGGGTTCTGAGAGGCTCCCAAGTAAATGACCGCCGAGAAGCAACTCCGAATGGGTTTCCGTCCGACGGGCGGCAGTGTACACCTGAGTCGAACGCTCATGCTCGAAGACCTCACGATTCTCATGGGGTTGCTGGCCACTGAGCCTTCCACCGACCTGAAGGCGGCCGTGGTCGAAGAGAATTGTCTTGGCAAGCCGACAGTTTCGACCCGGCAGATCACGTATGGAAAGCTGGCGACCCTCTATGGTCTGGACGACAAGGTCCCCTTGTTCCGAACGTTCCGCCAGCTCTGGGCCGCCGACCAACCGGGAAGACCTTTGCTGGCGTTTCTCATCGCGGTCGCTCGTGACCCTGTGCTCAAGGCCGTCCACCAGATCATCACCAAGACCACCATTAACGAGGTCATCGCCGCGAAGACTGTCGAGGACTTCCTCGCCCTGACCTTCGGTGACACGCTTCAACCGACCACCCGGCGCTCTGCTTCCCGGAGCATTCGCTCCAGTTGGAGTCAGGCAGGGTTTCTCTCGGCACAGAAGGTCAGAACTCGCCCTGTGGTGACTGCCGAGGCCCTGACACTTGCCCTGTGGATCGGGATTGTCGAAGGCTACCAAGACCAACGGTTACTGGAATGCCCCTCGGTTGCTTCCTTGGAATTGAGCCTGACCGACAAGGAAAACCTGCTCCAGGCGGCTCGCCAGCGGGGGTCCATCGAATACCGGAATGCCGGTGGCATCCTCGAGATCCGGTTGCCCAAGTGGTTCACATCCCAAGAAAAGGAATGGGGCTTCCAAAGGAGCCCCCTTCATGTCTAGGTTGGATTTCCTCCTCAAAGAATATAAGGATCAGATCTCGCTGCCGTGGAAGGGCGGCTTGTCGGCCAAGGAACGGGTGATCTTCTTAATCTACAACAAGGCTGAAGAACGCCTCATGGCCGAGAAGGCCGCCGAATTCCAGCTGGCCACCGAAGCCGAAGGTCATGGGTGGAAGTCTATCGACCTCAGCACGTTCTTTTCGCAATGGATCGCGGGCCACAAGCACCGCAATGCCTACTTCAAAAACCCCGAGGCCCTCCTGAACAATCTTGATTCGGAGTTTGGCGATTGGGTGATCGGACGGATTCACAATGTGGCCGCCGAGGTGGGACCGCAGGATGTGTTGGCGCTGACGGGGACTCCGGGGCTCTTTGGTTTTCTCCGTCTTTCCGAAGTCGTTGAGAAGATTTCCTCGGGGGTGAAGGGGCGATTGGTCGTCTTCTTCCCCGGCGTCTACGAAAACAATCACTACCGGTTCCTCGATTCGAGGGACGGATGGAATTATCTGGCCATTCCGCTGACGGGCCAGGGAGGACTATGACCTTGAAGGATGGGACTGTGCTGAAAGACATCTTTGCCAAGAGCATCGACGAGCTGCAACTTCTCAACGAGGGCGTGGTCAACGTCAACGACAGTCTGGACTCGGAGGCCCTGAAGGTCCTCGAGTTTGAGGTCCGCACCTTCGTGTGCCAAGGGCACTACAAGGCCGGGCTCGAGACCATTCTCCAAAACTTCCTGACCAACGTCGACCGACCCGAACAAAAGGCCGTATGGATCTCAGGCTTCTACGGAAGCGGTAAGTCACACTTGGCCAAGATGCTGCGTGCCTTGTGGGTGAATCAAGAGCTATCGGGGGGACGCAAGGCCCTCGACCTCGTCCAGCTTCCCGGTGACATCAGCGCCCAGTTCCGTGAACTGAACACCTTGGGCCGCCAGAGGGGCGGGCTTCATTCCCTTTCTGGCACTCTCAAGTCTGGGGCCGGTGACAAGGTCAGGTTGACGACCTTGGGCTTCCTCTTCCACTCCCTTGGGCTCCCTGAGAAGGTGAACTTGGCCCGATTCTGCTTGTGGCTTAAGCGGAAGAATGTCTTCGACCAAGTGAAGGCCTCGATTGAGGCCACGGGCGAAGACTGGCTCACCGCCGTGGGCAACTTGTTTGTCGATGAGGTGCTCCACAGCGCCGTGCTCAAGGCTTTGCCCACGACTTTCAGCAACGAAGAAGAAGTCCGTACCCTCCTGTCGCAGGAGTTCGCCCGGGTCACCGACGTCACCAACCAAGAAATGGTCGACCTATTCAAACAGGCGCTGGCCCCCAACAATGCTCAGTTCCCGCTGACGTTGGTCGTTCTGGACGAGGTGCAGCAATTCATCGGTGACAACGAAAGCCTTTCCATGGCGGTTCAGGAACTGGTCGAGACCCTCTCAAAGGCCTTCCAGGGACGCATTCTGTTCATCGGCACGGGACAGAATGCCTTGGCGGCGAACAGTCTTTTGCAGAAACTGATGGGGCGGTTCACCGTTCAAGTCCTGCTGGCGGACACGGATGTCGATACCGTCGTCCGCGAGAATATCCTCAAGAAGAAGGCCACGGCCGAGCCCGGGATCCGTGCTTTGATCGACGCCCACAGGGGCGAGATCGACCGGCATCTGACGGGTACACCTTTGTCTGGCCAGAACCACAAAGACGACCAACAGTGGGCCGTCCCCGACTATCCTGTCTTGCCCGTTCGTCGGCGTTTCTGGGATCTGGCTCTCAGAGAGGCGGACCGTACCGGCACCTCGATCCAGCTCAGAAACCAGCTTCGAATGGTCTACGAGGCCGTCCGCGAGAGCCAGTCGAAGGAGCTAGGCTACATCGTTCCCGGTGATTACCTGTATGAACAGAACGCCACGACGCTGTTGCAGACGCAGGTGCTTTCGAGGGAACTTCAGGACCTGATCACCCGGCACAAAGAGAGTGACGACCCTGATCAGCAGCTCAAAGGGCGAATCCTGTCCCTATGTTTTCTGTTGGGAAAAATCAATGAAGGGAAGGGGAAGGACTTGATCCCCTGCGTCGAAAAGACGCTGGAAGACTTGTTGATCACCGACCTTCGCCAGGCCGAGGCCCTGCGGCAAAAGGTTCCGGGGTTCTGTGCCGCGTTGGTCAAAGATGGGCACCTCTTGCAGACACCTCAGGGCTTCTCGGTTCAAACTCGTGAGGGCCAGAAGTGGTCCCAAGAGTACCGACGGTTTGTCAGCGACCTCAACAACAAACCTGAAGAGGTCTACCAGCTTCGGCGCGAACGGCTCAACGCCTTCCTGTCGACCCGCTTGAGCTCGTTCAGCATCCCGCAAGGGGCCACCAGGACGACCCGGACGTTCGCCACAACGTTTGCGACGGCGGCACCGGCCCTCGACGAGCCCGTCATTTGGGTTCGCAACGGTTGGGACAATGAGGAAGAGGGTGTACTTCGGGACGTTAGAAAAGCGGGGAACGAATCGGCGTGGATCGTTGTCTTCCTCCCCAAGCGCTCGGAAGACGAGGTGAAGCGCTCGCTGGTGGAGTTCAAGGCTGCCAGCCAGACCCTCGACTTCTTTGGCGCGGCCGGTTCGGGAGCCGAGGTTTTGCAGGCCCAGGAGGCCATGCGCACCACCAAGAACAACGCCGAGGACAGGCTTAAGCAGCTCTGGGGCGATGTGGTCAGTGAGGTGAAGGTGTGGATCGGCGGCGGTGAGGAAATCACCACCGGTCTAGAGCTCAGTGCGAAGGTCAAAGACGGTGCCACCAAGATCCTCGATCGGATCTACCCGGAGTTCAGTAAAGCCGACTCGGCACGCTGGCCGGAAGTCCTCACCGAAGCCAAGAAGAAGTCGGTGCGAGGCCTCGAGAAGGTCGGCTGGACGAGTGCTGCCGAAACGCACCCCGTATGCGCGGAGATCCTTCGCCGCACTCGCGCCCCGATCGTCTGGGGAGATTTGGCCGCGCACCTGCAGCGATCTCCGTATGGTTGGGACATCGAGGCTATCGAGGCTTCCTTGTACGTGCTTTGGGTCCTGCAGATGGTGACAGTGAAGAGGACTGGTGGCCAGACTGTCGACATCCTCGACCTTCAACGCAAGGATTTGAGGACTCTTTATGTTTCGGCCCTGACCATCGTGCTCACCCAGGCCGACAAAATCAAACTGAAATCCCTCTACCAAGAGGTGGAAATCACCGTCACCTCGGGGCAAGAGGTCGACCGTCTTGGTGAACTCTGGGAGCGGGTCAGCGCCCTCAGAAATGAAGCGGGAGGCGTGGCACCTTGGCCAGTGTCACCATCTCCGCTGTGGTTCCAGTCGCTCGATGGGCAGACCGGAAATGAGCTTGCCAAAGGCCTTGCTGACGACAGAGATGCCGTGCAAGTCGATCTCAAGGCTTGGAAGGAACTTAAATACAAGAAGAGCCAGCGCCTGGCTCAGTGGGAACAGCTCCTTCAGCTTTTGGCGCTGGTTCCCGCCGCCGAAACCCTCGAACTTCGAACGGAAGTCGAGGCCATCAAGACCCAGCGTAGCCTCCTCAATGATCCTGATCCACTGCCCGCTTTGATTCGCGGGCTCACCGACTGGACGCATGGGGTGCTGACTCAGGTGTGGGGTGATTACCAGAAAGCCTTTGAGGTTGCCCAAACGACTCTGGACAGCGACGCTTTGTGGCAGCGCCTTCCTTTGGCCGACCAGAACGCCTTGAAGGCCCAGCGAAGCTTCGTTCTTGCCGAACAACCCAAGAGTGGGACCACGGCGCAAATCATCGAGAGCCTGCGGTCTGCATCCCTCGACTCTTGGAAGGAACGGACGTTTGCGTGGGATAGCAAGGTGACTCAGCTTCGCCAGGATGCGGCAACGAAGCTGGAACCAGCGGTCAAACGGGTGACGGTCTCGCGACCTGCGCAGGCTTTGAAGACGGAAGGTGACATTGATCGCTGGCTGGCCGAGGTGAAAGTCAGACTAATTGAAGAACTGAAGAACGGACCGGTGTTGCCGCAATGATGAGTTCGCAACTGAATATCAGTTGCAATCTTCGGAGAATCGGAGTATTTTTGGATGAGCCAGTTCGACAAGTTGTTGGAGCGGTTTTCACGGAAACCCAAGGACTTCACCTACGATGAGCTTCGAAGCCTCTTGAACGGTCTCGGGTACGAGGAAGACTCCAAGGGCAAGACCTCAGGCTCGCGAGTGGCGTTCGTGAATACCAAGACTAAACACATCTTTCGTCTCCACAAGCCTCACCTGACCAACATTTTGAAGGGCTACCAAGTGAGCGAAATCTGGGACGAACTGAAGGCTCAAGGGGTGATACGATGACAGACGTTCTGCGGTACAAAGAGTTCTTGGGTTCCGTGCATTTCAGTGCCGAAGACGAAGTGTTCTTCGGCAGGATCGAGGGTGTGGACGACTTGGTGTCGTTTGAGGGTACCACGGTAGCCGAGCTCAAGACGGCCTTTGAAGAGGCCGTCGACGACTACCTCGAACTCTGCCAGCGAGCTGGAAAGTCCCCCGAGAAGTCCTTCAAAGGATCGTTCAACGTGAGGGTTTCGCCGGACTTGCACAAGATGGCGTATCGGAAAGCGCTTATGTCGGGAAAGACGCTGAACCAGTTTATCCAGCAGGCCATCGAGCACGAAGTGAGTCAGGCTTGAAATTGAAGGTAACGACGATTCATCAAGAAGAAGCGAAATGAGCAAGCTCCAGACCGTTTAATTGGAAAACAGCCAAGTGGAAGGACGTGAAACTTGAAAGCAGAGAAGCAACGACTGACAAAGCTCGCAACCGGCATCGAGGAGAAGTTTCCCTCTGGTGCTGATATCTATGGCTATCCAGGGATCACCAAGCCTTTGATCAAGTCTAGCATCGACGAGACCTACAAGCTTCTGACGTTAGTTGAGAACTACAAGGATCACTTTGAAGTGATCTGGTTCAAGAGGGAGTTTGCCCGTCTTGTTGATGATGAGTTTTCCCTCCTTAAGGAAGTAGATAGTCGCGACTGGGCAAACAAGTTCAACAAGTTCCTAAACAACCTCTTCTCCCTCAGATCTCAAGCAAAACATCTCTACATAACTCTCTCAAAGGACCCAATCCGATCAGATCTTGAAATCGCGGCGATCAAAGATGGTTATGTTGATATCAAAGCCAGATTTGAGACAATCAAAGATATCATTGCGAAAATCGAGTCCTCCGAAGAGAACCTGGAAAGCTTCAAGACCGGTTCCACGGCCGCACTTGTCGAGCTCAAGCAAGCTCTCGTCGCTGCAACCCAGTCTCAAAACAAGACAAACGAGTTTGTTACTGAAATTGGCGAGATTCATGAAGCCGTGACAGAAAACCAAGCCAACATAAAAGTCACGGAAAAATATGTCAACGAGAATCTAGAGAAGGCCAAGGAACTCTCTGAGTCAAATCTCAAGGTTGACGGGCAAGTCCGGAAGAACAAAAAAGAACTTGACGAATTGATGTCAAAAATTCAGGGTCAAGTCGAACTCGACGCTAAACTTCAAGACGCGATTAAGAACACACTCAAGGACGTCAATAAATTCGGCCTCGCATCTGCTTTTCAGAAAAGGAAGAATGAGCTCAGGACCAGCGTACTATTGTGGGGAACCCTAACGATAATTGCGTTGTCGGTCTTGGTCTACTTGAGCTATGAGTATGCTAAGGGGATTACAGCAGGTACTGGTGCTAGCGATCCTGTTCTGTATCTTCTCAAGTTGCCTACTATTGTCGCGACTGTATGGCTTGGCTGGTTCTGCTCCAAGCAGTTCGGATTCACGGTGAGAATTAGGGAAGACTACGCATACAAAACGGCAGTCTCAATGGCCTTCGAGGGCTACAAAAAGGAAACGAATGAGGTGAGTCCAGAGCTCCTTGAACAATTGCTCAAGGTAACCATCTTGAATATCTCACTGAACCCTGTGGCAATTTTTGACACAAAGAACAATCACGGGAGCCCTATGAACGAGTTTGGGGAAGCCATAAGACAGTTCCTGAAGATCGATGCCAAAATCAAGCCACCTCTGTAATGAAACTTGGAAGAAGTGCAAAGAGCTACCATTCTTCTTATGCCCTGGGAGACTGAAAGCATGAACGAGAAAGTGCCATGAACCAATCCGAACAAATCTGGACCTTCGAAGTCACCGTCAAGAGAAAAAGGATTCGGTTATGAACCACCCCCTCTCTAAACCCCAACGAACCCAGCTCGAAAACACAATCCAGAACGCCCGAGATGCTGCTGAGAAGGCCGTCCAAACAGCACTAGACCGTTTGGGTGTTGACCAGGAACCTGCCCCCGCCTACCTCGACAACGACGAAAAGACCCTTCGCAACCGGCTCCGGGTTCACGCTCGGGCCCTCGGTGGTGACCTCAAACTGAGGCGAGAGATCGCCTACGAACATTGGCACCGCATGTTGTTCGCCCGCTTCTTGGCTGAGTCAGGCCTGCTGACCCATCCTGAGTTCAAGGCCCCCGTCACCTTGGTGGAGTGCGCCGAGCTCGCCAAAGAAACAGGAGTTCGGAGCCCTTGGGTGTTGGCGGGTCAATACGCCAGCGTGATCCTTCCTCAAGTCTTCCGGGCCGACAGTCCCGGGTTGTCTCTGGTCCTTTCGCGCGAGAATGAGAAGCAACTCGAGACTCTCCTCGAATCCCTCCCCACCGAGGTCTTCACCGCCAGCGACAGCCTAGGCTGGGTGTACCAGTTCTGGCAGTCTAAGACTAAGGACGAAGTGAACGCCAGTGGCAACAAGATCGGGGCCGACGAGCTTTCGGCGGTTACCCAGCTGTTTACCGAGCCGTACATGGTCGCGTTCTTGATCGACAATACCTTGGGGGCGTGGTGGGCAGGGCGAACCTTGACCGACGACGACTGGCTGAGCGCCCCTAATGAAGCCGCGCTCCGGGCCAAAACGGCGGTTCCCGGGCTAACCTGGGACTACCTGCGTTTTGTGAAGGAAGACGAGCGTTGGCGACCGGCGGCCGGAACTTTTGCCCATTGGCCCGAACAAATGAAGGACCTGAAGATTCTGGACCCCAGCTGCGGTTCCGGGCACTTCTTGACCGCGTTACTGGAAAAGCTGGTCCCGTTGCGACGCAAAGCCGAAGGATTGACCCCCGCCGGGGCCGTCGATGCGGTGCTTCGGGACAACCTGCACGGGTTGGAACTCGACCAGCGTTGCGTTGAGTTGGCGGCCTTTGCGCTGGCGTTTGCCGCGTGGCGGGTGCCGCAGTCGGTGGGCTATCGGCCCTTGCCGGAACTGAACCTGGCGTGGGTAGGGCAGAGGCCCAGCGGTACCAAGGAGCAGTGGACCGAGCTGGGGCTGGGCAAGCAGGATCTCAAGATACTGCTGGAACACCTCTACGGTCTGTTTGAAAAGGCCCCGGTGTTGGGGAGCCTGATTAACCCGGACGATCATCCGTTGACGCTCTTTGGTGCCGCCGGTGCGAACACGGAACTGGCCGAGATTCTGAACCGACCCTTTGCCAACAAAAGCCCCGAAGAACGAGAGGCGTCGGTGTCGGCCCAGGGCCTGCAGAAGGCAGCGGCGCTGCTGTCGGCCCGCTTCAACTGGGTAATTACGAACGTGCCCTACCTGGCCGGGGGCAAGCAGGACGAACCCCTGCGTGACTTCTGCCAGCGGGACTACGAGGAGTCGAAGGCCGACCTGGCCACGGTGTTCCTGGAGCGGAGCCTCAAGTTCGGCCCCAAAGTCACCGTCAGCCTGGTGATGCCTCAGAACTGGCTGTTTTTGACCAGTTACAAGAAACTGCGCGAGAAGCTGTTGAATCAACAGACGTGGAACGTGATTGCTCGGTTGGGACCTGGGGCGTTTGAGACAATCAGCGGCGAGGTCGTCAAAGCCATCTTGATCACGATTTCGCGCGGGAACGTGAATGTCGGGAAGTACGCGGGGACGGCACCGTCGGTCGCGCTAAAACTGGCGGGGGTGGAAGCCGATGCACGGAAGACCCCGGCAGAGAAGGCAGGCCACTTGGCCAGCGGGCCGGTCGTCGTGGTGGGTCAGGACGCGCAGTTGGGGAATCCTGATGCGAGAGTTCTGTTCACAGAGGAATCAAGCGTCAAGACGCTTCTGGAGCTGTATGCCGACTCTAACCTTGGACTGCACGTGGGGGACTGGGAGCATTACAGACGCGACTTCTGGGACAGTGGATTCGGCAACGACCGAGATTGGCGATCGCTTCAAAATGCAGTGGTTGATTTCAGCCCATTCGCAGGACTCGACGATGTCTTGCTCTGGCCTAATGAGGGTGCCGTTCACATCAATAATCCTTCAGCGAGAGTGCAGGGTAGACCCGCCTGGGGCAAACGAGGGGTTGCCGTTAGCCTAATGTCTCACTTGCCCGCCTGCCTATATTCCGGTGGACTCTTTCGAAATGGGGTTGGGGTTATAACGCCCAAGAGGCCAGAACATCTACCCGCTCTTTGGGCCTTTGTGTCATCCAGTGAGTTCAATGCGGAAGTAAGGAAGATTGACCAGAAGCTCTACGTCACGTGTGGTACCTTGCTGAAGGTCCCCTTCGACCTCGACCACTGGACCAAAGTCGCCGCCGAGCGCTACCCCAATGGACTGCCCCAGCCGTATTCCGACGACCCCACCCAGTGGATTTTCCACGGGCACCCGGCCACCTCGACCTCGCCGCTCCAGGTCGCTCTGGCCCGTCTGGTCGGCTACCGCTGGCCCGCCGAAAACGACACAGGCATGGAACTGTCGCCTGAAGCCCTCGCCCAGATCGCCAAGACCCAGACCCTGGCCCACCACTTTGATGACGATGGTATCGTCTGCCTGTCGGCCCTCAACCACGAATCTCCGGCCGTCGACCGCGTCCGTGCCCTGCTTAGTGAAGCCTTCGGCGGCTCTTACAACGAAGAGGGGCTATTGGCCCAAGCAAATTGCCCCGGATACACCCTAGCCGAATACCTGCGCGACAAAGCATTTGAGGACCACTGCAAGCTTTTCCACCATCGCCCCTTCGTGTGGCATATCACCGACGGCCACCGAGACGGCTTCTCAGCCTTCGTGAACTATCACAAGCTCGACGCCGCCGGGCTGGATCGGCTGATCTATAGTTACTTGGGCGACCATATCCACCGGCTTGAGTCGGGCGGTGCCTCGGTCGCCGATGCCGAAACTAAGCTGGTCCACGCTTACCGTCTCAAGGAGAAGCTAGAGAAGATCAAAGTAGGCGAGGCTCCTTACGATATCTTTGTACGCTGGAAAAGCCTGAAGGATCTGCCGATCGGCTGGAACCCGGACTTGAACGACGGCGTGCGGATGAACATCCGGCCCTTCATGACAGCCGAGGTGCTCAAGGTGAACAAGCCGCCCAAGCTCAACGTCAAGTGGGACAAGGATCGTGGCAAAGATGTAGCCTCGGCGCCGTGGTTCGGGGTTCATGGGGGGGATCGGATCAATGACCATCACACTGCGCTGGTGG
>JBAXAI010000029.1:0-47193 GCA_037142615.1 Spirochaetales bacterium | reverse complement strand
CCTAGCGGGGCACAAAGATGCTCTCTGGCATCGTGCTCTGGTGTTCCGGGCCCTCGCCGACAGGGCTGCCGGTGCGAAACTCTTCGAGGGATGGGCTACCCGCAATCCTGCTGCCGCCCCGTCGCTCGTACCTTTGTTGTTGGACGGCCGCCTCGTTGGAGAACCTCCGGTACGTCTGCTGTTCGCCCGGATCCACCATCCGTACTTTCTCCCCTTGCTCGAGCAGGAATTGTCTTCGACCGACCTGCCAACCCTGCGGGCCGCCTTGGACGAAGTGGCCCTGTACCCGACAGGGACGCTTGCCGAGCAGGTCAACGCCCTGACGCGCCACGAGAACCCTTCTGTCGCGATCAAGGCTCAGCGCCTGTGCACCTAGATCGCCGACGACCAGCGGTCAGTCTTCCTTCATCAATTCCACGTCATCGGTATTGCCCAAGCCGATCTGGCCCGTTCCCCCGCTCACCTGAATGCCCGCCTGGAAGCCGGCGTCGCCAAGCAGGTTGGCGTTGGCCACGAGTTCGATCACGGCCACGGCGCCCGCCGGGTAGCCGAACACCGACCCTCTGACCGTAATCCTGCCAACCGACTCGAGCTGGACAGGGTCGACTTCTTCCCACTTCACCTGGACCACACGGTACGAGTCATCGTTGAAGACGGCGTTAACTTGCTTGGGCAGCTGCAACACGGTCCCGGTGGCGATCTTGAGACTCACCCCTTCGACCGAGCTGACCAGAAGGTCGGGAAACTCCACTTTTTGGCGGACGAGGCGGAACACGTCGAGCGACGGCAAAGCCTTTCCGTGAGCGTCGAAGAGCGCCTGGTTGTCCCAGTTGTTGCCTTCGCCCGTCTTCCAGCCGGCCCCTGCTGCGGGAATCCACGCCGGCTCCCAATAGAACACGCCGATGCCTTTGCCATCGCTGATGCCGGCGACGATGCCAATCAGGTCGGCAATTTCGCTGGCTTGGCCCTGAACGGTGGCCCGATAGCCGCCGAGTTTGTCGGTTCCGGGGCCGAAGGCGTTCGGGAAACCATCGCCGTCTTCGAGCGTATAGGCGTAAGCGGACTCGGCCACCACCAAGTCCTTTTTGTAGCGGGAGGCCAGGTCGTTCATATTCGACTCGAGGTCGCTCATTTTGCCGTGCCAGTAGGGGTAGAACGAAAGCCCGATCACGTCGTAGTCGAGCTTGGCCGCGGTCAGGGGATCAAAGAGGTTGCGGAACGCGGCGTTGCTTCCCCCCTCGGCCGCGTGCAGCATGATGCGGATGTTCTTGCTGGTATCGCGGGTGGCCCGGATGCCTTCCTTCAGCAAGGCGATAAGCCCTTCCATGCCGCCCACGTTCTCGTCACCCGAGGCATAGAGCTTCCCGGCAGGCCACATCATGCCGTTGTTGATCTCGTTGCCGATCTGCACCATATCGGGCAGAACGCCCCTGGCCTTCATGGCCTTGAGGCAGTCAAAGGTGTAGCGGTACATCTGCTTGTGGAGGTCGGCAGTGCTGAGGCCTGCCCAAGCCGCGGGGATGGGCTGCTTGGAAGGATCGGCCCAAAAATCGCTGTAGTGAAAGTCGGCTTCGACCCTAAGACCCAGCTTTTTGGCCCGGGCGGCCGTGCGCAGGTAGCTCGCCAGGTCATTGTTGCCGCCGCCGACCGGTTGCCCGCTGGCGTCGACAGGATTCACCCACAGCCTTAGTCGAATCCAGTTGATGCCCGCAGCCTTGAGAATCGCAAGCGCATCCCCAGCTTTGCCCCTGGCGTCCTGAAAGGTGCCGCCTGAGCGCTCTACCTGATCGAGGGTGGAAACGTCGGCCCCCATCATGAACGATGCTTTGAGGTTGGTGGGCCTTACCAAAAGCTGGGCCTCAAGCGAAACCAGCCCCCCCAGCACCAGAAGTACGAAGGCGACGCTCTTCATGCGGGTTTCCCTTGCCGTTAGTTTGGGGCTACAACCTGGATCGCGCAATCGGGGGTTGCTGCCGTGAATTGCCGCAGAAGGATCGTTGGTATGAATTACCTCCAACGGGGATCGAACCCGTGTTTCAGGAATGAGAATCCTGAGTCCTAACCACTAGACGATGGAGGCGTGGTGTAGCGGGAACATTCTAGCACGGGGGACAGACCTCGGGAAGAGTACAGACCTCGAAAGAGCCCTATCCGGTGGCACCCTCCCGCTGCAACTGGATCGTGAAGGTAGAGCCCTTGCCGGGTTCACTGGCTATCAGCAGGGAACCCTTGTTCAGCTTCAGGAACTCGCGGCACAGAAGCAACCCCAACCCGGTGCCCGTTTCACCGGCGGTGCCGGGCTTGCTTTCGTGGTACTTCGCGGCTTTGAGGCGTTCGATCTCGTCGGGCGTCATGCCCCGCCCCGTGTCGATGACCTCAAGACAAACTTGATCCCCTGCCACGCTTTCACGCAGTTCGACAGTTCCGTGGCAAGGCGAGAACTTGATGGCGTTCGACAGCAGGTTGCGCACAACGACTTCGAGCATCACCTCGTCGGCAAGGGCGTAGGCACCGGCCGGGTGGTGCAACAGCACGAGGTTCTTCTTGGCAGCCACGGGACCAAGCAGGGCCAACTGCTTCTTGACGATCTCGGCGGTCGACACAGCACGCCGTTCGACCACCGGCCTTTCCATGTTGATCCGGGCCCACTCGAGCAGGTTCTCCAACAGCGCAAACACTCTTTGGTTGGTTTGCGAAACAGCCTTGAACACCGGGGGGTAGTCCTCGGGCTCCAGCAGTTCAACGTTGCCCAGCAGGTTGTTGGTCACTCCGATGGGCCCCCGCAAGTCGTGCGAAATAATGGCGACCAGACGGTTCTTGAACTCGAGGCTGCTCTTGAGGTCGGCTTCCATCTGCTTGCTCTTGGTGATGTCGAACACGATGCCGGCAATCACCGAAGGTTTTCCGCCGCTGTCGTACTCGGTGACCCGACCCCGGTCGTAGAACCATTTGTAGCTTTGGTCCTTGGCCAAAATACGGTATTCCACCTCGTACACGGGTGAGAGCCCCATCAGGTGCCGCTTCATGCAGTCCATCGTGTGCTCGTAGTCGTCGCGGTGGATTCGGGCGGTCCATTCGTACACCTTGGGATCAATCTCGCCGGGCAAAAAGCCGATCGCGGCGAGTTTGAGATCGCTGTAGACCACTTTCCCGGTGGCGTAGTGCCACTCCCAGCGGCCCAAGTTTCCCGACCACGGGAACTTCAGTTCGTAGGCGTCCTTGAGCTCGGCCTCGAGGGCTGCCACCCTGAGGCGCAACTGTTCCGATTCGTTTGTCGTTGTGATCACAGGGCCTCCTGTTAACTCATCCGAATTAACACTAGCTCCGCAGACCCTCCCGGTGAAGGGAGGAAAACCGTCAGTTGCGTGAAGGATCGTCCGCCCTTGCTGCCCACAGGCTAAGTTCGGCCGCAGTCCGGCACCCGGACTTATGCATCAGCGAGGCACGACGGCGCTCCACGGTGGTAACCGAAACACCCAGCGTCGTGGCAATCTGTTTGTTGATTTTGCCCTCGCACAACAGTCGAAGCACCTCGCGCTCGCCCCGGCTCAGCAGGTCGCCGGAATGACCGGCGAGCTGCAGTTCTTCCATCAAGAAGCCGGTCAGATCGGCACTCAGGGTGCGTTGCCCGCGAAGCACGCGTCCCACAGCGTCGAGAATTTGCCAGGTGGGGTCGGTTTTGAGCACATACCCTTCGGCACCCGTGGCCAAAAACCCACGCACGGTAGGGATATCGTTGCGAAAGGTGAGGGCCATCACCGCGACCTTGGGCCAGTGCCTTTTGACGTGCCGAGCCAGCGCGACACCATCGATGTCGGCCAGGTTGATGTCGAGAATGACCAGATCAACGACCTCGCCTTGCAGGCGTTCCAAGAGTTCTTTCGACGTCAAATAGGCGCCGACAACCTCGGCCTCGTCCAGCCCCTCCAACGAGGCTTGCAGACCCTCGAGAACAATCTGATGGTCATCGCACAAAAGGATGCGCTTCATTCTGCGCGCCCCGACTGGCCAAGGAGGAGCCGGAACTTGGCTCCCCGGTTCTGATTTGGAGCCAGTTCAAGCCGGTGGCCCAGCCTGTCTGCGAGTTCCGACGACAGCGCCAGACCGAAGCCACGCTCCGAGAACGAAAACAGATGAAGGCTCCGGTCAGAGGGTACCCCGGGGCCGTCGTCCTCGACGCTCAGCACGGTGGAGTCGTTTTCGAAGCGGGTTTCGCAACGCACCTCACCGCCCTCGGGGCTGGCTTTGATGGCGTTGAACAGGAGATTGCGGAGGATGGTTGTGACCATGGTATCGTCGGTGAACACCGTGGCGGCCTCATCGCCCAGGTGGGCGATGGTCACCGAGCCTTCCAAAAGCTGGACGCTCACGTCTTGAAGGGCCGAAGACCACAACGCGGCCACCAGCACCGCCCGACGCTGCGGTTTGAGGGTCGCCAGCCGCGACGACGAGAGCCTGAGCAGGCTTGCCAGCACGTCCTCGGTGCGGTGGGTCGAAGCCGCCAACTGTTCCAGGGCCGCAGGGTCGGGGGACGTTTGCCCCGCCAGCCGCTCCGTCATCTGCCGGAGGCCAAAGAGCATGTTCTTCAGGTCGTGGCTGACGATCGAGACGAACGAATTGAGGTCGAGGTTGCGGCGATCGACTTCTTCGTGGAGGCCCTGGTTCAGGTGTTCCAGCGCGGCTGACTTTTCGTTGGCTGCCCGCTGGCTGCGGCGCAGATCGCTGCCCATCAAGTACAGCAGGTGCACCAGCAAAAACATCGTGATGTAGGGCGAGGTCAGGAACGGCGGATGGTAGCCGACCACCAGATAGTACCCGATGTCGAAGGCGAAACTGGCCTGAGCCAACAGCTGGAACACGACCACGGTGGACGCCTTGGTGTCGCGGCGCCGCAACGCGTAGTAGACCAATCCCCCCAGCACGATCAGCGTTTGAGCCAAAAGCAACCCGTACACCGGACCCGAAGCGAACAGAACGTCGGAGACTCGGGGGAGCAGCAGAACCTGAACGTCCAGGGGCACAAAGGCTAGCGCCATCACGCTGAGCGTGATTCGTCAGGCCCGTGCTTTGCCCAGGCGGTGCAGCAGGTACAGGGCGAACGCCAAGAACCACAACGGGGTTGCAATCACCCGGATTTTTTCGAGAACCAACGAAGGCGCCGAGTCAAAACCCAGCAGGTAGTGAATGAAGCTCAGCACAAAACCCAGGGCGAACAGGCTGTAGTAGAAAAAGCCATTGTCGCGAGCGCCTTTGGTGGTGAGCCAGTACCAAAGCGTCATCAGCCCGGCCAGGAGGGAAAAGATGGCAAACGCGAACACCATGTTGGGTCCGAAAAAATTGCGCCAATACACCATGGCGTCGGCCGTGGCGCCGTCTGTGAGGTACACGGGTGCTTTTTGGGTCAGGGTGGGGTCCCACGGGTGCTGCACGAACACGATCGCTGGCGGGAGCGAGTTCGACCCTTGGGGCAGCTGGAGTTCGCGCGTTGTCTGCGTCCGGATGGCTCCTTGCGGGTCCAAACTGGCCAGTTGCAGCCAGCGAACGCCATCGACGAGCACTTCTACGGGCCAGTCAACCGGAGGGAGCACCAAGGTCGGGTTGTGGAGCGAACTCCAAAACACGGGGTCGATGACAGCCAGGTTGACACCGCCGGGATTGATGACCTGCGTTTGCGCCTCCAGAGGGGGGGGGCGTGGCCAGAGACAGCAGAACACCAGCAAGGGCCCACAGGGCGATTCTCATGACGCAAGCCTAAGGGTAGCAACGATGCTGGTCAACCGCCAGCAAAGTGAAGGTTATCCTTCCTTTACAGTCGGGGAGGGCTCTTCGATGCTGATAGCGGAGGATTCCATGACACGCATGCGCATTTTAGGCCTTTTCCTGGCCGTTTTGTTGGTGCCGCTTTCTGGGCAATCGGTGGGCGCTTTCGCCAACCTGGGCTACGGGACGGCTGGACCGTCGGTGGTTCCCGGAGCCACCTTGCAGTGGGGCAAGGTGCCCATTCAGATCCACGTCGGTTACGGCGACGGCATTCTCGAAGCGGCTACCTACATCGACTACCTTCTGTTCGACCAGCGGATTCCCGGCACGGACTACCGTTGGTATGTCGGCCCCGGTGTGTTTGGCGCGTGGGGCAGCGACTTTTCGGCCCTGCAAGTGTGGGGAGTCGGTGGGCGGCTGGTGGTTGGTGCGAGCACCGCCAACCTGGCGCCTTTTGAGCTGTACATGGCCCTGACCCCGGCGCTGGGGTACACGTGGCTTAACGGTACGCCCAACCTGCTGTGGAACGCCGGTATTGAAACCGGCGTGCGCTACGCCTTTGGCAACAACTAAAACAGGAGCCTCATGATGCATATCAAACCACTTGCCGCGACCCGCTTGGGAGCGGCTGTTCTTGTCCTCTTACTCATTGTGACCGGTTGCCGCAGCCCCTACCTGGGCCTGGTCACCGCCGACGATTCCAAAGTCAGCACCGACGCCGCCACCGTGGCGCTCACCTTTGCCACCGGCGACAGCCTGAGCGCCGTCACCGGCGACCTGACGCTGCCCACCACGGGCACCAACGGTTCCACCATCGCGTGGACCAGCGACACGCCAGCGGTGGTGAGCGACACCGGCACCGTGGTCCGCCCCACCACCGGCAGCGCCGACGCCACGGTGGTCCTGACGGCCACCATCACCAAGGGCAATTCGACCACCACCAAAACCGTCACCGTGACCGTGAAGGCGCAGACGGGGGCGGCGATCACGGCCACAGCGACCACCACGGCCCAAGCCTTAACGGTCGGCTCAGCCATGACCAGCTTTTCGCCTTTGGCGGCCAGCGGCGGGACGACTCCTTACGTGTACAGTGTGACCAGTGGCACTTTGCCGGCGGGACTCAGCCTGGACGCCGCCACCGGTTCGGTGACAGGGACGCCAACGACGGTTCAAGCTGCGGCCGATGTGGTGTTCAGCGTGAAAGATGCCGGCAACGTGGTGGCGAGCGCCACGAGCACGGTGAGTTTTGTGGTGGGGGCGGCGGTTGTCACTCCGATGGTCCTTACCGGCACCGTGTCGCACCTCGCCGGCGGTTTGGGTTTGGCCAACACCAATGCAACGGGAACCGCTGCCCGCTTCAACTACCCCAACGGGATGGCGTACGCCAACGGCTATTTGTACGTGGCCGATGCGAGCAACAACCAGATCCGCCGCGTCGAAGTAGCGACGCAGGCAGTGACTCTGTTTGCGGGTGGGGCCGCTGGATTCGCTGACGGGGTCGGGGCGCTTGCGACCTTCAATGGCCCTCAGGGGGTCGCCACCGACGGGACCAACCTCTACGTGGCTGACGCCGGCAACGAGCTGATCCGCAAGATCGAAATCGCCACGCAGACGGTGACCACGTTCGCCGGTCAGCAGGGAAACACCACACCGGCCGATGGGATTGGCACGGCGGCCGCCTTTCATCGCACGTGGGCGATCGCTTGCGACGGCACCAATTTGTATGTGCTGGACACCATGGAGAATCAGCTCCGCAAAATCGTCCTGGCTACCGCCGACGTGTCGACGGTCACCCTCACGGGCCCGGCCACGTTGGTGGGTACTGGTATGACTGCTGGTCGGTTCTTGGACAGCCCGAACGCGCTGACGACCGATGGAACTTTCGTCTATGTGGTTGGGGGCAGCTACTCGGTCATAAAGGTTAGTATCGCCACTGGCGCGGTTTCGCTGGTTGCCGGTTCTGGTACCCCGGGAACAGCCGATGGCGTTGGCGCTGCGGCAACCTTCTTGATGCCCTACGGCGTGGTTTACCACGGCGGCACGCTCTACGTGAACGACGGCTACCACGTGCGGAAGATCGACCTCGCCACGTCAGCCGTAACCACCATCGCCGGCGGTGGAACGGGAGCAAGCGCCAGCGTCTTGGCACCTGACGGCACCAGTACCAGCGCCCAGTTCGTGGGCTTGCTGGGCATCACCACCGACGGCAGTTCCCTGTACGTGTCGGACACCGACGACAACAACGGCTGGGAGTCGGCAATCCGTCGCATCCAGTAACCCCCGGGGACAGCCGAGACCTTGGCTCGGCTGCGGGGGCGTGTCGGAGGACCCGGGCGGCGTCAATTGCATGACGCCCCCGGACCCCTCCGGATTCTTGCTCCTTTTTGCGCTAGGCTGTGCAAAAGGAGTTTTTATGGTAACAACGCGACTATTGGTTGTCGTGCTCTTGGTTTGCGCCGGGTGGGGCCTCGGGGCTCAGACCTCGCTGACGTCGAGCACCACAGGCGCCAACTTCACGACCAACACCGACAAGTACCTTTCTGTAACCGATTGGAGCGAGGTCAAGAGCGGGCTGTTCTATTCCGGCGTCGCTTCGTCGTCGAGCGCTGAGCTCGGCTATGGCACCTCGCTCGGCGGGCTGTATCTGGGCTCCTACTACCAGGGGAACCTGGCCGGCATGGCGTCGGCTCCGGCAATTCGGACGACGATCTCGACCGCCGACATTCTGGCCAACTCGGTTGTCACCGGAAAGACGGTCACGACGGGCACCACAGTGTTGCTTAACACTCCTCTCGATGATTTTAACAATGCCGGCCTTCTTGTCGGCTTTGGGCCCCTGGGCCTTTCGCTCAAGATTCTGAAGAGCAACAGCACCACCGAGGACCGCTACCAGGTCGACACGCTGCATGGCACGCTGACCAGCAGCGTTTCCACTGCCGGATGGACAACGTTGACCGCCCCCGGGGCAGGCGGAGCCGATGCCTCGACCGTGACTTTTGCCGCCGATGGCACCAAGACGGCCAACCAGGACATCGCCTTTACGGGTGGCAAACTCGTCACGGGGACCCTCACACCCACGCTCAGTGTGGGCTACGTGCTGCCACTGGGTGGCCTTACCCTCAAACCCACGGTTTCGGGAGCCTACAGGTTGACCGCCGGGTCCCTTTCCCAAGCTTACTCGGACGTCTTGCAGTCGCTGGGTTCGGGGTATCCGGCCCGCGACACGGTTACCGAAGTGGCCAAATCGACCAAGGTGTCCATGGCCAAGAACGAGGGCTATGGCACCTTGCTCACATCAGCTGGGCTCCTTGCGGAAATGAACCTGAAAGACAGTCAGCTCACCTTCGGTGGGAACTACCAGCTGAACCTGAACCTTTACGGAAACAGCTACACTGACGCTCTGGGAACCGCCGCCACCGTCGCCGGGACCTCGTTCGACCTTCAAGGGACGACTTATCAGCGAACCGCGGCCAGCACCATCGAGACAGTGCTCCGGGCAGCGCAGTACACCACCTACACGACCAGTCTGATGCATTCGGGCTCGGCAAGTGCCAAGTTCGCCGCCTCGCTCGGTTCCAGCGTGCGCTTCGCGACCACGGCCTACGCGTCGGCGAGCCTGGAGAACTACGTGTACCACACCAACGGCGCCCTCGTTTCGACGGCGACCACCACCTCAAACAGCGACACCTCGATTGTGACGGTAGACAAATACACCAAGTCCAACAACGGAGTTCAGACCGACGCCTCCATTTTTTCGGTTTTCCCTTCGGTGCTGACGGGCCTTCAGTATGGCGTCGTGCCCGACAAGCTCAACCTGAACTTAGGGCTCACCTGGTCGCTGCCCGGCTACTATTACAAGCTGGTCAAGACCACGAATACCGGGTTTGATTCCGTCGCTCACGTCACGACGGTCAATGGTCAAAAGACCGTCGATACCTATTCGTCGACGCTGGGAAGCGCCGCGACGGACATCCAGTCTTTCGGCAGCAGGTGGTATGGCATGTCATCCACCATCAGCGCCGGAATGAACCTCAACCTCGGCGAGGGCGTGTCGTTTGACATGGCGTTCAGCGGTGGGACCTCGATCGGTTTGAGTACCGTCAGTCTGCAGCTGCAGATCAGCAAATAAGCGGAACCAAAGGAGACGAAGATGAAGAAACACTGGAAGACTTTCCTGCTTTCTGCGGCGGTTCTGTGGGCCTTATCGGCCTGTGCGAATCCCGCGTTTACGGCAACAGACTTGACTGGTGCCAAGACGACGGCGGCTGCGGCGGCCAATGCGCCGCATAGCAATGTGACGGCAATCGCCGTGACGGTAGCCACCACCCCGGCGACCTTGGTGGCCGGCACAGCGACCAATCAGGTGATCACCGTGACGTTTGCGAACGGACTCGTGGACGACGCGACTTTGGCCACCGCAGTCACGTTCAGCAACCTCAAGGCCGCCGCCAATGCCGACGGCTCGTACGCCGAAGACGACGCCCTGACACCGATCGCGGCCCTGACCAATGTTGTGAAGAACGCGGCTGCCAACACGGTAGTGACCTACTACTTTGACTTTTCGACGGCGGCCAACGTTTCCGACTGGATTGTGGTGTCCATTGACCCCACCAAGCTGACGGCCGACAACGGAACCAAGAAGCTCAACCTCGACAGCGATCTGGAGCAGGGCGAAGCCAGCGACGACGCATTCTTCTCGTACTTGAACGTACCCACGGGCACCAAGGCGGTGACGGTTGGTGTTGCCAAGAACCCACGGCTGACCTTCATGGGCCGATTGGCCGTCGCGACCTTTGGTGCGGCGGCGGCGGCAGGGGCGACCTCACTCGCCATTACCTACTCTCCGCCCGGCACGGATGCCACCGACTACGCAACCCTTTTTGACACGGTGTTTGAACTGCAGAAGTTTGACGGTACCCAGTGGGCGAAAGTGGCGTTGACCTCGAGCACCTACGCTTCGAATGTCTACACGATGAATGTCGCTGCGACCGTTGGCAAAGAGGTGTACCGGGTCAAGGTCAACTACTCGACCACGTTTGTGACGACTGCCACGCTTCGCGGGTACGTCGCCAAAGGTTCCACCGACGCCACCAAGACGGTTGGTTATCTGGACGCCGGGACCATCGCCGAAGCAACTGCGACGTACAACTCACCCACTATCAACATGCATTCGGTCACCGGCGGCATGACCATCGTCTCACCGGCGGCCAGCAAGAACAACGCGGTGGTCACGCTCACCTTCACCGACACGGGCGCTTTGGGCTTGGACCCCACCACGGTGACGACTTCGACGGTAAAGTTGTACAACCTCGGCACCCAGCGGTATGTGCCCGTTAGCAAGTTTGTTCAGCAGAGCGCCAACGTGTTCGTGGCGGTACTCGACCCGACCTATCTGACCACCGGCGGCGGGCTCGAAGTGCAGTTTGCTCCGGCCGTCACCGACCTGGGGACGACCACGTCGACCACCGACGACCTGCTTTACGGAGACTGGCAGAACACGGCCTCGCCGCCGCTGGCGTCGCCCTGGGACCACGCGGCCGGCTGGCGGATCAAGCAAATCGTCGGTGCCACGATCTAGGCTTCTTGAGCTACCACCCCCGGGCTTCCCCGTGGTCACCTCAACGGGTTTTCCCACTTGATGGGCGTGAAGCGGGCGAAGTCGGCATCGGTGGAGCAGAGAGTCAGGCCGTTGGCCAGGGCCAGAGCCGCCAAAGAGAGGTCGGGGACCAGGTTGGCGCCTGGCTCGGCAAAAGGCAGCAGGTGACCAAGCACGGCAGCGTGGTCGGCGGCCTCGAGGGGGATCCACACCTTGGGGCAGTCGAGCCACCCCCGCACAATCGCCCAGGAGTCGGCCAGGCTGAGCGGCTGACTGAACACGCGGGGATTGGTGGTAAGCCGGACAAACCCCAGCAACGAAGCCCACGGCAGCCCCACGGGTGCGTAGCCATTGAGCTTTTGATCGAGCCAGGCCTTGGCGGCCTCGTGCTGGGGCATTTCCTGGACCGCCGCGTACACCAGCAGGTTGGCATCGACCAGAATCACTTGCCGACCCGAGTCGCGTCAGCAAGACCCTCGCCTTCGACTACGGCAAGCACCTCGGCCACGCGGTCGAGATTGGTCAGTAGGGGCCTGCCCAGCGACACCACGGGGGTGGAATACGCGACCGGGGGCTTTTCGTGCACTTCATCTGCCAGACCGCGGCGCAAGGCCACATTGACCGCGTACTTGAACGAGACCTTCTGTTCTGCCACGCGCTGTTCGAGCAAGATGGAAATATCGTCTTCGAGGGTTAATGTTGTTCTCATGAATCAAAGCATAAGGCAATGATGCCTTGATGTCAAATGGAAAATTGCGCTTTGGGAAGGCGCAGGCTGACGCGAGTCCCCTGGTTGGAAGAGGCGAACTCCAGCGAACTGCCGTTGGCCTCGGCAAAGTCGCGGCACAGCGAAAGGCCCAGACCAGTGCCCTTTTCGCCGGCGGTGCCCCGTGTCGAAGTCAGGGTGTAGCCGCGGCCCAAACGCTCGATGAGCCCGGGGGGCAGGCCAGGACCGGTGTCGGCCACCACCAGCACAACGGCATCTCCATCGACTTGGGCCGACAGTCCCACCGTGCCGCCGACAGGCGTGAACTTCAGCGCGTTCGAAAGCAGGTTTCGCAGGATGGTGGTCACCGTTCGCCGGTCGGCCAGAACGGCCAGACCCGGTGGGAGGGGCGGTACAGTGGCCACAAGGACTCCCTTGGTCTGCGCCAGAGCCATCAGCGGCGCCATGGAACTGGCGAGCAAGTCTCGCGCCCCGAGCGGTTCGGGCACCAATGAAGTCTTCACCTGCTTGGCCAAAGCCCAATCCAGCAGGGTCTCCATCAGGGTGACGGCCTCGTTGGCGGTCTCGGCCGAGGCGTCTATCAGCTGGGTTCGATCGGCCTCGTCCAGATTTGGGGCCCTCACCATGCCCAACATGGCCGCAACGCTGCCGACGGGACCCCTCAGGTCGTGGGCGATGAGTGCCATCATACGGTCCCGCGTGGCGAGCACCGAGGCAAGCCGACGGTGGTCGCGGAACAACACCAGACTGAAGAAGCCAAAGGTCCAGACCATCAACGAAACGAGCATGATCAGATACGCCAGAATGGGCGCGCCGCCCGAAACTCGAATGGACTCGCTTCCGTTCAGGGCCACGACGATCGCGTTGAGCAGCACGCCCAGCGTCAGCGCCAGATACACGGCGGTGAGTGTGCCGATCAACCAGGGGGTGTTCACCCGTTCCTCGGATAGGTCGGACCACAGCAGACGGATGACACGGAAGCTGATCACGCCCACAGCCAAGGTAAGAAGTGCGGCCCGGACCGGATAGCTCGGCCAAACAAAAGTAAACAGGGCCCAGACCAGCATCCCGACCAAGTAGGCCGCGACGGCAGGACCCCACGCGGTAAGCCGGTCGGCAAAGGCTTCCAGCCCCCGGGCGACCAGACCGAGGCCGCCGACAAGCAGAGAGTTGGCGACGATGATCGAGACCCAAGGGCTCAGGCTGCCTTGCGACATCAGCAGGGCGATTCCGGCAACGACACAGGTATTGCCTGCGGCCCAAAAACGAAACGAACGGGAAACGCGGTACGACATCGCAAGGGCCCAGGAGAAAAGGATAAGCCCCAGACTGAGAATGCTCCCCGTCAGGAAGACTGATGTCGTTTCGAGGTACATAGCGTGAGTCTGGGTCATCAACTAGGACCTGTCAACGAATTGACAGGACAAAGTCGTGCAGGGCCAACGCGACCCCGTCGTCGGCATTGCTGGCGGTGACAAAGTCGGCCTTGGCTTTGAGTGCGGGGACAGCGTTGCCCATGGCGACCGCAAAGCCCGTCGCGTCGAACAGGCTTTCGTCGTTTTCGCTGTCGCCCACGGCCAGAGTTTCGTCCTTGGCGATGCCCCAGTCGGCCAGGAGCTCGGCGAGAGCGGCACCCTTGCTCACACCGGGAGCCATCAGCTCGAAGAACCGGGGGCCGCTGCGGATCGAGACAAGGCGCCCGGCGACCTGCGCCGCGATCATCGCATCGGTCGGACCGGCATCGAGAATGGCCAGAACCTTGACCGGGTCGACGATCGAGTCCAACTGCTCCGGTTGATAATTGAGAACTTCCGGCTCGCCGAGGGCCAGCAAAAGTCTCGCGCCCTCGCTGTCACCCTGCGAAACAATGTCGTGCGCGGTGAAGATCACCGGCTCCCAGCCCCGGTCGGCGAACACCTGGTAGGCAAAGCGCAGCTGCTCCGGGTTCAATATGTGCTTGTGGAGCAGGTTGCCGTCGCTGCCGAAAGCCACGCCGCCGTTGAGGCCCAAATGCACGCCGTCGAGGCCGAGGGCGTGAGCGAAAGGGAGGATGGACTTGGGCAGTCGTCCGCTGGCCAGCACGACCCGGACGCCCTGGACGGTGGCTTCGTGGATGGCGGCGATGGTGGCGGGGTTCAGTTGGTGGTCGGGGCTGAGCGTGGTGCCGTCGAGATCGAGCACAACGAGGCGGATGGGGCGCTTGGGAGGCATGCCGACAAGATAGCACAATCAACGGGGGACAGACCTCCATTGACACCGGCCTCCCGGTTCCCCACAATCGCCCATGCACAACCCCCTCAACCGTCAGATTGTCCTGCACACCCGTCCTGCCGGCAAACCCACTGCCGACAACTTCCGCCTTGTCGAAAGTCCGGTCCCCAGCCTTTCGGACGGGCAAGTCCTTCTTCGCACGCTGTTGCTCTCGCTCGACCCCTACATGCGCGGCCGCATGAACGAAGGCCCGTCGTACGCGCCGCCGGTGGCCGTGGGCCAGCCCATGGTCGGGGCGACCGTCTGCCGGGTCGAGGCCTCGAAGAATCCCGCTTTTGCGGTCGGCGACCTGGTGCTGGGCAACAGCGGTTGGCAGGACTACGCTGTTTCCGGCGGGGAAGGGCTCAACAAACTTTCCGCTTCGCTGACCCAGCCTTCGTGGGCCTTGGGCGTACTCGGCATGCCGGGCTTTACCGCCTACATGGGCCTGCTCGACATCGGCAAGCCCATCGCGGGCGAAACGGTGGTGGTCGCGGCGGCCAGCGGCGCGGTGGGGGCCCTCGTGGGGCAAATCGCCAAGCTCAAGGGCTGCCGCGTGGTGGGCATCGCGGGTGGCGAAGACAAGTGCCGCTACGTGGTCGATGAGCTGGGCTTCGATGTCTGCTTGGATCGGCGGTTGCCGGGTCTGGCTGCGCGGCTGGCCGAGGTCTGTCCCCAAGGCATCGACGTGTACTTTGAAAACGTCGGCGGAGAGGTGTTCGACGCCGTTTGGCCCCTGCTCAACGTGCACGCGCGCATCCCGGTCTGCGGGCTCATTTCGGGCTACAACGCCGTCGGGTTGCCCGCTGGACCCGATCGTTTGGGAAGCCTGCTGGGCACCATTCTGGTCAAGCGCCTCACGGTGAAGGGCTTCATCATTTTTGACGACTACGGCCCCCGGTTCGGCGAGTTTTACGAACAAATGAGCGCGTGGGTTGCCCAGGGTAAGATCCGGTTCCGCGAGGACTTTGTCGACGGCCTGGAAAACGCCCCTCAGGCGTTCATGGGAATGCTCGAAGGCGCGAACTTCGGCAAGCTGGTGGTCCGCGTCGGTAGCTAATGCAGCAGTTGCGCTTAATGTAACTGCTGGAATTGGCCCGGTGTGAGCCCTTCGCGTTGGTGGAACAGGCGCACAAAGTAGCTGGTGTCGGAGTACCCGACCGCCGTGCCCACCTCGTGCACGCGCAGGTTGGGCCGCTCGGCCAGCAGTTGCAGCGCCCGGTTGAGCCTTAGTCCCACCAAATACTCCAACGGCGACCTTCCCAGCGCTTTGCGGAACAGTCGCCCCAGCGACTGCGGGGTCTGGCCCAGCAAAGCGGCCATTTCACCCACCGTCCAGGGGTGAGCGGGCTGTTGCAACAGCGCCGAAAGCACCGGCTCCAGGCGCCCTAACCGCGACGAAGTGCTCAGTTCGCCCGTGGCCGCCGCTTCTTCGGCCAGCGCCACCAGCAGTTCATACACGCTGGCCGACAGCCTGAGCCCTGTGGCCATGGCCCCGGTGGAACTGGGGGAGCTCGCCACGTGCCAGGCCCTTTCGAGCACTCCTGTCACCAAACCCGGGGTCGCCAACCGGTATACGCCGCTGCGTTTGAGCGGTCCACTTTGCAGCACCTCGTGGATGCCGGGCCCATCGAAGGCGAGAAAGTCGACGATCAGGTCGTCGGCACCACCTGAGCGGTACTCGTGCGGTTCGTCGGGGGCCAGGTACACGCCGTCGCCCACCCGGGCCCACTCGGTGGCGTCACCGATTCCCAACTGGAACACGCCCGCCTTCACCTGCAGCCAGTGGTGATACGGGTAGCCAAACGGACGGCGGATGGGCTCTTGCAGGTGGCCCACGCCGAGACTGCGCAGGCGGAAGGGGAGGGGGATACCCGGCGCGTCAGGAAACAGGAGGGGCATGCCAAAACTCTAGGGCAGATGTTCGTTTTGTGCTATGCCTGTTCAGCCTGTGCGATAGACAACACGCCGTGCCGGCGATGAAATGGTAGGATGAAAACCCTTCTTCACGGCGGCGACTACAATCCGGACCAGTGGCTCGACCGTCCCGACATCCTCGACGAGGACTTCCGGCTCTTTCCCTTGGCTGGCGTCAACACGGTCTCGATTGGCATTTTTGCCTGGACGAGGCTCGAACCCCATGACGGCGTGTACGACTTCGGCTGGCTCGATGCGCTGATGGACCGCCTGGCCAAGGCCGGCATGAAGGCTCTCCTTGCCACGCCCACGGGCGCCAAACCCGCGTGGATGAGCCAAAAATACCCCGAAATCCTCCGCTGTGGTCCCAACCGCGAGCGCGACCTGCACGGCGCCCGTCACAACCACTGCTACACCTCGCCGGTGTACCGCCGCAAAGCCACCGAGATCAACCGCAAGCTGGCCGAACGCTACCAGAAGCACCCGGCGCTGCTGATGTGGCATGTTTCGAACGAATACGGCGGCGAATGTCACTGCCCGCTGTGCCAGGGCGCCTTCCGGGGCTGGCTCCAGAAGCGCTATGGGTCGCTCGACGCGCTGAACAAAGCGTGGTGGACAGACTTTTGGAGCCACCGGTTCACCGACTGGTCGCAGGTGGAAAGCCCTGCTCCTCAAGGCGAGACCATGGTGCACGGCCTCAACCTCGACTGGAAGCGGTTCGTCGACCACCAATCGCTCGAGTTCTTCCGTACCGAGTCGGCGCCCCTGCGCGAGCTGACCCCCGGCACCAAGGTGCTGGTCAACATGATGGGCACCTACCCGGGGCTCAACTACTGGAACTGGGCCCCGCACGTCGACGTCATCAGTTGGGACAGCTACCCCCGCTGGCACAACGCCGACCACGACGATGTGGCCGAGGGCGCGCTGACGGCGTTTGTGCACGATATCAACCGCACGCTCAAGCACGGCCAGCCGTGGCTCTTGATGGAAAGTACGCCCAGCCAGGTGAACTGGCAGCCGGTCAACCGCCTCAAGCGGCCCGGTTTGCACCGCTTGGCCAGCTTGCAGGCCGTGGCCCACGGGAGCGACTCGGTGCTGTACTTTCAGTGGCGCAAAGGGCGCGGCGCGTTCGAAAAGTTTCACGGCGCGGTGGTCGATCACGCCGGTCACGAGCACACCCGCACGTTTGCCGAGGTGGCTCAGGTGGGGTCAGACCTCAAAGCCCTCGCCCACGTGCAGGGTACCCGCGTCCCGGCGCAAACGGCCGTGATCTACGACTGGGAGAACCGCTGGGCGATCGACGACTTTGCCGGCTACAACCGGCCCGAACGCGACTACCCGGCGGCGGTGTCCAGTTACTACCGTGGTTTGTGGAACCGGTCGGTGGGCATCGACGTGCCCAATCAGGACCAGGACCTGGCGGGCTACAAGCTGGTCGCGGCGCCGTGGCTCTACCTCGTCAAGCCGGGAACTGCCGAACGCCTGCAGGTTTTTGTCGAAAACGGCGGCACGCTGGTGCTCACGTTTTTCTCGGGCTGGGTGAACGAGACCGACCTGACGCACCTGGGTGGCTTTCCTGGTCCCCTGCGCAGCCTCGCCGGGGTGTGGGCCGAAGAGCTTGACCCGCTGTGGAAGGCCCAGACCAATTCCGCTATCCCCTCACCGGGCAACGATTTGGGGTTGACCGGTACCTACGAGGTCACCACGTTCTGCGAACTGGTGCATGCCGAAGGGTCCGAGGTGCTGGCCACTTACGGCAGCGACTGGTACGCCGGTCGTCCCGTGCTGACCCGCCACAAGGTGGGCAAGGGCGAGGTGTACTACGTCGCGGCCCAGACCGACCGCCGCTTTGTCGATGACCTGATGGCCGCGCTGGTCAAGCGTGCAGGCCTCACTCCCGTGGTCGAGGGACTGCCGCCCGGGGTGGTCGCCGAAAAGCGCACCGACGGCACCACCGACACGGTGTTCACCTTCAACTTCAACGGCCACGAGGCCGCAGGGTTGCCGCCCTTCGGCGCCCGATGGGACGTCAAAAACTAACACGATTTGCAAGGAGTGCTTTATGATCAAACCTATGAACGACTGGGAAAACCCTGAACTGACCGGACGCAACCGCGTCGAACCCCGCGCCTGGCTCAACGCCTGGCCCGCCGAAGAGGCCCGGAGCCACCTGCTCAACGGGCAATGGGACTTTGCGCTCTTCGCCTCACTGCTGGCTTTGCCCGGCCCGAAAGACCCGGTCGACTGGGGCAGCCTCCGCGTCCCCGGGGTTTGGCAGTTGCAGGGGCATGGCGCGCCCCACTACACCAACGTGCAGTTCCCGTTCCCGGTGGACCCGCCGCATGTGCCCAGCGACAACGTTGTCGGCGTGTACCGTCGCACCGTCGAAGTGCCCCCGGCCTGGAGCGGAACACCGCTTCGCCTCCGGTTCGAGGGCGTCGATTCGGCGTTCTACGTGTACGTCGACGGCAAAGAAGTCGGCTTCAGCAAGGGCAGCCGTTTGGTCCATGAGTTTGATCTCGCGAAGTTCGTCTCTGGTGCGTCGTTCGACCTGCAGGTGCGCGTCATCCGCTGGAGCGACGCCACCTACCTCGAGGACCAGGACCAATGGTGGCTGTCGGGAATCTTCCGCGATGTGTGGCTGTTGTCGGTCCCCGAGGTCGAAGTGTTCGACGCCTTCATCCATGCCGGCTACGATCCGGCCACCGGGTCGGGGCAGTTGAACCTTGTGCCCGTGCTGAAGGCCGTCGGGACGCTTCCGGCTGGCCACCTTCAGGCCGAGCTCTTCGACGAGGCCGGCACTGTCGTCTGGAAGGCCAACGCCACGCTCAAGGCTCCCGCCCTGGCCGGTGTGCTGACCAAGGTTCACCCGTGGAGCGCGGAGTTCCCCCACCTGTACCGCCTGGTGCTCACTGCCGTAGACGCGGCGGGCAAGGTGCTCAGCGCCGTCACCGAACGCGTCGGCTTCCGGTCTATCACCCGGGGCAAACACGCGATTTACGTCAACGGCGCCCGCGTGATCATCAAGGGAGCCAACCGCCACGACAACCATCCCCGCCTCGGCCGCGTGACACCCATCGATGAACTTCGCCGCGACCTGCTGCTCATGAAGGCCCACAACCTGAACGCCGTGCGGACCAGCCATTACCCCAACGACCGTCACCTGTTTGATCTTTGCGACGAGTTGGGCCTGTACGTGATGGCCGAATGCGACCTCGAAACCCACGGCTTTGGCTACGCAGAGGGCAAGAACCCCAGCGAGTGGCCACAGTACGAAAAGGCCTACGTCGACCGCATGCAGCGCCTGGTCGAGGCGAACAAGAACCACCCCTCGGTGATTTTCTGGTCGCTGGGCAACGAGAGCAGCTTTGGCGTCAACCATGAAGCGATGTCGCGCTGGACCCGCGAACGCGACCCCGAGCGCCCCGTGCATTACGAGGGCGCCACCCGCAAGGCCGACCACCAGTCGCCCACGTGGAACCCGTCGAGAGGGTACCCCAGCGTCGACGTGATCAGCCACATGTACACCAGCCCCGAGGTCTGGAAGAAGCTGGCTGATACCGACAAAACGGGCAAGCCCTTCCTTTTGTGCGAATACGCGCACGCCATGGGGAACGGACCGGGCGTGTTCACCGAGTATTGGGACCTGTTTTGGAACCACAAGCGCATGCAAGGTGGGTTCGTGTGGGAATGGGCCGACCACGGCCTCGAGCAGCACACCGACGGTAAAAAGTGGTGGGCCTACGGTGGTGACTTCGGCGACGAGCCCAACGACGGCAACTTTGTCTGCGACGGCTTGGTGTTTGCCGACCGCACGCCCAGCCCCGCTCTCCTCGAGCTCAAGGCCCACGCCGCCCCCATCGCCGTCAAGGCCCTCGACCTCAACAGCGGCCGGTTCACGGTGCGCAACCGTCACGACTTTGCCGGTTTGGAAGGCTACAGCCTCGACTGGGCCTTGCTGGTCGATGGCGTTCAAAAGGCCGGCACGCGCATCGATGCCCCGTTGGCCCCCGCTGGCAAGACGCGTGTGCTGACCCTTGCGGGCTATGCCGCGGCGCTGGCCGCCTTGCCCCCGGGCGAAATCACCGCCCGCATCGCCTACCTTACCAAGGCCGCCTCGCCCTGGGCCCAGGCCGGCCACGAAGTCGGGTTCACCGAGTTTGCGGTGGAACTTCGCCCCGTGCCGACCGTCGCCCCTGCCTCGTTGTGGGGCGACAAACCTCGTACGACCCAAACGCCGACCTCGGTCACTTGGGCTTTCGGCGAGAACCGTCTGGTGGTCGACCGCGTCACAGGGCGCCCGTCGTGGACGCTGGCCGGGGTGCCGGTGGTGAACCAGGGCCCGCGCTTGAACCTCTGGCGGGCCCAGATCGACAACGATTGGATGTTCGGCCTGCCCGAAGGCTTCACCAAAACCTGGCAAGCTGCCCGCTACCACCTGCTGCAGCACCGCGTCGATTCCGTCGAGGTCGAAGCCACCAAGGCAGGCCCGGAACTCGTGGTGCGCGCTTGGGTGGCACCGCCGTCGTTCACCTCCGGCTTCGCAGTGGTCTACCGCTACCGCCTCGTCGGTGGCCAGGCGCTGGAACTCGCCGTCGACGTCCGGCCGCGCGGTCCGAACCCTCACTTGCCCCGTCTGGGCGTTGAATTGACCCTGCCGGGTGCCTACGACAAGGCCCGCTGGTACGGCCTCGGGCCCGGCGAAAGCTACAGCGACAGCCGCCGCGCCGCGCACACCGGCGTGTTCGACGCAAGTCTCGACGCCCTGCACACCGACTACGCCCTGCCGCAGGAAAACGGCAACCGCCACGACACGCGCTGGGTAGGCCTAAGCGACGACCGGGGCACGGGGCTGTGGGTCACTGGTGGCGAAACCTTCGGGTTCGGCGCCCACCCCTACAGCGTGGCCGACCTCGACGCGGCCAAACACGTGCACGAGCTGCCCCGCCGCGACGAGGTGACTCTCACCCTGGACCACAAACAGTGCGGCCTCGGAAGCGGCAGTTGCGGTCCGTTGACGTTTGAGCCCTATCGCGTTCCGTTGGCCCCGTACCAGTTCACGTTGCGCCTCGTGGCCCATTCACGCCAGCAATTCTCGCCCGAAGAGCTGTACCGGCGTTTCCGGGTGCCGCACGAGCGTAAGTGAAGCGTTTCCCCCTTTGGCTGGGGCCGGCGACCATCGCGGCCCTGGTTCTCGTGATCGCCGCGTGGGTGTTCCTGTTGGCCCACCGCGCGGTGTACCCCGGCACCGCCGGTTTCTGGGCCTGGCAGTTGACCGCCCAGGGCCTGCTGCTGGTATTGGTTCTGGCCACCATTCCGGTGACCGACACTCACTTGGCCCTTGGCATAGTGATCAGTCAGGCCATGCTCGTGTTCTTGTCGAGCCTCGCGCAGGTGGAGTTCCTTCCGGCGAGGTACATGCTCTACGCTGCGTTGGTCGTGCAGGCGTCGAGCCTGCTTCCCAACACGTGGAAGATTCCCGTCGGATTGGCCATCGGCGCGGAGTTTGTGGCCGTGCAGCACTTGTTGCAGGGAATGACCCAGCCCGAGCCCGAGCCCCTGGTGACCGTGATGGTTCTGGTGTGCTTGGGGCTTTGCGGCCTGCTGGCTCACTCGATGCAGTCCAGCCGCCTCAAACTCGATGAGGTGTCCGAACACAACGACCAGCTGCATTCGTCGGTGCTCCAGTTGACCAACGCCAACACCGAGTTCCTGGAGCAGGCCAACACCGCGAGCGAGGAGTCGGCGGCCTTGGAGCGCCACCGGATTACCCGTGACCTTCACGATGTCGTGGGTCAAACGCTCACCAACATCATCATGATGACCGACGCCAGCCTGCACCGCCAGGTGGAAGAACCCGAAGAAACGGCCAAGCTGCTGCGTTGGATCCGTTCGCAGGCCAAGACCGGGCTGGAGCAAACCCGCGAGGTCTTGTACGAACTGAGGGCCTTGCGTCCGCATCGGCTCCGGGGCCTGAAGTTCATCAAGAAGCTGGTCGACACCTTCAGCCGCCTTTCGGGCATCGAAACCAACGTGGAATGGGGCAATCTCCCCTGGACTTTTGACCCGGAACAGGAGATTGCGGTGTATCATCTTATCCAGGCCTCGTTGTCGAATGCGTTTCGCCACGGACGGGCCTCGCGCATCGACATCCACTTTCAGGTCGACAACGGGCTTCTTTCCATCATGGTGCGCGACAACGGCCGGGGTGGAGCCGATACGGCCCAAGGAATCGGTCAGCGCGGAATGGAAGAACGGATCACCCCGTGGAACGGTAATGTGACCTTCCGCAACGAAACCTTCGGCTACGTCGTGACGGCCACCCTGCCGCTCAAGGAGGACAGCTCTGGACCCCTTTCGGATTCTCATCGTTGATGACCAGAAGCTTTTCTCGGTCAGCTTGGCCGGTATCCTCTCGAGTCTGAGTGAAGGACTGCTGGCGGACCTCAAGATCGCCGGTACCGGCGAAGAGGCGCTGTCGATGCTCACGCGCTACCAGCCCGATCTGGTGCTTCTTGATATCCATATGCCTGGCATGGGGGGGCTCGAGACGCTCAAGGCGCTGCGCGCGAAGCACCCCTCGGTTAAAGTGATCATGCTCACCACCTTTGGCTACGACACCTACGTCAAAGAAGCCGTGGCCGGCGGCGCCGACGGGTATTTGCTCAAAGACACCACGCCCGAGGAAGTCTGGTCTTCGATCCTGACGGTCATGGGAGGCCAGACAGTGCTTAGCCAGTCGGTGGTCGAAACCTTGTCGGGGCGTCCCCGCTCGTCGTCCAACCTCAAGTCGCTCACACCCCCCTGGTTCCCGCTGCTGTCGGAAAAAGAGCGCAAGATCCTGTTGCTCATCTCGAAGGGCCTGAGCAACGAGCAGATCGCCGACAAGCTCAATCTGGGCAAACACACCATCCGCAATTATGTCAGCGCGCTTTACGAAAAGATCGAGGCCAAGGACCGCTTCGGCGCTATCCGCATCGCCATCGAGGCGCAAATCCACACTCTCGTGATGGAGTGACAAAGCAAAGGACATTTGTCACTGAACTTGTGACACGCTTCCCTATCGGGATCTTCACTCCGGGTCTAGCCTAAGTGAAAACCCATAGGAGGGTATATGAAGAGGACAATTTCGTTCGTTCTGACGGTAGCTCTGTTGCTGAGCACCGCCGCAGTTGGCTTCGCGGCTCCCAGCAAAGTCACCGTTTGGTGTTGGGACCCGAACTTCAACGGCTACGCCATGAAGCAGGCGGCCCTGGTCTACAACAAGATGAAGCCCGATGTGACCATCGACATCGTCGACTTCCCGAACTCCGACGCCGTCATGCAGAAAATGCAGGCTGCCATGCAGGCCGGTGGCGCAGGGCTCCCCGACGTTGCTTTGGTTCAAGACTTCCAAATTGAACAGCTGATCGAAAACTACCCCGGAGTTCTCGCCGACATGAAGGCCGCTGGTGTGGACTTCACCCAGTTCGCCACCTACAAGGTCGGACCGATGACCCAGGGTTCCAAGATCTACGGTATTCCGTTTGACTCGGGTTCGACGGGCCTTTTCCTCCGCGCCGACTACCTGAAGCAGGCCGGACTCGACCCCGCCAAGTACCAGAAGAACATGACTTGGACCGAAGTCACCGCCTTGGGCAAGATCGTCAAGGCCAAGATCAACAAGCCCCTGATCGCGTTTGACTCCACCGACTGGACCTTCGTGCGCATGATGGCCCAATCGGCCGGTGCCCAGTGGTTCAACACCAGCGGCAAGCTTGACCTGACCAATGCCGCCATTCGCCCCGCTATTGCCACCCTCAAGTCGATGTACGACGCTGGCATTCTGTACCCCACCGAAGGCTGGAACAACTGGGTGTCCGCGTTCAACAACGGCGACGCCGGCGGTCTGATGAGCGCCGTCTGGATCGTGGGAACCATCAAGAGCCAGCCCACCAACGCTGGCAAGTGGATGGTTGTGCCCACTCCTTCGCTCGACGGTGTGAAGGGTGCTCAGAATGCCTCGAACTGGGGTGGATCGAGCTGGTACGTGTTCGACAAGGCCCCCAACAAGGCCGGTGCCATCGACTTCATGAAGTCGGTCTGGGCCAGCAAAGACGCCGCGGCTCTGGGCTTTTACAACACCATCCTCAAGGGTGCTGGCGCCATGGGAACCTACCTGCCCAGCGGCAAGGGTTCGAACTACACCGCTGCTGATGAGTTCTTCTACAACAAGCAGGCCGTGTTCGGTGACTTCGCCAAGTGGATGGCCAACGTTCCCGCTCTGCGCTACACCGCCAACTACAATGCTTGGGGCAGCGCTATCAGCGCCTCGCTGGCCAAGATGTACAAGGGTGAGCTGAAGACTCCTGATGACGTGCTGAAAGACGCCACCACCGTCTACGAACAGACGATCAGCCAGTAAGGTTGCAAGGAAGGGAATACGTCATGAGATCACGAGGCGCTTTTGAGCGTTACTTAAACAGAAGTGGTTGGATCTTTGTAGCTCCGGCTGTTGCCCTGTTCGCCGTCTTCATGGCGTATCCCATCCTTTCGTCGCTGTACCTAGTGACCCGCAAATGGAAGGGTCTGACCGACTCTTTCATTGGGCTGGGAAACTTTGTGCGCATGTTCAAGGACTCCCTTTTCTGGGATTCCTTGGGCCACAACTTCATTTTGATGGTCGTCCAGGTTCCTGTGATGATCGCGCTTTCGCTGTTGTTTGCCGTCATCTTGCACCACGGCGTCCGCAAGTTCCGCGGAGCCTTCCGCCTGATTCTGTTCTTGCCGGCGATTACCTCGCTGGTTGCCTATTCGATCTTGTTCCGCATCCTGTTGCAGACCAACGGCTTGGCCAACAACATCATGCTCGACGCTGGTCTGCTGACTCAGCCCATTGCCTGGCTCAACGATCCTTTCTGGGCGAATGTCACGATCATGGTGGCGTTGACTTGGCGTTGGACCGGCTACAACATGATCTTCTTCCTGGTTGGACTCCAAAACATCGACCCGGAAATCTACGAGGCCGCCGAGGTCGATGGGGCCCCGAAGGTCATGCAGTTCTTCCGGATCACGCTGCCCCTTTTGCTTCCAGTCATTCTCTTTTCGCTCGTGACCAGCACCAGTGGCATGCTTCAGTTGTTCGATGAACCCAACATTTTGACCAATCAAGGTGGGCCAGCCAACGCGACGATGACGGCGGCCCTCTACATCTACCGGCAGGCCTTTGTGCTCAGCTCCGACTTTGGCTACGCCACTTCTATGTCTTACGTCATCGTTCTCTTGGCTGGGGTCTTGGCCATCATCCAGATCCGAGTGTTGGGAGGAAGAAACAAATGAGTCAGGTCCGCGCACCCTTCTCCCTGCCCCGCATCTTGCTCTACGTTTTTCTGCTTGCTGTTTGCCTCATCAGCATCTTCCCGTTCTTCTGGATGGCGCTGGGAATGACGCTCAATCCCAACGAGGTCGTCAAGGGCACCCTGATTCCCGGTGATCAGTTCCTGCAAAACTGGGACAAGGCGAACAACAACTACAACCTGCCCCTGTTCTTCGCGAACTCGCTGATTATCGCGGTCGTTACCGTGGTGGTTGGGGTAACCGTCAACGCCATGGCCGCCTACGGCTTTGAGAAGTTCCAGTCCCGCGCCCGGGAATGGGTGTTCGGCGTACTGTTGCTCACGTTGATCATGCCGCAGATCGCGGTCATTCTGCCGTTGTTTCGCTTGATTGCGGCCATGCAGTTGCTTGACACGTATGCGGCCATCATCCTTCCGTTCACCATGTCTGCGTTTGTGATCTTCTTTCTCCGTCAGAACTTCCAAATGTTCCCCAAGGAAATCATGGAAGCGGCACGGGTCGACGGCGCAGGTGAGATGCAGATCTTCTGGGGAATGGCTATCCCGTCCATGAAGGCCGGCATTGCCTCGGCAGCCATCTTGATGTTCATCAGCCAGTGGAATAGCTACCTGTGGCCTTTGATCACAATCTTGAGCGACAAGACCAAGACATTACCGTTGGCGATGCAATCCATGATGAGCGCGTACACGGTAGAATACGGTGGCCTGATGGTCATTGTCACTGTGTCTCTGATTCCCGTTTTGGTCGTCTTCCTGGCCATGCAAAAGCAGTTCGTCGCCGGCCTGGTCGGCTCGATCAAGTAAGGGCCCGCGCTTTCTTGGTAGCCATCCGTAGGGGCAAGTCGTCGAGGTAGGTTTGGCTCACCTGCTCCCGTTGGTAGAGACTCAGAATCTGCCTCAGCAGGTGCGGGTGGTGCGACTCGAGAAATCGGGTGACCCTGGTGCGCACTACCCCGCGCAGGTGCAACGGGAACTCCACCGAATAGTGCACTCCTGCAGCCACCCCGGCCTCAAGGCTGTCTTGGCTTGAGCCACGGCTAACCTCCTCTGCTCATCCTAGCCCGCAAGCTCGATTTTCGATATACTCCCGAGGTCGGAGTTCAGGTTCCCGACAAGGAGTTCCCCATGAAGATTGCCTCGAACATTGTGGCTACCATCCACTACACCCTCAAAGACGACAAAGGTGAGCTCATCGAGTCCTCGAGCCAGGAAGGCGGTGAGCCCCTGAGCTACATTCACGGCACGGGCAATCTGATTCCCGGACTGGAAGAAAAACTGGAAGGCAAGTCCAAGGGCGACAAGCTGAGCGTTTCGGTGAGCGCCGACGACGCCTACGGTGAGCGCGACGAAAGCCTCATCGAAGTGGTCGAAAAAAGCGAGTTCGACGATGCTGAGGAACTGGTGGAAGGCAAGGAGTTCCAGTACGACGACGAAGACGGGAACATCTTCCACGTGCGCATTGTCAAAATCGACGGTGGCAAAGTGACCGTCGACGGCAACCACCCGCTGGCCGGAAAGAACCTGTCGTTCGACGTCGAAGTGCTCGACGTCCGTGCTGCCACGCAAGAGGAACTGGATCATGGCCATGTGCACGGCGAGGGTGGGCACCATCACTAAGTCTTGAAGCGCGACGCCTACCTCCAGCTCTCGGGGTTGATGTTTTTTCAACTGCTGTTCCTGGGAGCTTTTCAGCCGGTGATCGGCACCTACCTCAAAGACACGCTGCACTTCTCGGGCACCCAGGTTGGTTTGACCCTCACCGTCTACCAGCTTGCCAGCATGCTTTCACCCCTCATCGCGGCGTTTGTTGTCGATCGGGTGCTTTCGGCGAGGTTGCTGTACGCCGGGTTGCAGGTCGTGATCGCCGGCCTCGCCTTTGGTCTGACCTTGGTTCAAGGCTTTCTGCCCTTTTTGGTGCTCTTTGGCGTGTACGCGCTGTTTGTCGGTCCCACGGGAGCCCTGGTCAACGCGCTGTCGTTTGCCCGCATGCCCGACCGGAGCCGAAACTACGGGAAGGTAAGGCTGTGGGGCACCGTGGGCTGGATCGTCGCCGGCCTGGGGATGGGACTGCTCTGGCTCCTCCCTGGTTCCAGAATGAGCTGGATCTTCTGGGTGAGCGGGGTCAGCAGCCTGTTCGCGGCGCTCTTGAGCATGGTTTTGCCTCACGTGCCTTTGGCCAAGCCGGACCGTAAGTTCGAACTGATTCCCAAGGCGGCTTTCCGGGTGTTCTTGCAGCCTGGGCTCATCAAGTTCGGCATCCTTTGGTTTCTGAGCGGCATTCTCGACCGGTTTTACTACATCGCCACGTCGCCCTACCTTCTGCAACTGGGCTTCTCCCCCAGCCAGATCATGCCCGTGATGACCTTGGGGCAGTTCACCGAGGCGGGTCTGTTGCTGTTGACTGGTCCGGCGCTGAAGCGTTGGGGTCTCCGGAACGTGCTGCTGATCGGGCTGACGATGCAGGTGACACGGTTTGTCCTCTTGTGGTCCAACCTGGGGCCGGTTTGGATTCTGGCCGCACTGGCCTGCAACGGGTTCGTGTTTTCGTTCTTCTACGCTGTGGGTACCATCTTTGTCGACGGCCACACGCGACCCGAAACCCGGGGTGGGGTTCATCAGTTGATGAGCCTGATCTTCATGGGAAGTTCGGCGGTTGTCGGAGCGCTGCTGACGGGGCTGGCGTTCGACTGGTTCGGCAAGGGCGGCGTGGTCGACTACAAGCAGTACTACCTGCTCCCGATCGCGATTGGTCTGCTGGCCTTGATGCTGGCGCCGCTGTTCTTTCGCCGTTCCGACACAGTCGAGGCTCCGCTTGCTTGAAACACTGGCCATCCTGAGGTAGGTTGGTTCTTGCGGAGGGGCTCATGTTAGACATTCTGGTGAAAGGCGGCCCTGTACTGTGGCTGATCATGGTTCTGGCGGTTCCCGTTCTTGCCGTGGTAGTAGAGCGGCTTTTGTACTTCCGCCGCATCCACACCGACGAAGACAAGCTCTTGTCGCGCGTCAAGTCGGCGATCGAAAAGGGCCACCACGAAGAGGCCTTGGCCATCTGCGACACCAACGAGGCCCCTCTGGGCGCGCTGATCCGCTCGGGTATCGAAAGCCGCAATCTGCCCGAAGCCGAACTGCGTGAAGTGGTGCGTGAAGCAGCCTTGCGCGAGCTGGGGCGTATCGAGGCCGGCATCGCCGCTGTGGGCACCATCGGCAACATCGCCCCGCTGTTGGGCTTGCTCGGTACGGTGTCGGGCATCATCAATTCGTTCAACGTGCTCGGTGATTTTGGGGCAGCCAGCGATCCTTCGGTGCTCGCCAAAGGCATTGCCGAAGCGCTGATCACCACCGCCGCCGGCATCGTGCTGGCGGTGCCCAGCATGGTCGCGTACAGCACGCTGTCGGGCATGGCCAACAAGATCATCGGCGCCCTCGAGGGTCAGGCCGGCGACCTGGTTCGCATCCTCAAGAGGCGCGGATGAGAATCCCGCTCCCCCGGCGGCTCCCTCCGCCCGGCGCGCCCAACCTGACGCCGCTGATCGACGTGGTGCTCATGATTGTCATCTTCTTTTTGGTGGCCACGGTGTTCCGGGTAGGGCCGGGTTTGGCACTCGACCTTCCCAAGAGCACGACGGCGGCCAACGTGAGCCTGACCGAACTGCGGATCGTGGTCGCCAGCCCCGCCGAAATCTGGCTGGGCAAGAACCAGACCAACTTGGAGGGCCTCCCGGGTCTGGTCACCAAAGCCATTGAGGGCAAAGACTTGAAGAAGCTGCGGGTCGTGCTCGAAGGGGGCAAGGACACCAGCTATCAATTGGTGGTCAGCGTGCTCGACATTTTGCGCAAGAACAAGATCGAGGGGGTCAACTTGCTGACCAAGCTGACTCACACTACGCCATGAAGGTTCCCGCGGGTGTCAAGGTATCGGCCAGCACCCAGACTTGGCAGGTGTGGCGCGAACAGCAGACCCTTCGGCGACGGCTGCTCAGCTGGGCGGTGAGTTTGCTCCTGCCGGCGCTGGGCGTTTTGGCCGCGTGGCTCGCTGGCAGTTTGCTCGTGCTTGTTTTGGGCGATGGCGGCCAGGCCCTCAGCGTCAAGCTCGGAAGCCCCGATGGCGAAGATACGCCCTTGTCGGTGACGTCGCAGGCCGACCCGGTGATGAACTTCCTGGCCCAGCAGGCCCCCTCGCAAACGGCCGTGATCGAAGACCTACCCGACCCGACCGCAATACCGGTGGCCAAGCCCGAGCCTGTTGTGCCCACACCCGCGCCCGCGCCGGCCAAACCGGTGCCGAAGGTCGTCGAAAAGCCCACTCCCAAGGTCGTCGAAAAGCCTGCGAGCCCTTCGCCTCTCGCCCCTGCACCTGCTGCGCCGACGGCGACGACAGTGGTGAAGGGCGCCGAGAATGGCAACACGGCCCAAGCAGTGTTCGAGGGCAACTTGCGCGGCATCAATGAGGGGTTGCACCCTCTCATCAGCCTGTTCATGCCTCTCCCAAAGGTGCTCGACGCGGGCCTTCTCGACCGGCTCCAGCCCGACGCGCTCAACAGCGTCGATGATTTCCGCAAAATGCTATTGGCGTTGTATGAGCCATCGGGCAATCAGCTTCGTCTGAAAGGGCAGCCTCCAGTGGTGGGACGCGACTATTATTGGGTGGTGCTTTTGCGCGCTGGCTATGACACGGCCAGGGCCGACTACAAGACAGACCGCAACCTCAAACCGGTGTCGCTCACCTTCAAGCTATCGGCGCCCGCAGCTGGGGAGAACCCGCGGCTCACCGATATCAAGCTTACCCAGTCCTCGGGCGACCTCGAGATCGACGAAATCGTGAAGACGGTGTTTGAGCAGTACCGGTATTCCAATCCCTTGGGAACCACCGTCCCCGGCAAGTTCACCTACGAGTTCTGAGCCTCGAGCACATCGGCGAGGTTGAGCCGGGCATTTTCGTTGTCGGGTTGCACTTCCAGAGCCTTTTCGAACCGCGCTTTGGCGGTGGCCCAGTCTTCGCGCACAAAGGCGCATACCCCCCAGTTGTTCCAGCCCCTCGCCAGCCCCGGGTCGAGGCCGACGGCACGTTCGTAGCACTTTTCGGCAGCGCTGAGCCGGCCCGCGTCGTCATGGATCAGGCCGATCTCGTTCCAGGCCGTGGCGTCCTCGGGCTTCCCGGTGCCAGGGCCCGCCGCGAGCGCCCCTACCGCCGCCTCGAACTTGTCGAGCGCCAGCGCCAGTTTGCCGTCTTGCTTGAGCAGTAAGCCTTCGTAGTACAGGTCTTTGTTCATCGGCTACCTCCAGCCCGTTGGGGCCCTATTCCCACTTGAACAGCCAGGCCGCGAGGCCAAAGCACGCTGCGCTGAAGAGCGCCAGGAAGGCCAGGTCGGGAGCCACCTGGGCCAGTCCGGCCCCCTCGAGCATGATGGCCCTCGCTGCGTTCAAAAAGTGGGTGATCGGAATCGCCTGACCGACCCATTGGAGAACGTCAGGCAGGCCTTCGAGGCTGAAAAAGATGCCCGAAAACAGCATCATCGGCCAGGTGACGAGGTTGATGATGCCGTTGGCCAGCTCTTCGCTCTTGAAGCGCGCGGCGAATACCAGCCCGAGCGCGATCATGCTCAAAATGCCCAGGCTCATCACCAGCACGAGGTCGAGGTAAGAGCCCTTCATCATGAAGTGCAGAAAGAGGTCTGTCCCCAGGTAGACGAAAATCGAGGTGACAAACACGATGACGAACCGGCTGACTCCTTGCGCCAAAACAAATTGCAGCGCCGAGACCGGGGTAGCCTTGAGCCGTTTAAGCACCCCGTTCTTGCGGTAGCGCACGATGACGAACCCGATGCCGAACAGGCAGCCGAACATCATGTTCATGCCGATCACGCCGGGAACCAATTGGTCGACATAGCGGATGGCTTGCCCGGTGACCTGCTTTTCAGCGTAGCCCGCGCCGCCGTCCTGCTTGGTGAGCAAAAGTCGCACCACCGAGGCGTTCTTCGATTCCTTGTTGACCCAATAGGTTTTCGACGCGGTGTCGATGACGGCGTCCAAGCTGTGGTGGCGCAGTTTTTCGAGCACGGCCTCGGCTTTGGTGGCGCCGTCGAAGGCGAGGAACTGCACTTGGTCGGTCTTCAGAAAGGCCAGCGAGGTGTCGCCGGGTCCGAGCACCCCGACCTTGAACAGCGCCGACGGTCCGTTGAACGCGAACGCGAACCCGAACACCATCACGAGGGGGAACATCAGCGACCAGGCGAGGTTGCCGCGGTCCCGGAGGAACTCCATGGTGCGGGCTTTGAACATAGCAATAAATGGTTTCATAGATTCCTCAGACTCGCAGCGACGAGCCGGTCAGTTTGATAAACAGGTCTTCGAGGTCGGGTTTATGGATGCTCAGGCCCTCGAGGTTGACGCCGCGGGCAAGCAATTCTTTGAGCGTCACGTCGAGGTTGGCCGACTGGATTTCCTCGGCCTTGCCCTCGGGGGTGGTGGCGGGAACCCGAACCAGCGCGCCTTGGAAGTGCTTGGCCAGCAGGTGGTGCGGCTCATCGATTTCGAGGATCTTGCCGTGGTCCATGATGGCGATCACGTCGCACAGGAGCTCGGCCTCGTCCATGTAGTGGGTGGTCAGCACCACCGTGGTTCCTTCAGCCTTCACCTTGGCGATGAGGTCCCAGAAGTTGCGGCGGGCCTGGGGGTCGAGCCCCGTGGTCGGCTCGTCGAGGAACACGATCTCGGGCCGGGCCACGATGGCAAGAGCCAGCAACATTCGCTGGCGCTGGCCCCCGGAAAGTTTCTGGTTGTCGCGCTTCAAGATGTCGTCGAGCGAACAGATGCGCACGATTTCTTCCATGGAGCGCGGATTGGGGTAGAACGCCATGAAAAGCTCGAGCGTCTCTTTGACCGTGATGAACTCGGGCAGCGACGTGCTCTGGAACTGAATGCCGACTTTCTTGCGGAAGTCCTCGCCGACGGGTTGGCCTTTGAACAGGACCTGACCTTCGGTAGGGGTGACGATGCCCTCCATCATTTCGATGGTGGTGGTTTTGCCGGCGCCGTTGGGTCCGAGCAGGCCGAAGCAGATGCCCGTCGGAATGTCGAAGGTGACGCCGTCGACGGCGTGGACGGTTCCAGCGGCTTGGACGGGGCCGTAGCGTTTTTTGAGGTCTTGGACGCTCATGATGGGAGTTTGTGCCATCAAAGCAAAGTACCTCGACACGAGGCCGGGGGCAAGCCGATACTGAAAGTATGAACTCCTCCCGGTCTTTTGGCCCGATTGCCTTGTGTCTTGCGCTCGCCTTGGTGGGGGTTTCCACCACGTCGTGCACCCAAAATTACTTCAACGAGCGGTTCTCGATGAGCACCAGCTACTACTTTCCCGATGCCGACCTCTACACCTTCGCCACGGCCGCTGCCGAGGGCAAAACCGACGTGATGGACCAACTGCTGACCGCCAAGAAGGTCGAGGTGGACCAAAGGGGGCGCGAGGGCCTCACCGCGTTGGCGTGGGCCGTGGGGGCCAAGAACTTGACGGGGGTGGACTGGTTGATCACCCACGGGGCGCAGACCGACCGGGCGTTTTACGCAGCGATGACAGCTCTCACGCTGGCCGTATCGACCAACGACGCCACCATCGTGGCGCGTTTGCTCAAGGCCGGTGCCGACTCCAACCTCGAGGTCGAGGGCAACGGGAGTCCGCTGAAAAAAGCCGTGCGCTATTCCAGTCTCGAGGTGATCACCTTGTTGCTGGAAAACGGGGCCCGCGCCAACGGCATCGAGGGCGAGGAAGGACGGCCCTTGATCTACGCGCTGGGCGAAAACAACTACGCCGCCGCCGTCGCCTTGCTGGAGCACAAGGCTGATCCTCGCTTTTTGCCCAACATGGAAGCCTGGATCACCGATTGGATGTTCAAGGCCAACGACAAGTACGTGAAAGATCCAGACTTTCAGAAGGTGGTCACCTTGCTGACCCAGGACGGGTTCAAGTTCGAGTTCTAGGAACCTTTCGGCCTACCGAAGGGCCTTCACCAACGTCGCCATCAGTTCTTCCAGCAAAGTAAAGTACGACCCATCGGGCGGCAGCACGTGCGTCGACACCTGCACCAAAGCCACGCCCACCTCGCGGGCCAAGGCCTGAGCCACCTTGGGCGGAGTTCCCAGCTCGCTGAAAACCGCCGGTACCGGGTGGGCCGCCAAATCGCCCTTCAGGTTGGCCAGGTCGGCGGCCGAAACCTCGGCCGAGGTCGTGAGGCTTGGGACAATGGCCCCTACCAGAGTGAACCCGTAGGCGTCGGCGAGGTACCCCAGCGACTCGTGCCCGGTCACGATCAGGCGCCGCGCAGCAGGAACGGTGACCGACAGACCTCGGAGTTCGGCGTCGAGTTGGTCCAAGCGCGTTTCGAGGTCGGTGGCCCGGAGGTCGAGATCCGTGCCAAACCGGGATTTCAGCTCAGTGGCAAGGCTCCGGACAACCAACTTCATTTGACGCGGGTCGAGCCACAGGTGAGGGTCCTGGGCCCCCGCTTGCTGATCAGCGTCGCCGGTGGGCAGGCCTTGCCCCTCCCGCACCGTTCGGACGGCGATATGGTCCGAGGCGGTGAACACCGGCACCCCGGAAGCCTGCGCGTTGTCGAGCACATTCTGCAGGCCCCCTTCCAGACCCAAGCCGTTGCGCACGATGAGCGCAGCGTGATTCACGGCTTCGATGTCGCGGGCCGAGGGCTCCCACTCGTGGGGGTCGAGGCCGTTGGGCATAGGCACCACGACGGTAAAGGCGTCGCCCGCTAGATCACGGACCAGAGCGCCGAGCACCGAGTAGGTGGCGACGAGCACTGGTTTGCCCGTCGTCGGCGTGGGAGTGCAGCCCGACAGGAGCAGCAGCAACAGCAAAACAAGCACCGAGGCTCGAGCGGGCGGGGGGACAGACCTCAAAGATGGGATGACCATAAAGTAATAGAAAGTATTACCAGTCCGGAATTGTCAAGCGTCACCGAAACGCCAGGAGTCGCTTGACGATCGCGTGCTCGCGTCGTATGTTTCGTGACACGTACTATTCGTATTACGAAGGACCTGATGCCCGAAGACTCGACAGACCTTTCCGACCCTGCCCAATTGTTGCTCCGCGCGCTGCTCGAGTTCCAGCAGGTGGGCTTTCGTCACCACGCCCCGGGTCAATTGGGGCGCACCGAGTTTGGTGTGCTGATGGCCCTCAAACACCAGGGTGAGGCGACTTGCGGCATGCGCATTGGCGACCTGGTTCGACTGCTCGAAAGCTCACCGCCCACCATGACGCAGACCACAACTTCTCTGGCCAGGTTGGGCCTGGTAGAACGCGTGGCCGACGCGCAAGACCGGCGGGTTGTGCGCATTGTTCTGACTGCGGCTGGGCGCGAGAGCGTTCTTCAGCGTCAGCAAGGTTTCCACACATACTGCACCCGGTTGGCCGGGTTTCTCGGTGACGACGACAGCCTTAAGCTCGTCGAACTGCTGAAGAAGATGGCCCAGTTCATGCAAACCGATCCGATTTCGCAGAAGGAGCAACGCCTGTGATCAAGATTTTCCGTTTTCTCAAGCCCTATTGGGTTTTGGTGGTCGCCACCCTGGTGCTGGTCTTCATCCAGTCCCTGGCCGACCTGTACCTGCCCACCCTCATGTCGAGCATCATCAACGACGGCGTGATGAAGGGCAACACCGACAAGATCCTGCAGATTGGCGGGCTCATGCTGCTGTTCACCTTTGGCGGCATGCTCGTTTCGATCATTGCCAGCTTGTTCAGTTCGCGCATCGCGCTGGGCTTGGGGCGAAAGCTTCGCAGCGAGGTTTTCGGCCGTGTCACCTCGTTCTCGCTCGAAGAGTACGACCGCTTTGGCGCTTCGACGCTGATCACCCGCAGCACCAACGACATCGTGCAGGTGACCAACGTCACCGTGATGATGCTTCGGATGATGGTGGCCGCACCGATGATGATGATCGGCGGCATCATCCTCGCGTGGGACCAAGACACCGGGCTCACCTTCATTCTGGCCTACGCCATCCCCGTGTTGCTGTTGCTGGTCGCCGCCGTGATGTGGAAGGGCTTGCCGCTGTTCCAGGCCATGCAGGTGAAGATCGACAAGATCAACCTGGTGCTGCGCGAAAAGCTTACCGGCATCCGCGTCATCCGCGCTTTTGGCCGAGAAGACCGGGAGAACGTGCGTTTTGAGGCCGCCAACGCCGACCTGACGCAGAATTACATCAAGGTCAACCGAATCATGGCCTTTTTGATGCCCTCGATCATGCTCATCATGAGCCTGACGCAGTTGGCGATTCTGTGGTTTGGTATTGTGCGCATCGACGCCGGCGACATGCAGATCGGTGCGCTGATGGCGTTCACCCAGTACGCCGTGCAGATTCTGATGAGCCTGATGATGGTGAGCATGGTGTTCATCATGGTGCCGCGCGCTGCCAGCGCCGCCAAGCGCATCAACGAAGTGCTCGCCGTGGTCCCAGTGATCAATGACCCTGGAGCATTCGCCGCCGCTGACGCGCCGACGAAAGCTCCCGCAGTTTCTGGCGAAACTGCCCCGGCGGCCAACACGCCAAGTGGGCGAGTGGAGTTCCGGAATGTGAGCTTTGCTTACCATGGGGCGGAGCAGAAGGCGATTGAGGGCCTGAGCTTTGTCGCTGAGCCGGGCAAGGTGACCGCCATCATCGGCTCCACCGGTGCCGGCAAAACCAGCCTGCTCAACCTGATTCCGCGGTTTTACGAAGTGGCCGAAGGCCAGGTGCTCGTCAGCGGCACCGATGTGCGCGAGCAGACTCAGAAAGCCCTCCGTGCCCAGATCGGCTACATCCCGCAAAAGGCCCTTTTGTTCAGTGGTACCATCGCCGAAAACCTGAAACACGGCAAGTCCGACGCCAGCGCCGAAGAGATCGCCAGCGCCGTGCGCACCGCTCAGTCCGAAACCTTCATTGCCGAAATGGACGGCGGGCTCGACCACGTGCTGGCCCAGGGGGGCACCAACGTGTCGGGCGGGCAGAAGCAACGCCTCGCCATTGCCCGGGCTCTGGTCCGCAAGCCCAAAATCTACCTGTTTGACGACAGTTTTTCGGCGCTTGACTACAAGACCGACCGAAACCTGCGCACCGCGCTCAAGGCCGAAACCACCGACGCCACGGTGATCATCGTGGCCCAACGCGTCGGCACGATTCGCGACGCCGACCAGATTTTGGTGCTCGAGGAAGGCAAACTCGTCGGGCAGGGAACGCACACCGAATTGATGGCGAACTGCCCCACCTACCAAGAAATCGTGGCTTCGCAGTTGTCACAGGAGGAAGCCGTATGAGCGACCACCAGCGCCAGGAGCCCAATCGAAACACCACGACGCCCGGACCCCGAGGCGGGCGAGGACCGATGGGTGGCCCCGGAGGCGGACCGATGGGCGGCATGGGCCGACCCGTCGAGAAGGCCATGAACTTCAAGCCGACGCTCAATCGTCTGTTGGGTCGTCTCAAGCCCTTTCAGACCAGACTCGTTCTTGTTTTTATCCTGGCTACCCTCAGTACCATCTTCACCATCGGAGCGCCGCAAATCATCCGCGAGGCGATGAACAAAATGCAGGACTCGTTCATGGCCAAGGCCGTGCTCGACAAAATGGCCCCGCTCCAACTCCAGCTCAAGGCCAAGGTGACCGAGGCCAGCAAGGCGATGATGGCCGGCGGTGCCACTGCTGCCCCAGCCAAAATGCCCAGCGCCGACCAACTCAAGGCCATCAAAACGTTTATGGCGCTCCCATTATTGGCCGACACCGCTGACAACGCCGAGAAGGCGCGCATCGTGCGTTCCATGCTCGACTCACTGGCGCAGCTGAAGGACCTGATGCCCGCTACCTCGGTCGACGGAAAGGCCGTGGACGAAAAAACGGGCGGGATGAGCTTCACCCAGGCCCAAGTCGACGACACCATCCGGGCCATCGAGAAGACCGGCGGCCACTTTGACTTTGCCTACCTCGCCGTGCTCATGCTTCTTTTGGGGGGAGTGTTCCTGCTCAGCGCGCTATTCACGCTCGTGATGCAGCTGATGATGGCCGGGGTGGCGCAAAAGCTCGTTTCGGGCATGCGCAGCGAGGTCAACAACAAGCTCGACCGCCTTCCGCTCAAGTTCTTCGACAGCCGCACCCACGGCGAAGTGCTCAGCCGCGTCACCAACGACATCGACACCATCGCCAACACCCTGCAACAGAGCCTGACGCAGATCATCACCTCGATCATCAGCATTGTGGGCTACATCATCATGATGCTCACGATCAGCCCGCTGCTCACCCTGTTCGTCATGCTCACTCTGCCCCTGTACATCGTGGCCACCATGTTCATCGCCAAAAAGTCGCAGAAGTACTTTGCCGACCAGCAGAAGGAACTCGGCGCCCTGTCGAGCCATGTGGAGGAAATGTTCACCGGGCACAAGGTGGTCAAGGCGTTCGGCCGCGAAGGGGCTTCGATGGCGCACTTTGAAGAGGTGAACGGCCGCCTGTACCACGCCGGTTACCGGGCCCAGTTCATCTCGGGCGTCATGTTCCCCATGATGAACTTCATCAGCAACCTGGGGTACGTGGTCATCGCCGTGGTCGGCGGAATGGGCGTCACGCAGAACTGGCTCAAGCTGGGTGACATCACTGCGTTCATTCAGTACGCGCGCAACTTCACCATGCCCATCATCCAGACCGCCAACATCGCCAACATCATCCAGAGCACCATCGCGTGCGCCGAGCGCGTGTTCGAGATCCTCGACGAGACCGAAGAGAGCGCCGAACCCGCCGCCTTGCCCGTCGCCGTCGGCCATCAACGCAACGCAGTTCGCATCGAGAACGCCAGCTTCCGCTACAAGGAAGATACCCCGCTGATCGAGAACATGAACCTGAACGTCGAGCCCGGCCACACCGTCGCCATCGTCGGCCCCACCGGCGCCGGCAAGACCACGCTGGTCAACCTGCTCATGCGGTTCTACGAGCTCAATTCGGGCACCATCTCGTTGGGGGGCAAGAACATCCACGAACTCAAGCGCAGCGACCTGCGCGGTCACTTCGGCATGGTGCTTCAGGATACCTGGCTGTTCAACGGCACCATCCGCGACAACATCGCCTACGGCAAGCTCACCGCCACCGAGGACGAAATCGTCGCCGCCGCCAAAGCCGCGCATGCCGACCACTTCATCCGCACTCTCCCCGACGGCTACAACACCGTGCTCGACGAAGAGGCCAGCAACATCAGCCAAGGCCAAAAGCAGCTGCTCACCATCGCCCGCGCCGTGCTCGCCGATCCCGATATTCTGATTCTCGACGAAGCCACCAGCTCGGTCGACACGCGCACCGAAGTGCTCATCCGCAAAGCCATGGAGAACCTCATGGCCGACCGCACCAGCTTCGTGATCGCGCACCGCCTGAGCACCATCCGCGACGCCGAGCTCATCCTGGTTATGGACAAAGGAAGCATCATCGAACAGGGCACGCACGTGGAGTTGCTGGCCAAGAAGGGGTTCTACGCCGAGTTGTACCAAAGCCAGTTTGCGGGGGCGTAGGGGGCAGGACTCGGGTTGCCCGAGTCCTGCGGGCCTAAGCGGCCAGGGGCCGCGTGGCCGGGCGTTGGCCACGTTCAGCTGGTGGCGCAACGGTAAACCCGCGGACAGTTTTCGGGCGACGCCCGGAAACTGTGGGCCTAAGCCGCGAAGCGGCGTGGCCGGCCTTCTCCGGGGTTCCGTTTTTGCCGGAGATAGGCTGAACGGCCTAACTCCGGCAAAGAACTGACGGCCGATGGCCGCCACCCTTCGTCCGCCTCACGCGGGGAATCCCACGTCAGCAGGCAAATGAGCTATCCGAGGTGCTCGACCTCGAAATGCCCTGGGCGGTGTGTATGAAACGGGAACACCTGATTCCCGCGGTCCGGGAGGGAAGGCTGTCTCCCCGGGTTATCGACGACAAAGTCCGTCGGCTCGCCAAAATACCGTTCCAGCATGAGATTTTCAAGGTTGTCAGGAATAGCTCCCTCGCTGTCATGCGTATACACGATGGCCGCCAGGTCGTAATAGATGTCGCCCATGCCCGAGAACTCCCGATCGAGCACCCTGAGGGTGTCGTCGTGCGAGCGGTATAAATAATTCACCCAGACAAGGTCGTTGTGGCAGAAGGCCAGCCAGGGCGACGTATCCGCCCGCTGCCTTTCGCGGCCGCGTTCGAGGGCCGTCATGCAGGCATTGATCTCGGGCGGCAGAGTTTCGCCGAGCTTGCGGGCCTTGTCCGCGAAGCGCGCGACGCGGTCGAAGGGAGAAAGAGCCGCGCCGTTGGACGGCAATGCGTGGATGCGTCTGACGGTATCGGTCAGCAGCGAAACGCGCTCTGGCGTGCGGAATTCAGGGGCATCCCAATGCACGCCGTTGTCGATCCAGCGGGTTACAATGTGGCCTTCGGTTTCCAAAATGGCATTCGGCGGACAAGGAATCCAGTTCTGTGGCGCATTGCGCCCGGTTCAATCTGCCGATTGAACCCATGATAGGTTTGGTCGGTCTTGCGCTGCTTGTTTGTATCGATAAGAAAGCACGCCAACAGTGATGCTGAATAGTGGAATGGAATTTATGACTATCAAGGTATCCGATCCCCCAAAAACCTGGTTTCAGGTTACAGGAGGATGGTAGGGAACTCTTTCATGGCATAGATCGTCACAAGATGTACTCCACGATCTCTGTGCTCAACCGGCGGCGGACGCGAGTGAACTTTTCAGTTTGCGCGCCTTCGAGTTCGAACTTAAGTGGAAACTCTCGTGAAGCGTGCTTTCCCTGGTCTCACCGCACTCCTCCTGGTTGCCAGAGGCTGCGCACCGGCCGTCAGAAGCGACGCCAGGCTGAGCAGAACGAAAAAGACTCTCATGGTTCCAGTGTATCCATGCGCCTTAGTCGTCGCCATGGCCTCAGAGGTTCTGACGTTTTTGCCGATCAAGGTGCAGAAATCAGGACGTTGGCAGGGCAAAGGGGGCGGAAGTGGTTGAGGTTGTAGGTGTAGATGCGCTGACAGCCGGCCTTCACGGCAGCCACCGCATGCAGAGCATCGTCAATGATGCCGCTGGTCAGACCGCCTTCGACAACCTTGGCCAGAGCGGCACGAGAACCGACGTGTCAAAAAGGACTTTCACGAGTCCTTTCCCAAGGCGGCGAGATTCCGGTTTTCCCTTTCCTGGTTGAGGAAGGCGGTCACGTCGAGGTCGATCACTTGGCTCCCCTGGTGGATCAGGATCCCGTCTTTTTCCACAAGGGTGCTCTTGGGGAGCACCACGGAGAACTGAACACCCCTGTTGTCCGGTTCCAAATTCAGCAGCGTCCCCGCAGTCAGGTGATACCGGTCACGGAGGGCTTTCGGAACGAGAATTCGGCCCAACTTGTCGATGGTAACTTGCATGGAAAAATGTTAACAGAAATGGCAAAGTCCCTCAAGTCCGCCTTGCGCTGCCGAGAGGTCATGTTTCGCCACGTGCAACAGGGCGTGTCCACGCCGACGGCGTGGCCGGTCCCTTGCGGGGTTCCGTTTTTTCCGGAGTTCGGCTGTTCAGCCTAACTCCGGAAAAGAACCGTCGACCGCTGGCCGCCGCCCGCCAGGCACCTCACGCGGTCATGGCGCTGCGACAAGCGAACAACCGCATGGGTGCGAGACCGCTCTTGCGACCTTCTAGTAATTGAACCTGGTGGTGAGGAAACCATCCGATGCGCCTATTAGGCTTTGTCCGTCAAGTGTTGTTGCGCCTCCCCCTCCCATAGAACCTACGACATGAACTTTGCCGCTGGAATCAATGGCGATCCCCTGGCCGAGGGTCACGCCATTGGCTGTACCCAGAAGCTTGGTCCACTGCTTGGTACCGGTGGCGTTATATTTTGTCACATAGGTCCCGGTAGAGCCGGGTTTGGTTTGGCCATCGAGATCTCCACCGGTATCTCCCGTAACATAACTGCTGCCGCTTGTGTCGACCGCTATTCCATAGCCCCATGTCTCGGCCCCAGCAACCCCGAGTATCCTGCTCCACTGCTTAACGCCTAGGTCGGAGAACTTTGCCACCAGAAAGTCCGAGGTTCCGGTATTAGGCAGTCCATCAAGACCTCCAGTGGTAGCTCCGGTCACATAGCAGAAACCGCTATTGTCAACTGTAATGCCTAAGCCTTGTGCATCAGCACCCGCTTCTCCAAGCAGTCGCGTCCATTTCAATACCCCAGCTGTGTCGTACTTTGTCACCAAGACATCTCGAGCTCCAGTAACCGATTGGCCATCGATCGATACGGGGCTGCCTCCAGCGATGTATGAGTTTCCGGCCGTATCGACTGCGAGGGCGTTTCCATAGATTGTCGAGGCTGCAACTCCAATCAGCTTGGTCCACTGCCGCATGCCGGCTGCGTTATATTTGGTGACAAATGCATCCTGGTCACCGATCTTCGGCACAGCATCCATTGTTCTATTAGTGTAACCCGTAACATAGATGTTGCCAGTTGGGTCAACTGCTATACCTTTTCCCCTGGTCGAAAAACCACCGACTGCTCCCAGAAGTTTTGTCCATTGCCACACTCCATCAACATCCCGCTTAATGATGAAAGCATGGATTCCACCACTATAGGTTTGCCCATCCAAATTGCCAGTTGTGTTGCCAGTAACGTAACTGTTGCCGCTCGAATCTATGGCAATTGCTGTACCATAGGAAGACCCTGTATCGGCAGCACCGGAAAGCTTGGTCCACTGTAAGGTTCCTGATGCGTTGTATTTGGCTACAACCACATCGGATGTTCCGCTAACACTGGGTTGGCCACCCAAAATACCGCTCGTGTATCCAACCACATACCGGTTGCCGCTCGAGTCAACGCTGACAGCGGAATAGTTCGTGTCCGTTGCCACCGTTCCGAGAAGGAAGGTTTCGATTGTGGGTATCGCCGCGAAAACGGCCGTGACCACGCCCGATCCAGCACTATTGGTATCCGAGGTCGCGCTGGCAACGGTAAAAAAGTCTGCTGCAATGCCAGTCAGGGTGTAGCCCGATTTGGCCGTGAGAGAAATTGTTGCTGTGTAGGCGGTAGACCCGGAAAAGGATACCGGCGTACCTGACCACGCTACGGTTCCAGTGTACTGGGCGGTCTCGGTGATCGCGGTTACCGGCGTCGCGCCAAGTGCCGGTGCCGTGACACCCGGTATTGCTGCAATGCTGATTACCGTGGGGGGCGTTGCACCAGTCGCCGGGAACACTGCCGTCACCACACCGGTGGCAGGGTCGAACGTCACCGTGTTGGCACCCGGAATGGTAAACGAGGCGGCTGTCAGTCCTGTCAGGGTGAAGCCAGGTTTGGCCGTCAGCGTGATGGTTGCCGTGTACGTCGTGGACGCAGAAAAGGCCGTGTCGGCGGGCGACCAGGTCACCGCGCCGGTGTACTGGGCTGTTTCGGTGATGGCGGTGATGGGCGCTTCTCCCATGGCGGGGGGCGTTATGCCTGGTATCGACGGGATGGAGATGACCTCCCCTCCCGCGTCTTGGGCCAAAGGATTGATGACGTCTCCTGCGAGATTGAAGTTCGAACAGCCGGAGAAAATCAAAGTTACGAACACGAAGAAGGCAACAACGAGGCGTTTCATTTTTCGCTCCTGTCGGAAAGGCTGTAGCTGATACCGGCGCCGAGGGTCGGGGCGGTCATCACCGTTCCGCCGGAGGCGATCACCTCGTAGCCGAACAGGAGGCTCGCGTGGATTCTTCCGAAGCCGTAGTCGGCGCCAAGGGCGGGATGCACAAGGTAGCCTCCGTGCCCGGCAACGGTGCCGTCGGTGTTTTTGTCCGAGGTGTAGCCGCCGCCCAAAGCCAGTTGGGCTCGCAGAGCCAGGGTCTCAAGGGCGGGAACTCTTTCCCGCAGGAAAAACCAATCGCCGCCTCCGAGAACAGAACCGTAGAGGTTCGCCATACTGTGGTTGTCCCCTGCGGCGTACTGGTACATCACGCCCGCTCCGGCAAACGCATCGAAGTCAAAATCCGTTTTAAGGAGATAGACCCGCGTTTCGACCATGCCATTGAGGCCGACGACGTCCCCATAGAGTACCGCCCCGCCGGAAGCACCCGCGTCCCAGCGGCCTAACGAAATTGAGTTCTGCCCGCAAGCAGTGCCCATCATTCCGGCGCACAAAAGCGCCAGTAATGCGGTTCGAATTGTTCTCATGGAATCCTCCATTTGTAAGCTTAGGAACCGGAAAAAGCCCCGGAGATTACTGTCCTCATGGACAGGAGGCCCCGGGGAAGTCGATCAGCTAGAACGCATGAACTGCACGAACTTTGATACCGACGTAGTTTTTCGCATGAGAATTTGAATTTGCATCACTCATGGACATGTCATAGGCATCTGATGCAGTGAACTGCGACGATGACCAAGTCCAAGTCCAGGGGCCACCAACACTAAAGCGGCTGAGATTGTTGTACATGGCAAGGAGCTCGTCCTTTGATGGAATAAACCAACTACCTGCAGAAGCACTGCCATTCGAAAAGGCCAAGACAGCCGTAGCCGCAGCAGAAGTTCCCGTTCCGGACATAAGAGCTGTATTAGCGGAGCCGCTTCCTATTGCTGTCGACGTAGCCAAATTACTTCCATTGGACCAAATTACATTGCCTGCGGCGTCATCGCTCGTCCAAGACTCCAGATATCTGCCCCAACCCGCAGTAGATCCGTTGTCGTAGAAGATCAGTCCGTTTCCTGGGCCCGTAAGCCTCAAGGCTGTGTATTGTGCGTATAGGTCGATTGACGTCGTTATGGTGAATGTTGTGGCACACGCAACATTGGCGGAGTCAACTCCAGTGTATTGAGTTCCCGAGCCGTTGGCTTGAGTATTCCATCCGACAAATGTCTGGTAGGTCGAACCCCAAACCAGAGATCCCTTCAAAGTTCCGGGATTCCCCAACACGGTAACCGTCGAGCCTGAGGTGTATCCGGTTCCGTCAACCGGTACCGTTCCCGATGTATTTCCCGTACCCGCATGATAGGTAACGTACGCCTTGGTTGCAGGGAACACGGCGGTCACCACGCCCGAACCGGCACTGTTGGTATCCGAAGTTGAACCCGATACCGTAAACAAGTCGCCTGCCACGCCCGTCAGAGTATATCCAGCCTTGGGGGTGAGAGTGATGGTTGCCGTATAGATCGTCGCCATCGAAAAAGTCGCCGGCGAACCAGACCAGGCAATGCTGCCGGTGTATTGGGCGTTAACGTCAATCGTTGTATACGCGGTTTGTCCGCCTCTGGGAACGGTTACTCCGGGAATAGCCGCCAGATTGATCGTCGTATCCGTTGCCGGGAAAGTGACGGTGAAGCTGAGCGTGTTGCCCGAGACATCACCGCCGCCCACCGTTCCAGCCGATGCTGCGCCGGTGTTTACCGTAGGTGTTAAGGCGTTGAATTTATATCCGGCTGCGGAGGTTAGGACTACGGTGGCGGTATACACCGTCCCGCTCGCATACGGACTGCTCGTCGGACTCCAAGTAATGCTTGTCTTTGTGTAGCTGGCGGCTCCGGTGGTCAATGACCCAATCGCTTGGGGCGTTACACCGATGACCGGTGCGACAAAGCCGGTGACACTCGCGGCGGTAATGGGGATTGCGCCTGTAGCTGGAAACACAGCGGTTACTACGCCGGAACCGGCGCTGTGGGTCACTGTTGTCGCTCCGGCTACCGTGAAGAAATTGGCAGCCACGCCGGTAAGGGTATAGCCTGTTTTTGGTGTTACCGTAATGGTTGCCGTGTAAACTGTAGTCGCGGCAAAGTTCGAACCAGTCGGTGCCCAAACAACGGATCTGGTAAACTGGCTTGTCGACGTATTCGTCACAACCATCGTATAGCCAGTTGTCGGGACATCGACCCCGGGGATGGCCGGACTGAAGATAGCCGCCGGTGCCGCCGTGGCAGGGAACACCGCCACCACCACGCCGGAGTTGGCGTTGTTGGTCGCGGAAGTGGCGCCCGAGACGGTGAAGAAGTTGGCACCTACGCCGGTCAGGGTATAACCCGCCTTGGCGGTCAGAGTGATGGTCGCGGTGTAGGTCGTGGAGTTTGCGAAGTTGGCCGGAGAAGGAGACCAGACCACCGCAGCGGTGTATTGGGCATTGGCGTCGATCGTTGTGTCTGGAACAGCCAACGCCACCGGCACGGTTAAGCCCGGAATCGCCGCAAGGCTGACAACCGCCGCCACCGTCTGCGGGAAAACTACGGTCACCACGCCGGAGTTGATCGGGTTGGTATCGGTCGTCGAGCCTGCCACGGTGAACAAGTCCGCCGTTACGCCTGTCAAGGTGAAGCCGGGCTTGGCCGTCAGGGTGATGGTCGCCGTGTAAATGGTGTAATTGGCAAAGGTTGCCGGCGAGCCCGACCAGGCGATAGTACCCGTATATTGTGCCGTCGGGGTAATCGTCGTCGCAGGAACCGCACCGGGGAGCGGGACCGTTACGCCAGGAATGGCGGCGATAGTGATGACTGCGGGGGCGGCAGTGGCCGGGAACACTGCTGTTACCACACCGGTAGCGGGATCAAAGGTGACCGAGGTCGCACCTGGTATGGTAAAGAAGCTCGCGCCGAGGCCGTCCAGGGTGAAACCGGGCACAGCGGTGAGAGTAATAGTTGCCGTGTAAGATGTGGTACCGGCAAAGTTCGCAGGCGACCCCGACCAGGCGATAGCACCCGTATACTGCGCGGTCGGTGTGATGGTGGCTGGAGGAACGGCACCGACTACCGGCGCGGGAACACCGGCGAGGCTAGGGAGATTACTGACAACTGGGGCCAGGGTAGGCGGGAACACCGCGGTGACCACGCCGGTTGCAGCATCGTAGGTGACCGAACTGGCACCGGGAATGTCAAACGACGTGCTCGAGAGTCCGGCGAGGGTTTGGCCTGGTTGAGCGGTCAACACGATGGAGGCGGTGTAGGCCGTGGTCCCCACAAAGTTGCCGCTGACAACCGGTGCCCAGGTAATGGCACCGGTATATTGCGTGGTCGGCGTGATGGTGGTGGCCGGCAAACCGCCAACGACCGGGGCCGTCAGTCCTTGGGTCGGGGGTGGTGCCGAGGTTGCCGGGAACACGGCGGTTACCAGCCCCGTCGCGGGGTCATAGGTCACCGAGGTTGCGCCGGGAATGCTGAAGGCCGAGGCCGTAACCCCGTCGAGGGTGAACCCCGGTTTGGCGGTCAACTTGATGGTTGCGGTGTAAGCGACCGAGTTTCCGTAGGTGGCGTCCGCTGGCGACCAGGTGATGGTGCCCGTGTACTGGTCGGTGGGCGTGATGCTGGCTTCCGGGGTGCCGCCCACCACGGGAGCGGCGATGCCGGCGAGGGCGCCCGAGGTAACGGCCGCCGGTCCGGTGTTTTTGAGCACGGTTTCCGAAGGCAGGTATGGGGAATTGCAGGCGCTCAGAAGCAGAGCGAAGAGGCTAAGCAGGGCCGGGCCCCAGGGGGCCTTTGGATTGCGGATTGTTAGGTTCATAGGATCCTCCTAAAGCTTGGACAGGACGAACTCGACGCGGCGGTTCTTCCAGTTGTTGACCTTGTCGTCGTGGGGCACCAAGTATGATGGCCCCCAGAGGCTGGACAGTGACCTAAGCAATTTGGTCTGATGTCC
>JBAXAI010000028.1:0-48954 GCA_037142615.1 Spirochaetales bacterium | reverse complement strand
CTAGGACTTCGACGGTCATTGGGAACTCCTTTGGTGGAGGAACTCGAGCGAAAGCGCGGCCGACGCGAAGATGTCGCGCTCGGGCACCGGGTCGTCCTGTTCGACGATCCAGATGGGCACCTGAGTTTCGTGCAGCGCCGCCACGATGCCCGGTAGGTCGAGGTTGCCGTGGCCCAGTTCACAGAACCGGGGTTGACCGCCTTCCCACGTGTAGTCCTTCAGATGGATCGCTGGAATGCGCCCCGCCAGGCGCCGTATCCACGCCACGGGACTGCCCCCGCCCGCCTGCAGCCACGCGACATCGGGCTCAGCCCACAAGAGGTCGGCCGGGGTGGTGTCGAAAAGCCACGCGTAGATCGAAGTTCCACGAAAGGCCTGGAACTCTTCGGCGTGGTTGTGATAGCCCAACTGAAGGCCCTCGGAAGCCAGCACGCGGGCGGCGGTGACCAACTGGTCGCGCAGCACCTCGACGTGGTCGTGCGCGAGGTTCTCGTGGCCGGGGTAACCCAGCGCCGTGAACCGACAGCCAAGAGTGCGCAGCTTGGCGACCACCTCGTGGGGACGCTGGGTCAGGGCCTCCAAGTTGTCGTGCGCCGCGCAGGCCACCAGACCGTGCCGGTCGAGCGCCGCGCGCACCTGGGCGGGTGTGATCGACGCGGGCAGGCCCGAGACCTGCACCGACGGGTAACCGATGGCCGCGAGCCGGGCCAGCGTCGCCCCCAGCCCTTCAAGCGTCTGGCAGTGGTCGCGGAAGCAGTAGAGGTTGACGCCGATCAGTGGAGGAAGGCTCATGCCACATCCTGCCTCACGAACGAGGCAGGAGCAAGGCCTCCCCGAGCAGCAGCACCGACAAGGCCTGCCCGTAGGCCATGGAGCACACGGGGATCTTGAGGTAGAAGTCGGCGTCCATGCCCACCGGGGTGCCGTAACTCACTTCGGTGACCGTGCCAGTAGCGTCGGTGCGGTCTAGCACGGCCTGGCAGGCCCGCAGGCCCATCGGCCGGTAGCTCACGGGCAGCATTCCCAGCCGCACGGCCTTGAGGATGCCGTACCCAAACCCGGCGGTGCACGAGGTTTCGCGGTAGCTGGCGGGATCGTCGAGCACGGTGTGCCACATGCCGTCCTTGTCTTGCAGCGGAATCAGGGCGTCGACCTGGGCCTTGAGCGTTTCGACCAAGAAGGCCTTTACTCCCGCGCCGACGTCAACGAGCTCGAAGAAATCGACCACGGCGGCGGTGTACCAGCAGTTGCCCCGCCCCCAATGCACGCGCCCAAAATTGTGGCGGCCGTCGAAGGTCCAGCCGTGGAACCACAGGCCGCTGGCCGGGTCGGCCAGGTACTTCACGTGCAGCAAGAACTGGCGAACGGCCTCGTCGATGTAGTCCTGACGACCCAGGAAGCGCCCGATTTTGGCGAGAAACAGCACCGTCATGTACAGCGTGTCGACCCAGAGCTGCTGGGTGTTGGGGTTGTTGATCACGATGTGCTGCAGCCCGTTCTCGCGGGTGCGTGGCATCTCGGCCATCACCCACGCGGCCCATTCCTGGCACAGCGCCAGCCACTCGGGACGCGGGTTGAGCTCGTGCAGGTGGATGAGCGTCAAAAAGGGCGCCATGGTGTTCACGTTCTTTTCGGGCAGGCCCCGGGCGATTCCCGCCTCGAACCAGCTGGTCATCATCGCGAGGTAGCGGGGATTCCTGGTGCGCTGGTACTGGCGCAACAGGCCGTAGAGGCCCACGCCCTGCGGCCAGTTCCAGTGGGTGAAGTTCAGGTCGCTCAGCGGCGACCACTCCACGATGTCGTTGTACACGGGCGGGTCGGTCATGCGGACGATGATCTCGTCCATCTTGGTTTCGAGCAGGGACTTGTCCATGGAACGCTCCTAGGTCGGGGAATGAGCGGTGCCAAAACGGCCCGCGAGATAGCCGGCCAGGTACGAGGCCTGGAGGCGTGACACCAGAGGGGTGAAGTGCACGTGATCGGCCCACACCTCGGCGGCAGGCAGCCGCTGCAACACCGAGGCGGTGAAACCGTGCAGGTCGGCGCAGGGCACTCCCAGTTCGCGCGCAACCTCGTCGGCCACGCGGTTGTAGGCCGCGACATCGGCCTCGAGCCGCCGGTAGGGCGAGCCCGGCCGGTTGTGGACGGCTTCGACGACGGGCGTGGTGCGCACCCAGATGGTGGCTGCGGCCGCGAGGGCGAGGGCGAACGCGGCCTTGAGGTTGGCGCGGTAGGTCGCCAGCGGCACTTGCAGCGTGTCGTCCGGCCCGCTGCGGCGCACGTCGTGCAGGCCGCAGTTGAGCAGCAGCACGCGGCCGGCCAGCGCGGTGGGACCGAGCTCCTGCAGGTAGCGCAGCACCCGGCCGGAGTCACCGCCGTTGGCCCCCTGGGGGTCGTCCAGGTCGACCATGGCCTCGGCGTGCCCTTCTTTGCGGGCGTAGTCCCAGGTGCCGGCCAGAAACTCCTGCAAGTACGGTCCGTAGTGGATCGAAATGCTGTCCCCCACCACGAACAGGCGCGGCAACACGCTCACCCCTTGAGTCCGGTGGTGGCGATGCCCTTGATAACGAACTTTTGCGTGATCAGAAAGGCCACGAGAATGGGCAGGTTCGAGATGACGACGGCGGCCATGAGCATGTTCCACTGCGTGTCCATGTCGCCGCGGAGGATGGCCAGACCCAGCGTCAGCGTGCGGTTGAGCTCCGAGTTGAGGAAGACCATGGGGTACAAGAAGTCGTTCCACACGGCCATCACCTGCAACAGCACCAGCGTCGCGATGGTGCTACCGGCAAACGGCAGAATCACCTGGAAGAACCGGCGCAGCACCCCCGCCCCGTCGATCTTGGCGGCCTCTTCGTAGTCGATGGGCACGGTGATGAAGAACTGCCGCATGAGGAACATGCCGAACACGCTGATGGCGCCTGGCAGAATCAGCGACAGGTGGTCGTCGATGAGCCCGAACTCCTTCATCAGAATAAACGTCGGCACCAGCGTGACTTGTCGGGGGATCATCATGGTAGCCAACAGCAGCATGAACAGAAAGTCGCGCCCGGGGAACTTCAGCCGCGCGAACGCGTAGCCGGCCAAGGCCGACGTGGCGACAACGCCGATCACGCTGAAGAAGGTGATCTTGAGCGTGTTGAACATGTAGATGTGAAAGGGTGTGGTCTTGAACACGTCGGTGAAGCTCTTGAGGCTCCAGGTATCCACCGACAACCCGAACGGATCGTCGAACACGGCACCGACAGGCTTCAAGGCCGTCAGCAGGGCCCAAAACAACGGGGCCAGCATAAGAAACGCGAAAATCGACAGCAGAATGTAGGCCCCGGCTCGCTCCAGGGGTTTGTGGACGGTCAGCGTAGACATAGCAGACTCCTGGGGGTCAACTGTGAACCCATCGCTTCGAAACGATGGTCTGGATGGCGGTGATGATGAGGATGATGCCAAACAGCACGTAGGCGATGCCCGAGGCGTAGCCCATTTTGAAGAACTGAAAGCCGTTCTGGTAGATCATCATGATGAGGGTGTTCGTCGAGTTGGCGGGCCCCCCGTTGGTCAGGATTGTCGTGATGTCGAACACCTGGAAGGAGTTGATGATCGAGGTCACAGCAATGAAAAACGTGGCCGGCGAAATCAGGGGCCAGGTGACATTCCAGAACGTTTGGAAGCGGCTGGCGCCGTCGAGGCTCGAGGCTTCGTACAGTTCGTCGGGAACGTTGGCCAAAGCGGCCAGAAAAATAACCATGTTGTACCCGATCTGCCGCCACACGGCGACCAGGATAACCGAGTTCAGAGCGACAGCAGGCGAAGTCAGCCACGGGACCGACGGAAGGCCCACCATGTTCAACAGGTGGTTGATCATGCCCATCTGGCCGTCGAGCAGCCACTGCCACACGAGCGCCACCGCGACCGACGACAGAATGACCGGAAGAAAAAGGCTGCTCTTGAAAAACGAGGCGCCCTTGGGCTTGGTTTCGTGAATGAGGTTGGCCAGGTAGAGAGACAGGAACATCCCGAAGAGGACGGCGAAGAGTGAGAAGTAGGCCGTGTTCTTCAGGCACGTCCAGAAGAAAGGATCCTGAAACAGCTGGATGTAGTTGCCGATGCCGGCGAACTCGGGGTCGTTGATGAGGTTCCAGTCGGCCAAGCTGACAAAGAACGACGCGACAACGGGAAAAGCCAAGAAGAGCAAAAAGCCCGACATGATGGGCAGAATGAAGGCGTAGCCGGCGATGGCCTCCTTCTGGGAAGCGGAAAGAGTCATGGGCGATTCCTTATCGGGAGGGGGGGAAGCCCCCCCCTCCCCCATCAAAACTTACTTCTTGGCGAGGATGGCGTTGACTTGGGGCTCAATTTCCTTCATGGCGGTGGCGGCATCGACCGAGCCGGCATACACCTTTTGCAACTGCGGCATCACCAGACCCTGGATTTCGGTCCAACCGGCTCGCAGCGGCAGAATGCGGCCATATTTGGCGTTGATTTCCTTGGTCACGGCGGCGACATTTTTCGGGGGCTTGGTGCTGTCTGCGTAGATGTCCCACAGGGCGAGGTCATCGACGTTGGGAGGCATGCGCTTGGCCTTCATGTACAGCAGTTCGCCGGGTTCGCCGGGAGCGCGGAGGAACTTGAGGAACTCCCAAGCCGCCGCAGCCTGCTTGGCGTCCTTGATCTTGCTGTAGAGCGCGATGATGTTCGACTTGCTGATGGTGACGTTGGGGATCTTGGCGGTGCCCGGGAAAGGCAGCAAGGTGAAGTCGACACCCTCGGACTTCTGCAGGCTGAGGATGCTCGACGCGGCGCCCAGCATCATGCCGATCTTGCCCTGCACGAAGTAGCGCATGTTGACGTCGGTGTTGGTGAAAATGGCCGGGTCGGCGAAAGTTTTTTCCTTGATCAGGGCGGCGATCTCGTCGAGCTTCTTGGTGGCGCCGGGGGTGGTCAGGCCAAACTTGCTCTTGTCTTTGGTGAACAGGTCTTCACCGGCGCCCCACACCATCGAAAGGAACTGGTTGATTTCGAGGGCCGTCATGCCGTAGCCGCTGACCTGGTTTTCGCCTTCGCCCTTGGTGAGCTGGCGCGCGATCTTCACGAAGTCGTCCCAGGTCCAGTTGGACTTGGGAATGGCCACGCCGGCGTCTTTGAACACCTTGGTGTTGACGAACACGTACAGGGGGGCGGTGGCCCACGGCAGACCGTAGTATTTGCCAGCATTGACGCTGTCTTGTAGGCCGGTCTGGTAGTACTTGGCCAGGTCGACCTTGTCGGCCTTGAGCTGGGCGGTGATGTCTTTGAGGGCACCGGTCTTCAAAAAGTCCTGGAAGAAATAGCTGTCGACCCGCATGACGTCGGGGGCCTGGCCACCGGCGATGAGAATCTGCAGCTTGGCGTGGTAGTCGCCGTAGGCCACAGCGATGGGCGTGACCTTGATGTCAGGGTGCGACTCCTCAAAGGCGTCGATGATGTCTTTTTCGACACCGATGGCGTCAGGGTTACCCCAGAACGCGTACTTGATGGTGGTCTGGGCGCTCAGCGCGAAACTGATACCGACCAGGAGCAATAGGGCAAGACCAAGTCGTTTGACCATGATGACCTCTTTGTCTCAGAATTCGGTCCCTCTATTAGGACCGTGAGTACACTATCAAGCCGGTTTGCCGGGCCGTACAGGTACCCAAGTACCGAAAAAGTACCGAAGACTCTGGGGCTAGGTCTTGGTCAACTGCTCGGCGAGCTTGACGAGCTTGGTCCTGTCCTTGATGTCGAACTTGGTGTAGAGGGTCGATAGGTTGTTCTTGACGGTCTGCTCGGCGATGAAAAGGCGTTCGGCGATCTCGTGGTTCTCGAGACCCTGGGCAACCAGCAAAAGGATCTCGCGCTCGCGTCGGTTGAGGTCGGTGGCCGAGACTGTGGCAACCGGCGTCGGGTGCAGCAATTGTTTGATGATGGGAGCCGAGAACGACGTTGTGCCCGCGTGCACCGACTTGATGGCGCTGAACAGTTCGCCGGGCGCACAGTCCTTGAGGATGTAGCCCGACACGCCGGCCCCGAGCACCTCGTGCACGGCGCTGTTGTCGTCGAAGGTGGTGAGCATGATGATGCGGGGCAAGGGCCCCTTCTTGACCAGTTCCTTGGCTGTGCGGACGCCATCCATCACCGGCATTTTGACGTCGAGCAGCACCAGATCGGGTTTGGTCTGGTCGATGATGCCCAGGGCCTCCTGGCCGTTGAACGCCAGGCCCACCACCTCGAAATCTTCGGACCGCGTTTCGAGCATGGTTTTGAGCATATGGGCGAACAGCGTTTGGTCGTCGACGACGACGATGCGGATCTTGTGGTCGGGGGTCATGGACTCTCCTCGATGGGAACCAAGGCATTGATCTCGAACCCGTCTGCCTGACCTTTATATTGCATCCAACCTCCGGCTTCGGCCACCCTTTCTTCCATGCCGCTCAGGCCGATGCCCTTTTTCACCGAAACGCTGCCCACGCCGTTGTCGCGGATGCGGATCGAGAGCTTGTGGTCCACTTCGGCCAGAACGATGGACACCTCGGTGGCTCGTCCGTGGTGAAAGGCGTTGGTCATGCCTTCCTGCACCATGCGGTACATCGTGGAGTTCACGCGGTCGCTGTAGGAGTTGCGGGCGTTGGTCGTTTCGAGGTGCACCTCGATGCCGCAGGCCTTCTCGAAGTTGCGCACCAGCAGCACCACCAGCCGCAGCCCTTTCGGGAGCGGTTCCTCCTTGGTGCGGAGTTGCCTCAGCACGTACCGGATCTCGTGCAGGGCCTCCTGCGAGATGCGCGCCCCTTCGTCCATCAGCGTGTCGATGCGCTTTGGGTCCTTGACCAGGAGGCCCTTGGCCGCCTCGAAGAGCATCTTGAGCGTGGTGAGCGCGTAGCCCGCGCTGTCGTGGATCTCGCGGCTCAAGCGAAGGCGCTCCGAGCGGGTGCTCTCGCCCTCGAGCGCCGAGGCGTACTGCTGAAACCCCAGGTTGGCGTTCGACAGGCGGCTCACCTCTTCGCTCAGCACCCGGTTGGCCTGCTTGGTTCTTCCCAGTTCCGACACAACCCAGCGCACCCCGGCCGCGCAGACGATGATGGCCGCCGAGCAAAGCGCGTAGAGTGGAAGGTCGTAGCCCCACAGCGACCGCTCCACGTTGGCGTGCGGAAACAGCCAGTACAAGGTGCCGACCAACGCGGCCCAGAAGCCCTCGGTCGCCAGAAAAAGCGGCAACTTGGTATGAAAGGCCAGCAAGACGGTGAAGCTCAGCGTAGCGGGCAAAAACCGGAGGTCGAGCACCGGAATCGTGACGGTGAGCAGCGCGAACACCAGCGCCCTCAGGATAACCAGCACGTAGCGAAAACGGCTGCGGCTGGTGTTCCACAGGAACAGGGCGGTCAGCGCGAACGACAACCCCACCAACAGGTCGATCTGCAACGGATAATTCGTCAGTTCGCTGAGGGTGTAGCGGCGCAGCAGCAAGTCAGAGAAGACCAAGACGACCAGATCGAACACGACAGCGAGGGCCCGGAACACATGGCTGGTCACCCTGCCCCCTGCTTTTGGAACGCGCGCGGCGCCATGCCCTGCAGTTTGGTGAACACACGGCTGAAGTACAGCTGGTCGTCGTAGCCGACGGCGTGGGCGGCCTCCTTGACCGACGACCCACCTACCAGCAGGTCGGCGGCCAAGCGGATGCGGCACCTGGTGTGGTAGCGCGCGGGCGTGACTCCGAACTGCCGGCGGAACAGACGGCCCGCGTAGTCGGCGCTGCACGGCGCGTTGGTCAGGACTGTCTCGACCGCGTGCTCGTCGCGGAAGCCTTTTTCAAGCTCGCGCGCCATGCGGAACACAAAGCCGTGATGGGGGTCGCTCGCCGGGCTGTCACTCAGCCAGGCTTCGCGGGCAAACTCGAGCACCAGCGCCTTGAACAGCGCGTGGCCGACCAGCATTGACCCGGCGTCGGGAGTGCGGGCGGTCTCGCTGTACGCCTCGAGCAATCCACGCACGAAGGGCCAGCGCGTGAACTTCACCAGAGGCGACCAAAGGAACTCGTCGAACATGTCGGCGCCCTGATGCCGCAGCTCAAAATGCTGGGCGACGGCCTCGAAGTTACTGGCCGACGTTTTACGGGCCTGCAACGTCACTCGGGGGGGAACCAGAAGCGCGGTGCCGCCCTCGACCAGATAGTCGGTGTTGCCCATCGTGAACTTGGCTGCCCCCGCGGTACACACAAACAAGTCGTAGTCGACAAACACAAAATCGCGGATCGACCACGAGTCGTCCTGAATCTGGGGGTAGGGTTTTTGAGTCAGAGTCAGCGAAAGCGTCTCGGGGAAGACCTGGTCAAGGAACATGGTGCTTACCCACTTATAGGGGAGTTTTCCCGAATCGTCCATACTTATTCCCGGACGGTCGCTAGCCCGCTTGGCGGAACCGTGGTGCAATGGAGCCATGAGTACCGCAACCAAAAAATTCCGCCTGGGCATCGTCGGCCTGGGCGCAATGGGCCACCCGCACGTCGGGTACGCCCTCAACATCCCCGAAGTGGAGCTGACTGCGCTGTGTGACAACGATCCCGCGCGCCTGGACAAGGTAAAGCAGTCGTACTATTCGGGACAGCCAGCCACCGGCTCCGCTCCGGCCATCAGTCTGTCGGCGCAACCGGTGTTTGGCTCCAGCCGCTCGCCGGCCGAGTTTCCCCCCACCTTCGCCGACGTGTACGCCATGATCAATTCCGGTCTGATCGACGGGATCTTGATTTCGGTGCCGCACTACGACCACGAACCCATCGCCTTGGCGGCGTTCGCCAAGGGCGTGCACGTGCTGGTGGAAAAGCCGCTGATGGTGACCACGCAGGGGGCCCGCACCATGATTGCCGCCCACGATGCCGCGCGCAAAACTCACCCAGGGCTGGTGTTCGCGGCGATGTTCATGCAACGCACGTGGGGCCACTGGAAGAAGATCAAGGAGCTGATTACCGACGGTGAGCTCGGGCGCATCGTCCGCACCACCTGGGTGGTCACCGACTGGTTCCGCACGGGCAACTACTATAAATCCGGCGGCTGGCGGGCCACGTGGCGGGGTGAAGGCGGCGGCGTGCTCACCAACCAGTCGCCCCACAACCTCGACCTGCTGCAGTGGTTTCTGGGCATGCCCGCCAAAATCAACGCCTTTGGCGGCCTGGGCAAGTACCACGCCATCGCGGTGGAAGACGAAGTGTCGGCCACCCTGCAGTACGCCGACGGCTCGGTGGCGCATTTCATCACCAGCACGGCCGAGAGTCCCGGCACCAACCGCCTGGAAATCGTGGGCGAGAACGGCAAACTGGTGTACGAGAACAACACCCTCACGTTCTCACGCAACCGCTCGTCGATGAAGACCTGGAGCGACACCACCACCGAGATGTACCGCGGTCCCGAATGCTGGACCTTCCCCGTGCCCTTTTCCCACCACGGTGAAAGCGGTCACCGGCTGGTGATCCAGCGCTTTGCCCGCAACGTGCTGTTCGGCGAGCCGCTGGTGGCCGAGGGCAAGGAAGGCATCCACCAGGTGACGCTCACCAACGCCATGATGGTGTCGCTGTTGCAGGGGGGCGTTACCGTCACCCCGGCGCAAGCCGACGAGTTCGAGGCCCACCTGAAACGCTTGCAAGCCGAAGAAGCCGCCAAGGAAGCGAAGGCGGCAAAAAAGTGATCGCTGGGGCCCAAAAGTCCGACGGGATGTTCTATGCGCCGCAGGGCAAACCCAACCCGGTGGTCAAGGCCGGTGAGTTTGTGTTTGCGGCGGTGGGCCTCGATCACGGCCATATTTTTGGCCAGACCAACGGCCTGCGCGAGGCGGGGGCGACGCTCAAGTGGGTGTATGACCCCGACCCGGCCAAGGTGGAGGCGTTTTGCAGGCTCTACCCCGAGGCCAAGGTGGCCGGCAGTGAGCAGGAAGTGCTGCAGGACCCCGAAGTGAAGCTGGTGGCCGCCGCGGCCGTTCCCGCCGATCGCTGTGCGCTGGGGCTTCGCGTCATGGACCACGGCAAGGACTACTTTACCGACAAGAGCCCCATGACCACGCTGGACCAGCTGGCGCAAGCCCGCGCCGCAACCGCCCGCACCGGCAAAAAGTACGCGGTGTACTATTCCGAGCGCCTGCACGTCGAGTCAGCCGTGCACGCGGGGCACCTGATCGACCAGGGCGCCATCGGCCGCGTGCTGCAGGTGATAGGCCTGGGGCCCCACCGGCTCAACGCACAGTCCCGCCCCGCGTGGTTTTTCGACAAGGCGCGCTACGGTGGCATTCTGTGCGACATCGGCAGTCACCAGATCGAGCAATATTTGCATTTTTCGGGGGCGGAATCGGCGACGGTGGTCCGCAGCCAGGTCGCTAACTACAACAACCCGGCCACGCCAGGGCTGGAAGACTTCGGCGACGCGTCGCTGGTAGGCGGCAACGGCACCACCAACTACTTCCGCGTCGACTGGTTCACCCCGGCCGGGTTGGGTACTTGGGGCGATGGGCGCACGTTCATCCTGGGCACCGAGGGCACCCTCGAGCTGCGCAAGTACATCGACGTGGCCCGCGACAAGGCCGGCGACCACGTGTATCTGGTTGACAGCAAGGGCGAACACCACCTCGAAGTCGCTGGCAAAGTGGGCTTCCCGTACTTCGGCCAACTGGTGCTCGACTGCCTGAACCGCACCGAGAACGCCATGACGCAGACCCACGCGTTCCTGGCCGCCGAACTTTGCCTCAAAGCCCAGGAACAGGCTGTCAACCTGACCCCGGGCCAACTTTCCCAAGGAGTCACGAAATGAAACCCCTGATTGGCGTCAACCTGTATTCGGTGCGCGAGCACTGCCGCACCGAGGCCGACCTCGAAGCCACCCTGCGCCGCCTCAAAGCCATCGGCTACCCGTCGGTGCAGGTGTCGGGCATCGCGCCGCTTCCCTTCCCCCGTGTGAGGGAACTGCTCGACAAGGCCGGACTGGTGGCGTGCGCCGCCCACGACAACCTGGAAGCGCTCACCCAGCGCCCCGGCGAAGTGATTGAGAAACTGCGCGCGCTGGGTTGCCACTTCACCGCGCTCGGCTACCCCGGCGACGAGATGATGAAGCCCGAGAACCTTCCCTTGCTGCGCGACCAGCTCACCGTGGCCGGAAAGGCGCTGGCCGCCGCAGGCTTGCGGCTGGGGTACCACAACCACGCCATCGAGTTTGCCCCCATCCCCGGCACCACCGGCCCCGCGACCAGTATTTATGCCTGGCTGTACGCGCAGATCCCGGCCACCGTGCTGGGGGCTGAACCCGACACCGCGTGGATTCAGGCCGGCGGCGGCAGCCCCTCGGCTTGGTTGCGCCGCCTGGAGGGCCGCGTCGACGCCGTCCACCTGAAGGACTACACTTGGACCCCGGGACGGCCGCAGTTCTGCGAGGTGGGCCACGGCAACCTCGACTTCGACAGCATCTTCGCCGCCTTGCACGAGACCCAGGTGCCCATCTGGATTGTTGAGCAGGACGACCCGGTGCCCGGGCGCGACATTTTCGACTCGCTGGCAATGTCGTTCGAACGGGTGGCGAGGGAGGGTTGACCCGTAGTCGTTATACTGGGAAGATGCGCACCAACCACCGCTTTTCCTGGGAAATCTCCTACTTCACGCCCCCCGAACACCCCAAGGCCTGGTACCCGGCCACCGTGCCGGGTGCCGCCCAGCTCGACGTGGGCAAAGCGCTGGGGTTGCCCGACCCGTACTTTGCTGACCAAGCGAAAGAATGGGCGTGGTTGGAAGACGTCACGTTCGTGTACCGCACGGGCTTCCGCCGCGACGACTTGCTGGCAGGTCAGCCGGAAGGCACCCAGGTCTGGTGGCGTTGCGGTGGCATCGACTACCGCTGGTCGGTGGCCCTCAATGGGCAGGTTCTGGAGCAGGGTGAAGGGATGTTCCGCCCGCTGAGCCTTCGACTCGAACACCTGCAAGACGACAACGTGCTCGAGGTCACCGTCTTCCCCGTGCCCAAGGTCGCTGGCCGACCGAACGACCGTTCGCAGGCCTCGGCCTCCACCAAACCCGCCGTCAGCTACGGTTGGGACTGGCATCCGCGGTTGATACCCTCGGGGCTGTGGGACGACGCGTGGTTCGAGGTGAGGCCGCAACCCGTGCTCGAGCTCGTGAACTTCGAGCCGGGGTTGAGCGCCGATCTGAGCGTGGCCCGGTTCACCGTCGACGTGGTTTGGGACCGTCCATTGCCCGGGGGAATCCACCAGGAAGGTCGAGTGCGAGCGCGTTTGCGCGAGGCGAAAGGCGAGGCGATTTGGGACGCGAGCCAGGCGGCTGCAAGCGACGCCGGCTTTGGCAGCGGCGCTGGCAAGGGTACCAACGCCCGCTTCGCTGGCACCCTGCACAACCCGCAACTTTGGTGGCCGCACGATCAAGGCACCCCGTATTTGTACCAGCTCGAACTGACGCTGGAGGTGGCCGGTCGCGAGGTCGACCGGCTAGTCCGTACGGTAGGCTTCCGGCGCATACGGCTGGTGACCAACGAAGGCGCGTGGAACGAACCGGCGATCTTTCCCAAAACCCGCAGTGTGACGGGGGTGCAGTTCGAGGTCAACGGTCGCGGCGTGTTCGCCAAGGGGACCAACTGGGTCAACCCCGAGGTGTTCCCCGGCACCCTGACGGCGGGGCGTTACGAAGAGCTTCTCGATCTGGCGGTGGGCGCGAACTTCAACATTGTGCGGGTTTGGGGTGGCGGAATCGTGAACAAAGAAGCCTTCCACGACCTGTGCGACCAGAAAGGCCTGCTGGTGTGGCAGGAGTTTCCGCTGGCCTGCAATAACTACCCCGACGAGCCGGCCTATCTGGCGACGCTGGCTCGCGAGGCCGACGCCATCGTGCGGCGGCTGCGGCTCCACCCGAGCACGGCCCTGTGGTGCGGCGGCAACGAGCTGTTCAACAGCTGGTCGGGTATGGACGACCAATCGCTGGCCCTTCGCCAGCTGGGCGCCATCTGCCTGGCGCTGGATCCCGGCACACCGTTCTTGCCCACCTCGCCGGTGATGGGTATGGGCCATGGGCCGTACGTGTTCCGCGACGATGCGGGTCAAGACGTTTTCGAGGTGATGAACAAGGCCCGCTGCACGGCGTACACCGAGTTCGGCGTGCCCAGTCCGTCGTCGGTGGCGGTGCTGCAGGGCATCATTCCTGCGGACGAGCTGTGGCCCCCCCTCCCCACCACCGCGTGGACGGCCCACCACGGGTTTGACTCGTGGCAACCGACCACCTGGCTGATGCCCGAGGTGATCGCCGACTACTTCGGCCCCGCCGACAATCTCGCTCTGCTCATCGACGCGGGCCAGACGCTTCAGGCCGAAGGGTACCGTTATGTGTACGAAGAGGCGCGGCGCCAGAAACCGTATTGTTCCATGGCGCTCAACTGGTGCTTCAACGAACCGTGGCCGTGCGCCGCCAACAACAGCCTGGTGATGTACCCCGCGCAGCCCAAACCGGCGCTCGCGGCCGTGCGCCAAGCCTGCCGCCCGGTACTGGCCAGCGCGCGCTACGCCAAGTTCCGCTGGACCGAGGGCGAGCTGTGGGAGGCCGAACTGTGGCTGCTCAACGACTCGCCGTTTGACATTCCCGCAGTCACTGTCTCCGCCTGGCTGGACGATGGGGAGCGCACCCTGCTCGCCACGTGGCCGTGCCCGGCGCTGGCACCGGGAGTCAACGCGGCGGGACCAACGGTCCGTTGGCCGGTGCGGTCGGGAGGGCCAGTTTTCCGGCTGATGCTCGAGGTCGACGGGGCCGCCGATTGGGGCTCTGAATACCAATTCCGACGGCGCAATCTGGTCAAGGTGCAGGAAGGGACGGCGCGGATGAATCAAACCGAAACGAGGGAGGCCCTATGAAACTCCGCGTGGTTCAATGCTGGGACGATGGCGTGGAAAGTGACCGGCGGCTGACCGATCTGCTGCGCCAACACGGTGCCAAAGCCTCCTTCAACCTGAACCCCGACCTGCATCAGCGGCCCGAGGACAGCGCTTGGCTGTACCAGAACGTGCACCCCGTGCGCCGTTTGCCGTGGGCCGAGCTGACCGCCGTGTACGAAGGATTCACCATCGCCAACCATACGTGCACCCACCCGTGGCCCACCCGGATTCCGCTGGCCACGTGGCGTGCCGAGGTGGTCGATGCGCGCCACCGTCTGCAGGACAAGTTTGGCCAGCCCGTAGCGGGGTTCGCCTACCCGTTTGGCGACTTCAACGACGCCACCGCAGCGGTCGTGGGCGAAGCGGGGCACGTGTACGGTCGCACCTGCGAGCAGGCGGAGGTCTTGCCCGGCGCGAATCCCCTCGCCACACCCACCAGCGGCCACGTCAACATGCCCGATTTCTGGGACAGCTACGAAGCCGCCAAGCGCCAGCCCAACGGCGTGTTCTGGTTCTGGGGGCACAGCTACGAGTTCACCGATGAAGCGGCGTGGCAGGCGTTCGAACAGAAGATCCGCCGGATTTCGGCCGACCCCGACGCCGAATGGGCGGAACTGCCGGGGGTGTTTGCCTGACCTTTGACCTTGACACTCAACAGGTTAACTAGTTAACCTGTTGACATGAGTACCATCACCCTCTTTGAGGCCAAGGCCCAAATCTCCGAGCTGGTGAAGCGGATTGCGTCCTCGGGTGAAAGCGTCGTCCTGACAGTCCGGGGCAAGCCGATGGTCCGCATCATCCCGTACCGCGAGGAAACACCGCCCGACGTTTGGGAACTCCGCGAACGGTCGGGTCTGCCCTACGGGTCAATCGACTTTGAGGCTCCCGCGCGTTCGACTGAGGTCCGGTGGAATCCGTTGGACGAGTTGCCGTGAAGGTGCTGCTCGACACGTCGGTGTACTCCCAGCCGCTCAAGAAGAGGCCTCTGGACTCGGTGGTTTCGCGCTGGCGAATGAGACCAGAGTCCGACTACGCCATCAGTGCCATGGTCGAGCTCGAAGTCCTCTACGGACTCCACCTGAAAAACTCGCCGCCATTGTTCGCTTTTTGGGAGAAGCTTCTCAAGGGACGTTTGCCTGTGTTGGCGTTCGACAATGAGTGCGCGGCCGTTTATGCCCGCCTGCAAGCCGGGTTCAGCGCAGCGGGCTTTACGAAGCCGCAATTCGACCTCATGATCGCCAGCACGGCCCTCCGGCACGGGCTCATCCTGGCGACCTGCAACGCGACCGATTTTGCGGGCATCCCCGGTCTGGTGGTCGAGGACTGGTCAACGGCCGGGTTTTGATGTTATTGGAGTTACCATGACCCACCACGAACGCGCTAAAGCCCTCGTTGCCCAGATAACCCTGCCCGAAAAGGCTGCGCAGATGCGCTACAACGCTCCCGCCATCGAGCGGCTTGGGGTGCCCGCCTACAACTGGTGGAACGAGTGCCTGCACGGGGTGGCACGGGCCGGTGCCGCGACGGTTTTTCCGCAGGCCATCGCCCTGGCCGCCAGTTTCGACACGCCGCTGATGCACCGCGTGGCCACCGCGATTTCCGATGAGGCTCGCGCCAAGTACAACCAGTACAAGAGTTTGGGCGACACGCTCATCTACCAGGGCCTCACCATGTGGTCGCCCAACATCAACATCTTCCGCGACCCGCGCTGGGGCCGTGGCCACGAAACCTATGGCGAGGACCCCTTCCTGACCGGCGAAATGGGCGTGGCGTTTGTGCGAGGTCTGCAGGGCGACGACCCCGTGCACCGCAAAGTCGACGCCACCCTTAAGCACTACGCAGCACATAGTGGACCCGAGAACGGTCGCCACGGCTTCAACGCCGAGGTTTCGGAACGCGATCTGCGCGACACCTACCTTTGGGCGTTCCAGTACGTCATCGACCGGGCCGACCCGTCGGCGGTGATGGGCTCGTACAACCGCATCAACGGCGAGGCGGCGTGTGCCAGCCCCACCTACCTGAAGCAGAAACTGTACGGCGAGTTTGGTTTCGACGGCTATGTCGTGTCGGATTGCGGTGCCCTTTCGGACATCCACAACCACCACCACCTGACTAAATCGGAGGCCGAGAGCGCCGCGCTGGCGGTGAACAACGGCTGCCAGCTCAACTGCGGCGAGTCCTTCCTCTGGCTGTTACAGGCGGTCGAGCAAGGACTGGTCACCGAAGCCACCCTCACCGAGGCCGTCGAAAGCCTGTTTACGGCCCGGTTCCGCCTGGGCATGTTCGACGACAACTGCGTCTACAACGGTGTTGGCTACGAGGTGGTCGAGTCGGAAGCACACACCGCCCTGAACCGGCAGATGGCTGCCGAAAGCCTCGTCCTGCTGAAAAACGACGGGATCTTGCCCCTAAAACCGACGCAGACCATCGCCGTGATCGGCCCCAACGCCGACGACAAGCTGGTGCTGCTGGGCAACTACAACGGCACCCCCAGCCGGTACACTACGCTGTTGCGAGGCCTCCAGGACGCCACCACCGCCAAGGTGGAGTACGCGCGCGGCTGCCACCCGTTCGAAGCCGCCCCGGGCTCTTGGGCCGAACAGCCCCAGCGAGAGGCCGTCCTTGCCGCCCGGAGAGCCGACGTGGTAGTCCTGTGCCTGGGCCTCAACCCCACCATGGAGGGCGAGGAAGGCGATGCTTACAACGGCCAGCTGGGCGGTGACAAGGGTGACCTTGAATGGCCGCAGGTGCAGCGCGAGCTGTTCGAGGCCGTGCGCGCCACCGGCAAGCCGCTGGTGGTGGTCAACGTGAGTGGCAGCTGCGTCAACCTGACCGCCGCCGACCAGAAGGCGAACGCCGTGGTGCAGTGCTTCTACCCCGGTGCCGAAGGGGGCAACGCGCTCGCCGACGTGCTGTTTGGCAAAGTCTCGCCCAGCGCCCGCCTGCCGGTGACGTTTTACCGTTCCATTGCCGACCTGCCGCCGTTTGAGGACTACGCAATGGAAGGCCGAACCTACCGGTACTTCCGGGGCAGTCCCTTGTACCCGTTCGGCCATGGATTGAGCTACACGACCTTCCGCGCTCTGGCAAACCAGCGCCATGGCGAGGTGCTCACCGCCCAGGTGACCAATACCGGCAAACGCGACGGAGCGACGGTGATCCAAGTGTACGAAACGGGCGCGGCGAACGATCCAGAGGCGCCGTTGCGGCGGTTGGTGGGCTTCGCCAAGGTGCACCTAGCCGCCGGTGAAAGCCGCTCGGTGGACGTTGCACTGGTAGCGGGGGCTGGTAGGGAGCTCGAGGTCAGGATCTAGCCGCCCTATTTCTCAAGAAGCCACTCCAGTTTCTCCCGAACTTCAGCAAGGGCTTCTTCGGACGCTTTCTCGATCAGCCTCACCTTCCTGGCCCTCCAGTCGAGACTCTTGACCTGATCGGCCAGAATCACCCCGTCAATCTTGCCGAGTTGAACACGCACCTCAAAAGGATAGCCCTTCACCTGCGAAGTGATGGGGAAGAACAAAGCGAGGCCAATCTTCCTGTTGTAGTCAATCGGCGAAAAGACCAACGCCGGTCGCTTTCCTGCTTGCTCGTGACCGAGTTGCGGGTCGAAATCCAGCCAAACAACGTCGCCGCGGTCGGGCACATAAGAACTCACAGAAGTTCCTTCCCTGCGGACAGACCAAACTGCTCGGAGTGGATGTTTTCCTCGGTAACGAGCTCAAGGATCTCCCGCAACGTCTTTTTGGGGGAAGCCTGAATGATAATCCGATGGTCTTCCTCGCGTATCTCGACCGAGGACCCGCTTTTCAGCTCGAGTTCCTTGGCGATGAGACTGGGGATCCGGACGCCGAGGCTGTTGCCCCATTTCTGAATGGTCGCTTGCATGATGGCTGAAGTTTACACCTTGTTTAAACAACTGTCAAACAGCCCGCACAATATCGGTGAGCGAAAAGTCGTCGCCCTTGTACAGGAGGGGCTGGTTGGTCACCCGGGCCAGGGCGTAGGCCGCGCAATCGACAAAGTTGAGCCCCGCCGGGTGGTGACCTTTGCCAAACTGCCGCCACGCGTCGAGGGCAACCTCGGCCAGCGTGGCGTCGAAGGCGACAATGTCGATGTCGGTCGACTGAATGATATCCTCGAGGACGATTGTACCGTCGGTCCCCTTTCGCGACTCGATGAGCATGCCCGCCTCGAAGGCGTTCATCGCACTCATCAACTTACGGTCGGTAGATCTGAGCAGATCCATAAATGCCTGGGCTTCCGGTTCAGCGAAGACGATGGCGCACAGCGCCGAAGTGTCGACGATCAATCGAAGGCTCCAATCTCGTTGTACCCCATGATCTCATCGGGCGTGCGGTGGTCAAGGACTGGGAGCTGTCGGCACCGTTCGACGATGGCGTCGAGCTGCGCCTTCTTTTTGGCCTGCGTGTCGTTGAGCACGTCTTTGCGCTCCCTGAGCGCCTGCAAAATGACCTCGGTGATCCCGACGCCGCAACGCGCTGCCAGCTCGCGGGCAAGGGACTCCACCTCGGCGTTGCGAATGCTGAGCATGACCGCCTCCGTATATACATAGAGAATACCGTATAGACAGGCCAATGTCAACCAGCGCGCGGTGCCCGCCCCGTCACGCGCCGGAACGTGCGGTGAAAACTCCGCGACCCGGAAAAACCGCAGGCCAGCGCGATGTCAAGAATCGTCCTGTCGGTGGTGACCAATAGTCGGCTGGCCTCTTCGACGCGCAGGGCGTTCAGGTAGGCTTTGAACCCCGTTCCGCAGCTGCGCTGAAAGCACCGCGAAAAGTACCACGGACTTTGGTTGACGTGGGCAGCCACCTCGTCCAAAGTCAGGTCGGTCGAGAACCGCGACCGGACAAAAGTGATAGCCTCGGCCATGCGGTGACGCAGCGTTACGGGCTCAGCCAGTGTCTGTGCCTCCTCGACCGTGAAGCCGCGGTCGAGGAGGCCGCAGAGCTGGGTGACCAGCCCGCGCACCACGGTGGCGCGGAACTCGTCGTCGCGGCGGTATTCCTCGAGAATCTGCCTCAGTAGCTCGGGCACGACACCGGTTTCCGTGGCCCGCCAGAACGGTTGGACGACCCGGCGCTGATGAGGCCAGATGCCCGGGTACCCGGCCACTTCGGGGCGAAAAATCACCATGATGTGCGCCGAGCCCCGCGCGGTCTTCTGGTAATGGTGGATGCCGTTGGACGCCACCAGAGCCAGGTCGCCGGGCCCGAGATCGACGCGTTGGCCGTCCACCCCGACGGTCATGAGGCCTTCGGTGACCAGGCACAGCTCGACGTCGGGGTGCCAATGCGCCAAAAAATCGAACCCCCGCCCGGTGGCGGCGTAGACGGGAAGACCGGGCGAATACGAGCGATGCTCGGCAAAGGGCAGCATGGGCTCAAGTTACCAAAACACACCGATGATGACAAGAAGTGTCCCTATCCCGGCAAAAATCGGCGCGCGCAAACTGCCGGAATCCCCCTAAAATGACGGTATGAAGAACGCCCTGATTATCCACGGTGGCTGGGACGGCCACGAGCCCGCCCTGGTCGCCGAACTCTGCCGCACGCTGCTTGCCAAGAACGACTTTCAGGTCACCGTGAGCACCACCCTCGACAGCCTGCTTGATCCCGCTTTGATGACCAACCTCGACCTTTTTGTACCCGTGGTGACGATGAGCACCATCACCAAGGAGCAGTGCGCGGCTGTGCTGACTGCCGTCGCCGCTGGAACGGGAATCGCCGGCTGCCACGGTGGCATGTGCGACTCCTTCCGCGAAAGCGTGGACTGGCAGTTCCTCACCGGGGGCCAATGGGTGGCTCACCCGGGCAACGACGGCACCGAGTACACCGTGATCCCGGTGCGAAACTCGCACCCCATCGTCGAGGGCATCGAGGCCTTTGAGGTCAAGTCGGAGCAGTACTACCTGCATGTCGACCCGGCGGTGAAGGTGCTGGCCACCACGGAGTTCCCGGTGGCCGACGGCCCTCACGCCGCCAACGGCCGGGTTTCCATGCCCGTGGTCTGGACCAAATACTGGGGCAAGGGACGCGTGTTTTACACCAGCCTGGGCCACCACTGCGACGTTCTCGAGGCCGAACCGGCCCGAACTATTCTGGAAAGGGGGCTCGTATGGGCAGCCAAGTGACCAAAAAGCTGGGGGTCGGCATCATCGGGTGCGGCAACATCAGCTCCATCTACCTGAAGAACGGCACCACGCTGTTCGACAACCTCGAAATCCGCGCGGTGGCCGACCTCGACCTGGCGCGCGCGCAGGCCAGGGCCACCGAGTTCGGCGTGGCCAAAGTCTGCAGCGTCAAGGAGTTGCTGGCCGACAAGAGCATCGACGTGGTGCTCAACCTAACGGTGCCGCTCGCGCACTACTCGGTGTGCAAAGCCGCCCTCGAGGCGGGCAAGCATGTGTATGTGGAAAAACCCCTGGCGGTGAAGCTGGAGGAGGGCGAAGAGCTGGCCGCGCTGGCAAAGGCCAAGGGGCTGTACCTGGGAGGAGCGCCCGACACCTTCCTCGGCGGGGGCATCCAGACCTGCGTCAAACTCATCGAGGACGGCTGGATCGGCACTCCCATCGGCGCCACCGCCTTCATGGTGTGCGGCGGCCACGAACACTGGCACCCCGACCCCGCGTTTTACTACCAGGTGGGCGGTGGCCCGATGTTCGACATGGGTCCTTACTACCTGACCGCGCTGGTGGCCCTGCTGGGGCCCGCCGTCTCGGTGGCGGGAATGACGTCGAAGGCGCGCGGCCAGCGGACCATCAGCAGCGCCCCCAAAAAGGGCACCGTGATGGACGTCGAGGTGCCCACGCACATCGCTGGTCTGGTGCGTTTTGCCTCGGGCGCGACAGCCACCGTGGTAACCAGCTTCGACGTGGCCGGTGGCAGTTCCCACGTGCCGCTCGAGATCTGGGGCACGGGCGGCACGCTGCAGGTGCCCGACCCGAACGCCTTTGGCGGACCGGTGCGCTACCGCAAGGCCGGCCAAAGCGAGTGGAGCGAGATTCCCCTGCTATTCGGGTACGCTGAGAACTCACGCGGACTGGGACTCAGTGAAATGGCCACCGCCATCAGCGAAGGCCGACCCGCCCGCGCCGGCGTCGGGATGACGCTCCACGTGCTCGAGCTGATGCACGCCTTCCACCGCTCAGCCGACACCAAACGGCAGGTAACGCTGAAGACTACCGGGCCAGCCAGCCGCCGTCGACTGGTACAATAGCCCCCGTCATATAGTCGCTGGCGGCGCTGGCGAGGAACACGGCCGGCCCCATCAGGTCGGCCGATTCTCCCCAACGTCCTGCCGGAATGCGCGCCAAAATGGAGGCGTTGCGGTCGGCGTCGGCGCGGAGGGCGGCCGTGTTGTCGGTGGCCATGTAGCCGGGGGCGATGGCGTTGACCTGGATGTTGTGCTTGGCCCACTCGTTGGCCATGGCCTTGGTGATGCCCGCCAGGCCGCTTTTGCTGGCGGTGTAGCTCACCACGCGGATGCCACCCTGAAAGCTCAGCATCGAGGCGATGTGGATGATTTTGCCCCCGCCGCCCTGTTTGAGGAACTGTTTGGCCACCGCCTGGCTCAAAAAGAACACCGTCTTGAGGTTAACGTCCATCACGTCGTCCCAGTCTTTTTCGGTGAAATCGACCATGTCGGCGCGGCGGATGGTACCGGCGTTGTTCATCAGGATGTCGATGCGCCCAAACGCTTTAAGGGCGGCGGCGACAATGCCGGGAATGGTCTTGGTGCTGGTGAGGTCGGCCTGCACCCACGCAAACTCGCCACCGGCGGCTTGCACCTGGGCTTTGGTCTCGTCGGACGGGCTGGAACTGACGCCGAGCACCTTGGCTCCGGCCTGCGCGTAGGCGACGCAAATCGCCTGCCCCAGCCCCCGGGAACTCCCGGTGACGATGGCGACTTTGCCTTGCAGTGAAAACATCGTGCTTAAGCTCATAGACGCTCCTGAAAAAAAATAATGAGATCATGTCGGCGTTGCGAGAGCGGGGCGTTACGGGGTGGCAACCCCGTACGGGGGGTGGGGCTGTACCCGGTACTTTGTACCGCGTACAGCCTCAGGGGGGTCGCCCCCCCTGACCTACCGAAGATCCTCGGGCTTGACGTGGTCCATGTCGTCGAACGTCTGGTTCTCGCCGGCCATGGCCCAGATGAAGGTGTAGCTGCCGGTTCCGACGCCCGAATGGATGCTCCACGACGGACTGATCACGGCCTGCCGGTCGGCAACCACGAGGTGACGGGTTTCGCTGGGTTGGCCGTGCATGTGGAACACGCGCGTGTCGGCCGCCATATCAAAGTACAGGTACACTTCCATGCGGCGCTCGTGGGTGTGGCAGGGCATGGTGTTCCACACGCTGCCGGTTTCGAGCAGGGTCATGCCCATCACCAGCTGGCAGCTTTGGCAGACGGCGGGGTGCACGTACTGGTAGATGGTGCGCACGTTGACGGTCTCGGGCGCGCCCACCTTGCGGGGATTGGCCTTGGCAAACTCAATTTTCACCGTGGGGAACGTTTGGTGCGCGGGGGAGCTGGCCAGGTAGAACTGCGCGGGGTTCTTGGCGTCCTTGCTGGCGAACAGCACCTGCTTGGTGCCCTTGCCGACGTAGAACCCATCTCCCTTGATCATGGGATGCACCACGCCGTCGAGGGTGACGCTGCCCTCGCCGCCGATGTTGATGATGCCCAGCTCGCGGCGTTCCAAAAACACGTCGGTGCCGAAATCTTTGCCGCCGAGCAGGGCCAGCGGTTTGTCGGTGGGGGTGGCCCCGCCGAACACCACGCGGTCGACGTGGGTGTAGGTGAGCGCGATCTCGCCGGGAACAAACAGTTGTTCCACGAGAAAGTGCTCGCGCAGCTTGGTGGTGTCGTACCCCTTCACATCGTCGGGGTGGTGCGCATAACGGATATCCAGATTCATCGCTTGACTCTCCCGGTGGCATCGCCACCCATTAGACTTTCGACTTCGGAACGGGTGACCAAGTTAAAATCGCCCGGAATGCTGTGCTTGAGGCAACTGGCGGCGACGGCGTATTCCAGGGCCTTGGACTCGTGTTCGGTGGTGGCGTCGGCCCATTCGGTGAGGCCGAACACCAGCCCGGCGCTGAAGCTGTCGCCGCCGCCAACACGGTCGACGATGTCGTCGATGTCGTAGCTCTTGCTGGTGAAAAAGCCCGCCTGGCCGTCGAGCACGGCCGACCAACCGTTGCGGTCGGCGGAACGGCTGGCGCGCAGGGTGACCGCGACCACGCTCAGGTTGGGGTAGGTTTTTTTCACCTTTTGGGTAAGGCCGCGATAGGCTTCGGCGCTCACGTGGCCTGTCGAGACGTCGACTCCCCCGGTTGCGCTGGCATCCGGATTGATTCCGAGGCACATCTGGATGTCTTCTTCGTTGGCGACCACGACGTCGACGTGCTTCACCAGCTCGGTCATCACCTCGGGGGCCTTTTTGCCGTAGTTCCAGAGCTTTTTGCGGTAGTTCAGGTCAAAACTGACCTTCACCCCGGCTTTCTGGGCAGCTTTCATGGCTTCGAGGGTGGCGTCAGCGGCCGACTGCGACAGCGCCGGGGTGATGCCGGTCACGTGGAACCAACTGGCACCGGCAAACAGGTTCGCCCAGTCGAAATCGCCGGGTTTGACCGCCTGGATGGCCGAGCCGTCGCGGTCGTACACCACAGTGCTGGCGCGCTGGTTGGCGCCGGTCTCGAGGAAGTAAATGCCCAGGCGGCCGGTCTTGGTGCGTTTGATACCCCGGGTGTCGACGCCATAGCCGCGCAGTTGCCTCACGGCGGCGTCGGCCACAGGGTTGTCGGGCAACGCGGTGACGAAGGCGGCCTCGCGGCCGAACAACGCCAGCGACACGGCCACGTTGGCCTCGCCGCCGCCAAAGGTGGCCTCCAGGTTCGGGGCCTGGAAAAGCCGCTCGTTCGCCGGGCTTTTGAGCCGCAGCATGATTTCGCCAAAGGTGATGATTCTGCTCATGGGAGCTCCTTACGTCTCGGTGCGGGCCGTGCGGACGGCTTCGATGAACTGCCGGGCGGTCTTTGTTACTTTAGTGTAGTCTCCGGTCAGCGCGCCAGCGGTCAGTTGCCCTCCCACGCCGATAGCCACGGCTCCTGCCCCGATCCACGTCGCTACGTTGTCGAGACTGACTCCGCCGGTGGGCATCAACCGCGCTTGCGGCAGGGGACCGCGCACACCTTTGATGAAAGCCGGACCTGCCACCTCGCCGGGAAACACCTTGATGATGTCGGCTCCGCCCTCAAGCGCAGCGACTACCTCGGCCACTGTCATGGCGCCGGGCATGCAGGCCACGCGGTAGCGGTTGCACAACCTCAGCGTCTCGAGGTTGAGGCAGGGGGAAACGATGTAGTTGGCACCTTCGAGAATAGCGATGCGCGCGGTTTCGGGATCGAGCACCGACCCGGCACCCAGGAGAATCTCGTTGGCCGAAAAGCGTTTGGCCAGGTCGGCGATCACGTCGTGGGCGCGGGGCACGGTGAACGTCACTTCGATAGCTGACACGCCACCGGCCAGGCAGGCCTCGCTGATGCGAAGCGCTTGGTCGGAGGTTTCGGCCCGCACAACCGCAACAACACCCGATTCCCGGATGCGTAGAAGCACAGTTTCCTTGTCCATGGTGACTCCTGTTTCATCTAGTGGAACGTTGTTTTATTTTAGCGACCATCGGGTCCTTCTGTCAAGGGAATTTGACGGGATCCAAGTTCGCACCTACCATGACAGGATAGGTTTAATGCGGCAAAACATCGGAGGTTCTGCCATGCGGCATCGCTTTGTGGGCTACGACGAGGGAAAACAAACCCTGGGACTCTACGACACCGCCAGCGGTGCGGCTGGCTGGACTCTCGACTTGGCCGAGTTACCCCTGGCGCGCGACCTTCAGCGGTTGGGGCCCGACCGGGTCCTTGTCGGGTTCGACCGGGGGTATTTTGAGGTTGAAATCGCTTCGGGACGCGTTATGGGGCTGCAGGACCGCTGGCGTCACGTGACTTCGGTTCGAAGGATCGATGGTCGAACGCTCCTGACCGGTTTGGGTCTCGAAGGTCGCTTGGGGGTCACCGTTGCGACGCTTTCGGCCTCTGGCGCGCTCGAACGAGTGGTGCGCCGCGAAGGCGACTATGTACGACTGATGCGCCCTACCCCCACGGGAACTTTTTTGTTGTGCACCAACGACCACATCCTGGAAACCAGCCCTTCGCTCGAAGCTCTGCGGCGGCTCGAGGCGCCCGGTTTTCTCCACGCCTGGATGCCCCACCGCTTTGAAGACGGCACCACGCTTGTCTCGGCTGGCTACGGGGCCTTTTTGGCCCGTTTTGACGCGCAGGGCAAGCTTTTGCAGACTTTTGGAGGCAAGGGGACCGTTCCCGACGAGGTGGCGCCGTTCTTCTACGCCAGTTTTCAAGTGCTCGAAGACGGCCACATCGTCGCGGCCAACTGGCAGGACCACGGCCCCGGCAACGGAAAGAAGGGCCGTCAGGTAGTCGAGTTTACCGCCGAGGGCGAGTACGTTGACAGCTGGTCTGACCCCGCCCGCATCTCGTCTTTGCAAGGCCTTTTGGTGCTCTGAGTCATCGGATTACTTTTTTTTGGTTTTTTGACCGGCAAAACACGATAATATTAGTATGAAAACAAAAACCTTGCTGATTCTCCTGGCGATCTTCGCCGTGGGCTCGGCTGTTTTGCCGGCTGAGACCACGACCAACCAGTGGTCTTTTTACGAAGCGAGTCCCCTCGCCGAGCGCCTTTCGTACCTTCAGTCCCAGCGCCCCGCCGACCTGAGCGATGCCTTTCTGCTGCAGGCCCTCCTGCTTGCTGACAGCGAGGATCTCGAAAAGGGCACCGACAACGTCAAACAAGAAAAACGGGCCTTGGGCCAGTGGTTGTGCCAGGCACTTGGAACCCGCAAAGTGGTTGCGGCCGCCCAGTTGCTGGGACGCATTCCCGCGCAGTACAAGGACCCCTTCCTTCGGGGAGAGGCCTGGTTGGCTCTGGCCCGCATGGGCGACAGCCGCGCGGTGCTTGATATGATCCGCGAGCTAGGACAATTGAATGCCGGGGCCGTCCGTGGCCGCTCGCAAGAAGTGATGGCCAGTTACATCCTTCAGTCGCTGGCCCTTCTCAAGGCGACCGGCGCGTTCCGTGATACCGCGGTCGCCAGCCTCGGCTGGTATACTGCCGCTGGAGGGATCCGCGAACTGGCCCGCAAGTCCCTCGGCGCCATGTCTTCCGACGTCTTTGCGTCGAAGTTGGACCTCCTGCGCAACGACGATGACCTGATTTTCCGCGAGTCACTTTTCCTTGACCTGGGGGTCGAAAGCGATCCCGTTGCCGGAGGCAAGGCCGCCGAGGCGGTGCTGTCGACGCTGGTCACCTTTCAGATGCGCGATTCGCTGGAAAAGGACGCGGCCACCCGCTTGTTGAAGGCCTCGCTCATGGCAGCCAATGCCGCTCCCGCACCACCCCCAGCGCTTTCAGGTCCGATGAAGACGTTGATCGACCAGAAAAAGGCCGACATGGCGCTCAAGATGATCGCCGTGAGGGTTCTGGCGCACATTGGCGACCCGGTGAGCATCGACATCCTGGTCAAAAACCTGGGCGACTTCAATCTGAAGCAGAAGCAGGGAGTCTTGACGGCGGATGAGCTCGCGCTCGTGCGCGAAATCATCTTCAACCTGGGGGCCGTGAAAAAGTCAGCTGGTCGCGCTGTCCTGCAAGACGTGCGCTTCAGCGACTACGTGCCGGCCGTGGTGACTCTGGCGCTCGAGGCGCTCGACAAACTCGAACCGTGACCCGGGAACTCGGCGGCCGCGAGCCTTTTCCGGGGGCGCTGGCCTCGCTCGGGCTCACGGTGGCTGTTCTGTTGGTATTCTCGTTCCTTGACCCGGGGGCAAAGTGGCCGCTGGGTACGTCCAACCTTCTGGCCTTTGGACTGGTGCTGGCGGTGGGTTGGGCTTGGCAGCGACGAGGCTCGGCGCCTAGCTCCGCCACGCCAGCGACCGTACTGGCGAATCCCCTCGCGCTGGCCTTGGGCGTGGGGCTCTCGGCCGTGGGGGGCAGTTTGGTGCTGGGCCAAGTCGGCAACCTCGTCGCCCAGTTGTGGCCAATTCCTGAAACCCTGGTGCGAGCCCTGACCCGACTGTTCGACCCCAGCCAGCCGGTGCCCCTGCTCGTAGCGCTGATGCTCGTGGCCCCCCTCACCGAAGAAAGCTTGTTCCGCGGGCTGATGCTCCCTCCGCTCGTCCGGCGTTACGGGAGTTGGGCCGCAGTCCTCTGGACAAGCCTGCTGTTCGGGCTGATGCACCTCAACCCCTGGCAGGGGGTTCCCGCCGTGTTCGCGGGGGTGTACCTGGGCTGGCTGCGCCTCAAGACCGGCGGTTTGGCGTGGCCCTTGGCGGCCCACGCGCTGTTCAACGGCCTACCGGTCGTGCTTGCGCTGGCGGGGCTCGTGGTAGCCGGGTACAACACCCCGGTGGCGAGCGTTGAGCCACCGTTGCCCGCCCTCTGGCTGGCGGGAGGCCTTGTGTCGTTGGCGGCGGGCTTGGTCCTCACCTTCGGTCGGTTGTTTCACTCGCCTGAGATCTGGTAGGCTGGGAGCCATGAACTCTGCCTCGCACCTGTACAAACTCCCCCAAGGCACCGAGCGGCTGATGCTCGAAGACGCTTTCCGCCGTCAGGAATTGGTCCGTCGGGTGCAGAATCTTTTCACCCGCTGGGGGTACCAGCCGGTACAGACCCCGGTGTTTGACTTTTACGACCTCTACGCGCCGCTGTTGGGCCGCCAGGCTGAAAGCGTCTACCGACTGGTGGACCGCGAAGGCGATCTGCTGATGCTGCGCAGCGACATCACGCTGTTTTTGGCCCGGTCGCTGGGGGTAGCGCTTCAAAGCGGGCATGCTCCCCTTCGTGTGTGCTATTCCGACACCATTTTGCGCCACCAGGACCTTGAAGACATCGCCGCCAACGAGTTCTTCCAGATCGGGGCCGAGTTCCTGGGCGCCAGCGGTCCCGAAGGTGACCTGGAAATGCTGCTCCTGCTCGAAGAAGTGCTCACCACGCTGGGCTTGCCTCAGGCCCGCATCCATCTGGGCAGTCGTGGCGTGTTCGACGCCGCTTTTGGCGCACTCGATGCCGGGGCCCAGGCCGCTGCTCTCGAGGCCGTGTTGCTGCGCCGCTGGGACGAACTCCCCGGGCCGCAGGCGCTTCGCGACCTGTTCGGCTTCATCGGCACGGCCACCGAGGCCCGGGCGCAGGTGGGTCGGCTGCAAGGCCTTTCGCCGGCCACTCGGGCCCAAGCCGAGCTCGTTATCGAACTGGCGTCCCGGCTCGAGGCGCTGGGCTTTGGCGAGCGTTTCCGGGTGGATTTCAGCGAGGCCGGCCGTCAAAGCTACTACACGGGGCTGGTGTTCCGGGTCTACCAACCGGGATTGGGCGACGCGCTGGCTGCCGGTGGCCGCTACGACAAACTTCTGGCCCGCTTCGGCCTCGACTCGCCTTCGGTCGGCTTCAGTTTTCATTTGGGCAAGGTGGAAACTCTGGTTGACCTGGGCAAGCTCGACAGTCCTGCCACCGCGCCGGGTGCGACGGGGGCCACCTTGGAACAGCGCTTCCACAAGGCCCGTGAGGCCCGCCAGGCCGGAAGGAACATGACGCTATGACGCAGACCCCGCCGCTGCCCCTCACCCTGGCCCTGCCCAAGGGCCGCCTGTTTGACTTGGTGCAAAAGCACTTTGCCGGCAAGGGCTTTGTGTTCGACTTTAACGACCGCAAGCTCACCACCCTCGACTCGACCGGAACCCTGCAGATCATTCTGGTGAAAAACGCCGACCTGCCAACGTACGTGCACCACGGCATCGCGGGTCTAGGCCTTTGCGGCGATGATGTGCTGTATGAGTCGGGCTACGAGTTTCCACGCCTGCTGAGCTTCGACTTTGGACAGACCCGCATGGCCTTGGCCGCCCGAAAGGACCACAGCCGGCCCCCGGGGTTCACTTCCGGTCCGCTGGCGGGCTCGAGCCACATGACCATCGCCACCAAGTTCACCCGCTTCACCCGCGACTACTTTCACGGCCTCGGCGTCCCGGTCAAAATCATCCGCCTGGACGGCTCGGTTGAGCTGGCCCCCGTGCTCGGCTTGGCGCCCTACATCGTCGATCTCGTCGAAACCGGCTCGACGCTCAAGGCCAACGGCCTCGAGGTGCTCGAAACCTTGGGAGAAATCGGCGTGAATCTGTTCGCCAACGCGGCGTACTACAAACTCCGCTATCAAGAGATCGGGGCGCTGGTCGATACTTTACGTAAATAATATGAGTGTCACGATCGATCGAAACACCAAAGAAACCCGCATTCATCTGGTCCTCGACCTGGACAGCAGCGGGGCCCCGAAACTCGCGACAGGCCTGCCGTTTTTTGACCACATGTTAAACGCCCTGGCCTTTCACGGGGGCTTTTTCCTCGAAGTGACCGCCACCGGCGATCTCGACGTCGATCCGCATCACCTCGTGGAAGACGTAGGGATTGTGCTGGGCGACGCCTTTTCGCGCTTGCAGAAAGACCGGGGAGCCTTGGTCCGCTACGGCCACCAGACCATCCCCATGGACGAGGCCCTGTCGGAGTGCGTGATCGATGTGTGCAGTCGCCCGTACTGGGTATACGAGGCCGAATTGCCGCAGACCCACGCGGGTAACTTTGACCTGTCGCTGGTGCGCGAGTTTGTCATCGCCTTGGCCAACAACGCCCGCATCACGCTCCACGCGCGTTGCCGGTACGGTGAAAACGCCCACCACATGGTCGAGGCCCTGTTCAAGGCGCTCGGCAAGGCTTTGGCTCAGGCGTATACGCTGCGTGCCCCGGGTTCGGTGGTCCCTTCGACCAAAGGAGTGCTGTGATGGAGATGCCGCAACAAGGCTTTCTCAAGACCACCCGGCCCAATCTGCCCCCGCTGCCCTCCGAAATCAAAGTGCAACTCATCCGCAAGGGGAACGACCTGTTTTCGCGCGGGGAGTTTGAACAGGCCAAGAAAATCTTCGTTTCCACGCTGTACACCGATGGAATGGTGCGTCTGGGCGACTACTACCAGAAGCAGAAGGACTACCTTTCGGCCTTTCAGATGTACAAACTCGCGCCAGCCCCGCCACAGGCCGAGGCCATGGTGGTCAAACTCACCACCGTCCTGCGAAACTGGATCGAGGAATGATTGACGCCGAGTTTGAACAGCCGCACCCGATTCAGGAACTGCCCGACGGCAACGACCCGGTCAGCGAGCTCTCGAAAGAGGGCTACGCCGCGCTGAAGGAAGGGCACCTCAACGAGGCCGAGGACTGCTTCACCCAGTTGATCGCGCTGGAACCCAAGAATAACTACGCGCTGGTCGGCCTGGGCGACCTGTGCCGCAAGCGGGCCGATTTTGAAAAGGCCACTGCCTACTACCAGGAGTGCCTGCGCCAAAACGCCACCAACAACTACGCGCTGTTCGGTCTGGCCGACGCGTATAAGGGCCTGGGTTTGTTCCACAAGGCCCTCGACATTTGGGAAAAATACCTGGAGCAGGACGGCCAGAACCTGACCGTGCTCACGCGCGTCGCCGACGCCTTCCGCAAGGTGCGCAACTTCGGCGGCTCCAAGGCGACCTACCAAAAGGTGCTCGCGATCGAGCCCGAAAATGCCTACGCGCTCATCGGTCTGGGCCACCTGTACTACGACTTCAAAGACTACCGCGAAGCGCTCCGCTGCTGGGAAAAGATGGAGAAGCTGCACACCGACGCCGACATCCGGGTGCTGACCTCGCTGGGCAATTGCCACCGAAAGCTGAAGACCTACGAACTGGGTGTGCCCTACTTCCAGCGAGTTCTGCTGCAGCACCCCGACAACTTCTACGCGCTGTTCGGTCTGGCGGACTGCTTCCGTGGGTTGGGCCGCAGCGAGGAATCTCTGGCCCACTGGAACCGGATTCTGGAGTTTGACCCGCACAACAAGGTGATCCTCACCCGGGCCGGTGACGCGCTGAGGGCGTTGGAACGCTACGCAGACGCCGAAGCGAGTTACCAGGCCGCCCTCGATATTGAGTACGATCAGTATGCAATCCTGGGCTTGGCGCTGGTCCGCAAGGCGCAGGGGCACTACGATCAGGCCCTGCACACGTTGACGGGCATGTTGCGCAACGACAGCAGTAACCCCAGAATCTATCAGGAGATGGCTGAGTGTCACCTGGCTTTGGGGCACCGCAACGAGGCGATGGCCGTGCTGCAGCAGTTCCAGCGCCGGGGCATCCGCAATCCCTACATTACCGAAATGCTGGCCCGCCTGAGGTGACGCTCTGAACCGGCGGCGGCGCGGTCTACTCCTCCCGGCGCTGACCTTGGCCCTAGAACTTGCCTGGGCCGGAATGCCGTGTTGGGCCCAGACCAACGCTGACCCCCTGTCGAAGAGCTTTGCCGCTCCCGTGGTGCTTCAGTCGCTCAAGACCGCCTACCCGGGCGTGCTCACCCAAGTGAGGCTTGCCGGTACCGAATGGAGTTTTCAGGTCAGGGGCGAGAAGTTTCTTTGGGCCAGCGGACGCCTTTTGCCCCAGCCACTGTCGGGCCGCTGGATCAGCTTCGCGCCGCAACCCTTCTACCAGTACACACGCAAGATTCCCGCCGTGGCGGATTGGACCTCGGAACAGGAACTCGCCGTTGAAGCCCTGCTGACTGACCGAAAGGCGACCAACGTGGCACGCAACGGGGCCTTTTTTGACGCGCTTTGGCGCATCCACAACCGTGGCGAGGCCGATCAGCGGCAGCGCAAGCTTAAGCTTTTCGGGCTACAGGTCACGATGCACCAGGATGTGGTCGACTCGCTGCGGCGCGTTGAGAAGGCCGTGACCACGGCGGCGGCACGAGACACCGAGGTGGCCGCCTTTCTGGCCCAACTGAAGCGAATGGAAGGCTTCAACTGGCGTGACATCGCCGGTACCCAGAGCCGCAGCAACCACGCCTACGGGACAGCTCTCGATCTGATCCCGAAGAGCTACGGCGGCAAGGCCGTCTACTGGCTGTGGGCCCAGACCGACACCGCCCACTGGTACAAGTGGACCTGGGCCCACCGCTGGACCCCGCCACCGGGGGTGGTTGAGGCCTTTGAGGCCGAAGGTTGGGTCTGGGGCGGCAAGTGGCTTCTGTTCGACACCATCCACTTTGAGTACCGGCCCGAGATCCTCGTTCTCAACGGGCTGAGGTAACTTCCTCGTACAGCCACACCAGCCCGCAGGCCGGCAGTTCGAGCGGGTGCTGCGCCTGTTGAACCAGCGACCCCAACAAGTCGCGGCCCGAGACCCCGGCCCATACCTTGACCGGGGTCTCGGAAAAGTTCCCGACGACGGTGAGGCGCTGATTGCCCAGCACTTTCCGGTAGGCCAGCACCGACGGATGACCGGTTGCCAGCACCTCCAGGCCCTGCGTTCCGAACACCGCGTGGGCCTTGCGCTGCCGCGAAAGGGTGAGCAGACGCTCGAACACCCGGCCGGCCACGGTCGTGGAGTCGTGGCGCTTGGCGGCGTCGGCGTCGCTCCACAACGGCCGATGAACCCAGCGGCTGTCCTTGACCATGGCAGGGTCCTTTTCGTAGCCGTACCAGTTTTCGACGCCCAATTCGTCGCCCAGGTAGAGCAAGGGGAGCCCGCCGGCGCTGTAGGCGATGCCGTAGAGCAACGTCAGGCGGCGAAGTGCGGTCTGCAACGCTGCGGGGTCCTCGTCCAGTCGGGCTTTTTCGACCCCGGCCAAGCTGGCCGCCGAGCCGCAGATGCGCCGGTCACCGGTGTCGGGGTTATGCTGAAAGCTCACGCCCCGGCTGAAGGTGCCATCAAAGTCGCCGGTGTAGAACTTGTTGAGGAACTGACGGTGGTCGTAGCCGTTGATGCCCACCTGCGCCGCGTCTTCGTCGGCAAAGGTCCAGCCGATGTCGTCGTGGCAGCGCACGTAGTTCACCCACGCGGTCCCGGCGGGCAGGGCGTGGCGCGTTCGCAGCGACAGTTCGAGCAGTTTGACTTCTTTGGTGGCGCTGGCTTCCCACAGCTCGGCCATCAGCAGCGGGTTGTAGCTCAGCTGGCATTCGGCGGGGCTGATGTAGCGCGCGATGTCGTCGGGATGAACGATGGCCTCGCTCAGGAACAGCAGCGACGGACAAGCCAGGCGTGCCACGGCTTGAAAAAGCTGAATGAGCGTGTGCGCTCCCGGCAGGTTCTCGCAGTTGGTGCCCTGCTGCTTCCAAACGAAGGCCACGGCGTCGAGGCGCAGGATGCCCAGGCCGCGGTTGGCCAGGCTGGTCAGTTCCCGGGCCATGGCGCGCAGTACCTCGGGGTTGGAATAGTTGAGGTCCCACTGAAAGCTGTTGAAGGTGGTCCACACCCATTTGGCCAGCCCGGTGTCCCAGGTGAACGAGCCTTTGCGGGTTTCGGGAAAGATGTCGCGCAAGCCAGCCTGCCACGGGGCGGTTTCGTCCTTGTGGTCGAACAGCCAGTAGTAGCCTTGATACACCGGGTCGCCTTCGCGGGCCTTGAGGGCCCACTCGTGCTCGTGGCTCGTGTGGTTGAACACAAAGTCGGCTACCAGAACAATTCCTTCCTTGTCAAGCACTTGAGCCAAGTGTTGCACGTCGTCCATGGTGCCGAGCCTGGGGTCGGTGTGGCGGTAACTGCTCACCGCGTAGCCGCCGTCGCTCTCGTTTTCGGGGGCCAGAAAGAACGGCATCAGGTGCAGATACGTGACGCCCAACTCCTTGAGGTAGGGAACCCGGGCCTCCAGCGCCCGAAAATCGCCGGCCCACCGGTCCACGTACGCCACGGCTCCCACCTGCTCCTGGCTTTGGAACCACAGGCTGGCCGGAGGCCTTCGCCGGTCGCGCTCCTGGAACACGGCGGGCCGGGCCCGCCACGCGGCAAAGGCTTCGGCCACGAGTTCGGCCAACTGGGCCTCGGCGTCTTCACGATGGCCATAGAGTTGCAAAAAGCGCCGGCTGAGGTCCTCCCACTGGGTTTCGAGACGCGGGGCAAACTCCGCCCACTCGGGCTTTTGGGTCAGCCCACGCGCTTCGAAAGGCAAAAATAGCGGGAGGTCCACAGCGCTAGCCTTTGATCGAGCCGGCCATGAGGCCGCGGACGAAGAAGCGTTGCAAGGCAAAGAACACCGCCAGCGGCAGAATCATGCTCAAGAAGGCCCCGCTGGTGAGCAAATGCCAGTCCTGACCCTTTTCACCGACCATGGCCGCCAGAGCGCTCGTGACCACCCGGTTGCGGTCTCCCAGGAAGATCAGCGCGACCAGGTAGTCGTTCCACACCCACAAGAACTGGAAGATGGCAAAGCTGGCCAGCGCCGGCACCGACAGCGGCAGAATCAGACGCACAAACGTGATGAATGGCGTGGCCCCGTCGATGTAGGCCGATTCCAGGATGTCGCGCGGCAGGCTCGAAATGTAGTTGAACAGCAGGTAGATGGCCAGCGGGAGGCCGAAGCCCGTGTGCGCCAGCCACATCGCCAAGTACGTTCCGTTCAGGTCGAGGTTGGTGAAGTCTTGCAGGATGGGAATGAGCGCGATCTGCAGCGGTACCACCAGCAGCGCCACCACCATCACGAACAGGGTCTTGCGGCCGGGGAACTCCATCCAGGCGAACGCGAACGCGGCAAAGGCCGCGATCAGGATAGGAATCAGCGTGGCGGGAATCGAAACGGCCAGCGAGTTGAGCACGGCGTCGGCGAAGTTGTTGCCCAAGCGGCTGAGCTCCTTGCCCTCGCCGTCCTTGAACTTGATCTCGCCTGCCGAAAGCACGTTGGCGTAGTTGTCCCAGGTGAGGTTGACGCCAAAGCCGACCCAGCGGCGTTCGCTGACTTCGACGGTGTGGGTGCGCTTGTTGCCGATCCACTTGAGCTGGCGGTCGGGGGTCACGGAAACTCCGGCGCGCCAGTCGGCGAACTCGGCTGTGGTGCCCTCGAGCGTGATCGGCTGGTCGAGGTCGAGGGCCGCGTCGGCTTCGAAGGTGCCTGTCTTGGTCCACCCCTGATGCGGCAGCACTGTCCACCAGCCAGAGCTGAAAATGTCTTTGGAATCGCGGAACGAGGTGACCAGAACGCCCAGAGTGGGCACGGTCCAGACGAGCGCGACAGCCGACAGGATGACGGTGACGATTATCTTTTGCAAAACCGGGGGCTTTTTGCCTGCCGTGAGGGAGCGGCTCATGCGAAGGCCTTCCTTTCGGCGAACTGCCGCAGGTTGTAGATGAGAACGGGCACAATGGCCACGAGCAGCACGATGGCGATGGCCGAGGCGTGGCCGGTGCTGCCAAAGGTGAACTGCTCGACGTAAAACTGGTTGGCCACGACGTTGGTGCCGAAGTTGCCGCCCGTCATCACCCGCACGATGTCGAACAGCTTGAGGCTGAAGATGACGATGGTGGTGGTGACAGTGATGATGCTCCCCAAAATCGAGGGGATGATGATGCGAAAGAAGATCTGGAACTCGCTGGCCCCGTCGATGCGGGCGGCCTCGAGGTGTTCCTCGGGGATGTTCTTGATGGCCGACGAAAGGATGACCATGGCGTACCCGGTCTGCAGCCAGATCATGATGACGATGAGCAGAAAGTTATTCCATATCGGCAATTGCAGCCACGCTTGCGACGTGCCGCCAAAGGCCACCACGACGGCGTTGAGCAGCCCGATGTCGGCGATGCCTTCGCCTTTGTAGGCGTAAATGAACTTCCAAATGACGCCGGCGCCCACAAAACTGATGGCCATGGGCAAAAAGATCAGGGCCTTGAAGCCGGCTTCCCAGGGGCTTCGGTCGGCCAGCACGGCGATGAGCAGGCCCAGAACCACCGTTCCTGCGGTGCCAAAAAACAGCCACAGCAGGTTGTTGCCGAAACTTTCGAGCATGGTGGGGTTGGTAAAGGCGTAGAAGTAATTGTCCAGTCCAACAAACTTGGTGCTGGTTTCGTCAAAAAAGCTCAGGCCCAGCGTGCGCACGGTGGGCAGCACCAGAAACCAGACGAGCAGCACGAGCGCGGGGCCGGCAAACACCAGCGGCAGCACCCAGGTGCGCACCTTGCGCGGAAAGGTTTCGGCGACGGCGTTGAGCACGGTGTAAAGCAAGATCGTGGACCCGACGCCCCAAACGACGGCGAACAGGATGAGCAGAAGTTTGGAGTCTTTGTATTCCTTGAGGAAAACGAAGCCCCCGGCGAGCACCACGACGGCCGCCACAAACAACAAAGAGAGCTTCAGATACTTGATCCCCGCCTTCTCGGGCGCGGCCATTGGGAACGATGACATTTTGTTCTCCTCAGTGGGCAAAGATTTGAAAGTGGCCTCAACGCTAGCAAAGGCAGTGGAGAACTTCGGGCAAGCCCGAAGTTCTCCAGGCGATCGCCTTAGCGGGCGCCGGGCCAGCTGGCGTCAATGTCCTTGACGGCCTGGTCGAGAGTCATCGAGCCCGATACGTACGAGGTCATGCCCCTCCAGAACGAACCGGCGCCAACAGCACCGGGCATCAGGTCGGAAGCATCAAAGCGCAGAGCCTTGGCGTCGCGGAGCATGGTCCCGAGTTTCTGGTCGACGTAGTTGGTGTACCACGACACATCGACGTCCTTTTGGGGAGCCAAAGCGCCACCGGCCTGAACCCAGCTCTTGAGCGAGGCGGCGGTACCAAAGTACTGCATCGCGGCGCGCACTTCGGGGCGGTCGTTGAACATGGCGTAGATGTCTCCACCGACTTCCAGGGGCGCACCGTAGGTAGCGTTGATCGCGGGAAGGTTGAAGAAGTCGTAGTCAACTCCGGGGGTCAGGCCGTTTGGGAAGAAGCTGGTGATGAAGCTGCCCTGGTCGTGGAGCCAAGCCTTGGGGGGAGTTTCGAACATGACCTTGGGAGCGTCACCGAAGCTGGTCGTCGGGATGGACTTGCGTCCGCCGTACACGTTGCCGTTGGTGAACCAGATGTCGGACCACGTTTGAATGGCCTTGCGGACTTCGGGGCTGTTGAACTTGAGGGTACCGGCGACCCACTTGTCGTAGTTCTGCAGGCTGGTGGTGCGCAGCATCAGCTGTTCGGTCCAGTCGGTAGCCGACCAACCGGTGGCGGCACCCGATTCGATGCCGATGGCCCAGGGAGCGTCGCCGTCTTTCTTGATCTGGTCCTGGAGTTTGGTCAGTTCGGCCCAGGTGGTGGGAACCTTGTAGCCGGCCTTGTCAAACTCTTTCTTGTTGTACCAGACGATGCCCTTGACGTTGGCGCGTGCCCACAGGCCAGCCATGATGGACTTGCCATCGGGGCCGGGCATGGTGCCCATGTCGAGCCAGCTCTGGATGTAGTTGGCCTTGAGCTTGGTGACGTCGAGCATCTTGTTCAGGTCGAGCACCTTGCCCTTCTTGACGAAGCCCGCCAACAGGCCCGGCTGGGGGAAGTCCACGATGTCGGGGGCGTTGCCACCGTCGACACGGATCGAAATAGAGGCTTCAAACTCCTTGGAGCCTTCATATTCAATGGTTATGCCGGTCTTGGCAGTGAAGTCCTTGACCGAGTCGTTGAACTTGACGGCGTCGTTGTCGGTAAAGGGTCCCGACATGGTCACCGTCTTGCCTTTGAGCTTGCCGGCGAACGCGTCAGCCAGCGGATCGGCCGCGAGGGCCGTAGTGAACAGAGTCATGGTTGCGATGGCAGCCACGGCGAATAGAATCTTCTTCATAGTATCTCCTTAGAATGGGGCATGAAACAAAACACGGGGTCCGGCGCAGTTTCCTCCTTGTCCTGCCGGTTCAGGTGGTAGATCTTGGTATCACTTCAACTTTCAAGTGGATCAGTTGTTGAGGCCGTTGGGGCTCGCGGATGCGGCTCATCAGCAGTTCCGCCGCCAAGCGGCCCGATTCGGCCAGGTTTTGGCTCACGGTCGACAGCCCGAGCCAACCGGCGGCTTCGATGTCGTCAAACCCGAGCAGAGCAACGTCGCCGGGTACCGCAAGACCGAGTTCCCGGGCGGCCTTGAGCAGACCGATGGCCTGGAGGTCGCTCATCGCGAACAAGGCCCGGGGCCGGTCGGCACGGTCGAGGAGCTTCCGGCCCAGGGCGTAGCCGCTGTCGACCGTGGTTTCGCCCAAAGCCACATGCTGCGGTGCGACCAGGACTCCCGCTTGCTTGAGAGCCTCTTCGTAGCCTTGCCAGCGGACCTCGCTGGGGCGCAGGGAGTACGGCGGCACCAGGGCCTCACCCACAAAACCGCAGGGCAGGTAGCCCTTGTCGAGAAAGTGCCGGGCCGCCAGCGCGCCGCCAAGCCGGTTGTCGCACTCGACGCCGCTGAACGAGGGGTGCGACTGTTCCACCAGAACCACGGGCAACCCCGCCCTGTCGAGGCGTGACGAAGCGGCAGGGTCGATCTGCATCGACATGATGATCACGCCGTCGAGCCGTTTGGCAAAAGGAATGGAATGCAGGTACTCGTCGAGCTGTTCGGGGGAATCGACGGTGTAGATCACCAGTTCGCAATGGTGTTGCCGGAGCACGGCCGTCATGCCCTGAAGGCGCTGCACAAAACTCGGCGCCGGGAAGAACGGGGTAATGACACCGATGCGGCCAACTTGCCGCTTGGACTTGCTGCCGGTGTTGCCGTGCGGAATGTACGACAGCTTGTCGATGGCCTCGCGGATTTTGCGCGAGGTTTGCGCGTTGACCTTCTCGGGAGAGTTCAGAAACCGCGAGACGGTGGTGATGCTCACGGCGGCGACTTCCGCGACATCGTAGATGGTTGACCCCTGAACAACGGGCGTGATACTGTTCTCTGAAAGTTCTTTCATAAAAGCTCTTTCACGAGATTATGGGCACTTTGTTTTTTTGTCAACGCTTTTTTTTGGGGGAACTTATGAGTCAAACGGCCATCCCTTCTTTGTGGGGGCAGCTCTACCCTTTTGAGACCCGGGTGCTCGGCGCCTTGATGCGGCACCTCGAGCACCTTGCCGCCAGCCGCGGAGAGGGAAAGGCCAAAAAGTTCGCGACGACCGGTCTGGTCTACTGCGTGTATCCGGACGCCTTCGGGGATCTCGACGGGCTGGGAGGGCAACTCCCACGGCTGCAAGGACTTGGCGTGTCTGTCCTCTGGCTGCTGCCGCTGCTCTCAAGCCCGGGCCGCGACCAGGGCTTTGACATCAGCGACTACACGCAGGTCGATGCGCGCCACGGGGGCAACGCTGCCCTTTCGCGTTTGCTGCAGGCGGCTGAACCCCTGGGGATCCACGTGATTTTCGATATTGCCGTCAACCATACCTCGGACCTCCACCCGTGGTTTGTGGCCGCCCGCGATCCGGGGTCACCGTTTCGTGACTACTACCTTTGGAGTGAAACCGGACGGGAGTTTTCGTCGGCGCCTTTGGTGTTCCCGGGCTTGGTCGATTCCAACTGGACCTGGCGACCCGAGGCTTCGGCTTGGAACTTCCACCGGTTCTACCCTTTTCAGCCGGACCTGAACTACCGCAACCCGCAGGTGGCCTTCGAGATGGTGCGCATTCTGACCAACTGGAAGGTTTTTGGGGTCAACGGGTTCCGGATGGACGCCGCGGCGCTGTTGTGGAAGGAAGAAGGCACCGACTGCGACAGCAGACCCCAGGTGCACCTGCTGCTCAGGCTGTTTCAGGCCTGCCTCGACGCGTTGGGGCCCGGGAGTCTGCTGCTGGCCGAAGCCAACGTGGCCCCCGAGCCGCTGTTGGCCTATTTTGGCGACGGCGACGAATGCAAGGCGGCCTACCACTTTGACCTGATGCCGAGGTTTTACCAGACGCTGCTCGATGGCAACCCTCAGCGCCTGGCCGAGGCCCGCTTTCCTGACTTGCCGGCCGACTGCGCGTGGCTCACGTTTTTGAGACTGCACGATGAAGTGACCCTTGAGCTGGTGCCCATTGGCGAGAGGGCGGCGCTGGCGGCGAGCTACACCAAGCTTCCCGAGGCGGCCTTCCGCAACGGCCAGGCTTTTTCGGGGCGCCTGTTTGACCTGTTCGATAGGAATCCGGCAAAGACTTTGCTGGCGTGGTCGCTTCTGTTCTCGCTGCCGGGCACCCCCATCCTCTATTACGGCGACGAGATCGGCATGGAGAACAACGGGGAGTTCTACCGCGCCGAGGCGGCCCGGACGGGGTTCGCCGACAGCCGCTTTTTGCACCGGGGCCCCTGGGACGCCGGGCGCGAGCGCCAAACCCGCGACGAGCCCGAAAGTCCCGCCGGCCGTGTACACGCCGGTTTGCTGGCCATGCTGCAAATCCGCAAGGCTCACCCCGAGTTGGTGGCTGCCAGGCCCGAGGTCACCGTGCAAGGGCAGCGGCTGACGTCGGTGCGGAGCTGGAACGGGAGTTCACTCACCATCGTCAATGATCTTTCTGCGGGCACCTACTCCTGGAGCGTCACCCCGGAAGAGCCGGGTGCCCGGTAGCGCCCCCAGTTCTGTGTCGGCCCCCGCGTGAGCAGCCTCCTGAACCGGCGTCGCCGCTCGAGCCACACCAGCGCCGAGTCGAGCCAGGTCAGTTGAAGCGTGGTGAACAGCAGCCAGAACACCCACGGGAGCACAGGACCCCACCACCAAAGTGCCACAACCGCACCGACAGTCGCCGCGAGTTGCAAGCTCCCGTGGATCACGAGGCGAAACCACGACGTCTGGATGGCTGCCGCCGGGCACAAGTTGATGCACCGGTTGCAGGCGTCGCAACGGAGGCTCCAGGCAGGCAAGGAGCCGGGAGAGTTGGCGGTGGCCGTCATGCGGATGGCGCCGACCGGACAGTCGCGCGCACACAGGCCGCAAGCGGTGCAGGCGGGGTCGGCGGTGTACAGGCGGGCCAGAAAGCGGCGTGCCAGCGAGCGGAAGAGCACCCCGACGGCGTTTAAGGGCAACGAAAGCCACCGGCTGCGTCGGTCGGGCACAGGCGTGGCAGAGGCGAGGGCCCGGGCAAACGCCAGCGCCCCGGCGTCGCCGAGTTCCAGGAGCGCACCGACCTGAGGCGGCAAAGTAGGCCGAAAAAACTGCGTCCAGTTGGCGGGGTACGACACGTCGGTGGCCCTGGCCACCCGAAGGCCCTTGACCGCCAAGCGGCGCGCCACCTGTCGGCGCAGCCCGCCCGAATGCCCTGCGAGGACCCGGCCGCGCCACAGTTCGGCCCCGCAGACCGCCAGCACCGACGCAACCGGCCTGGAGGCAAGGGGGCCGTTCGCCTTGGGCCACCGCCCCAGCCACGCCAGAAAACTCGCCGGGGCCGAGAACCCCAAGGTGGGGCAAGCCAGCAACAGGTGCTCAAGCCCGGCGAGTTCGGTGGGGCTGGGGACCGGCGTGTCGTGTCGCACCAAGGTAGCGCCAACCTCCCAACCGGCTTGTTGGAGTTCACGCACCACCACCCCCACGGCCCTGGCGGTGTTGCCCGTGCCGGTCCAATAGTAAACGGCCAGGCGGGGGCCAGCGCCAGGGGGGGAGTTTCCACTAGTGGACATGGGCGGCTCCACTGCCTAAAAGGACATCCAGCACCCGCTTCTTTTGCGCCAAAAACTCGGGGAGCCAAGCCTTGTCGGCGAACCTGGCTCCGGCGTAAGGCACAGTTTCTTCCAGCACAATGCGACCCGGCGACTTGGAAAGAACGATGACCCGCTCGGCCAGAAGAAGGGCCTCGTCGACGCTGTGCGTCACCAGCACCAGGGTCGACTTCTCGTGGGCAAGGATATCGTCGAGCCATTCCTGGAGCTGAGCCCGGCTCAGCACGTCGAGGGAAGCAAAGGGCTCGTCAAGCAGCAGCAGCTCGCCCCCCTCGCCCGAGTGCGAGGCCAGACTGGTGCGGGCCAAGGCCGCCCGCTGGCGCATTCCCCCCGAAAGTTGGTGCGGAAAATGGTCGGCGAACCCGCTCAGCCCGAACACGACCAGAAACTCGAGAACCTGGCGGCGCACGGCAGCGCGGGGCTGCCCTCGGAGCAGCAGGGGAAGGCCGACGTTTTCCCAAAGGCGCGACCAGGGGAGCAGAAGATCCTGCTGACCCATGAACGCGAACCGGCCGCAGTGTCCGCTTGAGCCAGCGCCGGGGGGACGAGCGCCGGGGGAACCAGCGCCGGTGAGGTCTGTCCCCCGCCAAAGGATGCGCCCGCGGCTGGGAGTCTCCAGACCCGTCAGCAGCCGCAGCAGCGTGCTCTTGCCGCAGCCCGACGGCCCCAGAATCGCCAGGTGTTCGCCGGCGCCAAGGGAAAACTGCAGGTCGCGCAGCACTGGCAGCCCCTCATAGTCGAGCTCAAGGCCCGTGACTTCCAGTTCGGGTGTCATGGCGCAGGCAGGTAGGCGTTGGTGAACAAGTCTTTCTGAGCCGCCAGCGTGGCGACCCCGGAACCCTCGACCAACGCGTTGCCGGTCATCCAGTTCTGGAAGGCGTTCCAACGTGCGCCGTCGAACTCGCCCCAGCGTTTGGCGTCGGCCTGGTAGCGCGGCGAAAGGTACACCTGGCTGCGCTTTACGAGGTCGGCATTCAGTTCGGGAGCCGCCTTGAGGAGGACGGCCGCCGCGCCGGCAGGATCCCTGGCCGCGTCTTGGTAACCCCTCGACAACGCCGCGAGGAAGGCCCTTGTCTTGGCAGGATTCTTCGCCGCCCCAGCCTGCAACGCGACGATCACAGGGGTGTACTCGTTCAGCACCGGGGCGATTTTGCTCATGTCGAGGTAGTTGAGTTTGACGCCTCGCACGGCAGCCTCCTGCACGGTCCAGCCTTCAAACACCCAGGCGAAATCGACGGTCTTCTCGGTGGCGGCAAAAAAGTCGAGGTCGCCCAGACTCTCGATCTTCACCTTGCTCGCGTCGCCACCGTCGGCCTTCATCAGCGCCTTCAAGATAGCCTCTTCGATGGGGCTGCCCCACCCCCCATAGCGCTTGCCCTCGAAATCCTTGGGCCGCGTGATTCCAGCGCTGGCGCGCGAAGCGAAGCCCGAAGTGTTGTTGTGGATGACCGAGGCCACGGCGGTGACAGGAATGCCCTGAGCGCGGCTTTGCACCACTTCTTCCTGGTAGCTGTAGGCGAAGTCGGCCTTGCCGGTAGCCAACAGACCGACGACGCCGTTCGCGGGTGCGGGCTCCACGGTGACCTCAAGGCCCGCCTGGGTGAAGTAGCCCTTGGCCAGCGCCACGTAGAGCCCGGTGTGGTTGGTGTTGACCGTCCAGTCGAGCACGATGGTGACCTTTTCGAGGGCAGCAGCGCCCAACCCAACTGCGGCCCACAGGCCAAGCGCGGCGAAAATCTTCATGAGGAACTCCTTGTCTGGAAACGTTTTTCAAGCAGGTGAACGCTGGCAAACAGCAACCACGTGACAGCGCTGATCACGACGATAGCGGCCAACACCCTCGCGGGGGCAAAACTGCGGAAGGCGCGGGCCATGTACACGCCCAGACCCTCGCGAGCGCCGAGGTACTCGCCCATGACGCAGGCCGTGAGCGCGTAGGCCACCGCCAGGCGCAGGCCCGAAACGAGCGACGGGAAGGCCCACGGGAACTTCAGGCGCACTACCGTGGCCCAGCGGCCCGCGCCGAGGGTCCGGAACAGGTCAAGGTAGGCGGGGCCTGTCGCCTTCAACCCCTGCAAAAAGTTGATCAAGAGCGGGAAGAAGCACGCCAGGAACACCACCACAATGAGCGGGAGCGCGCCGAAGCCCAGCGTGATCAGCAGCAGCGGGTACAAAAAGAACACGGGTACAGTCTGACTGAGCAGAATCAACGGATTTGCAAGCTGAGCGAGCGTGGGGAACGCGTCGAGCGCGACGCCAGCGACCAGAGCGAACCCCAGCGCCAGCGCAAACCCCAGCCCGGTGAGGGTCAACGTTGAGCCCAAGGCGGGCAACCAGACCGCTGCGTCGGCCCCGAGCGTCGAAAGCACCGACAGCGGGCCGGGCAGCAGGTACTCGGGCCAACCGGTGACCCACACGGTGACCTGCCAAAGCAGCACCAGCGCTGGCAGCGAAAGCCAGCCCCACGAAAACGAAAGTTTGGACGGAAGAAGCCAAAGCCCCATGGTGTGTTCCCTTCGCCGGCATTATCCGGACAGGTTCAACGGGTATGATCTCAGGCGGACGAAAAGCCCAACGGGCCGGTCCACCACCCCACGAAGTGAAACTACGCTAACCGCGAGGCTCGGTCAAGGGCCGATAGCCGGGCCCTCGAGATCGAAGCGCCGTAATTTGCTACACTGGGGGTCGGGGGTTCTCATGTCGCTGAGCGTGTTCGAGGCCGTGATGCTGCTCTGCTTTGGCGCGTCGTGGCCGTTTGCCATCTACAAGTCGTGGAAGACGGCGCAGGTCGGCTCCAAGAGTCTGATCTTCCTGGTGCTGGTGCTGCTGGGGTATTTCGCGGGCATCGCGCACAAACTGCTCTACAGCCGCGACGTGGTGTTGTCGCTGTACATTCTCAACGCGCTCATGGTGGCCACCGAAATCGCCCTGTACGTGCGCAACTCCCGGAGGCAGAATGCCCGGGTATGAGTCGGCCTGCGTGGCCGGCCTCGAGGTGCATGTGTTTGGCGCTGCGGCCGACAAACCCGTCGTGCTCGTGACGCACGGGCGCGGGGGGCACATCGGCGACACGCACGGCTTGTGTAAACGACTGGCCGAACGGGGCTTGGTTGCCGTTGGCGTGGAACAGCGCAATCACGGACGGCGTTTGGTGTCGCACGCAGCCAACGACCATAGCCCCACGCACGCGGCCGACATGTACGGACTGATGGTAGGCACGGCCACCGACCTGAGCCTGTTGCTGGATTTTCTTCCAGCGAGGTTGGGTCTGTCGGTTCAGCGGGTCGGAGTGACGGGAGTTTCGCTCGGTGGCCATGTGACGTTGATGGCCCTGGGTCTCGACCCGCGGTTCACGGCAGGGGCAGCCTTCATCGGCAGTGGCGACTACCTCGCGCTGATGCGACAGCGGCACCTGCGCGAGGAGTTCCGGGCCTTGGCATGGGATGAGTTCTACAATCCCGGGCTGGCTGCGGCCGTGGAGCGCTTCGACCCCGTGAACCGGCCTGAAGTGTTCGCCGACCGCCCCGTGTTGCTGCTCAACGGCGCCGACGACACGTTGGTGCCGCTCGAAGGCAACGAGAATCTGGCGGAGGCTGTTCGTCCGCTGTATGCTCAGCCGGAGCGGTTTCAGCAGAACGTGTATCAGGGGGTCGGCCACGAGGTGACCCGTGCCATGGAAGACGACGCCCTGGAATGGCTCGAAAGGTGGTTGAAATGAAGAAGAACCTGAAGGTAAAGGTCGAACGCGCCGGGCTCTGGTTCGACACCGACCTCACTTACACGCAAGTACCCAGCTGGTTTGGGCACACGACCAAAAACCTGCGCCTGAGCGTGATCCGGCACTTTGAAGGTCAGCCGAAGCCGCTGCCGTTGGTGCTCTGGATCTGCGGTGGGGGCTGGTTCGACGTCGACCACAACGCGCACCTGCCGAACCTGGTCGAGTTGGCCCGTGAGGGGTACGTCATCGCCAGCGTCGAGTACCGCCTTACCCACGAGGCCCAGCATCCAGCCCAACTCGAAGACCTTCAGGCGGCGCTGACCTACCTCAAAGCGAACGCTGTGCGCTTCCAGATCGACACCAAGCGGATTGGCGTGATGGGCGAGTCGGCGGGGGGTTACCTGGCGACGCAGTTGGGGGTGACCACCGACGTCCAGGGCGTGTGCGCGTGGTACCCGCCGGTCGACCTGGAATTGCAGGCCGCGAGCAGTGGGCCGGGCCTCATCACCCCCGAAGCCCTGTTCCTGGGGCGGAAGGTCAAGCCGGGCGCCAAGGCCTACCAGGCCACGAACCCCGTGGCGGCGATCACACCGAAAACCCCGCCCTTCTTGCTCCTGCACGGACTCAAGGACGGCTTGGTTTCGATGGCTCAAAGCGAACTTCTGTACGACGCTCTCGAGGCGCACGGCGTGCCCGTCGACCTGTACCGGCTCGAGGGGGCCGACCACGCGTCCGTCGAGTTCTTCCAGCCCGCTGTGACAGACCTGATCCGGGCCTTTTTCGCCAAGTGTTTGCGCTGACAGGCCGATGACCAACCTCGACTGCGTGGTCCTGGCGGCTGGAGCCTCGAGCCGCATGGGAGTGTGGAAGCTCCTGCTCCCCTGGCAGGGCCTGACGCTGCTCGAGTCGGTGGTCGCGAAGGTCACTTCGGAAGGCTGCCGCGCGCTGGTGGTGGTCGGCTCCCGCGAAGCCGAAGTGCGCCGACGCCTGACCGGCCCCGGCGTGGTGATCGTGGCCAACCCCGCGTGGCAGACCGGGCTGTTCTCGTCCGTGCGGCGGGGTGCGGCCCAAGTGACCACCGACGGCTTCTTCGTCACCCTGGCCGACCTCCCCCCCGGTCGTCTCCCGCTGTTTGACGGCCTTTTGAACGTGCGCAAAGCGACACCCCAGAACCCGCGACCAAGGGCTTTTCGCAGCGGCTCGCGGGCCCAACCCGGGCACCCGGTGCTCTTCGATGCCGAAGTGGCCGCCGTGCTGCAAGGTTTTGACGACAACCACACCATGCGCGACGTGTGGGCACACTTGCCTCCGGCCCTGTGGTACGAGGGCCCCTCCCTTTCGCAGGACTTCGACGTACCGGCCGACTACCCGGGTGGGGGCCGCCCCTTGGCGGTGCTTGTCACCGGTTCCCCCGGCTCGGGCAAAACCGAGGCGCTGGGGGTCCTGGCGCAAAGCCTTGCCGCGCGGGGAGTTAAGTTTGTCGGCGTCCGTCAGCCCGCAGTCGACCGTAGCGCAGGCGGCCCCGCCCCGGGGTATGACCTCGAAATCTGCGGCCTGGCGCAGGCGGGGCGTTGGCCGTTGGCCCGGCGTCACGCGTTCCCAGAGCCGACCCTGACCCTGGGCCCCTACAGCTTCGACCCCTCGTTGTTTGCCCGGGCCGCGCAAGCCGTTCGCGAGGGGCTGGAAAGCGGTGCCGAGGTGTTCGTGCTCGACGAGGTGGGTCGTCTCGAGCTCGACCGGGAGCAGGGCCTGGCCGACGCGCTGAACCAGGGCCTGGCCGCAACCAGGGTCGTTCCAGTGGTGTCGGTTCGCGCCGACCGCCGCGAAGTCCTGGGCGCGCGGCTCGAGTCCCAGGGTTTCGGGGTGGTCTGGCTCGACCTGGACCGCTTGGCCGGGGGATGGCAAGCCTCGGTGGAGTCGCTCGAAGCGGCGGTGCAGGTCGGCCTTGCGGCCCGAGCCTGACGGGCGTATCCTAGCCGGATGAAAAACTTCTGTGCTCTCGGTCTGACCCTTGGACTGACCGCCCTCCTCACTTCGGGCCTCACAGCCCAGACCCCGACACGGCTCGTCGTGGCCGGCAAGGGAGCGCCCTTGGTCGTCGATGCGCTGTTCACCTTCCCTTCGCTGCGGCCCTTGCTGGCTTCGTCGGTGAAGCCCGACCAGGGCTTCGGCCTGTTCCTGAGCGTCGTGGACCCCGGCTTCACAGCCAAGGCCACGCTCGACAAAAACGCGGGGGCCGAGACCTACGCGGCCGCCAAGGGCGACCTGTACCTGCTCAAAAGCACGGTGAAAGTGCCGCTGGGGGCGTCGATCGAAGCGCTGGGCCTCAAAACCCTGTACCTTGACCTCGAGTCGCCGGAAGGCTTTTACCGCGACCTGGCCAACCTGGGGAGCGCCTTGGGCGCCGGCGCCCGCGCGGCCGAAGTGACCGCGTACTACAAGGGTTTGCAGGCCGATACCGAAAAACGGGTGGCAGGCCTCGCCAAGCCGAAGGTTCTGCTGGCGCAGTCGGTCGATAACGGCCAGGCGTGGGACGTGGCACCGGCCAACTGGATGCAGGCCCGGCTGGTCGAAATGGCCGGTGGCACCAACGTCGGGCAATCTGAACGCGGAGCCGGGTGGACGCGGGTTGGTGCCGAACAGATCGCGGTGTGGAACCCCGAGGTGGTGATCGTGGTGAGCTACAGCGCCGACGCCGCAGGTGCGGCCAAGGCCTTCCGGAGCGACCCCCGCTTTGCCCAGACCGTGGCGGTGAAGGCCGGTGCCGTGCACGCGATGGCCCAGGACTTTTACTCGTGGGACCAGGCCGATACCCGCTGGATTCTCGGCCTCCGGCGCATCGCGAGTTTTTTGCATCCGGACCGGTTTGCCGATGTCGACGCGGGGGCCGAGGCCCGCCGGTTTTTCGAGTTCCTGTATGGCGTGAACCCGGCGAGCTTCGACACCTCGATCCGGCCCCAGCTCAAGGGTGAGCATGGCGTCCCCTAAGCCCCTGCACGGCAATGCGCTGACCTGGAGCCTACTGGTTTTCGGGGCCCTGGCCACGGCTGCGATCTGCGTGTTGCTGGGCCGCTACCCGGCGCCGGGCTTTTTGCCGCTGGATTCACTGGCCAACGACCCCATTGCCCAATCCATCCTGTGGGACTCCCGGCTGCCCCGGGTGCTCGGCGCGCTGCTGGTGGGCGCGGTGCTGGCCGGTGCGGGGGCGACCTTTCAGCTGGTGTTTGCCAACCCTCTGGTCGAGCCAGGCTTCCTCGGGGTTTCGTCGGGGGCGGCGTTTGGGGCCGCGCTGGCGCTGGTGCTCGGGGCAACCTTGGGTCCTTGGGTTTCGGCGGCGGCGTTTGTCTCGGCGCTGGTGGCGCTGTTCCTCACGGTCACGTTGTCGCACCGGTTTCGGTACGGGGGCACTGTGTTGCGGCTGGTACTGGCCGGCATCACCGTGTCGGCGCTGTTCACGGCCGCTCTGGCGGTGCTCAAGTACGAGGCCGATCCGCTGAGGGTGCTGCCCGACATCGTGTACTGGACGCTGGGAGGGCTCACCGGCCTCACCTGGACTTCGCTGGCGTGGCTGGCGCCACCCGCTTTGCTTTCGTTGGCGCTGCTGTGGCTCGGCCGCGCGCGCATGGACCTGCTGTCGCTCGACGACGAAGTGGCCCGCTCGCTGGGTGTGAACCCTCGCCGGGAGCGGGTGCTTCTGTTGGCCGTGGCGTCGCTGGGCGTCGCGGCGTGCGTGGCGGCGGCGGGCGTTGTGGCGTGGGCGGGGCTGGTGGT